>JAKSLJ010000005.1 GCA_024401275.1 Bacteroidaceae bacterium | reverse complement strand
TGTGCAGTTTCCTTGTTTACAGAAACTGTCTTGTAACTTAAAGTGTTCATCTTTTTTGTTAAAAAATTAAATTATTACTACTTTCGTGCTTTGGCGTATTGCGCACCGTTTGCACTTATTGAGCTTCACCCAGATAACTCGTAAGTGGGTTTTGCCCATGAGAAGCGGCTTCGTCAGCATCAATCACGACGCGTCAAAAACGCACTTTCTCAGGAGGATTCTTCGGCAGAAACAACATTCTGACGGGTGTTATCCCCGCAATAATCGCCGCAAAATTACAAACTTTTACCTGAAAATCAATTATATTACTAAAGAAATCAGCTCTCTTCTTGATGTATTTATACGATAAACGCTGCCAATTACGGGAACTGGCAGCGCTATATATATAATAATGTGTAATCTTACAATGTTTGCTTAACCTCGATTTCAGAGAATGTCTCAATGATATCGCCGACCTGAATGTCGTTGAAGTTGACGATAGAGATACCACACTCGAAGTTTGTTGCAACCTCCTTGACATCATCCTTGTAACGCTTGAGGGCGTCGATTTCGCCTGTATGGATAACGATACCGTCGCGGATGACGCGAGCCTTGTCAGAACGGTGAACCTTACCTTCAACAACGTAAGCACCTGCAACAGTACCAACCTTGGAAATCTTGAAGACTTCGCGAACCTCAACATTGGCAGAGAATACTTCCTTCTTAACCTTGTCGAGCATACCTTCCATTGCCTGAGTGATGTCGTCGATGGCGTCGTAGATGACAGAGTAAGTGTTGATACTTACACCTTCGCGCTCAGCAAGCTTCTTTGCTGCCTGTGAAGGACGAACCTGGAAACCTACGATCATACCGTTCTGAGCGGTAGAAGCGAGCATGACATCGTTTTCGGAAATCTGACCGACAGCCTTCTGGATGACGTTGACCTGAATCTTCTCTGTTGAGAGCTTGATGAACGAGTCAGAAAGTGCCTCGATAGAACCGTTGGTGTCACCCTTGACGATAAGGTTGAGCTCGTGGAACTCACCGAGTGCAATGCGGTGTGCGATTTCTTCAAGAGAAAGAGTCTGAGTCGTACGGAGAGACTGTTCGCGCTGGAGCTGCAGACGCTTAGAAGCAATTTCCTTAGCCTCCTGCTCTGTGTCCATAACATGAAGCTGGTCGCCCGCTGTAGGTGCACCGTTAAGACCAAGAATAGTTGCTGCCTGAGCAGGACCGATCTTGTCAATCTTGTGGTTGCGTTCGTCGAACATTGCCTTTACACGACCGTATGCTGTACCGGCGATAACATAGTCGCCAACCTTGAGTGTTCCGTTCTGAACGAGAACTGTAGCAACATATCCGCGTCCCTTGTCAAGTGAAGACTCGATGATAGAACCTGAAGCCTTGCGGTTAGGATTAGCCTTGAGTTCAAGCATTTCTGCTTCAAGGAGAACCTTCTCAAGAAGATCCTCAACGCCGATACCCTTCTTCGCAGAGATTTCCTGACACTGATACTTACCACCCCATTCCTCAACGAGGAGGTTCATCTGTGAGAGGTCTTCGCGAATCTTGTCTGGGTTAGCTCCTGGCTTATCTATCTTGTTGATGGCGAATACCATAGGAACATCAGCAGCCTGTGCGTGAGCGATAGCCTCCTTTGTTGTAGGCATCACGGAGTCGTCGGCAGCGATGATGATGATGGCGATGTCGGTAACCTGAGTACCGCGAGCACGCATGGCGGTGAATGCCTCGTGACCTGGAGTATCAAGGAATGTGATGCGGCGACCGTCTTCAAGCTTTACGTTATAAGCACCGATGTGCTGAGTGATACCACCAGCCTCACCTGCGATAACATTCGCGCTACGGATATAGTCGAGGAGAGAAGTCTTACCGTGGTCAACGTGTCCCATTACGGTTACGACTGGAGCGCGCTCAACGAGGTCTTCCTCCTTGTCCTCTTCTTCTACGATTGCTTCCTGAACTTCGGCAGAAACATATTCTGTCTGGAAACCGAACTCTTCTGCAACGAGGTTGATGGTTTCAGCCTCAAGACGCTGGTTGATAGAAGCCATCACGCCGACAGACATAAGCGTACCGATAACCTGAGTAACGCCAACACCCATCATTGTCGCAAGGTCGGAAACGGTAACGAACTCAGTGAGTTTCAGAATCTTGCTTTCAGCATTCTCTGCTGCAGCCTGCTTGGCAGCCTGTTCTGCTACGGCATCACGCTTGTCGCGACGATACTTTGCAGCGTTCTTGTTTGTCTTGTTCTTTGAAGTAAGGCGTGCAAGAGTTTCCTTTACCTGCTTTGCAACATCTTCTTCGCGAACTTCTTGTTGAACCGGTTTCTTGCTCTTGTTCTTGTTCTTCTTCTTGCCGCCAGCCTGCTGGTTAGCCTGTTGGTTAGCCTGCTTTGCTGCCTGGTTTATGTCAACCTTATTCTTGTTGATGCGCTCGCGCTTTTTCTTTTCGCCGTTTGCGTTCTGGCGCTGCTGCTGAGCGGCTTTTGCCTTTTCTTCGCGTTCTTTGCGTTTCTCCTCCTTAGACTTCTTCTTAGGACGAGTGCTAGAGTTGATAGACGAAAGGTCAATCTTACCGAGGATCTTTGGACCATTGTCTGCCTGAGCCTGAAGAGCAGCTACCTCACCGGCAGTCTTTACAGGAGTGTCTTCTGCTGGTTCTGCTGGCTGTGGAGCGCGTTTCTCAGCAGGCTTGTTCTTCTGCTTCTGCTGATTCTGATTGCTCAGCTTTGGCTGGCTTGGCTTTTCGTTCTTTGGCTGTTCTGCCATAGCGATAGCCTCAGCCTTTGCTTTTGCAAGGAGTTTTGCCTCCTTGGCAGCTTTCACTGCCTGAGCCTCAGCCTTTGCTTTTGCCAGAGCGTCCTGCTTGTTTTCCTTTTTCTCTTCAGCAGGCTTTTCCTGTTTCTCGGCAGTTGTCTTTGTGCCGTTGAGAGTGTCAAGGTCAATCTTGCCAAGTGGCTTGAACTCCTGCTTCTGTTCAGGCTGTGCTACAGGTGCCGGCTCCTTGACCTTTTCCTTCTTTTCTTTCGGCTTTATGAATTGTTCGGCCTTCTCTTTTGCAGCCATGTCGCTGCTGAACTCCCTTCTGAGGGCGTTCTCCTGAGTCTCATTAAGCTTCGGGTTCTCGCTGATTTCTCCTTCGATAAGATTCTTCTTCTGGAGGAATTCTACAGCGCGATCTCGGCTAATATTGAGCTGGGTTATAATATTTGCTAATCTTATTGCCATAAGTTAAGCCCCTTTCTAACTTCCCCTTGAGGGGGAGGACCTTAAATTAGCATTGCTAATCTGGGGGTAAGGTCTCGTTTATATTAATTAACGGCTTATTCGAACTCCGACTTGAGGACTTCAATGAGATGATCAACAGTCTCCTCTTCGAGGTCTGCCTTGTTGATGAGAATCTCACGAGGAGCATTGAGTACCTGGAGGGCTGTATCGAAACCGATAGCCTTGATAGAGTCAATGATCCACTGGTCGATTTCGTCGTTGAACTCGTCAAGTACGATGTCTTCCTCCTGTTCGTCTTCTGGAGTATCGCGGTAAACATCTATTGTATAGCCTGTGAGCATTGAAGCGAGCTTGATGTTAGAACCGTTGCGACCAATGGCAAGTGAAACCTGGTCTGGCTCAAGATATACCTCAGCGCGCTTGCTTTCCTCATCAATGTTGATCTTTGTGATATCTGCTGGGGCAAGAGCACGCTTGATGAAGAGCTTAGTGTTTGAAGAGTAGTTGATGACATCGAGGTTCTCGTTGCAGAGTTCACGAACGATGCCGTGGATACGAGCACCCTTTACGCCGACACATGCGCCAACTGGGTCGATGCGCTCGTCGTAGCTTTCTACAGCAATCTTTGCGCGGTCTCCTGGAAGACGAGCAATGCCGTGGATAGTGATGAGACCTTCTGCGATTTCTGGAACTTCGTTCTCAAGAAGACGGCGAAGGAAGTCAGGGTGAGTACGAGATACATATACCTTAGGGTTGTTGTTGTCGTTTGAAACCTTGTAGATGACAGCGCGAACAGCATCGCCCTTACGGAAGTTGTCGCCCTTACGGTTGTCGCCGCCAATCTGCTCCGACTTTGGCATGAGGAGTTCGTTGTTCTCGTCGTCAATAAGAAGAACTTCGCGTTTCCATACCTGGTAAACCTCTGCTGAGATGATTTCGCCTACGCGATCCTTGAACTTGTTGTAAACGCTCTCATGCTCAAGGTCGAGAATCTTTGAAGCAAGAGTCTGACGGAGAGTAAGGATTGCACGACGACCGAATTTGGCGAAGTCAATCTTCTCTGTTACGTCCTCGCCAACCTCGTAGTCAGGCTCAATCTTCTGAGCTTCTGAAAGCTCGATTTCCTTGTTCTCGTCTTCTACCATGCCGTTCTCGACAGCAACGCGAGTGCGGTAGATTTCGAAGTCACCCTTGTCTGGGTTTACGATTACCTTGAAGTTTTCATCAGAGCCGTAGATGCGCTGAATAACATTACGGAAACTGTCCTCGAGCACACTCATGAGAGTTGTGCGGTCGATGTTCTTGGTCTCTTTGAACTCCTTGAAAGTGTCCACCATAGAGACAACATTGTCGGTTTTCTTTGCCATATTAGCCCCCCTCTAACTCTCCCCCTTATGGGAGAGGACCTTATATTAGTTTTGCTAATTGGGGATAAAGGTCTATAGTTATTATTATTTTATTAGCTGTTTTTAGAACTTCAGGTCATACTTGCAGTATTTTACTTCTGCAATGTTGAACTGATAGTCCACTTCTTCCATGTGTGGTCGCTTTTCGCCTTCGCGCTTAACCTTTTCTTCGCAAGTTACGGTGAAGTTGCCGTCATTGACTTCCTTGAGTACTCCGCGATACTTTTTGCCGTCGGCAGCGAGTACCTCTACATCCTTGCCGATATGGCAGTGATACTGCTCAATGACCTTGAACGGCTGACCAATACCTGCAGAACCTACTTCAAGTTCAAAGTCTTCCTTTTCGCGGTCGAAGTGGTCTTCGATGAAGCGTGAAAGCTCTACGCAGTCTTCAATCCACACACCTTCGGCATGGTCTATTTCAACAACGATACGGTTGTCTGCGCTTATTTCAACATCCACAAGGAAATACTCTGTCTCCTCAAGCCACTGCTTGACGATGTCTGTTACTGTTTGTTTCTGAATCATCTATTAAATTTTCAATTTACGGATTTACTGTTTATGCCCGATTCTTCAAGAGTTCGAATCCTCGAAACATGTATTAAATCAAGAATGAGAACCTCTCTTTCGAGAAGCTCTCATTCCACTGAACGAGTGCAAAGGTATGACTATTTCTCAAAATACGCAAATTTTTGTTCTCTTTTTTTGCTTTTTGTTGTGATAATGCAAGCGAAAAGCAGTTTTTTGCCATCTGCTGAAGCTTATTTATATATAATAATGTATAATTTTTGTTAAGCGACAGCCGATTTTTTTTGCGTTTTGATAAAATGTTGTACCTTTGCCAGCGTAAACGATATTAATAATAAATTAAAAGACATACAGATTATGATTGTTACAACAACTCCCTCTATTGAAGGTCATCAGATTGTGAATTACCTCGGTGTCGTAACAGGCGAGACTATTATTGGCGCAAATTTCGTGAAGGATTTCTTTGCTGGCATCCGTGATGTTTTCGGAGGTAGAAGCGGCAGCTATGAGAAGGTCCTGCGTGAGGCAAAGGATGCTGCCATGTCTGAGATGCAGCAGCGTGCACAGCAGATGGGCGCTAATGCCATTGTTGGCATTGACCTTGACTATGAGACTATTGGCCCAAACAATAGCATGCTGATGGTTACTGCGTCTGGAACGGCAGTGGTTATCAATTAATGATAGAATTGAACTATACGAAAAAAGCAGAGCGAATGATTCTTTCGCCCTGCTTTTTCTTTGTCCCTACGATTTCTATTTGCTGCCGAGATAAAGGAAAACCATACCTATGAGTACAAGCAAGAGGTCGAAAGCCTTTGCCTTGATGTTGCGCTCATGAAACAGCCAAACGCCAAAGAGGAAACTGACGATTACACTGCTTCGGCGTATCATTGAAACTACGCTGATCATGGCCTCCGGCAAACTGAGTGCGTAGAAGTAAGCGAAGTCTGCTATGCTAAGCGTCAAGCTTACGATGAGAATCGACCAGCGCCATTCAAACTTCATGCTTGGCATCTTCTTTCCGTCTGCCGATGTGCGGTTTAGCAGCAAGGCCGCAACGCCCATCATGGCGCATTGGTAGATGTTGAACCACGACTGAACGAGCATTCTGTTACAGCCAACGCCGCCCGATTCTGAAGGCGCAAGGATATATTTGTCCCACATTCCGCTCACAGCGCCGAGCATGCTGGCTATTACTGCCGCCCAAATCCAGATGTTGTATTTGAAGTCGATGCCTTCCTTCTGTCCGCTGAGTTTCAGCAGGAAGAAAGATACGATGGCGAAGGTAACGCCAATCCATTGCATCAGATTCAGCTGTTCGCCGAAGATGAAGAAGGCGCCAATGAGCACCATCACCGGTCTTGTTGCGTTTATCGGACCTACGATGGTCAGTGGCAGATGTTTCATGGCAAAATAACCTAATAGCCATGAACTCAATACGATACAACTCTTTATCAGTACATACTTATGCTGCTCCCATCCGTCTACGGCAACATAGAAGATCGTGCCGTCAAGAACATTTGTAAAAGCAGACAGCAATATGAACGGAAGGAAGATGAGCGAGGAAAATAGCGTGTTCAGAAAGAGCACCATGACAACGGAATTGTTGTTCAGAGCGCGTTTCTTCGCCGTGTCGTAGCAGCCGAGAAGTGCTGCTGAGAGGAATGCCAGAATTAGCCACATTGTAGTTTTGTTTTTGTGAGTTTTGAAAACAATCTGGCTGCAAAGTTACGCTTTTATTGCCATATTTTCCGAATTCTGATATGAAAAAGGGGAATGAAATGAAAATAAATCATCTTTAATTTTGCGTTTCACTCTTTTATTCGTACTTTTGTACCCGAAACAAATAACATTTAGATTACCATGACACTTACACAAGTATCTGTATTTATTGAGAATAAGTCTGGTCGTACAGGCGAAGTTATTAATATTCTCGCAGAGAACAACATCAATGTTCTCGCCTTCTCTCAATCTGACGGAAAGGACTTCGGACTTTTCCGCCTTATCGTCAGTGAAGTGGAAAAGGCTGTCAAGGTCTTGAAAGATCACAGCTTTGCCGTTATTCCAACTGAGGTTTTTGCCATTGAATGTCCTAACACAACAGGCTCGCTCGCTAAGATTCTGACCGATCTTGCTGATGGTGGAATCTCTATTGACTACATGTACGCATTCCAGTATGAAGACATCTCCAAGGCTATCGTTCGTGCCAAGGATATGGAAGCTTGCGAGAATGTTCTGAAGAAATGCGGCTGGGCTTAATTTCTGAAGATGATAAACAAGGATTTTTTTAAGAACGACCGCTTTGCAGCCGATGCTGGATGCGAGTTGCAGGAGCTGTCGGAAGGACATGCTGTGGCTACAATGACGGTGGCAAAACAGCACCTTAATGCTGGCGGTGTTTGCCAGGGCGGAGCTATCTTCACGCTTGCCGACCTTGCCTTTGCTGCTGCCGTGAACAGCCATGGCCAGTTGACATTCTCCATAAACAGTACCATCAATATATTCTCTTCTGCAAAGGAAGGCGATGTGCTTACTGCCGTGGCTGAGGAGAAGGTCAATCATCCTAAGATTCCGTTCTGTGAGGTTAGTGTTACCAATCAGGATGGCGTGCTTATTGCCACGTTCATCGGACAGGCTTACAGAAAGAAGGTGATGATTGGGTGAATCTTGTTTAACATGTTGAAACTATGAAACTTACACTCTTGCAAACAGACATCGTTTGGGCAAATCCTGTAGCTAACCGTAAGGCGGCTGAGGAGATGATGCTCAAGGTTGAGAAGAGCGATGTCTATATACTCCCCGAGATGTTCTCTACAGGTTTTGCTACTCAACCAGAAGGCATAGCAGAGCCAGAGGATAACGATACTCTCCGCTGGATGAAGCAGATGGCAGACCGTCTTGATGCTGCTGTCTGCGGTTCCGTTGCTGTCTGCGAAACGGTTGAAGATGCGGATATCGTAAATGGTGAATCCGTAAATGGTGAATCCGTAAATGGTGAATCCGTAAATGGTGAATCCGTAAATTGTAAATACTATAATCGTTTCTACTTCGTAAAGCCTGGTGGCGAAACTTCTGTTTACGACAAGAAGCATCTTTTTACCTATGGCGGTGAGCATCTGCGCTTTACGGCTGGAGAGGAACGCTGTCGTGTGGAATGGCGCGGAGTGCAGTTCAATATTTGCATCTGCTATGACCTTCGCTTCCCGATTTGGTCAAGGAATACATCGGAGAATCCTTACGATGTGCAGGTTTATGTTGCCAGTTGGCCGGAGCCTCGCCGTGCTGCGTGGGATGCTCTTCTGCGTGCTCGTGCCATAGAAAACCAGTGCTATGTTGCGGCTGTTAATAGAGTGGGGGATGATCCTTCTTGCCATTACAACGGCGGCACCTGCCTGATTGATGCTTACGGCAAAACTGTCATTGCAGCCGAAGATTGCCAGGTGCAGGCGATAACAGCGGAACTCAACATGGAGAAGCTTTCTGCATTCAGGGCAAAGTTCCCTGTTCTCAAAGACGGCGAGAACTGAATGTAATCCTAAGGGAAACGCCTCAAAAGGCCAAGGGAAACGACTCAAAACGCCTAGGCAAACGCATCAAAAGGCATAGGGTTTCATACCGTTTTCTTATAAGAAAAATGTTGGTTTCTTATAAGAAAATGCCATGTAATCCTTTGCGATCACCATTGTCACCATTGTCATCATTGTCACGATTGTCAATTGTCATTAACGATTTCTACACTCTATTTTGCTCACTATAGTATTATATATATAAATATATAATACTATAGTGGTCTGAAATACCATCTTATTTCCCTTAATGACAATGACCTTAATGACAATCATGACAATCATGACAACGGTCTTAATGACAATGACCTTAATGACAATCATGACAACCTCGTGACAATATCTCGTTTCGAAAGATTACAATTTCAATTTCATTTTTTGTGTAACCTCGCAGTTTTCTCCGCCCTATTTGAGTTAAGAATATGTTGATATAAAGAATAATCATCAATATAATAATGTATATATAAACTCCTTACACTTTTTCCTGAACTTTTTAATCTTTTCGCTTCTGCTCTCCTTTGTGGCACAAGTACACTAATTTTGAAAATGAAATTGTAATATCTATTCTATTTCCATGTAATTGCTCTTTCAAAGGCGCTAATTGGTTGACATAATATAAAGCCGAAATCAAAAATGCGGTTTGAAGAGCAGATTCACAAAACTTTTTGTTAACTTTGCCGCGAATTATAGGCTAAAACTACCGCTCCTCAAAAAATGGAGCCACCGTTCCTCGAGAATGGAGCCACCGTTCCTCGAGAATGGAGCCATCGTTCCTCGAGAATGGAGCCATCGTTCCTCGAGATTTTTCTCGAGGTAAAAAGTCGAGGCAAAAGTCGAGGCAAAAAAGAACAGACAAAACAAAAACAAAACACTATGATAAAGATTACATTTCCAGATGGTTCTGTACGCGAGTACGAAAGTGGCGTAACAGGACTTCAAATAGCAGAGAGCATCTCTCCTGCGCTCGCTCGTAACATCATCGCTTGTGGTGTAAATGGCGAAACTACAGAAATCAATCGTCCTATCACAGAAGACGCAAAGATTGCGCTCTACAAGTGGGACGACGAAGAAGGCAAGCACGCTTTCTGGCACACTTCTGCTCACCTCCTTGCAGAAGCTCTCAAGGAACTCTATCCTGGCATCCAGTTCGGCTTCGGTCCTGCTGTTGAGAATGGTTTCTTCTACGATGTAATGCCAGCAGAAGGTCAGGTCATCAAGGAGAGCGACTTCGCCAAGATTGAGGCTAAGATGAAGGAACTCGCATCAGCAGATCACGCAGTTGTACGCAAGGAAGTGTCTAAGGCTGAGGCTCTTGAGCAGTTCAAGGCTGACGGTCAGACATATAAGTGCGAGCATATTGAGGAAGACCTTGAGGATGGTACAATCACTACTTACACTCAGGGTAACTTCACAGACCTCTGTAAGGGTCCACACATCGTTTCTACAGGTGCTATCAAGGCAATTAAGATCATGTCTGTTGCCGGTGCTTTCTGGCGTGGCGATGCAGAGCGCGAGCAGATGACTCGTATCTACGGTATCACATTCCCAAAGAAGAAGATGCTCGACGAGTATCTCGTTATGCTTGAGGAAGCTAAGAAGCGCGACCACCGTAAGATTGGTAAGGAAATGGAACTCTTCATGTTCTCTGACCGTGTAGGTAAGGGTCTTCCAATGTGGTTGCCAAAGGGAACTGACCTCCGCATCCGTCTTCAGGACATGCTCCGTCGCGTTCAGAAGCGTTACGGCTATCAGGAAGTTATTACTCCACATATCGGTTCAAAGAATCTCTATGTAACTTCTGGTCACTACGCTCACTATGGCAAGGATTCTTTCCGTCCTATCACTACTCCAGAAGAGAATGAGGAATACATGCTCAAGCCAATGAACTGTCCTCACCATTGCGAGGTATTTGCTTGGAAGCCACGTTCTTACAAGGATCTCCCTATCCGTGTTGCTGAGTTCGGTACAGTTTATCGTTACGAGAAGAGTGGTGAGCTTCACGGCTTCACTCGCGTTCGTTCGTTCACTCAGGACGATGCTCACATCTTCTGTCGTCCAGACCAGATCAAGGACGAGTTCTGCAAGGTAATGGACATTATCCAGAGCGTATTCTCTACATTCAAGTTCGAGAATGTTGAGGTTCAGATTTCTCTCCGCGACCCAGAAGACCACGAGAAGTACATCGGCTCTGACGAAGTATGGAACCAGGCAGAGCAGGCTATCATCGACGCTTGCAAGGAAAAGGGCGTTGAGGCAAAGGTAGAATATGGCGAGGCTGCATTCTACGGTCCTAAGCTCGACTTCATGGTAAAGGATGCTATCGGTCGCCGTTGGCAGCTCGGTACTATCCAGGTTGACTACAACCTCCCAGTTCGTTTCGAACTTGAATATACAGCTGATGACAATACAAAGAAGCGTCCTGTGATGATTCACCGCGCACCATTCGGTTCTATGGAGCGTTTCTGCGCCGTACTCATCGAGCACACAGCAGGTCATTTCCCACTCTGGCTCACTCCTGACCAGGTTGCCATCCTTCCTATCTCAGAGAAGTACAACGGCTATGCACAGGAACTCCAGAACTTCCTCGCTATCAACGATATCCGCGCTACTGTTGACGATCGTAACGAGAAGATTGGCCGTAAGATTCGCGACAACGAAATGAAGCGTATTCCTTACATGCTCGTTGTTGGCGAGAAGGAAGCTGCCGAAGGCACAGTTGCAGTTCGTAAGCAGGGCCAGAACGGTGGCGGTCAGTCAGTTATGACTAAGGAAGAGTTCGCTAAGGCAATCACGGAAGAGGTTGCTGAAATGATGAAGAACGTATAAGAATTACTTGTTTTATAGTAATAGGGCGAGGATTTCCGAGACGCTCCCAACTCGTGTTTTTGGGGAAATGCGGCTCAGAAATCCTCGTTCTATATCTTTGAGTAATTTTATTAGGAAACCATATATGTGTTGTCCCCCGCAATGCTTTAACTACGAATTTTCACGAATTATACGAATAATTTATCGTTGAATTGAATTAGCTTTCCCTATCGGCCGCCGAGCTACGCTCAGCGCTTGCGATGCTCTGCCTTTATTCCGCCCGGTTCTTAACGAGAAATAAGCATTCTCTCTCCTTTCATTATAAGAGCGCCATTCTACGGAATGTTGAGCGGTCACTCTCATAGCGTTAGCGTAGCGAGACAACTTTTGTTTGTTCTAGCGAACTTAACCTTTTCCTTCTTGGACGAGAATTTCCTTGACCAAGAAGGAAAACTTTTTCTGCGAGAAACATTAACTTTCATTTTCCACATGAGTTATCGCTCAAGCTTGTCGCTTCGCGCCATGGTCGCTGAGGCAGCGACCCTCCTAATAGAACGGCGAATGTTTTTTCTGTCTATAGCCATTTATATGAATTTATGTAGCTGCAAGGATAAGGTTTTATTTGATTATACGCAAGAAAGAGGTGGGGAAATCTGCGTTAAGGCTGTGAAAATGTTGATATGATGCGGAAAAAAGCTTTGAATGTTGTATTTTTGCGGCATGAAAGATTTGTTGTACATACAGAAACTGCGTACGCTGCTGCAAATGGAGCATGACTCGGAGAAGGAAGAATACCGAAAGCAGATGCACGAAATGGGACTGGGACGTCGCATAAAGCGAGGTCTTTGCTGGTATCCTGTCAGCGTGGGCAGAAGCTATTATAACTCGCTAAACCAACTTGTTGTGGAGATATTCAACACTCCCTCAACATCCTGTGAAGGCGAGGTGGAGGAAGAGATAGAACATAACTTCGAATACGGAAAGCCTGTGTGCTTTTTTAGCCCTACCCCAGCCCTCCCCCCAAGGGGAGGGAGTCAAAGAAATGACTATGCGGTAGGCAATATAAATACCCGTTCAAATCCTATTGATAATCTCTCCCCCATAGGGGGGGAAGCTGGGGTGGGGCTGGGTGCTGTTTGTTCTATCTCCTACGTCGATGGCAATAGGATGGTTGTTCAGGTGCCTTCTGCGAAGGCTGTGATGGACTTGCAGAATGCAGAACTGCTTGGCGTTCAGCTGTATTTTGACGAGACAAGCTACAAGACGATGTTTCATGCGCTGGACGAAGTACTGAAGGCAAAGAACTCTCGCGTAGCTCATCTGCGCAGCGTCTTCTCTGGTGGTGTGAAGCCGGCTAAGTGGACTTTCGATGCAATGAAGTTTCCTTGGCTGAATGCTTCGCAGGAGAAGGCTGTCAACGAAGTGCTGTGGAGTAAGGATGTGGCTGTTGTTCATGGACCTCCGGGAACGGGAAAGACAACGACTCTCGTTGAGGCTATCTATGAAACTCTCCGCCGAGAGACGCAGGTTCTTGTCTGCGCTCAGAGCAATATGGCGGTTGACTGGATAAGCGAGAAACTCGTTGACCACGGTGTTCCTGTCTTGCGTATAGGAAATCCAACGCGAGTGAACGACAAGATGCTGTCATATACCTACGAGAGGAAGTTCGAGAGTCATCCGGACTATCCTGAACTATGGAATATCCGCCGCTCAATTCGTCAGATTCGTGAGCAGAAAAAGAAGGGTGACAGCACTCACCAGAAACTTGCCCGACTGCGCGAACGTGCCGACGAGATAGAATACCGCATAAAGGCTTCGCTCTTTACGGAGGCGAGAGTCGTGGCGTGTACTTTGGTCGGAGCGGACAACCGACTGCTTATCGGGCAGAAATTCCCTACATTATTTATAGATGAGGCTGCTCAGGCTCTTGAACCTGCCTGCTGGATAGCAATAAGAAGAGCGGGTAGGGTGGTGCTTGCCGGCGACCACATGCAGCTTCCTCCAACGGTGAAATGCTATGAGGCGCTGAAGCAAGGACTTGGCGTTACGCTTATGGAACGTATCGTGCAGAATGTGCCTGACTGCGTTACGATGCTGAAGATGCAGTATCGTATGCACGAGCAGATCATGAAGTTCTCAAGCCATTGGTTCTATGAGGATGGCGTGGTGTCGGCTGATATGGTGAAGAATCGCTCTATTCTCGACCTTGATGTGCCGATAACCTGGGTTAGCCCCACCCCAGCCCTCCCCCTAGGGGGAGGGAGTCATACAAATGACTCGGCGTTAGGCAAGTCAGGTTCCCTGTCAAATTCTATTGATAATCTCTCCTCCCCTGGGGAGAAAGCTAGAGAGGGGCTCTTTCTTGAGGAGTATGTCGGTGAGAACCACGGCAGAATAAACAAGACTGAGGCTGAACTTGCCATAAAGACTCTGGAGGATTATGTGACTACTATCGGCAAGGAGCGTTTCCTTGATGAGAGAATGGACATCGGACTGATAAGTCCTTACAGAATGCAGATACAGTATCTTCGCTCGCTCGTCAAGAAGTCGCAGATTCTGAAGCCGATAAAGCGCTATATTACCATAAATACTATCGACGGTTTCCAAGGTCAGGAGCGCGATATTATAATGATTTCGCTTGTGAGAAGTAATGAGAAGGGCGAAATCGGTTTCCTTCGCGATTTGCGCCGAATGAATGTGGCAATGACTCGTGCCAGAATGAAACTTTTCATCCTTGGCGATCCGGAAACGTTGTCAAAGAATCCGTTCTATAGGGATCTGAAGAAATATATCGATAACCTGAAATAATTGTGGTCATTTATTTACAATCGGAACGACTGCGTAGAGAAGGTGCGGGTGTCCTCTGTAGGCTGCCAAGTGCGGACGTGAATCATCGGATGGTCTTCGTCTGAAAAATCCCAGAGCATGAAAACCTTGCCGAGATCTTCGTAGTGTACGCCGTTGGTGCGCTTCGTCTGCCAATCCTGCGTGCAGGTTACGCCGTAGATATAAGGCTTTGCTCCGTTGCGTTCGATGGTGATGTCGGAGAACTTCACGTTAACATATTTGCAGCGGGAGAAGATGCCACGGAGATTCTCGATATACTGCACCTTGTTGTATTTGTCGTAAACGATGCTTGGCAACATGCCTATTTCCTTTCCTTTTCGCTGCATTACCCTGCCGGTAATTATGAGCGCGTCATTAGAAAAAATGTTCTGCATGAACTGAAGGTCTTTCTGGCAATAGGCGGTGCGGAACTGCTCAACGAAGTGGAGAATCTGCATTCGCTTGTCAAGGTCGTCAAGTCCGACGGCATCTTTCATTATCGTATTGTACTGATGGATGCCGGACGAAACGACAAAGTCGGAAATCTTGCCTTGCGCATCGAAAGATATTGTGGCTTCCTGGCTCTCTTTTCCTTTGTAATTCTTGTCTTGCGGCTTCATCAGAATCTCAATGTTCATGATCTCGTAACCGCGAACTTTCTTTGTGGATTGAAGCGTTAGGCAACGCTCTGCAATTGCTTCCTTCGTAATGCGGAAATGCACATTATGCCAAATCATTGCAATAGAGTTTGCTGCATCGTCAGTAATACTAATTCCCTTGAAATCAATAGCTTTTGAGTTTCTTGTGTCGGCAGCGTTTATGGCAGACAGAAGCTTTGAAGCGTTACTCTCCATTGTCTGCTGAAGAGCAAAGTTGTTCACATCGCTGATAGACACTTTTACGTTGTCAGCAGCGAAGGCAGAGTAGGAGAGAAGTAGGAAAAGTATGGAGAGAAGTTTAGTCATTAGTTTCTGAAATTATATATTTGCCGCCATGATGTAGGGCGAGGATTTCCGAGCCGTTTCACCGCATAATAAAACCTGAATCGCGGCTCGGAAATCCTCGCCCTACAATCAAGGTCAAATGTAATTATCTAGTGAAGAACTGGCGCTCGCCGTTGCTTATCCAGACACCTTGGCGAAGGTCGTCGCCCTGAAACTTTGTCTGCTGGATTTCGTCGCCTGGCTGGAGCTGGATGGACGAACCGTCGCGACAGTCAAGAGTGTGGGCTGCTGTTACGCGGATAACGCCACCAAGTCCGTTGGCAGGACCTGTATAGACGCCCCAAGAAAGATGCGGACCTTTGGACACTTCCTCGCGAACGGTTTCTTCCTTCGGTGGAATCTGGATGTTGTTGCGAGGCTCGCGTGGAGCGTAGTTGGCATTTTCCTTTGGCTGTGGCGCTGTGATAGGGGAAGACGATGACTCGTCTTCAACGGTGGCTTGGTCTTCGTCTGTGGTAGGGACTTCATCCTCCCCCTGTGGGGGAGTTAGAGGGGGTCTTTCCGTTATAGGGATAGTTTCTTCCAAAGTGTCGGCAGCAACCTCGTCTTGTGAAGGCTCGATGAGCTTCTCTTCTGTGTTGCCGAAGAAGTGGTAATAGCATGCGCCGGCACCTGCAAGCAAAGCCACTACGATAAGCCATTTCACCCACGAGTAAGAGGGCTGCTTAGGCGGAGCAACTTCGCGCAAGGTCTTGCCGCATTCAGGACAGACAAATTCCTTGCGTGCAACAATCTGCAGCACGGATTTGTCCTTGCAGCAAGGGCAGTCGTCGTTGAGACAAATTCCGTAGCGGTATCTTAAGTGTTCTGTTCGTCTTTCAAAAGCCATAGTTCTCAAAGATTTTCTTTTTTTGTTTTTTTTTGCTCGAAGATTTAGAGCCCCTTGATAAGGGGCGGCTATAATGCAGGGTTACTTCGCCAAGTAAGTTTCTTTTATTTCTTATCCATTTTCTTTGAGCTACATATAATCTTAGAGGTTCGGTATTGGCGGCGGCATCTGCGGTGCAAAGAGCGATGCAAGCTGCGGAACCTGTGCTGCCGCAGTCCAATTTGCCATGCCATCCATCCAAACGAGAGTCTGCGGTGTCAGTTGTCCGCTCTGTACCATTTGTTGGCAAGTGGCGCGGTTGTATGGACCATACTGCTGACCGCCGATGGCAAGGAAGAGGCTGATCTCTGCATTCATTCCAGGTATTGGCGGTGGAACGGCACCTGCTATTGGAGGCATTGCTACTGCGCTTGGCATAGCTGATGCTCCAGGCATAGCAGTTCCGTTTGCCAATGCTGCCTGACGAGCGCGTTCTGCTGCCACTTCCTCGGCATTCTCTACAGGGAAGAGTTCTGGGCATTGGCTGCCGTCGCCCTCTGTGTGAAGGAGAATGGCATTTGCTGTGTCTGTGTTCGGATTGCCTGTGTTGAGGAAATATTCATACTTTGCCTTGTATGGAGTCATCCACTCGATAGCACGCATTGGGAAGCAGTAAGACACAGTGATAACGGAGAGTTCGTCCTTGCGAAGACTCTTTCTGTTTATCGTGATGTTTGTTCGTGCTGTGCTCTGGTTGATAGAGTTGCGGAATGCTTCTTCAAGCTTGTCTGCAAAGCGCTTCAGACTCTCGTGCTCATCAGGTGAAGGTATTGAGATAAGGATAACCTTCTTGTTTATGCTCGCTGGATTCTGTGGACTGAGGTTGCCCTCGTTGTTGCGGAGGTTAAGCAGAATCTGCTCCTGGTTCAAGCGCAGATAACTGCCACTTTGCTGCACAATCTTTGCGGCGAATGCCTTGATGTCATCGTCTGTCTTGAGCTTCTGCTGAAGCTGTGTCAGTATGTTAAGACCGAGAACCTTATTGTCGCTGTCAGCCTTTTCTGTATGCTTTGTGCGAACAATCTCAGAGAGCTTTATGTCAAACGCATCCTTTACGTCGTCAACGCTGATGTAGTTGGCAAGTTGACCGAAATTCAAGAAGTCGGTTTCAGGCAGAATCTCCTCGCGAAGCTGACGGGCAATGTTCGGCATGTCGAGCTTGTCTATCTTAAGGTCATGCTCAAAGTCCACCATTGTCTCCTCCTCGCTCACCTCGATGATTGCGCCACGCATATCCTCAAGACCGCGGTTCACCTTGCGCTGTGCCACGATGAGTTTTTCTGTCTCGCTGATAGCGTCGTTAATCTTCTGACCGAAAGCGGAAATGTCGGCGTCCATTCTGCCGAATTCCACAAACACCTTTGCTGCAAGTTTCTTTGCAAATTCAAGGGCGAGGATGCGAGTCTTGCAAGTGTACATGTCCGCCAGAATCTCCTGGTGGTCGGCATAACGGCGAGCGCCCACGCCAACCATGCGATGAAGCAGGTTGAGATTTGTCCATTCGCGGAGATTTGCCTGACGATCTTGGTCTATGGCATAGCATTCGTCGCGCATCTTCTTCGTCTTTTCAACGAGTTCGCCGCGCAATACTTCCATGTGCTCAAGGATGAGCTTTGAAACCTTCTGCAGTTCGATGATAGAGATGTCACCGATCTTCCATTTGTCGAAAAGACCGTACTCTACATTGTGGCGAATCTCCTTCGCCATCTCCGGAATAGCTCTTTCCTTTGAGTGGTAGAACGATTCTACGCCTTCCTCGCGGAAGTGTTTCTCGTAGAATTCGTTGAGAATGCTGTCAAGTTCGTTGAGAGGGCAGGTAGCCTTCTTTGCTTCCTCAGCATAGCCAACAGCCTTGTCGTGCCAATAATCCTTGAAGCGAGGATATTTTGTGTCAGTTTCAAGTATGTTGAGGTCGAGCGTGAGATGTTCTTCGTCCAAACGCCAGATAGCGAGGTTGTCACGGTCAAGATAATCGCCACGGTAGTCGCGGTTGCGCTCCTCGTTGACAAAGCCTTGGTTCTCGCGCCAGTTGTTGTACTTGAACTGATAGAGAATGCTCTCGCCGACGGTGTAGGTGATGTGTTTCAGTACACGGAGTTCCGGATACATCACGCGCTTTATGCCGAAAGAATTTATCTTCTTTGTTCGTGCTACAGGCTTGCTTGCGTCAGGGTTGAGGTTTGCTGCCTCGTCAAATTCCAAGGCGAAGTCATCCATGTTCTCGAAGTTGTATGCACGGACAACATCTTGGTTGATTTGGTCGAGGCTGTTTACGAAGAATATGCGGGCAAAGATATAGTCGCTGACGATCTTTGGAAGTTCTTCAAGAGAATTTACCGAAAGACCGTTCTCGTTTACGTTGCTATAGACTGTCAAGCCGTCAGCCACACCTTTTACGCGGTCGTTGTAAAGCTTCAGTTTACTGTTGCCGGTAATGTCATGCGGCTGCCAAGCACCAACCTGCAGCGCATTGAGCTCGTTCATTGCAGCATAGCCGTTCTGATAATAGCGTCCCTGGTCCATGTCTGCTTTCGGAAGATTTTCCTCCGGAATCATCGCATAGACGGAAATTGTGGCATTAGGGAACTGCTTGCGAGCCTGCAATACGGCATCGACAACAGCACCGGAACCCGTACCGCCGGCAAGTCCGGCAAAGATGTGGATGTTGTTGCTGTTGGAGTCGCCTGAGCGTTCCACACACTGGGCGTAGGCATTCTTGAGGCTGTTCACGTAGCCCGTAGCGTTTGCTGCAAAGAGAAGTCTGCCGGCACGACGCTTCTGACCAGCAGCTTCGCCTAGCGAACCGATGGCAGATTTCACCGCGGTAACATTGTCCACGATGCCTTTTACGGAAGGATAGTTGCCGATGTGGCTGAGAATGTCCTCCACGTCAACCGATTTGATGAAGAGAAATTCGTTTTGCGTAAACGAAGCGTCTTGTCCCATCACTCGGAAGTCGGCGCGAGCCTTGCCGTCTTTCGGCATCATCTCGTCTGTTGAGTCAACATAGAGAATAGCCACAGACTGCTTTTTGCGGTCTTCAGCTTCAGGGAATTCCTCAAACATTCGCATCTTGAAAGCACGCAGAATCTTGCCTCCGGTGCCTCCAAGTCCTACGAGAATATGGTTGCCAGTGTATGTGTTAGTTGTCATTTTGATGAGGTTATAATCAAGCCAGAATGGCTGGAATATGTACAATAAATCGCGCCAAAGTTACATAATTTTATTATAAAACATGAAAATCTGCGGAAAAACATGCTGTTTCGGTGCTGATTTATTAACGAGTGTAAATGCGTACAGACTGATTTCTGCCGTTTTTCCCTTAATAAATGACGGAATTGGGATGTGTCGGACTTTATGAACTTGATGGAAATTCGTAGAAGAATTTGTTGGTGCATTTGTTGATTTGTAAGTGAAATTGTGGTTTTGCTTACACTTTGCTTTTGGGTATCTTCTCTACACTTGCGTATAATGTGAGCGTGGGAAAATGATTTGCTACACGGAAAACTTGTGGTGTTGGTAGTTGGTTGATAATCAGTGGGTTGTGTTTTGGGGAGCTGGTTTTGTGCCCGAAAAGCCTTGAAAATGCGCTAATTTCGCCCTCTCTTTTGCATCGAAATCCTTGGCGTTTTGGGATAAAAGCCTTGGGGAAACGATGTGAAATCCTATGGCTTTTATTACGGAAGCCATTTTTAGCCGATTATTGGCTCGAAAATGGGTGTTTGTTTAGTTTTCTGAGTAGAAACTCTTACAATGGGCGAAGTGACAGATTGTAAGGAAAATGGCAGTTTTGCTGACATTTCTTTTTACCGCATAGTGTTTTTGGGCAGTAATGGGTTTTTATAACTGTAACTCACATGGAGAAGTGCTATAAGCCTTAGTGGAGAAAAGCTTATTTTTTGTTGATTTGTTAGGCAAAATGGCGAAATGTGGCAGAATAATTTGCAGATTACGAGAATTTATGTAATTTTGCCGTTCAAAACAGGAATACACGCAAGAAAGTCAACATACAAGAGCAAAAATGTCAACATACAAGGAAACCATAGACTATCTGTATAACTCCACTCCGATGTTCCATAAGGTGGGGAGCGCTGCCTATAAGGAGGGGCTTGAGAATACGCTTGCGCTGGATGAATATTTCGGTCATCCGCATGAGAAATTCAAGACCATCCATGTGGGCGGAACGAACGGCAAGGGCAGCTGCTCGTCGATGATTGCTTCTTACCTTCAGGAAATGGGCTATAAGGTGGGACTTTACACTTCGCCACATCTCTACTCTTTCCGTGAGAGAATTCGCGTGAACGGTGAGATGATAGCGGAGAAGGATGTAGTTGATTTCGTTGACAACCACCGCCATTTCTTTGAGCCGCTGATGCCGAGTTTCTTTGAACTGACCACAGCTATGGCATTCAAGTATTTCGCTGATCAGCAGGTAGATATAGCAGTTATCGAAGTTGGCTTGGGTGGAAAACTCGACTGCACGAACATCATTCGTCCGCTGCTGTCTGTCATCACGAATATCAGCCTAGATCATACCGCACTTCTCGGTGATACTCTTCCTCTGATTGCCAAGCAGAAAGCCGGCATTATAAAGCATGGAGTTCCTGTAGTCATCGGAGAAACCACGCTGGAAACAAAGACTGTCTTTGAACTAACGGCTTCGGAGGTTGATGCCGATATTCACTATGCAGAAGAGGAAACGACGATGCAGGAAGTGGAGGAGTACTTCATGGATTGCGAACTAAAGGGAAACTACCAGAAACTGAACCTCCGCACTGTACTGACTGCCGTGAAGATAGACCCCCTCCGACTCCCCCACAAGGGGGAGGGAAGCGCCCCGAAAGTTGAATATGATATTGAGCGGCATTCAGTCCTCCCCCTTGTGGGGGAGTTAGAGGGGGTATTCCGCACTTCGCTTCGTAATATAAGTAAGAATACCGGAATCATGGGACGCTGGCAGACGGTTTGCGAACAGCCGAAGACCATAATAGATACCGGTCATAACAAGGCAGGATGGGAGTTTGTCTCACAGATGCTTTCCGACTGCGTGAAGAATTGCAACACGCTCCGAATAGTCTTCGGAATGGTGGACGACAAGGATGTGGATTCCGTAATGCAGATGCTGCCGAAAGAGGCTGTCTATTACTTCACCCAAGCGCAGTCGCATCGCGCTATTCCGTGTAATATAATAAAGGAAAAAGGCAATGCTCTCGGTCTTTGCGGCAAAGCTTATCCTACATCTGCCGAGGCTTACGACGCAGCGAAAAACGATGCTGCTGAGACGGATGTTATCTTCATCGGTGGCAGCAACTACATAATCGGCGATTTGAAACTATAACCCGCACTCCTTAAAAAACTTTTTGTGGAAAATATGCAAAACGAAATACTCTCTCTGCGCAAGCAACTCAACGAGCATAATTATAACTATTATGTCAAGAACATGCCGACAATCTCTGATAGGGAGTTTGACGAAATGATGCATCGCTTGCAGGAACTCGAGGCGCAATGTCCTGAAATGTGCGATCCGAACTCACCAACACAGCGCGTGGGGTCTGACCTACAGGAAGGTTTCGCACAGCGCGAGCATAAATATCCGATGCTCTCGCTCGCCAATACCTACAACTTCCAGGATGTGTCTGATTTCTACGATTCCGTGTCAAAAGGACTTAATGGCGAACCTTTCGAAATCTGTGCGGAGATGAAGTACGACGGACTTTCCATCTCGTTGACCTACATAGACGGAAAGCTGGCATACGCCGTTACACGCGGCGATGGCGTGCGTGGCGATGATGTTACGCAGAATGTCCGTACCATACGATCTATTCCGCTGCAGTTGAACGGCGAGAACATTCCGAAGGAGTTTGAAATCCGAGGCGAGATACTGATGCCGTGGGATAGTTTTGAGCGACTGAACAAAGAGCGCGAAGAGCAGGAAGAACAACTTTTTGCAAATCCGCGTAATGCAGCAAGCGGAACATTGAAGAGCAAGGATCCGAAGGTGGTGTCAGACAGAAAACTGGATGCTTACCTCTACTTTCTTCTTGAAGCCGACGCAACTTGCAATAACCACTACGAGAGCTTGCAGTTGGCAGCAGATTGGGGCTTCAAAGTGTCGTCTGGCATCAGACTTTGCAAGACGAAGGAGGAAGTGTTCGACTTCATAAACTATTGGGACGAGGAAAGAAAGAAACTGCCAGTGGCAACTGACGGTATCGTGCTGAAAGTGAACTCGTTCCGCCAGCAGAAGAACCTCGGCTATACAGCCAAATCTCCTCGTTGGGCAATTGCCTACAAATTCAAGGCAGAGCGTGCTTGCACCCGACTGAATTCCGTCTCTTACCAGGTGGGCAGAACGGGTGCTGTTACTCCGGTGGCGAACATGGATGCAGTGCTTCTCTCGGGAACTACCGTTCGTCGCGCAACGCTCAACAATGAAGACTTCATCCGCCAGTTTGACCTTCACATCGGCGATTATGTCTATGTTGAGAAAGGCGGTGAGATTATACCGAAGATTGTTGGCGTGGATATTGACCAGCGCCCAATAATAGCGCAACCTGTGGAGTTTATCAAGCGCTGTCCTGAGTGTGGGGCAGAATTGGTGAAGATGGTTGTGGCAAATAAGTCGTCAAACCAACAGACGGTAGAATCTTCAAACTACTATTGTCCAAACAGTTCGTCTTGTCCACCGCAGATAAAAGGCAGAATAGAGCATTTCGTTTCCCGTAAAGCCATGAATATCATGGGCTTGGGAAGTGAGATTGTGGAACATTACTATAACAGCGGACTTATTCGCAACTGTGCTGATCTCTATGAACTTCGTATTGAGCAGTTGAATGGCGATGGCAGCAAGCAGAAATCTGCCCAGAATGTCATAAATGCCATTGAGGAGAGTAAGCAAGTGCCATTTGAGCGCGTTCTGTTTGCCCTAGGCATTCCGCAGATTGGAGAGACAACGGCAAAGATCCTTGCGAGGAAGTTTGGTTCGCTTGATAATCTTATAGCAGCTGATATCCAGACGCTTACCGATGTTGATGGAGTAGGGCAGGTGCTTGCTGAATGCATCATTCGCTATTTCGCTGACGCTCAGAACATGGAGATTATTGAACGCCTTCGTGGCTATGGCTTGCAGTTTGAAATCTCTGAGGAGCAGCAAGCGGCGCAAACCACAAAACTCGCGGGCAACTCAATCGTAATCTCTGGTGTTTTTGAGCATCATAGTCGCGATGAGTATAAGGCAATGATTGAACAGAATGGCGGCAAGAATGTCGGTTCTATCAGCAAGAAGACTTCCTTCATCCTCGCTGGCAGCAACATGGGACCATCTAAACTGGAAAAAGCACAGAAACTCGGAGTGAAGATAATCAGCGAAGATGAATTCCTCGCCATGCTTGATTCCCTCCAATAAAAAACGTAAATAAAACTATGTGGAAACAAGTTGAATTCAGACTCCGAGAGCGCACACGCGGCTTTCATCTCGTAACGAGCGAAGTGCTACAGCATTTGCCGGAATTGCCAAATGTGGGACTTTTGCATTTGTTCATCAAGCACACCAGCTGCGGCTTGAGCATAAACGAGAATGCCGACCCTGATGTAAGGGTAGATATGAACAGCATCTTCAATCGCCTTGTCAAAGAGCGTGAGCCTTACTACCAGCATACGCTCGAAGGCGACGATGACATGCCGGCACACGCAAAGTGTACTATCGTCGGCAGCAGCATAACCATACCTATTACCAACGGCAGACTCAATCTTGGCACATGGCAAGGCATCTACCTCTGCGAGTTTCGTGACTATGGAGGTGCCAGGAAAATTGTAGCAACAATAACAGGTGAGTAAAAGCAATACGGAAAAATGATTAACTGGCGTTTTATTTTCAATGTACTTGGTAATCTTCTTTTCATAGAGTCGGGATTGCTTCTGCTTTGCCTTATAGTTAGCCTGCTTTATGGCGAAAGCGTACTGCCATTTATCCCTTCTTTTGTCGTGTCGGCAATCCTTGGCGGCCTGGGCGTTTGGTATGGCAGAGAAGCAGATTCTAGCATGGGACGCAAGGATGGCTACATCGTGGTTTCTTCAATTTGGTTCTTATTCTCTTTAGTCGGAATGGTGCCATTCTTGATTGATGGCTGTCTGCCCGATATGGCAAGTGCCTTTTTTGAGACAATGTCCGGCTTCACATCAACAGGAGCCACGGTTATTGATAATGTTGACGCTGTAAGTCATGGCCTGCTCTTCTGGCGTAGTGTTACGCAATGGGTTGGCGGTATTGGTATTGTCTTCTTTACCATAGCAATTCTTCCTGCTTTTGGAATGGGAGACATGAAGCTTTTTGCTGCTGAGAGTACCGGACCTTTACATAGTAAGGTTCGTCCGCGTTTGACGGTAACAGTCAGATGGATAGGCTCTGTCTATATGATGCTTACCGTACTCTGTATGCTTTCGCTACTGATTTGCGGAATGAATTTCTTTGATTCCTTGAATTATGCTATGTGTTGTACGGCAACTGGAGGATATGGAACGCATTCTGCTATGCTGCATGAGCAGTATAATTCGGCGGCAATAGAGTATGTGCTTATAATCTTCATGTTTTTCTCTGGCATTAATTATGCACTGATTTATTACACGATACTGAAAGGAAAAATCCGCCAGTTCTTTCAGAATGCAGAAGCTCACGCTTATATAATTATTGTACTTGTTGCGTCATTGATTTGCACCGTAACGCTATTAATCTCGTCTCCAGAGACCGATGTGGAACTTGCTATTCGCGAGAGCCTTTTTACCGTAATCTCTTTGCAGACAACTACCGGCTTTGCCTCTTGCGACTATACTCTTTGGCCAGTCCAACTGATGCCGATACTTCTCTTCGTGATGTTTGCCGGAGCATGTTCTGGCAGTACCACTGGCGGTTTTAAGTGTGTGCGCCTAAGCATTATTTATCGCGTCATCCGTAATGAGTTTACTCGAATACTTCATCCGAGTGCTATAGTTCCTGTTCGCCTGAACGGAACCGTTGTGTCGCAAAATGTCATGCAGACTCTTATCGGCTTCATTACTCTTTTCGTCATTTCTCTCTTTGTCGGTGCCTATGTCTTGGCTGTATTTGGCGTTGATCCAAATGATGTTCATCCGAACTTCAACTATTATGAGGCGTTCGGACTTGCCTTGTCAAGCCTTTGTAATGTCGGTCCTGGTCTTGAATATTACGGACCAGCCCATTCGTGGATGATTCTCTCTGCACCTGCCAAGTATGTTTGCTCTTTCTTGATGCTTATTGGCCGTCTGGAAATATTCCCAATAATGATTCTTTTCTCAAAGGCTTTTTGGCAGAAAAACTAAGGCTGAACATTCTCCAATGCAGCATTTAGTGCAGTCATGAATCTCTGATATTCTACTTGGGTAATGTCCACTTTTCCGTAGCATTTCTCCTTAGGATACTTCTTCCTGAATGCTGTTCTGACCATTTCGTGAGTAACAATGTTCTCAATAGGAATGTTGTATTCCTTGATGATTGGGAGCAAGTATTCTATGCCACTCTGTATCTGGTCTTGCGTAAGCGGGTGTACAAGGGTGTTGCCTTGGAATTCAATGCCAATGGTGAATTCATTGCAATGCTCTCTACCTCCTAAGATTGACTTTCCTGCATGGAAAGCTACTGTGGTAGGCGGACACATCACATACCTTGTTCCGTCCGTGTCAATTACCACATGGGTACTTACTCCGCGCACTTTGCTAGTAAGTATGTCGAGCGTTTCCTGTATATTGCTGACAGCTGTGTGATGAAGAATTACACCCTGAACATCGTTTGTTTTCTCAGGATCATAATTTGGGGTAGGGTAGTTTATCACTTTATAATTTGAAACTTGGCTCTCACTCTCCTGTGCATATATATTTAATGTGGTAAGACTAAGGAGTATATAGAGACAGAGTGATTTCCTGTAAAATGCTTGCATAGTCGTAGGAGTTTAAGTTGCAGTAAAAGGAAAAGTCCTGTAAGTTGTTGTCTTACAGGACTTCTGCTGTGAAAAACAGATTCTTTTGTACCCAGAGCCGGGATCGAACCGGCACGGATTGCTCCACTGGTGTTTGAGACCAGCGCGTCTACCGATTCCGCCATCTGGGCGTTGTTACGAGGTGCTGTTTTCTCACTTAGCGGGTGCAAAAGTAAGTAAATATTTCGTAAAAAAGTGCACAATGTGTAAAAAATGATTAAAAAAATGAGATAAAGTTTGTGAGATTGATATAAATTATGTATCTTTGCACTGTAAAAACAGTTGAATTATTGAATTGAATTATCTAATCGAATTGTATAGATGAAAAACAACATTCATAACTACGTACTCATTCTCGCTGGTGGAAAAGGCCGTCGTTTGTGGCCTGTTAGCAGGGATAATATGCCAAAGCAGTTTCTTGATTTTTTCTCTACTGGCAAGACACAACTACAACAGACTTGGGAGCGTGCTCTCAAAATAACTACACCTGAACATATTTATGTTTCTACAAATGCACAGTATGAAGATTTGGCTCGAGAGCAACTTCCTGATGCTGTTTCGGAGAATGTTCTGGTAGAACCAATCTTCAGAAACACAGCGCCAAGTGTGGCTTGGGCAACATATCGTATATTTAATAAGGATATAGATGGCTGTCTTCTCGTGATGCCATCTGACCATGCAGTCATGGATGTGGAAAGGTTCTCTTCATCAATGGAAGAGGCTTTGGACTTTGTTTCTTGTAGAGACATTCTTCTTACTGTCGGTGTGCAGCCAACACGGCCAGAACCTGGCTATGGATATGTTCAACTTGGCGATCCGGAACCGCCAGAGAGCACAAAGTTCTTTAAGGTAAAGTCTTTTACAGAGAAGCCTGAACGCGAATTTGCGAAGATGTTCATGGAGAGCGGTGAGTTCTTGTGGAATACAGGGTTGTTCTGCGCAAATGTGAAGTTCTTCAGACAATCTCTTATGAATGTCTTTCCAAGAGTGTTCAGAAACATGGATGGAAACTCCGATTTCTATGCTACGGAAAAGGAACGTAATTATATAGATGAGAATTTCGCAAAGTTGCCGAACCTTTCGGTAGAAAAGGGAATTTTGGACAAAACCAGCGATAATTTCGTGATGAAAGCTGATTTTGGTTGGGCAGATCTCGGAACTTGGCATTCTATATATGAGATGAATTGCAACAGCGATGATGGTAATGTCTCTGTCGCTTCCAAGGTGCTTTTTGATGAAAGTAGCGGAAATATTGTGAAGCTTCCTAAAGACCATGTTGCTGTTATTGGCAATCTCGATGGTTATATTGTAGCTGAAACAGGCAATGTCCTCCTTATTTGCAAAAAGGAAGATTCATCTGCTCTGATAAAGAAGTATAGAAACGAAATTGGAATGGAATTCGGTGAGGAGTTTGTGTAGTCAAACTCCTTACCTTGTAAATATATGTCAAGAAAACTCCCGTCAAGGGAAGAAAATAAAGCCATAACACATCGTAAATTCATAAATAGTTGTACCTTTGCACCCGCTAACGAGGAAAATCGTGGCAAAAACAATGAAAAAATGATCGCGGAGTGGAGCAGTTGGTAGCTCGCCAGGCTCATAACCTGGAGGTCGCATGTTCGAGTCCTGCCTCCGCAACTAAGTCAAAAAACTAAAACACAATACTTTCCCAAAAAGTTAAGTAATATGGCAACTTTCGCTCCTTTTTATTACTTTTACTTTTACTTTGCAGACAAAATGTAAAGCGGGAAGTCATGTGCTTCTAAGTAACTAAAGTAGAGTAAGACTACAAAACACTGAAATCCCGCTTCTAAACAGAGGCGGGATTTCTTGTTTAATAAATATTTGTAATATGAAAATAGCCATTCAAGGGCTTAAGGGCTCTTTCCATGACATAGCTGCACATCAGTTCTTTGCCGGCAAGGACATTGAGACTCTCTGCTGCAACACTTTTGAACAGGTTTTCGAAAGTGTAGAGAAGGACGAGAATACCGTTGCCATGCTTGCGATAGAGAATACGATTGCAGGTTCACTTCTCCATAACTACGAACTGCTTCGCGACAGCGGACTTTCTGTTGTGGGAGAGCATAAACTGCACATTGAGCATTGTATTTGCTGCTTGCCTGAAGATGATTGGGATAGCATAGAAGAAGTTCATTCTCATCCAGTGGCATTGATGCAGTGCCGTCATTTCCTGGCAGGTCATCCTACACTAAAGGCTGTTGAGGATGAAGATACTGCGGGAAGTGCAAAGTTTATCGGCGAGAATAATAAGAACGGATGGGCTGCCATCTGTCATGCTGAGGCTGCCAAGATGTACGGACTGAAGGTTTTGCAAAACTATATAGAGGATAATAAGCACAATTTTACGCGCTTTCTCGTGGCTGTTCCACAGCATAAAACCGATGAGATGCGAAATGTTTATGCTGCAAACAAGGCAAGTATAAGTTTCTCGTTGCCTCATGAAGAGGGTTCACTCTCGGCCATTTTGAGCATTCTTTCGTTCTACAAAACAAACCTCACTAAGATACAGTCTTTGCCGATAATCGGTAGGGAATGGGAGTATATGTTCATCATCGACTTGAAATATACCGGCAACGAACGATTCCAACAAGCAATAAACGCTATTCGCCCGCTGACAAGAGATTTGAAACTGCTTGGTCAGTATGGTGAGTGCAATCTGTAAACATATAATAATATGGCAATACAACCAGCACATAGATTAGATTTAGTACAAGAATACTACTTCAGTAGAAAACTGAAAGAAGTGGCAAAACTTAACGCTGAGGGCAAAGATATTGTTAGTCTTGCTATCGGTTCGCCTGATATGCCACCATCGCCACGCACAATAGGTACTTTATGTGAAGTAGCAAAGAGTTCTTCGGCTCATGGATATCAGCCTACAATGGGAACTCCTGAGCTTCGCACAGCAATGTCAGAGTTCTATAAGCGTTGGTATGATGTTGACCTCGATGCGCAGACAGAAATCCTGCCGCTCATTGGTAGCAAGGAAGGTATTCTTCATGTTACGCTTGCTTTCGTCAATCCTGGCGAAGAAGTTCTTGTGCCCAATCCTGGATATCCTACATACACATCACTCTCAAAAATCTTGGGCGCAAAGGTCGTGAACTATGACCTTGATGAGAACAACGATTGGCAGCCAGACTTTGACGCTTTGGAAAAGATGGACTTGTCGAAAGTGAAACTCATGTGGACTAATTATCCGAATATGCCAACCGGAGCCCGTGCGCAGCGAGAAACTTACGAGAAGCTTGTTGCTTTTGCGCAGAAGCACAATATAGTTGTTGTAAATGACAATCCTTATTCGTTTATTCTGAACCGCGAACGTCTTTCGCTTCTTCAGGTTCCGGGCGCAAAAGAGTGCTGTATTGAGTTTAACTCTATGTCAAAGAGCCACAATATGCCTGGTTGGCGTGTTGGAATGTGCTTGGCAAATCCTGAGTTTACTTCTTGGATTCTTAAGATAAAGAGCAATATTGACTCTGGTACTTTCCGTGGTATTCAACTTGCTGCAGCAGAAGCACTTCGCAATGAAGACGAATGGCATGAGGAGGCGAATATCGTAACTTATGCACGCCGCCGCCAGATTGCAGAGCAGATCATGGATGTTCTTGAATGCAAGTATGACAAGAACTCCGTCGGTATGTTCCTTTGGGGAAAGATTCCTGAGAAATATTCAAACTGCGAAGAGCTGACGGAGAAAGTTTTGCATGAAGCTCGCGTATTCATCACTCCTGGCTTTATCTTCGGAAGTAAGGGCGAACGCTATATCCGAATCTCGCTTTGTGCGAAGGACGAAAAGATACAGGAAGCTCTTGAAAGAATAAAGACTACCTTTGAAAATTGATAAATGAAAATTGATAATTTGAAGAATCAATAAATCGATAAATTAGTAAATCTGTAAATCGTATAGATATGGCACTCTCACTTTGTCCACTGAATCTTCCCTGCGATGACGAGCGATTAATGGTCATTGCCGGACCATGTTCTGCAGAATCTGAAGAACAAGTTTTAACCACAGCAAGGCAACTTGCCGATAAAGGCTGTCACATGTTCCGTGCTGGCGTTTGGAAACCACGTACCAAGCCTGGAGGTTTTGAGGGACATGGCGAACCTGCTCTTGCTTGGCTCCAGAAGGTGAAGCAGGAGACTGGCATGCTTGTTTCTACAGAAGTTGCTACTCCAGAGCATGTGGAATTGGCAATTAAATATGGTGTTGATTTACTTTGGATAGGTGCTCGTACAACCGCAAATCCTTTTGCTGTCCAGGCTCTCGCGGATTCTCTTGAGGGAGTTGATGTGCCAGTGTTGATAAAGAATCCTGTAAATCCTGACCTTGAACTCTGGATTGGAGCTCTTGAACGCATCAATCGCGCTGGTATCACTAGACTTGGCGCTATTCATCGTGGCTTCTCAAGCATAGACAATAAGATGTATCGCAATCTGCCTATGTGGCAAATCCCTATCGAACTTCGTCGTCGCATTCCGAATCTTCCGATTTTCTGCGACCCAAGTCATATTGGAGGTCGCCGCGATCTTATTGCTCCACTCTGTCAGCAGGCAATGGATCTCGGTCTTGATGGTCTTATCGTTGAGTCACACTGCAATCCGGATGAGGCTTGGAGCGATGCAAAGCAGCAGCTCACACCAGAAGTTTTAGATTATATCATTGGCTTGCTCGTTATTCGTGACGGTAAAGTTACTACTGAAAGCATTACTGCTCTTCGAAAGCAGATTGACGAACTCGATGACAATCTTCTTGAACTTCTTTCTAAGCGAATGCGTGTTTGTCGTGAAATCGGACAGTATAAGAAGGAACATAACATGACTGTTCTTCAGACTTCGCGTTATAGTGAGATTCTTGATAAGCGCGGAGTGCAAGGTTCACTTTGTGGTATGGATGGAGATTTCATCAAGGCTGTCTTTGAAGCAATCCATGAAGAATCTGTTCGTCAGCAGATGGAGATTATCAATAAATAGGATATAAATAAAGGTGGGCGGAAATACTCTGCTCACCTCAATAGATTAATAGTAATGAAAATACTTGTTTTAGGCGCAGGAAAGATGGGAAGTTTCTTCCTCGACTTGCTGAGTTTCAGCCATGAGACTGCTGTGTATGAGAAAGATCCGCAGCGCCTTCGCTTTACATACAACACTCTTCGTTTCACGAAACTTAAGGAAATCGAGGAATTTCAGCCGGAGTTGGTCATCAATGCAGCTACGGTGAAATACACCATTCCTGCTTTCAAGGAGATCCTTCCATACCTGCCAGAGCAGTGCATAATAAGCGATATCGCATCAGTGAAGACTGGATTGAAGGAGTTTTATGAAAGCACAGGACGCCGTTATGTGTCAACACACCCGATGTTCGGACCTACCTTTGCCAATCTTCACCAGCTCAGCGAGGAGAATGCCATTATTATTAATGAAGGCGACTATATGGGACAATGTTTCTTCAAGGACCTTTATAGCCGTTTGGGACTCAATATCTTTGAATATTCGTTCAAAGAGCATGATGAGACAATGGCTTACTCGCTCAGTATTCCTTTTGTTAGTTCCTTTGTCTTCTCTGCAATAATGAAGCATATTGATGCGCCGGGAACAACCTTTAAGCGTCATGAAAAAATTGCGAAGGGCGTGCTTAGTGAGGATGATTTCTTGCTTCATGAAATTCTCTTCAACCCTCATTCTGCAGGTCAGGTGGGCAGAATTCTTGACGAGCTCAAGGAACTTCATGATATCATTGAAAAGAAAGATCATGACCGCATGAAGTCTTATCTTACAAAGATTCGTGCTAATATCCAGAAGTAATGCATATTCTCTCTCTCTTACTCGTCATCTTCACTTTCGTTGAACTGAACTGTGAGAATCTTTTTGACACGGAAAAAGATTCCATTAAAGACGATGGTGAATATACAGAGGAGAGTTTGCGCCATTGGAATAAACGCAAGTATTACGAGAAAATCAACAATATTGGCAAGGAAATCATCTCTTGTGCTTCCATACCTGGCTTTGAAAAGTACGAACAGATGCCAGATATGGTTGCTCTTTGTGAGGTGGAAAACGACAGCGTTTTAGTCGGATTGACGCGTAAGACCATGCTTTGGTCTTTCCATTATGAATATGTGATGACTCATTCGCCTGACAGACGAGGCATTAATACCGCATTAATGTATAACCCTGATGCTTTTAAACTTCTTGAGAGTAGGGGAATTAGAGTGAATCTTCCAGACAATCACCCAACTCGCGACATTCTATATGCAAAAGGAGTTCTTGTGAATCTCGATACACTTCATGTTTTTGTCGTTCATTCTCCAAGTCGTCGAGGCGGAGAACGAGAAACTCGAAAGAATAGAATGGCAGTGGCTGAGAGGCTTTGTGAGCAGATAGATTCTGTCAAGCGCAGCAATCATCTTATTATTGTGGCAGGAGACTTTAATGACTATTCTGGAGATGCAGCCTTAAGTTATATAGAACAACATGAGATGACGGAAGTCTCAAAAGGGGCAGTAGGCGTTTTTGATAAGAAGCGTAAAGGAACTTATTATTTTAATGGAGAATGGAATAGTCTTGACCATATCTTTGCCTCGTCAGGGATGGCTTCCTTGTTGCAGGGTTGTTATGTGAATGACAATCCGGTGTTTCTCGAGCGGAATAATTTTGGCGAGATGATACCACGAAGAAGCTATAAGGGATATCGGTACAATCATGGTTTTAGCGACCATCTGCCACTTGTCGCTAGGTTTTATATTGATGTTATGTGAAGATTTCAGGTGACGGAATATAAAGATTGGTCAAGAAAATCGCTCACAAAGTGTAGTTTTTGTGCGTTTTCTTTGTGTTAATAAAACTAAAAGGCGTAAATTTGCAGCGTTTTATACTATTTTTAATTCAATTACTCATTATCCTTTACAGGGACTATTTGAAATAATCGTTAACAGACAAACTAAAATTTTATAACAATAGGTATGAAGAAAATTCTTACACTTTTCGCTGCTGCAGTAATTGCAGTTTCTGCTTCTGCTCAGACACAGATGAAGCATGGACTTGTAGCTCCAAGTAAGGCTTGGGATAACATTTACGTTGGTGTGAATGGCGGTGTTGCTACTAAGACTTTGAACAATGCGTGGTTGAAGAACCTTAACCCAAATCTTGGTCTTCGCGTAGGTCGTTGGTTCACTCCAGCTATCGGTATTCAGCTCGAAGGAAACCTCTACCTCGATCAGAAAGCTCGTGAGGATCACAAGGATGGCGCAATGTTCATTGGTGATTACAAGGGTGCTAATCGTCATGACGATGTTTTTGCAAAGTACGGTTCTGTAAATGCAAATGTAACATTCAACCTTTCTAACATTATCGCTGGTTACTACCCAGGTGAGCCACGTAGATTTGAGGTTCTCGGTCTCGTAGGTATCGGTGCTGGTCACGTATTCGGTCATAGCGCAAATGGTGACCGCGACAACAAGATCATCTCTAAGGTAGGTCTTGATTTCGGTTACAACCTCGGCAAGAAGAAGGCTTGGATGATTTACCTCGAGCCAGCTCTCATTTATGACATCGCTGACGACGATCGTTGCTACGATCAGGACGTTGCTCACAACTACAACCTCGCTCGTTCTGCTTTCCAACTCAACGCAGGTGTAATGTACAAGTTCAAGAACTCTAACGGTACTCACAACTTTACTCTTATGGAGGTTCGTGACCAGGCTGAGATTGATGGTCTTAACGGTAAGATCAACGACCTTCGCAACGAGCTCTCTGGCAAGGATGGTGAAATCGCTCGTCTCCGCAAGCAGCTTGACGATTGCAACAATGCTCTCAAGGACTGCCAGAACAAGCCAGCTCCTGTAGTAGAGGTAAAGAAGGACCCACTCCAGACTAACCTCATGCCAAAGGTTATCTTCAAGTTGAACAAGACTAACGTTGAGGCTTCTCAGGTTGCTAACATCGAGATGATCGCTAAGTACATGAAGAACAACCCAGAGGCTCAGGTTCTCGTTAAGGGTTATGCTTCTATGGAAGGTCAGCTTGATCACAATATTTGGCTCGCTGAGAACCGTGCAGCTGCTGCAAAGGATATGCTCGTTAAGAAGTATGGTATTGACCCAGCTCGTCTTACTGCTGAAGGTTGCGGCCCTACTTCAGAGCTCTCTGACGTTCTTGACTTCAACCGTGTTGCTACTTTCGAGGATATCACTAAGAAGTAAGAAACGGCTTACAATAGACATTGCTAATTGCTAAATTTAATAGCGAATAGTTAATATAATTAAAAAGGTGTGCTGAAAGGCGCACCTTTTTTGTGTTTCTTTTTGTAGATTAAGAAAATTGATGTAACTTTGCAACCGTTTATGTCGCGAAATGTCATGAACTACAATGAGTTATACTTATGATTAGAGTAGGAATGGGATATGATGTCCACCAGTTAGTGGAAGGCAGAGACCTTTGGCTTGGTGGAATAAAGATAGAGCATACGCTTGGACTTCTTGGTCATAGCGATGCTGATGTTTTGATTCATGCAATCTGCGATGCGCTGCTTGGTGCTGCAAATATGCGTGATATTGGCTATCATTTCCCTGATACTGCTGCGGAAACAGATGGTATAGACAGTAAGATTCTGCTGAAGAAAACTGTTGATCTTATTGCTACAAAAGGCTATAGAGTTGGTAATATTGATGCAACAATATGTGCGGAGAAGCCAAAAATTAATCCGCATGTGGATGAGATGTGCGAAACATTGGCCCGCGTAATAGGTACAGCCAGGGATAATGTTTCCATAAAGGCTACTACAACAGAGAAATTAGGCTTTACAGGACGACAGGAAGGCATTTCCGCTTTTGCTGTTTGTCTTATTGAGAAATAAGTGGGGAAATTTGAGAAATAAGTGGATGAAGACTGCGTTTCCTCCGCTTACTTGGATGTTTAGAAAAATAAATTTGAATGAATAGATTAATTAATATATTGTTTGCGCTCTTCTTCGTTTCTCCGTTAAGCATCTTTGCTCAGGAGGAAGAAGATTATTATATGGTTGATGATAGTCGTGAGATTCCTGATTCTCTTAGGGAATTCATGCCGCTTCCATGGCCAGAAACCCTTAAAATGGAACTTGACAATTTAGTGCGCACAAGTCCGATTTTGGCTTCGTCTCAATATGGCATTGAAGTCTTTGACCTAACAACAGAGTCAATGATTTACAAAAAGAATGAGAAGAGACGCTTTTTGCCAGCAAGTACAATGAAGAACTTCACCACTTCAGCCGCTCTTGCTTTTTTGGGGAAAGACCATCAGTTTACTACAAAAATCGGCTATTCCGGTACTCCGAAGCAGAATGAATGGTTTGTGACACAGTGGCAGAATGTTACTGTACAAGATAGTCTCGGCACTCATATAGAGAGAGTTGAGGCAGAGCCATTGCGTAAAACTTCGCAGATTCTTCATGGAAACATTTATGTTAAGGGCGCTATGGACCCAATGTTCTCGGAAAGTGATGTGCGTAAATTTGCCGAAGCTGTAAAAGGTCTCGGCGTAGATACTATCTTTGGCAGCATAGTTCTTGACCTGACAATGAAAGATACGCTTATGATGGGCGAAGGATGGGCTTGGGACGATAAGGATGATAATCCGGTTTTGTCTCCTTTGCTCGTGGATAAGAAAGATGTCTTTGCCTCTCATTTCCAGAAGTATTTGAAGCAGTTTAATGTTGTCGTTACAGGAGGTGTTGCCAAATCTGAATATCCAAAGAATGCTCGAGATCTGGCAGAGACAACACATTCTCTTTTTGATATCCTTAATCGTACACTGAAGAATAGTGACAATACTTATGCAGAGTGCATATTTTATCGTGTAGGTTCAGAAACTGCGCACGAGAAAGGCGTATCAGCGAAGAAAGCTAAGGAAGCAATAAACCGACTTATTCGTCGTGTGGGACGAAATCCGGAAGACTATTATATCGCTGACGGAAGTGGACTTTCCCGTTACAATTACATAACTCCAGAATTGGAAGTTGACCTTTTGCGTTATGCCTACCGTCGTTCGCATATCTTCAATACATTGTATCAGAAGATGCCAATCGCAGGTGTTGACGGCACTTTGGGTAGTAGAATGAAAGGTACAAAAGCTGCGGGAAATGTGCATGCCAAGACCGGAACTCTCTCAGGCGTAAGCACATTGGCAGGTTATTGCAAGGCACCTAACGGCCATTGGCTTGCTTTCTGTATTATGAACAACAGCCTTAAAACATCGCAGCAAGGACGAGATTTCCAGAATAAACTCTGTGCAGCTATGTGTACAGTGGAATAATTTTCTTGCTAAAATTTGCATAATTAAATAATTATCAGTAACTTTGCCCCGATTTTTGCATTGTGCAGAACAGCTTATGTCTGATAAACTCTATTACAACATAAAGGAGGTGGCTGAGATGGTCGGTGTAGAGCCGAGCGTGCTACGATTCTGGGAGAAGAAATTCCCTACGCTTCAGCCTAAGACTACGGGCAATAATGTGCGCCAATATACGAAAGAAAACATTGAACTCGCAAAGCTTATCTACAGTCTTGTCAAGGTTCGTGGATTCAAACTCGAGGCTGCACGAAAGTTCATTTCTGCCAATCGTGGAGTGGTGGAAAGGCAAACCAAGGTCATGGAACTGCTTACGTCGGTTAGAGATGAACTTATGGCAATAAAGAATGAGCTGAGTGATATGGAATAACAGACAATTGAATAGCATGCAATTGAATAACAGACAGAAAACAAAATAACAATAAAAAGATATGACAGCAAACGAAATTCGCGAATCGTTTAAGAACTTTTTCGAGAGCAAGTGTCACCTCATCGTACCTTCTGCTCCAATGGTCATCAAGGATGACCCAACGCTGATGTTCACAAACGCTGGTATGAACCAGTTCAAGGACATCATTCTCGGCACTCGTGAGCCTAAGTCTCGCCGTGCCACTGACTCACAGAAATGTCTCCGTGTAAGCGGTAAGCACAACGACCTCGAGGAAGTAGGTCACGACACTTACCACCACACAATGTTCGAGATGCTCGGCAACTGGAGCTTCGGCGACTACTTCAAGGAAGAAGCTATCGACTGGGCTTGGGAGTATCTCGTTGACGTGCTCAAGCTCGACCCAAAGAACCTCTACGCAACAGTGTTCGAAGGTTCTGCTGAAGAGGGTCTTCCTCGTGACGACGAGGCTGCTTCTTTCTGGGAAAAGCATCTTCCAAAGGATCATATCCTCAATGGAAACAAGCACGATAACTTCTGGGAAATGGGCGATACAGGTCCTTGCGGTCCTTGCTCTGAGATTCACCTCGACTCTCGTTCTGAGGAAGAGAAGGCAAAGGTGCCTGGCGCTTCACTCGTAAACAAGGACGATCCACAGGTTATCGAGATCTGGAACCTCGTGTTCATGCAGTACAACCGCAAGGCTGACGGCTCTCTCGAAGGACTTCCATTCAACGTTATCGACACTGGTATGGGCTTCGAGCGTCTTGTTCGTGCTATGCAGGGCAAGCAGTCAAACTACGACACTGACGTGTTCCAGCCATTCATCAAGACTATCGGTGCTCTTTCTGGCAAGGAATATGGCAAGGAAGAGGATATTGACGTAGCAATGCGCGTAATCGCTGACCACCTCCGTGCCGTAGCATTCTCTATTGCTGACGGTCAGCTTCCTTCAAACGCAAAGGCTGGTTACGTTATCCGTCGTATCCTTCGCCGTGCCGTTCGCTATGCTTACACATTCCTCGGACAGAAGGACGCATTCATCTATCGTCTCGTTCCAACACTCGTTGCTGAGATGGGCGGTGCTTATCCGGAACTCCCTGCACAGCAGGAACTTATCACGAAGGTTATCAAGGAAGAAGAGGATTCATTCCTCCGCACTCTTGCCAACGGTATCAAGATGCTCGACGAGGCTATCGCTGAGGTTAAGGCAAATGGCGGCAAGACTCTCGACGGCGTGAAGGCTTTCCGTCTCTTCGATACTTACGGTTTCCCTCTTGACCTCACAGAACTTATCTGCCGTGAGAACGGTGTAGAGGTTGACGAAGAGGTGTTTGCCCAGGAGATGCAGAAGCAGAAGGAACGTGCTCGTAACGCTGCTGCCGTAGAAAACTCTGACTGGGTGGAGCTCAAGGCTGGCGAACAGCAGTTCGTTGGTTACGACTATACTGAATATGAGTGTGAGATTCTCCGCTACCGCAAGGTTACTCAGAAGAAGAACGAATACTACGAACTCGTACTTTCTGCCACTCCTTTCTACGGAGAGATGGGTGGTCAGGTAGGCGATCAGGGTGTTCTCGTTTCAGAGAATGAGACTGTCAACATCATCGATACAAAGCGTGAGAACGGTCAGTCAGTTCATATAGTGAAGGCTCTTCCAAAGGATCCTGCAGCTCCTTTCATGGCTTGCGTTGACACAGACAAGCGCAATGCTTCTGCTGCAAACCACACTGCTACTCACCTTATCGACTACGCTCTCAAGCAGGTTCTCGGTGACCATGTTGAGCAGAAGGGTTCTTTCGTAAGCCCAGACACTCTCCGCTTCGACTTCGCTCACTTCCAGAAGGTTACTGACGAGGAAATCCGTCAGGTGGAGCGTATGGTGAACGAGATGATTCGTGAGGATATCCACATTGACGAGAAGCGCGACTGCCCAATTGAAGAGGCAAAGAAGATGGGTGCCATCGCTCTCTTCGGCGAGAAGTATGGCGACAAGGTTCGCGTCGTTAAGTTCGGTCCATCAGTAGAGTTCTGTGGTGGTATCCACGCTACTTCTACTGGTCGCATCGGAATGGTTAAGATTATCTCTGAAAGCTCTGTTGCTGCCGGCATTCGTCGTATCGAGGCAAAGACTGGTGCTCAGTGCGAAGAGATGCTCTACGGTCTTGAAGACGGTATGAAGGCTCTTAAGGCAATGTTCAATAATGCAAAGGATCTCAAGGCTACTCTCGAGAAGTACATCGAGGAGCACGAGTCAATGAAGAAGTCTATCGAAAGCTTCCAGGCAGAGGCTGTTGAGCGTGTAAAGGCTAAGCTCCTCAACGAGGCTCGCGAAATCAATGGCGTGAAGGTTGTTACAGCCGTTCTTCCTATGGCACCAAACGCAGCTAAGGACCTCGTGTTCAAACTCCGTCAGGCATGCCCAGAGAAGCTTCTTGCTGTTGTCGGCACACACCATCAGGACAAGCCAACACTCAGCGTAATGATTTCTGACGATGTTGTTAAGGACAATGGTCTCAACGCAGGTCAGATGGTTCGCGAGGCAGGCAAGCTCATCCAGGGTGGTGGCGGTGGTCAGCCTCACTATGCTACTGCTGGTGGTAAGAACAAGGATGGTCTTTCTGCTGCTGTTGACAAGGTTATTGCTATCGCTTTCGCATAAGAAAGAATCCTTTTTAGGAATATGATATAAGTAGGGCGAGGATTTTCGAGCCGCCCATAGAACGGCTCAGAAATCTTCGCCCTACATTTTTTTCATTAAAACAAAACATTAAAACAAAACCAAAACAAAAAACGAGTTGCATCGGATGTGATGCAACTCGTTTTGTTTTGCTTATTTGTTTGCGAGCGATTACTTGAGGATAACCTTCTTGCCGCCCTTAACAACGATGCCCTTATAGTCTGCAGAAACCTTCTGACCTGCGAGGTTGAAGATTGCTGTTGCATTGTAAGTGTTTGCAGTAGCGTTGCTGATAGCAGTTGCGCCGTTAAGCTCTACAAGGTAACCGTAAGAAAGCTCTGGAGTAACTACGCTGTCCTTAACATACTTCTGGAGCTTGCCGCGAACCTTAACATTGTCGCCATCCTGAATCTTGTCTTCGTCAGTGAAGCCCTTGTTGTCAAAGTCCTTGCAGCGGAATACAGTAAGACCGCCCATTACGAAAGTAGCGTTACCGTACTTAGCAGAAATTTCTGTAACTGAAGAAACTGTGCCGGAAACGATGTATTCCTCAGATGTTGTCTTTCCGTCTTCGAGAGCGTCGATGATAGTGAGTGCCTCAGCAGCAGTGATTTCCTTGATGGTAGGAACATCTGGAGTGCCATTCTGAACGTGCTTTGTGATGTAACCATTGCAGAGTTCAGGAGACATTGCGCCATCCTTAACAAACTTCTGGAGCTTACCCTGCATAGTAACTTCATCGCCAACAGCGAGAAGAACCTTATCCTTTACCTGCTTGTTGTCAAGGTAGTTGAGACGGAAACCGATAAGACCTCCTTCTACTGTGAATGTGGCAGTACCGTAAGTGGTACCGAAGTTCTGCTCAATCTCCGTGATCTTGCCAGTTACGACGTAGTCTTCCTCTGTAATGCCATTGTCAGCAAGACCGTTGATGATAGTGAGGGCTTCTGTTACGGAAACAGCCTTAGGACCAGTAGGAGTGTCATCGCCACCACCAGTGTCACCACCTTCACCAGTAGTTACTGTGAGGGAATTGATCTTCAGAGTGCCAGTAATCTTAAATGTTACTTCAGTTTCTCCTTCGCCTGAATAGTTCAGAGCTGTGGTACCTACGCCTTTAATAGCGCAAATCTTTGAACCATCAGCCATTGAAATTGTTACAGTGTGGTTCTTGTAAGTGCGGTACTGATAGTAGCTTTCGTTCTTTTGAGTGTCTGTGTAATACCAGATTTTTGATTCGTTTGCGCCTTCAGCCGCAACATCCTTGATGACAATTTTGCCATTGCTGATGGTTCCTGAAAGGTTCTCTTTTGTGGTAACATTGTAGAAAATCTCAGTACCATCCTTTACTTCTTTGTGTGTGAAGTCTGAGGCTGACAAGCCGTATGACGCGAGGTCATTGAAGTCGAAGGTGAAGTCTTCGGCGTTTGCACCAATCGCAAAAATCATTGCGACGATAGATAGTAAAAGTTTTTTCATAAGCTAAAAGTTTTTTATGTTAATTATACGGGTGCAAAGTTAAGCATTAATATTCAAACTGCAAAATATTTCAGGACTTTTGTTTTCTATGTAATAACTTTTTAATGGAAATGTTCCTAATTTGACAAACCTTCTTTCCAAATAGTACAAAGTGGCTTCCCTGGGAAAGCGAACCGTTTTCCCTAGGAAGGCAATCTGTTATGCCAAGGAAGACGATTCGTTTTCTTATAAGAAAATTTCCAGTTTCTTGCAAGAAAATATATTTTTTCTTATAAGAAAAATTTTCGTTTCTTATAAGAAAACGTTTCGTCATCCTTAGGGAGATGATTTGTTTCTCTAAGGAAAACGAAATATTACTCTAAGGAAAACGAAATATTTCTCTAAGACAAACGAAATGCCCCTCAAAGGAAGAAGATTCATGATTCTGGGGAAAATAAATGACTAATGTCATTATAAAGCCGTTTGTCATGTTAATAAACAATAACAAATTCACTTGTTAGTTGTCTAATTGTGAAAATATTACTAATTTTGCACCGAATATGAACAATAGAGTAAGACTTTTAACAACCATAATCCTGCTTGCTGCGTCGCTCGTCGTGAATGCCAGCGCCACCTTCACCGAGCTCATGGGCTCTCCTAAATACGAGACAAGGGCGGTGTGGCTCACTACATTCCGCGGTCTTGACTGGCCGAAGACAAGGGCTACAGACGTGTGGAGCTGCCACAAACAGCAGCAGGAATTGACAAAGATTCTCGATGGACTCAAAGCAGTAAACATAAACACAGTCATCTTTCAGGCTCGTTCCAGCGGGTATGTTGCATATCCGTCAAAGTATGAGAAATATTCGGAATACTGGGCAGGCAAGGAAGGAGTAGGACCGGGCTATGATCCTCTTGCGTTCGTTGTGGAGGAATGTCATAAGCGCGGAATGGAATGTTCTGCATGGGTGGTAAGTGTGCCACCAGCAAATGGCTATCGTGATCCGAACAATCCAAGTACCGCAGATTATGTGGCGAGCATTTGCGAAGAGATTGTGCGCAACTACGATGTTGACGGAATCAGCCTTGACTACATCCGTTACCGTGACGGAAAGGCAAAGGGCGTATCGCAGTGGCAAGCTTGTGAGAACATCACAAGGATAGTCCGCGCCATCCATGACCGTGTGAAAGCCGTGAAGCCTTGGGTGAAGATGAGCTGTTCGCCGATCGGAAAATACAAGGAGACGCGCAATCTCTCATCTAAATATAACGCCTACGAGCGCGGTCAGGATGTGGAAAGATGGACACGCGAAGGACTCATGGACCAGGTTTTCCCGATGGCTTACTGGGACGGCCGCAATTTCTACCCTTGGATTCCGCAATGGAAGCAAATAGCAAACGGAAAGGATATGTGCCCTGGACTCGGAACTTATTTCCTTGACAGTCGCGAAGGAAACCGTACGCTGAAGGAGCAGATAGCCCAGCATAAGCATGTTCGCTACGACGCTCACATGGGATTTGCCATCTTCCGCGCCGAGCATCTCCTCTCCAACTTCAAGGGCATCTACAACTTCATGAAAGAGTTCTGCCCATATCCTTCGCTAGTGCCGCCTATCGTTGGCGCAACAAGCAAGCCGGAGAAACCACGCGATGTGAAGGTGCAGTTCGGCAACGACAAAACCACCATCTACTGGACACCACAGTCAGGTTGCTACGTTAATGTCTATGCCAGCCGCGAATGGCCTGTAGATACGAAGCAGGCAAAGAATCTTGTGGCAGTGCGCGTGAAAGGTTCTCAAATAGAAATTCCTACTCAATACAAACTGCATTACGCAATAACATCCGTGGACCGCTACGGAAATGAAAGCGATGAAATTAGTACGGCCAAAGAAAAATTTAGGACAGCACTTTCTTACCGACCTGACGATAGCAAAGGCAATCGCTGATACCGTCGATGCATGTCCGGAGATTCCTGTCCTTGAGGTGGGACCTGGCATGGGTGTGATGACTCAGTATATCTACCCGAAAGGTCGTCCGTTCAAGGTTGTGGAGATAGACCGCGAGTCGGTGGCTTATCTGAACGAGGTCTATCCGAAGCTTCGCGACAACATCATCTCAGCCGACTTCCTCCGTCTGGACTTGAACGATGTGTTTGACGGCAAGCAGTTTGTTCTTACCGGCAATTATCCTTACGACATCTCTTCGCAGATATTCTTCAAGATGCTGGACAACAAGGAGTTGATACCTTGCTGCACAGGCATGATACAGCGCGAAGTGGCACAGCGAATTGCAGCTCAGCCAGGCAACAAGACCTACGGCATATTGAGCGTAATGATTCAGGCTTACTACGATGTGGAATATCTGTTTACGGTAGATGAGAACGTGTTCAATCCGCCGCCAAAGGTCAAGAGTGCCGTAATCCGCATGACACGCAATAAGACGGAACATCTTGACTGCGACGAGAAACTCTTCAAGACTCTCGTGAAGACGCTCTTCGGTCAGCGACGCAAGATGATACGCGGCTCCATAAAGCAGCTCTTTACGCAGCAGCCACCGGCAGAGTTCTTTGAGCAGAAGTTTATGACAAAGCGACCGGAACAGCTTTCCATAGCCGATTTCGTGGAGCTGACAAACTTAGTTGATGCAGAAATTAATCTAGAAAATGTGTAGGGCGAGGATTTCCGAGCCGTTCCGCCGCAAAAACTGAATCGCGGCTCACAAATGTTCGCCCTACACAAAATCCCCCATGACACTCTATCCACCAGCAAAAATAAACCTTGGTCTGAACATCGTAGGCAAGCGTCCTGACGGTTACCATAACCTTGAGACCGTATTTTATCCGCTACATGACGTAACGGACATACTTGAAGTGGAGATTGCGGAAGATGGTTCAAGTGGTTCAAATTGTTCAAGTGGTACTGTTGAACTCTCTCTTGCGGGAAATCCTGTTGATGGCGATCCGGAGAAGAATCTCGTGGTTAAGGCTTACAAGGTTCTGGCTGAGCAGTTTCAGTTGCCTGCCATGAAAGTAAACCTCACTAAGCGCATTCCGATGCAAGCAGGAATGGGTGGCGGTTCGGCTGATGCTGCATATATGCTGAAAGCCGTAAACGAGTTGGCTGGTTTGAATCTTTCGGACGAAGAACTTGAAGCTTTTGCCCTGAAGCTTGGTGCCGACGCACCTTTCTTTATTAAGGGAAAACCATGTTTCGCGACTGGAGTAGGGGAGATATTCACTCCGATGAACTTCTCGCTCGAAGGCTATGAAGTGAAGTTCTGCAAGCCGGAAGATATTTCTGTTTCTACTGCTGACGCTTTCCGCAATATTCCGATAAAGCAGCCGGAGCGCTCTTGCATGGACATCGTGCTGAACGAACCGATAGAAAACTGGAAGCAACTGCTGCAGAATGATTTTGAGACAACCGTTTTTGCAAAGTATCCAAAGCTTGCAGAGATAAAACAACAATTCTATAATGATGGCGCCGTCTATGCCGCTATGACAGGATCGGGAAGCGCTATTATCGCAATTTACCATGGCTAAGACTAACACACAGAATAATAAGAGGAATGTAAAGATAGCTGTAAACCCTGAGTTCGAGCATCTCCAGCCACAGGTTGTCGAGATGGAGAAGAAGGTGCTTGCAGCTTTGATGATAGACCAGGACGCTTACGCAGCCGTGAGCGACCAGATTTCTGCGGAGATGTTCTACGAGCCTCGCCACAGGAAAATCTTTGAGGCAATCTTCGCGCTCAGTCTTGCGGAGAAGCCTGTTGATCTCGTTACCGTTACAGAAGAACTTCGTCATCAGGGAACTTTTGACGAAATTGGCATGAACTATCTGCTTGAGATAGACGAGTCGGCAGCTACTTCTGCCAACATCATGTATCATGTGAAGGTTATAAACGAGAAGTTCCTTGCTCGTCAGCTTATCAGCTATTCGAGTGTCATCCAGACAAAGGCTTTTGACGCAACGAACGACGTGAACGAAGTGATGCAGGAAGCCGAGGCTACACTCTTTTCCATCTCGCAGAAAAACAAGAAGGCAGACTTTGTTCAGGTGGCTCCTGTCGTGAAGGAAGCTCTTGCACAGCTCCAGCAGGCGGCAGCAAACAAGGGCGGCTTGACGGGTATTCCTACAGGTTATGCAAAGCTTGACGACATGACGGCAGGCTGGCAGAAGTCCGACCTTGTCATCATCGCGGCTCGTCCTGCCATGGGTAAGACTGCTTTCGCGCTCAGTTTGGCAAGAAACATCGCCGTTGACTATAGACATCCGGTAGGTTTCTTCTCTCTTGAAATGAGCAATGTGCAGCTTGTTAACCGCTTGATAGCCAATGTCTGCGAGATTGATAGCAAGAAGATCCTCAACGGTCAGCTTGACGATATGGAGTGGAGGCAATTTGACAATAACATCGGTCGTCTCTCCGAAGCTCCTATCTATCTTGACGATACTCCTGGTATGTCAATCTTTGAACTGCGCACGAAGGCTCGCCGTATGGTGAAAGAACATGGCGTGAAGATAATAATGATAGACTACCTTCAGCTGATGAATGCCAACGGAGCAAAGTTCGGCAGCCGTCAGGAAGAGGTTTCTACAATTTCCCGTTCGTTGAAAGGTCTTGCCAAGGAGCTTAACATTCCAATCATCGCCCTCTCTCAGTTGAACCGTGACGTGGAGAAGCGAGACAATAATCCAGACAGCGGCGTTGACTCTCATATTCCGCAGATGAGCGACCTTCGTGAGTCTGGAGCCATAGAGCAGGATGCCGACATGATTATCTTCATCCATCGTCCTGAATATTACCGACTTATGGTTGACTCTCATGGAAACTCTACGAAGGGCAAGGCGCAGATTGTGATAGCAAAGCACCGTAAGGGTGCCACGGGTGATGTGTTCCTTGATTTCAAGGGACAATATACAAAATTCCAGGATCCACAGAATGCCCCATCAGCTCCCACGAATACTTTTGAGGGAGAGATTGTGGATTCGAAAGCCAACAGCTTCAACGGTGGATCTTCTTTCCCTCCTGCTGAGGTTGATCCTTTTGAAGATGGCTCAATAAACGACTTCCTTCCTCCTGAGAATCCGGGCGGGAATGTGCCGTTCTAGAATTCAGATTGCAGAATTCAGAATGCAGAATTAAATCGTCAAATCATCAAATGACAAGATGAAAACAATAATCATAGATGTCGGAAACACCTTTGTAAAAGCTACGCTTTTCAAGGGAACTGAGGTGGAGAAGAGCGAACATTTTCGCCATAGCGATTTCCATTCCGTTCAGCAGTTTCTTCAAGAACATCCTGCCGACCGCGGTGCTTATGCCGTCGTAGGTCATATTTCTGGTTCGTTGCAGAAAGTTATCAATGGCGCAAAGACAAAGTTTGACTTGATAACGGTTTCCGATATTCCCGCAGATGTGATAGAAAACCGCTATTCTACGCCTCACACTCTCGGCATTGACCGAATTGCCGCCGTGATAGGTGCTAAATCCTTGTCTGAGCCGGGCAGCAATATAATGGTTGTCGATGTGGGAACTTGCATCACTTTCGACTTTGCTATCGGCAACGCTTATCTTGGTGGAAACATTTCGCCGGGCATAAATATGCGACTTCGTGCTATGCACGCTTACACGGAAAGTTTGCCAAAAGTGTTCGCTGACGGTTATGCACCGGAGATTGGAAATTCTACTGAGACAGCGATGAGAAGTGGCGTTCTGAGTGGAATTTCCTTTGAAATAGAAGGCGCAATACAGCATTTTCAGCAGAAATTTAACAATCTTAAGGTTTATTTAACAGGCGGAGGCGCAAAACAGTTGCAGATTTCCGAAAATATCCGTACCTTTGCCGACGATTTCCTAGTGGAAAGAGGTATAAACGAGATTATCAACAAATGAAAAGAATATTCAAATCCATAGTTGCATTTGCTCTCTGCATGACTGCCCTGACAGCCAATGCACAGTACACAGCCGACGCTCCTAACGGAACGCTCTCACCTTACTCTCAGATGGGCTTGGGAATAATAGCTGACCCTCAGTCGGGTTTCAATGCCGGAATGGGTGGAGTAGGTATCGGTATGAACGGTCATAATGAGGCAAATCCTCTGAACCCTGCCAGCTATTCGGCTATCGACTCTCTGTCTTTCATCTTTGATGCGGGTATTTCTGGTCAGATGACAAACTTTGAGCAGAATGCAAAGAAGATAAACCGTTACTCAGCAAACCTTGACTATGTGATGGCAATCTTCCGCGTGGCAAAAGGACTTGGCGTGAGTTTCGGTGTTCAGCCATACTCGCAAATCGGCTACGATTATAAGGAGAAAGGCTATGTTGATGACGCTCACTCTCTTACTTATACAAACTCTTACCACTCTCGCCAGAGCGGTATTCAGCAGTATTATATCGGTGCAGGTTGGGCGCCTATAAAGTATGTTTCTGTCGGTGCTAATGTTGGTTATTTGCATGGAGAGATTGATCGTACTGTTTCAAACGCTTTCTCTGACTCGAATATTGACACATATGTGAAGAACTATGTGTCAAACATCAGCTCATACAAACTTGATTTTGGTATTCAGGTTAATGTTCCTTTGAGCAAGAAAGACCAGATTACTGTAGGTGCTACATACGGCTTAGGTCATGATCTTGGTGCTGACCAGACTTTGAAGTACTATCACACGACTTCTTCTACTAGCGTAACTGATACTACAACTTATGTAGCGAAGAATGCGTTTGCTCTTCCTAATACTTTCGGTGTAGGTTTCTCTTATTCTCATGACAGAAAATGGCGCTTTGGTGCTGACTATTCTACTCAGCTCTGGAGTGCGCTCACTTATCCTATTTTCAAGGAATATGCGGATGGCGAGAAGCGTTTCACTATGTCTAACGACTACTTCATGGACCGTCAGCGCATAAATGTGGGTGGAGAATATTGTGCCAACGAGGCTGGCCGTAGTTTCATGGGAAGAATCCGCTATCGTCTTGGTGGTTCTTATACTACTTCTTACTATAAGCTCGGAAAGGCTGATGGACCTCGTGAAATCTCTGTCAGCGCAGGTCTTGCTATTCCTATCGTGAATGCTTACAACAACCGCTCTGTCCTTAACATTAGCGCTCAATGGGCAAATACAGAAGCTCCTGGCTTTATCAAGGAAAACACTTTCCGCATCAAGATTGGTTTCACATTCAATGAGCGTTGGTTCATGAAGTGGAAGGTTGAATAAAGACCCCCTCTGACTCCCCCACAAGGGGGAGGACAATAGCGGGCATCAGAAGTGTATAAATCTTGAAGAAATTACCTCAAATATTGATAGTTTTCAGCCTCCTTCTTTTGGCTTGCAGCAAGGAGGTTGACCATACTGCACCTGCCGTCAACGAGCGCGACTCCGCTTCGATGATGGTCAGTTGGGGTGTGAATACGCTTATTTCCGACTCAGGTGTCATCAAATATCGTATGGTGACAGAGCGTTGGGAGATTAACACTGTCAAGAATCCTTCTTTTTGGTATTTTGACAAAGGACTTTTTCTTGAGGAGTTTGACCAGCAGTTTCATGTGCAGGCTTTCATAGAATGCGACACAGCTTGGTACTATGACCAGATGCGACTTTGGGAACTTCGTGGCAATGTGAAGATTCGCACAACCGACGGAACGAGGTTCGCAAGCGAAGAACTTTACTGGGATCAGTATGCCAAAAAGCTCTACAGCTATAAGTTCTCAAAGCTCACCACGCCCGACAACGAGATGCAAGGTACGCATTTTGAAAGTTCCGAACCTGACAATCAGGGCAAACTCAACCATTATTTGATAGACAATTCCAAAGGTTTCTTCAAGGCCTCTACCATGCGCGATTCAAAGACCGATTCGCTCAACAGTCAGCCTGACAGCGTGAAGCGTAGGCAATTCCGCTCGCCGGTTTCTCCTGTAAGAGGCAGGATTGTGGAGGTTTCGGAAACAACAACAGAATAAAAGCTCGCATTAGCTTAATGTTATATATATTCATAATATTGTCCCTTCTCTTCTCTGCATTCTTTTCCGGAATGGAGATAGCGTTTGTTTCCAGCAATCGTATGCAGGCTGAGATGGATACAAAGAATGCCGGACTTGCCGCTCGTCCGTTGAGCGTTTTCTTCAAGCATCCGAACAATTTTGTTTCTACGATGCTGGTCGGCAATAATATCACTCTTGTCATCTACGGTATTCTCATCGCAAAGCTTTTTGACTCAACAATCTTTGCCGGCATAGCTCAGGAGAATCCAGCCCTTGCTGTTGCTCTTGACACAATTATTTCTACGATTATCGTGCTTTTCACAGGCGAGTTTCTTCCAAAGATGCTGTTCAAGAGTCAGGCAAATCGTCTGCTTACCATCTTCGCTATTCCTGCTTATATCTGTTATATCCTGCTCTATCCGATTTCTCGTTTTTCAACGATGTTGTCAAACGGCATAATGAGGATTCTGGGCATTAAGAAGCAAAAGGATGAAGGAACAGAGGAATTCTCGAAAGTCGATCTGGACTATCTTGTGCAGGAAAGTATTGAGAATGCTGATGATTCTGCCAGAACACTCAGCTTTTTCCAAAATGCGCTTGATCTCAGTGAGGTGAAGGTTCGCGATTGTATGGTTCCGAGAACGGAAATCTGTGCTGTCCGCAATGTTACTTCGCTTGAGGAACTGAAGCAGAAATTCATTGAGACCGGAAAGTCAAAGATTATTGTTTATAAGGAAGATATTGACAATATTATCGGCTACATCCACTCTTCTGAGATGTTCAAGGAGGAGAGTGCCGGAAACGGATGGAAGGAAAGTATCCGCACAATGCCTTTTGTTCCGGAAACCATGCCAGCACGCCGATTGATGCAGATATTCCTTTCGCAGAAGAAATCGCTCGGAGTTGTTGTGGATGAGTTTGGCGGAACAGCCGGAATCGTTTCGCTTGAAGATATCTGCGAGGAAATATTCGGTGAGATAGAAGACGAACACGACAAGTCAAATCTGCTGGCTAAGAAGATTTCCGATACGGAGTTCATCCTTTCGGCGCGTCAGGAGATTGACAATATCAACCGAATGTTCGAACTTGAATTGCCTGAGTCAGATGAGTATCAGACTATTGCCGGACTTGTTCTTCATAAGCATCAAGGCTTCCCTGCTGTGAATGAAGAGATAAAGGTTGGCGACTATACAATAAAAGTTCTCAAGAAATCTTCTACGAAAATTGATCTCGTAAAGCTTAAAGTCCTTCAAAACAAATAATAGTTCCCCCTTCGTGGGGCTAGGGGGCTTATGTTGACTACCTCTCTGAAATATCTCCATGGTGTCGGTCCGCAGCGTGCGGAGACATTGAAAAAGGAACTCGGGCTTGAGACATTCTCTGACTTGCTCGAGTATTTTCCTTATAGATATGAAGATCGTAGTCAGATTTATCATACAAACGATGTTCACGATGGAATGCCTTACGTTCAACTTTGTGGTGAATTCCTTGGTTTTGAGACTGTTCAAGGTAGGCAAAAACGCATTGTTGCAAGATTCTTTGATGGCTACGGATATGCTGAGGTTTGTTGGTTTGTACGCCGTTTTGACCCGACATCTGGGCTGAAAGTCAATAAGAAATACATTATTTTCGGAAAGCCTACCATGTTTAAGGGCATTCCGCAGTTTATGCATCCTGAGATAGAAGAGGCTGAGAAAGTGCAGCTTTCCGAGATGGGCTTGCAGCCGCATTACCACACATCGGACAAGATGAAGAAGGCGTACTTCACATCGAGAACGCTGGAGAAACTTGTCAAGAAGTTGCTTTCCACAATAGTAGAGCCGATAAAGGAGACACTTCCGCAGTTTATTGTCAACGGTCTTCACCTTATAGACCGCGATACAGCCCTTCGCAATATTCATTATCCGAAGACAACTGCTGATGTTGCTGCTGCCACCCGCCGTCTGAAGTTCGAAGAACTTTTCTATGTTCAGATAAACATCTTGAGATATGCTACGGAACATCGCAATAAGTATCGCGGCTATGTTATGCCAAGGGTTGGCGAAATGTTCAATGGCTTTTATTTCAATCATCTTCCTTTTCAGCTTACTGGTGCGCAGAAGCGTGTGCTCCGTGATGTCAAGGAAGATATTTCTTCTGGTCGTCAGATGAATCGTCTGCTTCAGGGTGATGTTGGTTCGGGCAAGACTCTCGTTGCTCTCATGGCGATGCTTCTTGCCATAGACAACGGCTTTCAGGCTTGTATAATTGCTCCAACAGAAATCCTTGCAGAGCAGCACCTTGCAACAATTAAGGAGTTTCTTGGCGATATGCCTTTGCAGGTTGAATTGCTTACGGGCGTGGTTAAAGGCAAGAAGCGCAAGCAGATTCTAGAAGACCTTGTTACGGGCAAGGTCAATATTCTCATTGGCACTCATGCCGTAATGGAAGATACCGTTCTTTTCTCAAATCTTGGCATGGTCATTGTTGATGAGCAGCACCGCTTCGGCGTGGCTCAGAGAGCAAAGTTGTGGAGTAAGAACCAGAATCCTCCGCATGTTCTCGTTATGACTGCAACGCCAATTCCTCGTACTCTTGCCATGACCATTTACGGCGATCTTGATGTCAGTATAATTGATGAACTTCCTCCAGGCAGAAAGCCGATAAAGACGTTGCATAAATACGAAGACCAGATGGCTTCCGTCTATGAAGGCATTCGCTATCAGATTCAGGAAGGCAGACAGGTATATGTGGTCTTTCCGCTTATCCAGGAGAGCAAGAATCTCGATCTGAAAAACCTTGAAGACGGTTATCTGCGACTCTGTCAGGTGTTTCCAGAATATGAGATAAGCAAGGTTCACGGACAGATGAAGTCGGCAGAAAAAGATGCTGAAATGCAGCGCTTTGTCTCTGGTGAAACGAAGATTCTTGTGGCAACGACCGTTATCGAAGTTGGAGTTAATGTACCGAATGCTTCCGTCATGCTCATCTATAATGCAGAGCGCTTCGGACTCTCTCAGCTTCATCAGCTTCGAGGCAGGGTAGGGCGTGGCGCTTCGCAGTCTTATTGTATCTTGCTTTCAAAGCGTCAGATTGGAAGTGAAACTCGCAAACGACTAGATATAATGTGCGAGTCTAATGACGGTTTCCGAATAGCTGAAGCCGACCTAAAACTTCGTGGTCCAGGCGATCTTGAAGGCACGCAGCAGAGCGGCATGGCTTTTGACCTGAAGATTGCTAACATCGCCCGCGACGGTGAACTCATACAACTCGCTCGCGACGAAGCGCGCAAAATAATAGAGCGCGACCCGCAGCTTGATCTTCCTGAGCACTCCATTATTCGCCACCGTTTGCAGGAACTAAAGAAAACCATCGTCGATTGGTCGGCAATATCGTAGGAAGTTTGAACTTGTCATGTGATTGATGACTTTGAGATGAACTTTTCCCAATGCGTGTCCCAATAACTTTACGCATATGCGTATAAAAGATGAATATAACTAACTAAAACTAACCCTTATTTTTTGATTTTATGAAATCAAGGCTAACCTCATTTTTTTACCTGCTGCTTTGTGTGGCAGTTAATTGTTCTGCTCAGAACAAGCATTTCTCGCCAATCAACGAAAATGCAAGTGTAACGACGCGTGCATTGCTTGAAAGACTCTATTGTACTGTTGATGAAGGAAAGATTTTTTCTGGACTACATCACAATCAACTGTTTATGCCAAACTACAGAAACGATCTCAATAGAATTGAAGAGGCTGTTTCTGGAGCCGTTCCGGTGGTGTGGGGCGGTGACTTGGCTTGGGATGCAGATAAAGTTGTGAATATGTCTATTGATCATCATCGTCGCGGTTATCTAATTTCCATGACATGGCATGCGGCGCGTCCTTTTGACCGAGGACAAGTGAACTTCCGTAAGCAGACGCAGGGAAAGTTCTCGAAGAAGGAATGGGAAGAACTCGTTACTGAAGGCAGCGAAATGAACAGGCTCTGGTTGGAGCAGGTTGATAGCATAGCACAGTATCTGAAAGTGCTGCAGGAAAATGATGTCCCTGTTTTGTGGCGTCCGTTCCACGAGATGAACGGTGAATGGTTCTTGTGGGGCGATCGCAGAGGCGAAAAAGGTTTTACTGTTTTGTGGAAGATGCTCTACCACCGACTCACAGACTATCATAAACTCAATAACTTGATATGGGTGTGGAATCCGAATAATCCGCGCAAGCATCCTGTTGATAAGGAGATGGGCTATTCGCTATATTATCCTGGCGATGAATATGTTGATGTCCTTGCAGCCGATGTTTACCATCGAGAGTGGTTTCAGGACACCCACGACCAATTGGTTACGCTCGGAGGTGGAAAACTCCTTGCACTTGGTGAGGTTGGTGAACTTCCTTCTGCAGAGCAACTTGCCAGTTACAATCGTTATGCGTGGTTTATGATTTGGACATCCTTCACCCAAGACAAATACAACACGCTCGATGCTCTCAAGGAAATCTTTGGCAACGAGCGTGTCATTAATCTGAAGGAATAACTCAAAAAGTACATTTAAGTTTTTTCTTTATTATGCTCGAAGAAAATTAAAGAAAAGAAATATCGTCTTTGAGTGAATATGCATATGTTAAAAAATATGCATCTTTACTATCGCCAATAGTTTTGCAAGGTTTTCTGGATTGTTAGCTGCAATGACGCCGGTTGCCTTTGTATGGTCAAGCTTCTTGCCGTCAAGGTCGCAGAGGCAACCGCCGGCTTCTTCAAGGATTAGCGAAGCTGCGGCAAAGTCCCATGGCGAGAGAATGTACTCGAAATAGAGCTCGCAACGTCCTATGGCGAGGAAGCATAGTTCTGGCGCCGCAGCACCGAATCGGCGAATGTCGTTAATCTGCTCGAAAGCATCCACGATAATCTCTGAACATACTCGCGCATGCTCCTTGTGATAGACTGCGAGGGCAGTGCAGAGAACAGAGTTCTTGAACTCGCGTTCAGAAACCTTTATCTGCTTCTCGCCAAGGAAAGCCCCTTTTCCACGCTCTGCCCAGAACATCTCGCCTGTTCGTGGTAGGAAGACAACTGCTGCCGCCATTTCTTCATTGTGTCTCAAACCTACGCAGATTGCACATTCGCGTATTCCGCGAGCGTAGTTTGCCGTGCCGTCTATCGGGTCGATTATCCACGTGTATTCGTGTCCGAGGTAGTGCACATCCTCTTCTTCACAAAGAAAACCGCAGCCAGGCAACAGTTCTGCGAGTTTTTCTTTCAGATAGTTCTCTACCGCCACGTCTGATGATGTCACGATGTTCGCAACTCCATCCTTCTCGTTTATCTCGAAAATGTCCGTCTGCATCAGCTTCGAAGCCTCACGGACGATGTCCTTTATCTTCTGTATCATAGATACTATACTTGTCGTACCGAAATCGGTACAATCTTATCTAAGGATATTCTGAATCATGTCCTCTTGTGCGCGTGAAATCAATATGCCGAAAGAGCGAGCATCCTTGAACACGGAAGTTATTTCAAGACCAGATCTCTTCAGAAGTTTTACGCCGCTTTTAACATCGCCCTGCGAAAGTGTGCTTATGCCGACAAGTGCCACGACGAAAGATTCAGCCTTATCTTCAGCAACAAGTTCATTTCCGAGCTTGAGCGCTTTTTCTGTTTCGCCAGTCATGAGATGCGCCTTGATCAGAGTGTGTTGCACGCTCATGTCTTTCTCGTTCTTAAAATAGAGTGCGAGAAGCGAGTTAAGTGCGTCAGACTGATGGCTTCGGAAGTGTTTTCTTCCGATATCTTTCATTTCAAAACAAGCTTTAGTGAGTCCGAAAAGAGCTTGGATGTTGTGTGGCTCTTCTTCTAGAATTTCTTCAAATATATTGACGGCTTCTACCAAAGCACCTTTTTCAAGATCACAGAAAGCATGATATACTTTTCCCTTGTTTGTAATAGGTTGCCATTCGTTGAGCATGTTGTGAAAAGTAGTCTTCATGCCAAGCTTGCGTAGAGTCTTGCAGAGACTGATGGCACATTCATCATACTCAGGCATTTCCAAGTTAAGGAACTTTGAAATGACAATAATCTGCTGCTTGTTCTGGTCAAAAGGATTGTGCAGATTCTTTGCGTAATAGCAGAGCTGATAGAAACGGAAAAGGTCCTGGAGATAAGTGCGTCGAACATAAGCCGAGTTGCGAGTGATGTCGCCACCCACGATATCAAGCTGTGCCTCGCCTTTAATAATCATATCCTTCATCTCCTTAGGAATAGTCGCCAAAGCACGATTCATGGAAAGCATGAACGAATATTTGTCGCTTTCGCAGAACGGCGTCTTTTCTATGAGTTTGCTTATTATACGATTGTCCGTATCGTCCTCAATCTTAGGGAGTTGCGGATGGTCAAGGTAGAACGGACAGAGCCAATTCATGATAGTGCTGAAGAACGGATTCTGCTTGATGTGCTTGAAACCTCCGAAGAAGAGGTCGCTGCCTTGGTCTTGCAGCGTCTTCATGCGCTTCATTGTCTCCTCCATCTTTTCAATCATTTCCTCGTCCTTGTGCGGATTCAGAATGTCGTCCAGCTTGTCCTGATTCTTTCGGATAATCTGGTTGTTCTTGAAGTCAAACTCGCTGTTCTTAATAACATCCGGCATTATTTCATTCTGCATAATCTGCTCAACACGCGGGCTGTCGCTCATGTAGAAAATCTGTCGCTGAATGTTGGCTACAATAGCTGGCTTCAGTGGACGAAGTTTGAGGTCATAGGCACTGTCGCTATTGTTTGTGCAGAGAACGAAAGCCACCAACGCTTTCTGCTTGAGCACCTCGTTTTCGCTCTGCTTGTAAACATTATATAATATGTCTGTCTTGTACCCATCAAACACTTCCAAGCATGAGATGAGAAGTGCAGACACCATTACCTGTGCGTCAATCTCGCTCGTGGTAGAGCAGAGAATGATGTCCTTGATTGTTTCAGCGTGGCTGCTGCCGAGTATTGGCGAAAGGCAAAGCTTTGCGAAGAGTTGCTTGAGGAATTCGTGGTGCTTAGTGTAAATCAGCTTGCTCTTTTCTGCCTTTACCTGCTCGTCAGTTTCAAGGTCAAGCATGGTGATGTCAATGTTGAATTCCTCAAGTTCGAAGCTTATTCGTTCAAGGTCAAGAGTGTAGTCGCCGTTCGTGTCGGAGAGCATACGCTGGAAGAAAGGGCTGTTATGAGCCGAGTTGTATATCTCGATGTCCTTCTCAAGCTTATGGAAGCGTTTTGTCAGATTATCATATACACTGTCTAGCTGTGGGTCAATGTTGCCCATAGCGTAAAATTCCGACATGCGCTTGAAGTCTTCCTCAATGCGGTTGAGGTCATCAAGAAAAGGACTATGGCTTTCCTGAAGCAGTCTTTTTAGCTTAGGTATTTTGTTGTAGAGCATACACTAAATTGAAAAGTGAAAAACGAGAAGCGGAAACTGCAAATCGAAGATATATGATTGAAGATCTCACTTCCTTAGAACTTAACTTTCAAGTCTTTTCCAAACTGTGGCGAACATTGGCAGCGGTCGGCAATGAGCTTCGTGTAGTGCTCAACACCATTTTTGCGGATGCGCTTGATTGCCTCGTTGTACGCCTGTTGGAATTTCTTTAGTTCCTTTGGGTCAGCGTCTGTCCTGGCAATGAGCAAAGCTTCTGCCTTATTGCTGTAGAGCGCGTTATGGCCCATGATTTTTGCAAGCGTGATGTAAGGCTCGGTTAGGAAAGAAGCATCAAGCTCATTGTTCTGCAACATCTGCATAGCCACATTGTGATTGTTTATCTGTACGACATAGACACTGTCGCGCTTCAAACCTACGCTGTCAATGCAATGGTAAGCTTCTTCGTGGAAAAGTGAAAGCCGTGTTGCGGCGAGCATCTTGTCCTTCAGCTGTTTGATGGAAGATAGACGCGCCTTGTGGTTAGCCATCATTGCATAAGGCATTGGGAGTTTTGCCAGTTCTGTGAAGTCGGTCTTCTTTTCCTTCTTCAACCATTCTGCACGCTTCGGTCCAGTAATCTCAATGTTTATTTTCTTGTTGGCAAATGCCATGTCGCAGTCGAGCTGGTCTGTATAGTCGCGGACATTTATGTCCACTCTGAGCGAATCGAAAATGCTGTCTTCCTCTGCCACCCAGATAGGAAGACTGCTGATGTTGTTCATCGCTCCGATGTTAAGCGCAGCCTTATGCTGCTTACGCTTAGCCGCTTCCTCGTCGTAGTCGAAGCCGTTGGGAAAGAAAATGTCATAACAAACATAGCCTACGAAACCGACTAATGTCAGAATGGCTACAATGTATTTTAATGTTCGCATATATTTATATGTATTATCCAAACAACGCTCGCAGAGCTTCCTCTACCTTGCGTACTGGTATTATTTCTATCTTGAACTTGTTTAGGTTATTACCTTTTGTGTTAAGTTTCGGAATTATTATGGTTGAGAATCCGAGCTTTTCAGCCTCTGCTATTCGTTGCTCAATATGAGAAACAGGTCGCACTTCGCCGCTCAATCCGACTTCTCCGCACATAGCCACACCAGTCTCTATCGGCGTGTCAACATTGCTTGATAGAACAGCAGCTATGATGCTTAAATCCATTGCGAGGTCGTTTATCTTCATGCCGCCTGCGATGTTCACGAAGACATCCTTCTGGATGAGCTTGAAGCCAACGCGTTTTTCCAGTACGGCAAGCAGCATGTTTAGACGGCGCTGGTCGAAACCCGTAGCCGAGCGCTGTGGAGTTCCGTAGGCAGCTGTTGAAACAAGAGCTTGAGTCTCAACTAGGAAAGGTCTGCCGCCTTCCATTGCAGCTGAGATTGCTATACCGGAAAGTCCTTCGTGGTCTTCGTTAAGCAGCAGTTCCGACGGATTTGAAACCTGTCGTAGTCCGTTGTGCTGCATCTCGTAAATGCCAAGTTCAGAAGTGCTTCCGAAGCGGTTCTTTATGCTGCGTAGTATGCGATAGACATGGTTCTGGTCGCCTTCAAACTGAATGACAGTGTCAACGATGTGCTCCAGAATCTTCGGACCAGCCAAAGTTCCTTCTTTCGTGATATGTCCGATGAGCAGGACTGGCACTCCGCTGCTTTTTGCATAACGCAAAAGCATGGATGCACACTCTCGCACCTGAACGATGCTGCCCGGTGAGGACTCCTGAGTTTCCGTAGCTATTGTCTGTATGGAGTCGACAACGAGAATCTCCGGCTGCACTTCCTTTATCGTTTCGAAGATCTTCTCTAGGTTTGTCTCGCAGAGAATGCTTATGCCCGAAGTTGAATCAGCTGTAGCTAAGTCCTGTCCATTGGCAGAACTCATCAGTCGGTCGGCACGCATCTTTATCTGTGATGCGCTTTCTTCTCCGCTGACATACAGTATGTTACGTCCTTTTATGCCGAGAATGGTCTGTAGCGTTAGCGTACTCTTTCCGATGCCTGGTTCTCCGCCGAGCAGAATAATGCTGCCAGGTACCATTCCACCTCCGAGCACGCGGTTAAGCTCATCGTCGCCAAGGTCTATGCGCGGTTCCTTGTCTGTGGAAATGTCATGGAGTTTCTGCGCTTTCGGTCCGCCGAGCGGCGAAGCCTTGCTGAAATCATTAGCCACGCTTTCACGGGAAGTGCCGCCGAGATTCACTTCCTTGAATGTGCTCCATTGTCCGCACGAAGGACATTTTCCGAGCCACTTTACCGAGTCGTAACCACACTCAGTACATACGTATGCAGTCTTTGTTTTTTTCATTTTGATGTGCAAAATTAATAAAAATACTTAAAATATAAAATATACGCACGGAAAATTTCTTATTGTGTATAATTATTCTTAATTTTGCACACAGAAATAAATGTTTGTGCAATCAGAATATAATGTAATGAATAGTATAGCTTCTTTCAACCGACTCATTGAGAACACAATCGTTGATCATTGGGATCTTGATGCTCTAACAGACTATAAGGGTGTTACATATCAGTATAAGGATGTGGCACGCAAGATTGAGAAACTTCATATCCTTTTTGAAGAAAGCGGTGTGGATTGTGGCGACAAAATTGCCATCTGCGGACGCAACTCTACACATTGGGCTGTAGCTTTTCTTGCAACCCTCACATATGGTGCTATCGCAGTGCCTATCCTTCATGAGTTTACTCCAGAGCAGGTTCATTCTATCGTGAACCACTCAGAAGCAAAACTCCTCTTCGTAGGTGATGTCGTCGGACCTACTCTCAAGGCAGAAGAAATGCCTGATGTAGAAGGAATTATCAACATTCAGGACTTTTCTATTGCTGTTGCAAGAGAAGAAAAGCTCACTTTCGCAAGAGAGCATCTCAATGAACTCTTTGGCAAGAAATATCCTAAGAATTTCCGCCGCGAGCATGTTCAGTATTACATTGAGCAGAATCCTGACGAACTGGCACTCATAAACTACACAAGCGGAACAACCGGTTTCTCTAAGGGCGTGATGATTCCTTATCGTGCGCTTTGGAGTAACATGGACTTTGCCGAGGGCGTTTTGAGCCATGTTGTAAAGGCAGGCGATCATGTTGTCAGCATCCTTCCTATGGCTCACATGTATGGAATGGCATTTGAGTTCCTCTACGAGTTTATGGCTGGTTGTCATATCTGGTATCTCTCTCGAGTTCCATCACCTGCTATCATTGCACAAGCTTTCCGCGAGGTCAAGCCGGTTGTCATCATCGCCGTGCCACTCGTCATTGAGAAGATTATTCGCAAGCGCGTCTTCCCTAAGCTTACTCCGAACATAAAGGTCATGATGAAGTTGCCTATCATTGGTTCGAAGATCAAGAAGAAGATTTGCGATGCTCTCTACGAATCTTTCGGCGGAAATCTGTACGAAATCATTATCGGCGGTGCTGCCTTCAACTATGAGATTGAGTCTTTCCTCCGCGAGATAAACTTCCCTGTAACCGTTGGCTATGGTGCTACAGAATGTGCTCCAATCATTACCTACGAAGACTATAAGACAGCCCGCAATGGCTCTTGCGGTCGCAAGGTTGTCCACATGGATGTGAAGATAGATTCGCCTGATCCTCAGAATGTTGCCGGCGAGATTCTTGCACGCGGTTACAATGTGATGCTCGGCTACTACAAGAACGACGCAGCAACTCGCGATGCTCTTGACGCTGACGGTTGGTATCATACTGGCGACCTCGGAACAATGGATGCCGACGGCTTTGTCTATATCCGCGGACGTTCTAAGAACATGCTTCTCACTCCAAACGGCCAGAATGTCTATCCGGAGGAGATTGAAGACAAGCTTAACTCAATGCCTTATGTGGTTGAGTCGGTTATGGTACAGCGCAACGACAAGTTTGTCGGTCTCGTTTATCCTGATTATGCCGAGGCAGAGAAGGCAGGAATCTCCAAAGAAGAACAACTTGCGGAAATAATGGAGCAGAATCGTGTTGAGGTGAATAAGATTATCGCTTCTTACGCTAAGCTGCAGTCAATAGAACTCCGCGACGAAGAATTTGAAAAAACTCCGAAGAAGTCTATCAAGCGCTTTATGTACAATTAATAAATTGCGCTTTTGAACACAAGAAAGGAACAGCATTTGAAGCACTTCCTTGTAATACTACTCCTCGTTCTTGCAACGCCATTCGCTGCATCCGCTCAATATCGCAACGCTGACTATGATGCTTACATCGAGAAATATGCGCCGGTAGCTATTGAGCAGATGCAGCGTTATCATATCCCTGCGTCAATAACCCTTGCGCAAGGTCTTCTTGAGAGTGCTGCGGGCAAAAGTTATCTCGCAAAAAACGGAAATAATCATTTCGGAATAAAATGCCACGACTGGCAAGGCCGTAAGCAGTATCGTGATGACGATGCCACGAACGAATGTTTCCGAAGTTACAATTCGGCGAGAGAAAGCTATGAAGACCACAGCAAATTCCTTCAGAAACCGCGCTATGCCAGGTTGTTCACTTACAGTCAGACAGACTATAAGTCGTGGGCGCATGGGCTGAAAGCTTGTGGCTATGCAACTTCTCCTACATATGCCCAAAGTCTGATTTCCATTATAGAGCGCTATCAGCTTTATGCCTATGACAATGGCGCCAATAAGAACGCTAACTCCGGAAACAAGAAAAAGAAGAATCCGGATAATATAACCGAGAAGAACTACGAGATACTCTATAACAACGGACTTCCATATGTCGTAGCCCAAAGTGGTGATACATACAAGACCATAGCGTGGAATCTTGATAAGTCGTGCCGGAAATTGGCTAAGTATAATGAGCGCGATGTTGACAGCCAACTCTATCCGGGTGAAAAGGTTTATCTTAAGAAGAAAGCAAAGAAGGCTGACAAGCGATATAAAGGCATGGTTTATGTGGTGAAGCCGGGCGATAGCATGTACGGCATTGCACAGCATTTCGGCATTCGCTTGAAGTATCTATACAAGATGAACGATCTCTCGCCTGATATGCCTATTAGAATAGATCAGCGTCTTAGGGTGAGATAAATAAAATAAAGACATATATGACACTATATCCAAAACTTATAACAGATGCTCTCGCTACCGTAATCTATGCAGGTACAAAGAAGAACCTCATTGAGAGCGAGATGCTTGCCGACGATGTGCGCATTGACGGCATGAAGGTGGAGTTTACTCTTATCTTCCCAAAGGAGACAGATCCTTTCCTCAAGTCAACCGTTAAGGCTGCTGAGGCTGCTATACATTATCATGTTAGCAAGGATGTTGAGGTAAACATTAAGATTGAGACTAAGCAGAAGCCTCGCCCAGAGGTTGGAAAACTTCTGCCAAAGGTAAAGAATGTTGTTGCCGTCAGCTCAGGAAAGGGTGGAGTAGGCAAGAGCACCGTTTCTGCTAACCTTGCTATTGCACTTGCGCGACTTGGCTACAGCGTTGGACTTCTTGATACCGACATCTTCGGCCCTTCCGTGCCAAAGATGTTCAATGTGGAAGATGCACGCCCATACGCTGTTGAAGTGGACGGCAGAAATCTCATTGAGCCGATAGAAAAGTATGGCGTAAAACTCCTTTCCATCGGTTTCTTCGTTGATCCGGAAACTGCTACTCTATGGCGTGGCGGTATGGCATCGAATGCTCTCAAGCAGCTTATTGCCGATGCAAATTGGGACGAACTTGACTATCTCATCCTTGATACTCCTCCTGGAACTTCCGACATTCATCTTACTCTCCTTCAGACACTCGCTATCACTGGCGCTGTCATCGTTTCTACTCCGCAGCAGGTGGCTCTTGCAGATGCTCGCAAAGGAATTGATATGTACAGCAACGAGAAGGTGAATGTACCTATCCTCGGACTTATCGAGAACATGGCTTGGTTTACTCCAGCCGAACTTCCTGAGAACAAATACTACATCTTCGGTCAGGGCGGCTGCAAGAAGCTTGCAGAGGAAATGAATGTGCCTCTACTTGCGCAGATTCCTATCGTACAGTCTATCTGTGAGAGTGGCGATAAGGGCGAGCCTGCAGCACTTCATCCGGAGTTGCCTACAGGTCAGGCTTTCCTCGCTCTTGCTCAGGCGGTAGTTACTGTAGTCAATAAGCGAAACCGCGAACTTGAAAAGACAAAGATTGTAGAAACTCACAAATAACCCTTATGAAGAAACTATTTTCCCTTTTACTTTTATTCTGCATTCTTGAGGCAAATGCTCAGGACCAGAAAAACTATGACGCTTACTACACAAACCTTCCTGTGCAAATGCAGAAGGCTGTGTTGCCAGTTTTCCCTGATTATGAGGTTAATATCAACGCATATGGAGCCAAAGGCGACGGCTTGACGCTTTGTACAGAGGCCATCCAGCGTGCCATTGATGAGGTTTCAAAGCATGGCGGTGGTAAGGTCGTTGTGCCGGATGGAGTGTTCTTGACAGCGCCTATCACTCTGAAGAGCAATGTGAATCTCTATCTTTCTCGCAATGCCATCCTGATGTCCACTCCAAATAAGAAGCTCCATCTTGACCCAAAGAATCCGAAAGGTCGTTGTCTGCCGTTGATTGCTGCTCAGAAGGCTGAGAACATTGCAATCACCGGACATGGCACAATCGACGGAAACGGTGCTTACTGGCGACCTGTAAAGCGCGGAAAAGTCAGTGATACAGAGTGGAATGTCTTCAAGGCTATGGGCGGCGAAATCTCTCAGAAAGGCGATCTCTGGCTTCCTTTTAATCTAAAAGGTATAGAGAATATTGCGGAAACAGCCTTGAAGGAGGAGTCTATGCGCCAGGACATCTTCCGCATATCAAAGTGCAAGAAGGTGCTTCTACAAGGCGTAACTATACAGAATTCTCCTCGTTTCCATGTTCATCCGCTTGAGAGTCAGGATATTATCCTTGACGGAATCACGGTTCGTTGTCCATGGAATGCGCAGAATGGCGATGCCATAGACCTCAGCAACTGTCAGCGCTGCCTCGTTGTAAACTCTATCGTTGATGCCGGCGACGACGGTATCTGCATGAAGGGTGGTACCGGACAGAGCGGTGTTGAGAAGGGTGCCTGCAAGGATATTCTTATTCAGGACAATACTGTCTATCATGCTCATGGTGGCTTCGTTATCGGTTCTGACGTTTCGGGCGGTATGGAGAACATCGTTGTTCGCAGCTGCCGCTTCAGTAGCACAGACATCGGTTTGCGCTTCAAGAGCGGTCTTGGCCGTGGCGGCTACACTAAGAACATCTTCTGCTACGACATCGTAATGTCAGACATCACGGATGATGCTATCTGTTTTGAATGCACTTACATTGATAAGACGGCAACTTACCAGGAAGGTTCTTACCAGAAACCTGAGACTCTTGCCTTTGCGCCAGACTTCCAGGATATACATATTAATAATATAGTATGTCGCGGATGTAAGAATGCCATCCGTAGCGTCGGACTTGAAGGTCTTGAGTGTGTGAAGAACATCAACATCAGCAATTCCTCTTTCTTCTATCTTGGCAAGGACATCAACGTAGATGCCTATTCAAAGATCGATATTAAGAATTGCAAGTTCGAGGGATTGAAATAAGACGTAGAAAGTAAGTAAGTAGGTAGATTTTCTATATTACATTATTATATATGCATATATATATATATTAAATTCGCGTAATATAAGAAATCTACCTACTTACTTACAGTCTTAGAGATAAAGCAGGGGGTAGGTAGGTAAGTAGATTTCTTATATTATATAATTTTATGTATTATATATATGTGAAAAATTTCGCGTAATATAAGAAATCTACTTACCTACCTACCCCCCCTAGAGTATAAAAAGCCGTTTTGCTTGATATAAGCAAACTATTTCGGCTTACTTCTTTACGATAGCGCCAGTTTCTGTAACGTCAATCTGGAGATCGTCGATGTCGCTGTAAGTAAGGTTGCGCATTTCTTTTGCAACAGAACCTGAGTTGTCTTTGCGAGGACCAACGCCAGGCTGCTGGATGAATGAGTGGATCTGACCGTCAAGGAATTCACCGTCGCCGTTGATGTTTACCGTAACAACAGGAGCATAACCGCTGATGCCTGTGAGGCTCATGCCGTATGGAGTGGCGAAGTTTCCGAGGCTGTAGGCAATGAAACGACCTTTGTAGAGCTCCACTGCGCGAGTTACATGAGGACCATGACCATAGATGAGGTCAGCTCCTGCGTCAATGGCTATGTGGGCAAATTCGCGGAGATTACCGCGGTCTTCGCCAAATGCTGTTTCGTGACCATGGCGTGGAATGTGGCTCTGAGCCTTGCCTTCTGCACCGCCATGGAGTGAGATGAATACGAGGTCTGCACCAGCTGCCTTAGCGTCTTTTATTGTTTTGCGGAGCAAGTTGTACTCTGTGTTGCGCATAGAATACTCATTCTGTCCGAAAGCCATGCAGGCAATCTTCAGTCCATTTCGCTCGATTATTGCGAATGGAGTGTGGCCCTTATGACCGGAATATGCAATGCCAAGCTTCTTCAGAGTGCCTTCAGTGTCGCGAACGCCCACAGGACCGAAGTCGTTAGCGTGGTTGTTGGCAAGACCGAGATAGTCATAGCCAGCTTCCTTGAGTCTGTCGGCGAATGCTGTCGGAGTGCGGAAAGCATAGACATTAGGTCCTGAACCCTTTGTGCAAGTACCGCTGTCGGTTACGGCACATTCAAGGTTTCCGAGTGCCACATCTGCGTTTACGAGCAAATCGCGAACATCGTCAAGCACATTTTTTCCGTCATTTGCTGGAAGTTTTACGGTAGGGTAGGTTGTGCCAAGCATGATGTCGCCGGTAAGTGCAAGTGAGAGAGTGATGTCCTTCTTTGATTCCTTTGGTTGCTCCGCAGCAGGCTTCTCCACAGAGTCTGCCTTGGCGAATTCTGTTGTTGAATTGTCAACCGTCTTGCCATTTGAATTCTGGCATGCTACGCAACTGAGGTGAAGCATGCTGGCAAGCATGAATATAAAGCTGAATTGTTTCATATATTATATATAAGAGCGAGAAACTTTTGCGTCTCGCAGGGTTATCTTATCTGTTGGTTTGCATGAAGCGGTTGCAAAATTACATATTTACTCTTAAAAATGCAATTAATTAGTTTTTCTATCTGTATTTGTTGCATTTCATTTGAGTTATGTCATGTAAATGGCAAATCTGCTGCTCGAAATGAAAAAAAGTAAGGAAAAAGTTTGGTAGTTTAGCAAATAGTCTTACCTTTGCAGTGTACTAATGAACTAATACACTAGGAATATGATACAAATAAGCAACTTAAACTACAGCTATCTGGTTACAAAAAAGGTACTTAGTAACATCAATCTTGAGATTAAGGAAGGACATGTTTACGGACTTCTCGGCAAAAACGGCGTTGGTAAATCAACATTCCTCAAACTGGTTTGCGGAATCCTCAATCCAAAGTTGGAAATTTCAGCTACGCAAGCTCCTGTTCTTGTAGATGGAATTGATTCTCATGGCAGACCAACCGAGATGCTCAAACTCATCCGCTTCGTTGGCGAAAATGAGGCTGTTCCGGAGCTTACCATCGGTCAGTGGGCTAGCATCGTCGCTCCTTTCTATGATAACTTCAGCATGGATATCCTGGATAAGGCACTTTCTGCATTTGAAGTACCACAGAATCAGAAGCTTACCCAAATGTCGCATGGTCAGCAGAAGAAGTCGATAATCTCTCTCGCACTTGCCTGCAACACTAAATACCTTTTCATGGATGAGCCGACAAACGGCATGGATATTCCGTCAAAGTCAACTTTCCGCCAGATCATCGCTGAGTGCATGACAGAGGATAAGACCATCATAATCTCTACTCACCAGGTTGACGACATTGAGAAAATTCTCGACGCAGTAATCATTCTCGACAACACTGCTGTCCTCCTGAATGACACAATCGAGGAAATCGGCAAGAAATACGCATTCGGAAAGGCAGAGGAAGGCGACGAGATTCTCTACACAGAACCTTCTATCCTCGGCAATATCTCCGTAATAAAGAACAAGACCGGCATTGAATCTCCAGTTGATCTCAAACTCCTCTTCACCGCAATCGTTAAAGGAAACCATCAAAACCCATAGGGAAACGAGTCGAAAGCCTTAGGAAAACGAGTTGTAATCCTTAGGAAAACGAGTCGAAATCCTTGGGGAAACAAATGATAATCCTTAGGCTTATGAGTCAATTTCTTATAAGAAAATTTATTTTTTCTTACTAGAAAATTCTTAGTTTCTTATAAGAAAACGATATGCTTCCCTAAGGATAACGAAATGAAACTCCCTGGAAAACCATTAACTTCACCAATAATTACAAATATGAACACTTTCAATTTCAGTCAATATAAATCTCTCTTGAGATATTCAATGGTAGAGAACAAGAGAAACTACATGATGGCTTTCGGCATCGGTGTTCTCGCCTATACTCTCATCGGTATTTTCTTCTTTAACATCCTTCCTAGCGGTGGTCTGTTCCTCAATTACGAAGGTGCTGACATGCAGGGAGAACTTGAAGCAATGAGCATCACTTCGACTGTCATCTTCGGAACAGTCATGACTTTCGTGATAACTCAGTTTGAACTCGTCAATCGCTATTGCCTCCAGCGCGAAGCAATGCAGTATAATCTCCTTCCTGCCTCTTACAAGGAAAAGGGTTGGGCTATCCTGACAATGTTCTTCGGCTGTGTAATCATCGGTAGTTTGATCTACTACCTGCTGGCTTACATCATCACTTTCATCTACTTCCTGGTATTCAATGCAGACGTAACTTTCCAACCATTCTGCGTAATAGGTGAAGGTATCAGCGAATTCGTAAAGTCGTTCCCTCATGAAGTTCCTAACGGCGTGTTTTTCAGCCTCGTGCTCTTCATTTGCATGATACCTCTTGGCTTATTTGGTCAGACACTCTGCTATTTCGTTGCCGTTACATATTTCAAGACAAAAGCACAGATAAAGGCACTCGTCGTTCTCCAGGTCATCAGTAATGTCATCTCTTGGGCATTCCTCATCGTAGGTTCTGCCATCGCACAGTTCGCTGATTTAAGCTTCTTGGAAGACTTCTTCAACAATATGAACGAGCAGACAGCTCTCGGTTATCTCTATGTGTTTGATGCCTTCATCGTAATTCTGTCGTTTGCTATTGCCCTTGGCTTCGGCTACTGGTTCTTCCGTCGCCTTCACTATAAGGAGATTAGATAAATTGTACATTGTAAATGGTAAATGGTAAATGAATTTATGAAATTCCAAGAATCACAACCAATCTTCATGCAGATAGTAGATTATCTGAAGGAAGAAATACTACAGGAAAACCTCAAGGTTGACGAGCAGGTGCCGTCTGTTCGCGAGCTTGCCGTCCGCCTCGGAGTAAATCCTAATACAGCGATGCGTGCCTTCGAGCGACTCACAGCTGCCGAGCTTATCTATATGCAGCGCGGTAAAGGCTACTTCGTAATGCAAGGCGCAAAGAAGAAGATCCTCAATGAGCGCAAGAAGAAACTCCTCAACGAAACCCTGCCTTCGCTTGTTGCAGAAGTAAAGCTCCTCGGAATAGAAAAAGAGGAAATCCTGAAACTTTTCTCAGAAAACTTGTAGCAAAAAGGCAATCGCTGCGTCAAACATTACAAACCAACAATAAAGATTATTCACTGCAGTTTTCTGCGACAAGAAAAGATTATCCACCGCAGTTTTCTGCGGTGCTCCAATCCCTCTATTATTATATGAAATCAATAGCTACCACCATAGCAATCGGACTCCTCTTTGCCTTTTCCGTATCTGCCAATGCACAGAAAGTGACACTCTCTCATGCAGACTCTCTGCGTATAGACTCCATAGAACGCAGCTACAACATGAACGAAGTCGTAGTGCAGTCGCAGCGTAAGCTTATCTCCAACCAGGTGGATCGCGTATCTTACGATGTGAAAGCTGATGAAGAAAGCAAGACAAGCACTATTCTGCAAATGCTTCGCAAGGTACCGATGGTCTCCGTTGAAGCAGATGGAACTGTGAAGGTCAACGGCTCTACAAACTTCGTAATCTTCAAGAATGGCAAGCCTAACAAGACCATGCAGACAAACTCAAAGGATGTCCTCGCTGCCATTCCCGCTTCAAGCATCAAGAAGATAGAAGTCATCACAGAGCCTGGCGCAAAATACGACGCAGAAGGCATCGGTGCAATCCTCAACATCGTTACCGACAAAAGCGTAAGCACCAGCGGACTCATGGGCTCTGTCAGCGTAAAGCAGAGAACAACCAGCGAATGGCCATCGGGCAACATCTGGCTTTCCGGTCAGACAGGAAAGTTTGCAGCGTCTCTTGTCTATGGCTATCAGCGTCAGTCGGAAAAGGAGAACGACATCACCTACGAGTTAGAAAGCAATTCTCTTCTCACCGGAAACAAATCCCGCAACGAGACTTTCCAGAAGAATCCGGTCAATGTCCACTACTTCAATTTCGAAAGCTCGCTCGACCTTGGTCTTCACGACCTCATCACAGCTGAGTTTGGTGGCTATACCTACAACGTGAATGTTGACGGTGGTTCCAAGGTATGGCAGTGGGACAGGAACGGCAAAAAGATTATGGCGCAGCGCTCCGTCTTCTCTCTGCCGAACTTCTCTTATTGGGACGTAAACGGTTCGCTCAACTATCAGCATACCACGAAGCGTCAGGGCGAAATGCTCAACCTCGCATATCGCATCGCCACAACCGATCATCACCGCGTGGACAACATTGCTGCCTACGACTCTCTGCAGACTGTCCAGATGTTTGATGCTTACGACAAGGACGAACAACTCAACTTCATCGAGCACACCTTCGAAGCCGACTGGACACGCCCTCTTTGGAAAGGTCATACGCTGGATATCGGCGCAAAGTATATTCTCCGCAACAACGACTCCGACTCCAAGATGACGTACTATAATGTCAGTCCTGAGTTTGCTCCTTTCCTCGGTCAGCAGGCTACTGATTTCCGCCACACCACAAACATTGCGGCTCTCTATGCTGAGTATCGCTACAACTTCCAGAAATGGGGCTTCCGTGCCGGTCTTCGCTATGAGTATTCTCACCTAAAGAGCGAGGACAGGAAGGAATCAAAGAACGATTTCTCTGCCGATCTCAACGACTTCGTTCCAACCTTCGGCGCAAGCTATCGCCTTACGGATTTTTCCATGCTGAAGTTCAATTACTCTCGTCGCATCCAGCGTCCTGGCATCAGTTTCCTGAATCCTTACGTCGAGAACCGTATCACACAGAAAAGCTACGGCAATCCGAACCTCAAAAGCGCAGGAAGCAACTCGGCAACCCTCTCTTATCAGCTTACTACTCACAAGCTTACGTTCATGCCGAACATCAACCTCACTTGGGCTAATGGCGAGATCGGAGACGAGCGTTTCGCAGAGCAACTGGAATATGAAGGAAATGTCATCGACGTGATGAACATGACCTTCGCCAACAACATAAAGCATCTCTCAGCAGGTCCTTCGCTCTATGTTCAGTGGCAGGCTACAAACACCACGAGCATCATGGCAAACCTCAGTGCTTCATGGCAGCAGTTCAAGCATAAGTCTCTATCGCTCAGCAACTCTCGCTGGGGTTACAACGCATGGACACAGATACGTCAGCGACTCCCTTGGAAACTCACTGCCGAAGCATCCGGATGGCTTACTAACGGCGGCGCCAATTCGCTTTACGAAATCTCAAAGGTTCCTTTCGCAGGAGGCTCAGTAGCTCTTCGTCGCGACTTCCTCAAGGAAAACCGTCTCTCCGTAGCTCTTCAAGGTACGCTCCACAAGAAGCTTGTCCAGAACACAGAAACCGTTCAAGGCGACTCCCGCGGTTGGGCTAATGCCTACATGAACCACAACAGCCGAGTCGAACTTTCCCTCTCATACCGCTTCGGCTCACTCCGCACTTCAGTAAAGAAGACTGCCAAGAAGATTGACAACGATGACCAGATTGGCGGTATAAGCAAAGCTCAAAGCAACCAACAGTAAAGCCCAACCCACAAGCAATAAATAAACTCGGCGCCGAGTTCGGCGCCGCCAAAAAACAAACAACTATGAACAAATCCCTCCTCCTCCCCCTCGCAATCCTCGCTCTTTCTGCATTCACCTCATGCTCAAAGTTTACAAACTTCCTCATTCATACAGTTACAGAAAAAGAGGATCTTTCAAATGTGGCTCCTGCTGACACTGTTACCATAGAAAAGAAGATGGCTTTCAAAGGCACTTTCTCTCACATTCACACAGAAGGTGGCTATGACATAAACCTCGTACAGGGCGACAACGCCATCAACTTCAATGGCAGAAAAGTGTATGCCGACAACGCAATCCTCAAGGTCAGCGGCGATACTCTCTACATTTCAAGCAAGGAAGATCGCTTCAGCCGTGGCTCTTACAGCATCTCCGTTCCTGCCATCAAGTCCATCTTTACTGCCGGTGCATCCGATATCAATGCGGAAAATTTCCAGCAGTCAGCCAATCTTGACATCACTACTGCCGGAGCTGCCGATATTGACATCAAGAGCTCAAGCTTCAGCGATATTTCAATTGCTACATCTGGCGCTGGAGACATCAGCGTGAAGTCTGTTCTTATGCACAATCTGAATCTGAGCACAGCAGGTGCGGGCGACATCAAACTGGAAAGAATCACGGCAGATACCATCAAGTCTGAACTCAGCGGAGCAAGCGAACTCGTAGCTTCTGGCCATTGCAAGGACTTCATCTGCAACCTCAACGGTGCAGGCGACATCAACATCGACAAACTCAACGTAGCCAACAAGAATGCAAAGAAGGTTGAGAACGCTGTAAACAAGTAAAAACTATGAAACAGATACACAAATGGATTCTCCGATTAAGTAACGCTTCCATGTGGGTTGGCGCAATAAGCTTCATCGGATATAAACTAACAGATTCAAGTGTATTTTACAGCCTTCTTTTGATTTCTTCACCTGTGTTTATAGCATGTGGAATATATTCCATAATCCGTGAAATCATCATAGCTCGAAGCATTAAGGCTGTCATCAAGAAGTTTTGGCTTGAATTGTTCTACTTGTTGATCATAGTTATAATGATGGCCACAATAGTAATCGGCGTTTCGCTGAGTTGACATTATGTAAATAAATAATTTATTTGTTAAGTTTTTATCATTTTTTTGGACTCCAGGCGCATGCTTGGAGTTCTTTTTGTGTTAATTGATTGAAGAAAACGAAAGTTTTTGCAGAATTTCTTTGTCAGTACATTTCTTCTTTGTAACTTTGCAACCGTAACTTAAAATAATAGTACAATGAAAAAACTCGTTTTTGTGGCAGTTCTCTTCGCTCTTGTATGTGGATGTAGCCAGGAGAAGAAAACGGCATTGCTGCCAGATACCAATAAGGAAATAACAATTGAAGATTCTACCATTTACGGAGAATACCTTGATGCTGCCAATCACACCCTAGAACTTTCCGTGGCTTCGGCAGATTCTGCTGGCGATACTGTTCGCATCTATCTGCCTGATGACACTCTTGAATATTCAAGAATCATTGTAGGCGACATCGTTGCCGGTAGCCGTTATGCAGTAGTCGGCGAGAAGGATGTTGACGGAGAGTGGGATTACATAGCAAAGAAGGTTATAAACCTCAGCACACTTATGGGCGTTTGGGCTAATGAAGGAGCTGGTAAGACCTTGAACCTCAACGAGGATGGCAGTTGGATAATGAATGGTCATATCGTTGCAGAAGGTGATACTTTTGATGTTTATAATCTGCTTCCTGACACTCTTACGCTGGAGTATAAGGAGGGTATTCTGGACTTTATAAGACAGAAATAAAGTACTGATGAAAGTAACTGTAATAGGATGTGGCTCTGCTCTGCCAACCATGCACCATAACAATGCTGCGCAAGTGGTGGAAGTTGACGGCCATCTCTACCTTATAGATTGTGGCGAAGGCACGCAGGTGTGGCTTCGTCGCTCCAAGCTTGCCTTTTCTCGGATAGCAGCAATCTTTATCACGCATATCCATGGCGACCATGTCTTCGGTCTCATCGGCTTGATTTCTTCCTTCAATCTCCTAGATCGCGATAAGCCGCTTCATGTCTTTGCTCCGAAAGAACTTGAGGATTTCCTGAATCTCCAAATCAAGTTGTTCTGTCGCGACATGGGTTATGAAGTGATCTTCCATGCCGTTGATACAACACGGAAGCAGGTGATTTTCGAGGACGAAAAGGTTACGGTAAAGTCATTGCCGCTGAATCATCGTATGCCTTGTTCTGGCTTCATCTTCAGCGAAAAGCAGAAACTTCCGCATATCAAGCGCGAGATGATTGACTTCTATAAAGTGCCGAACTATAAGATAAACGACATAAAACATGGTCTTGACTTCGTGGCAGAAGACGGTGAGGTGGTGCCTTACACCCGACTGACAACACCAGCGAAGAAGCCGAGGACTTATGCTTATTGCTCCGATACGAAGTACATTCCGGAACTGTATAAGCAGCTGGAGGAAGTGGATGTTCTCTATCACGAAGCAACCTATGCCAATGACCGCCAGGATCAGGCAGCAAAATACTATCATTCTACTGCGGAAGAGGCGGCAAAAGTGGCTCGTGATGCTGATGTGGAACGACTTTATATAGGCCATTATTCGCAGAGATACAACGACGAAGACATCCTTCTGAAGGAAGCCAAAGCAGTATTCCCTGAGACCTATCTCACGAACGAAAACCAGGAAATCCGGATTTAGACAGCAACAAAACAGACACTATTTTTGCAATAATCGTTGTTTAAAATACGATTATTTCACTTTTTCCGTATTTTCTTGCTCCTTTACACAATAAATCGTGGAAACTATATACTGTGGACACTATGCTCGACCACAACATCATACTCATCATTCTGCAGGCCAGTTCGCTCACAATGACATTAGGACTGGCGCTTATTCTGTTCTTCTCGTGGTTTCACCAGCTTGACACCAGTCGCGAATACGAGCAGATGCGATGGCTTATCATGGCTGCGCTGCTCCTTCTCGCCTTGCACTACGTGCTTCAGATAGTCTTCGGCTTCCGTGCCCAGGGAGCTGATGTGGGAGCATTGATAAACATGCTCTTCTACGCCCCCGCCATCTATGTCTTTTCCTATTCCTTCATCCGACTTGCCGGCCGCCGCTCGTTCCAGCGTCGCTACATAGTCGTAACCTCCGCTTCCCTGCTGTTCATCGCAGCCTGCTTCATCGTGGGATATGTCCATTACGGCAGTCTCCACATGCCGGCAGCACTCTATGCCATGGGAGCGTGTTTCTTCCTGAGCATCCTGTTCTGCTTTGTCTATCCTACAAACGAAATCAACCGTATGCGCAAGCTGGCGGACGACGAGTCTGATCAGCTGCAGGTGCAGTACAACCTGTTTCTCAAAACAAGCAGCCGAATACTTTATGCCACTGCGCTACTCATGGCTATAGGCATATACTTCACTCCTATGCTACTCTTTGTTGGCACGATGACCCTAATCGCCATGCTCTTCTTCGTGGTCAGCTTCATTGCCCTTGGCTTCAACATAGGCAGCGTGAACCAGATTATCAGCACAGAGATGGACGAAGTGACTGAGGCTGGCAAGGAGACTGTTGTGGAAGAGGTGAAGCCTTCGCTGACCAACGATCAGAAAGAGAGCATCAGCACTCTCATCGCCGACTGGAAGGCGCAGCAGGGCTACGGTGCGGCGAACCTCAACAGCTCCTTGCTCGCCGCACGACTGAACATTTCCAAGCGACTGCTCGTGCAATATCTCCGCGAGGTGGAGGGAAAGACCTTCCGCGTCTGGCTCTCCGACCTGCGCCTGGAGGAAGCCAAGCAGCTCATCATTGCCCATCCGGAATATTCCAACGAAACCATTGCCGAGGCATGCGGCTTCTCCCGCAGCCATCTGCAGGTGAAGTTCAAGGAATCGACAGGCCTCACCACCAACGACTGGCGCGAAGCCCATACGCAAACATAATCAGTGAATAATAAACAAAAACGATATAATCCCCTATTGGTTTTGTTAATCCCCATATCTCTTGCCCATCATCAAAACAAACCCAGCAAACTGTTAGATTTGTTACGAATCTAACACCTAAATGATAGAAATCTAACACCAAGTATAGGAATCTAACACCTTGTTAGGTTCTTTTTTTGTATCTTTGCGCCAACTTTATTACCCTCTCATTATTACATCTCAATGGAAATGATCACATCCCTCATGAACTGGCAGATACCTCTGCTCATCCTTCCGCCTCTCATCGGCATCGCCATCTTCGGCTACCTCCTCTGGAGCGACAGGCGGCATGACCGGAAAGTAAGGAGCGGAAATCAACCGAACAAATAACTAACAAAATACCTTGAATCAAAAAAAATGATGAAACAACGATTCCTATTCACGCTACTCATGGCAGTGGTCATGATGGCGATGAGCCCGCAGAGGATGTGGGCACTTAGCGGAAACGGCACGGCCGACTCTCCGTACACCATCAGTAGTGAAGCAGACTTGCAGAAGTTTGCCAACATCGTCAACGGCACCAATGGTGAGAAACGCAACACGGCTGCCTGTGCTAAGCTCATGACCAACATCACGCTCTCGGGTGCCTGGACACCGATGGGTACCAGTAGCAATGCATACACTGGTACATTCGACGGTAACGGCAAGACTATCTCGGGATTGAGCATCACAGCCACAGCGGCTAATGCAGGTCTCTTTGGCTGTGTGAATGGTGCTACCATCAAGAACTTCACACTTGCTGGCACTCTCTCTTCCGGCTACGACAATACAGGTTCGGTGGTAGGATATGCCAAGGGCAGTTCCACCATTCAGGATATTGTCAGCAGCGTGAACATCACCATGACAGCTGTCAAGAGTCACCTTGGCGGTATTGCCGGAAATATTGAGAATTCCACATCCGTGTTGGGCTGTACCTATACCGGTACGCTGGATGTAGGCGAAAGTAAAGACAGTAATGGTGGTATCGTAGGTTTTGCCAATGCCAACTGCTCAGGCAAAATCCAGTACTGCTTCTGCTCGGGAACTATCAAGACTACGGCTTCCACTCCAGTCATGGGCGGTATACTGGGCTATACCAATGACGAGAGCAATAACTTCGGCGGTGTGCAGGACTGCTACAGCTGCGCTACGCTCACCTATGGCGGCAGCAACGCCAATTATGTAAACGCCATCGTAGGCCGTATCCGTGCCCACGCTACTACCACCATCAACAACACCTACCTCTCAGGCACTGCAACTCGCGCCTGCAATACGGATGGCCCATCTATTCCGACATCTAACAAAGACATCACCATCACCTTGACTGTTGCAACATTTGAGGATTTAGTATGTGGCACCATCACCCAAAGCTACATCAACCCAACAAGCACTACGCCTACTCAGTTAAAGGCTGTTGTAAATCCTAAATTTGGATTTGAATTCTCGCATTGGAAGTCTGGCTCTACTGATCAGACGCGCATTCTCCCATTAACAGCTGGCATTTATGATAAAGCCTATTTTGATAGAAGACAGTACACAACCGAAGTATTTACCAACAATGCCAACTATGGACAAGTCTTAATAGATGGAGGCCTTGCTAAAGATTACCAAAAACGTACGTCTTATTATATGGCGTCTTTAACATTAAGTGCTTTTCCTAAGCCTGGCTATCACTTCCAGAAGTGGAGCGATGGTTCAACCGACAGAATACATGAAATATAAGTAGCTGGTAGCGCTGCCTACACAGCCACATTCATTCCTCATCCGTATGGCGACTGGATTGTAGAAAAGGAAGCGACATGCTATGAAGACGGCTTGATGTGCAGGGTCTGCACCTATGATGGTTGCGATGCAAAAGAAACAAAAACCATTCCGCATATCCCACACAACTTTCAGCCCGAAAAGAGAGATGACGGCAGTGATTGGTGGTCATGGGCAGACTATTATCGCGCCTCATTAATGATGAGCTGTACGCACTGCAAAGAACAGAAGTTTTTAGTTGTGGAAGAGAATGACATCGTCCAGTCATGGGACCCTGCTCCTACATGCACCACAGGTGGTGTGCGCGTATATACAGCCACGGTCACCTTTGAGGGCAAGACCTACCAAAGCACAAAGACAAAGACCGTTAGTCCTCAACACCAATGGGAAGATATGCGATGTACACTCTGCGGTAAAGAAGCTGAAGTGATAGGATATTATAGACATGGCACAAGCGGCACTTGCAAATGGTCCGTCTATGAAAGCGGTGATTTGATTATAGAGCCAATAAACGGTGTGTCGGGAGAACTTGGTACCTGGAAAGATTATGCACCATGGATTAACAATGGCGTTAATTCCGAAATTATAAATGTCAGATTCAAAGGCGAGGTTATAGCACAGACTTGTTATGGCATGTTCTATCGATGTTGGCGTATGGAAAACATAGACTTAACCGGGCTAAATACAGAAAAGGTTACTGATATGGAAGCAATGTTCTGGGAATGTAGCTCACTTCAGGCTATAGACCTAACCGGATGGAATACAGAAAAGGTTTCTTCTATGAACTATATGTTTGCTGATTGTTCTTCTCTCAAGTCTCTTGATATCAGCTCACTAAGCATGAAGAGTGTGTCTTCGTATGCTCTGATGTTCCGTTCTTGCAAAAACCTTGAATCATTAACATTAAGTGACGACTTTATACAGAATACAGGAAACGACCAGTATAACATGTTCATAAATTGTGGCAAAGATGTTGACGGCGGATGTACGATTTATGGTGTGACAGACGTAAACCTTAAGGACAGGCTTTTCGTTAACACAAGTCCAGACTACATACATTTCGTTGATAACACAGCAGCTATCAGGGATGGCAAGAACATGCTCATCACTAAGGCGACAACCTACCCTGCCGATATGGTTAAGCTGGAGCGAACGTTCACAGTCGCTAAACCTGCTACGCTGATGTTGCCATTCAAAGTGCCAGCAAGTCAGATTGGAACTGCCGAATTCTATGAGTTCAAGGGCGTGACATACGACGAAGAGAAGAGTGAGTGGATTGCTACTCTGCAAGACGTTGCAGGCGATGTTGAGGCATACAAACCATACGTGGTGAAGACACATGCTGCGAGAATCACCTTCGGCACATCAGAGCAAAGTATCACCTTCCCTATCACTCCAGAGCAGTCGGATATGACGACAACCGACGCAGCGACAGGCTGGACCTTCATTGGTCTGAACGATGCAAAGAACTGGGCTGCCAACGATGAGGAGATTGGCAAGGCTTACGGCTTTGCAGGCAAGAGTAAGGATGTGAACGGTGTGCAGGTGGCACAGGGCGAGTTCGTGAAGATTGCAGCCGGTGCCAGCGCTAAGCCTGGTCGCTGCTACCTCGTTAAAGAGGGCAAACTTGTAGCCAACGCCAAGGGCATGGCCCGCGCTGCTGCAACAGAAGACCTCCCTGCAACAATCAAGGTGCGTTTCGTGAATGCTAACGATGAGACCACGGGTATCGCAGAGCTCAACACTGAGACTGGCGAGTTCTCAACGGTGCAGTGGTACGACCTCAACGGACGCAAGATTGATCAGCCAACAAAGGGTGGAATATATATTAAGAACAACAAAAAGGTATTGGTAAAATGAAGCAGATAGAAGACAATAAGAAGAAGGCATACCTTATGCCTACTATCGAGATTATAAAAAGTGAAATCTCAGAATTTATTTGCGGCTCAAACGACCCAGACCCGGAGCCGGATCCACAACCAAGTTGGTATGACGACGAATTAGATTAAGGCGGATTCTATTAATTCCCACCTTAAAAGATACTTAGTTATAAACTCTCATGAAAGGGCTGCCCACAGCAATCAACGCTGCCGGCAGCCCTTGTTGGTAAACCAGACGTTATGCGTGATGCAGAAAAAAGCACAAAAATTTGCAGGTTCAAAAGTCGTGTACGATTATGGATGATTTCGGAACAATCGAGATTATTCCCATTTATTACTGTCCGGTAAAAATGTTAAACAGAAAACGCTCTATACCCCCAATCCCTTACACACGCCTCACCACAGTAGCCGAAAAGCGTCTTTCCCGACACTTTACTCGCGAAAGAAGGACAGGAAATTAGGGTTTGACGGCAAGTAATATGTAATAAGTTACAAGTAATAAGTATGATGAGTTTACGAGTTTTGTGTTGAAACAAACACTTTTTTTGCCAAAATCGTTGTTTATCGCAATAATTTTGCACTTTTTCATGCTTTTTCCCATGCTTTTTTTGCAAGTTTATACAATAAATCGTAACTTTGCAGCAGAATAAAGACAGATTATCGCCTATGAAGAAATATATACTCTCACTCTCATTATTTGCTTTTACAGCAACAATAGTTCCAACTTCTGTGATGGCAGCCATTGATATCGTAGAAATGACAGCCAACGAAGTTTCTATTGATTACAGCGGCAGAACCATTCATGTGGAGAATGCTCAGGGCGAGATTCTTCGTGTTTATGACGTAACTGGCGTTTCTGTAATGACTATCAAGATTCAGAGTCCTTCTCAGAAAGTTGAGCTCGGAAACCTTCCAAAAGGATGCTACATCGTTAAGGTTGGCAATGTGGTCAGAAAGATTTCTGTGAAATAATCGGTTTGATTACCAAGCAATATGAGAGCGGTTTCGTGAATAACGGAGCCGCTTTTTATTTTGCTTTATTTGGTGTACTTCTGCTTGCAAAAAGGCAATAATGATAACTTTGTTATCAATAATATCTTATCATCTGTCGGATAAAAGTGATTTTTTGATACAATTTGTTGGTTTTTAGCTAAATAATTATTAATTTTGCAGCGTATTTTGTCTTGCAATGTATAAAGAAGAAATTAAATGGCTCTGGAATGCGTGGAAGGGCAACCGACTACAGGCATTCATAAACGCTTCGCTTGGACTCATCGACGTTGCCATTCAGATGGCGCAGGTGTGGGCAGTGAAGCATGCTATTGATGTGGCTTCTCATGAGATTGATGGCTCTGTTGTATGGGCTGTCATGATTATGGCAGGACTTATCTGCTGCTCATATGCCGTAAGCGTTTCGAGCGTGTGGGTTAGAAACCTCCTCGGCGTAAAGGCGCAGAACCGTATGCAGCAGAAAATGCTCAGCAGAATACTCCGTTCTGAATGGGAAGGCAAAGGACAGATGCATAGCGGTGATGTCATAAACCGACTGGAAACCGATGTGCAGCAGGTTGTCGGATTCCTCACGGAAACTCTTCCAAGCACACTTTCCGTGATGACTCTCTTCTGTTGTGCCTTTGCATATCTTGCCTCAATGGATTGGAAATTGGCATGTATCATTGTTGTGATGTTGCCTCTCTTCATCCTTGCAAGCAAGATTTATATGCGCAAGATGCGCAAGTTGAACCGCGAAGTGCGTGATACGGATTCTGAAGTACAGAGCATTCTCCAAGAGACGGTACAGAACCGAATGTTGATAAAGACGCAAGAGAAAGAGGACGCTATGGTTGATAAGCTTGAGCGTACTCAAAGCAAGCTTAGAAGAAATGTCAAGCAGCGTACCAAATTCTCTGTGATTTCAAGGCTAACCCTTAATTTCGGATTCTCCCTAACCTACATTGTAGCCTTCCTTTGGTCTGCATTAAGAATGTCTGCTGGCACACTTTCATTTGGTGGAATGACGGCTTTCCTTCAGCTTGTTGCAAAGGTACAGCAGCCGGCACGCAATCTGACAAAGCTTGTTCCGCAGTTCGTGATGGTCTTTACGGCAGCTGAGCGACTGATGCAGCTTGAGAAGAATCCTCTGGAAGAGCAGGGCGAGGCACGAAAACTCAACGGAAAGCTTGGCATAAAGGCTGAGAATATCTCGTTTGCGTACAAGGATGACGAGCAGCAGAGAATGGTCATTGAGGATCTTTCTTTTGATTTCAAGCCAGCTACATGCAACGTGATTCTTGGCGAAACCGGTTCGGGAAAGACTACATTGCTCCGACTAATCCTTGCTCTTGTCCATCCTACGGAAGGCAGTGTGCGAATATACAATGACGAAACCGAAGAGGAGTTGTCTCCACTTCATCGTACAAACATCGTGTTCGTGCCACAAGGCAATACGCTGATGAGCGGTAGTATTCGCGACAACCTTATGCTTGGCAGAATGGATGCCACGACGGAGGAAATGGAAAAAGCCTTGAATACGGCTTGTGCAGACTTCGTATTTGAACTTCCAGAAGGCATAGACTCGGAAATCTCCGAAGATGGTGTCGGACTTTCCGAAGGTCAGGCGCAGCGTATTGCGATTGCCCGAGCATTGCTTAAGGAAGGCGCTATAATGGTATTTGACGAGGCAACATCCGCTCTCGATGGCGACACAGAAGAACAATTACTAAAGAATGTCCTCTCGGAAGAACAGCGAACAGTCATCTTTGTGACTCATAGAAAGGCTGTATGCAAGTATTCTGAGAATATTTTGAATCTAAGTAGAAATGAATAAAGAACAGCAAGAACTTCGCAAGAAGAGCCCTGTGCAGATAAAGAACAAGAAGGCTGCTTTCGACTACTTCTTCGTTGACGAATATACTGCCGGCATCGTGCTTACCGGAACGGAAATCAAATCAATCCGTCTCGGCAAGGCCTCGCTGGTTGATACTTATTGCTACATCCATAACAACGAGGTATGGCTCAAGGGCATGAATATCTCGACTTACTTCTACGGCTCGTTCTCGAACCATGCTCCAAAGCGCGACCGTAAGCTTTTGCTCAAGAAAAGGGAAATCTATCGCTTGAAGGAAGAACTGAAGGCGGTAGGTCTTACCCTTATTCCTACGCTCGTTTTCATCGACCAGAACGGTCGTGCGAAGGTTGATATCGCACTTGCCCGAGGCAAGAAGCAGTACGACAAGCGAGCTACAATGAAGGAAAAGGAAGACCGCCGCGAGATGGATCGTGCAGTAAAAAGATATTAAATTGAATTAAGTTCAAATATATTTTGAAAAAGCAAGCCTATAACCGAGTGGTATATAACGGTCGCGAATATCGTCAGGCGATTGTTGAGCGTGACGATGAAGGCAATGTTCTTCGCGTGTATGAATTCACTGAGGAACAGCCGTTTACCGAATGGATAGGCGGAAGTGTTGAGTTGAAATAGCCCCTCGTGCCCAACGGTTTTGCCGTTGGCTAAAAAGAAATAGCCCCCGTGCCCAAAGCGAGCTTTGGGAAAAAGAAGAAAATGAAAAAGATACTATTCATAGATCGCGACGGCACTCTCATTGAAGAGCCGGAAGACGAGCAGATTGATGCTTGGGAGAAACTGAAGTTCAAGAAAGGTGTGTTCAAGAATCTTGCGTTCATCCGCGAGAAGACCGACTTCATGTTCGTTATGGTAAGCAATCAGGACGGACTTGGCACTGACTCTTATCCGGAAGATACTTTCTGGCCAACACACAATTTCGTTCTTCAGACACTTGAAAGCGAAGGTGTTGTGTTTGACAAGATTCACATTGACCGCCATTTCCCAGAGGATAATCATCCTTGCCGCAAGCCTGGAACTGGTATGCTTACAGAGTATATCGATAATCCTGAGTACGACTTGGCCAACAGCTACGTCATCGGCGACCGTGAGACAGACGCGCAGCTTGCCGTAAATCTTGGCTGCAAATCGCTCATTCTCTCTGACGACCTCTCTTGGGACGGCATAGCAGAGATTCTCTTTGCCGGCGAGCGAAAGGCTACCGTAGAGCGCAATACAAAGGAAACTCAGATAAAGGTGTCTGTTGATTTGAACGGTTCTGGCAAGTGCGACATTGAGACCGGACTTGGTTTCTTCGACCACATGCTTGAGCAGATAGGAAAGCACGGCAACCTTGACCTTTATGTTCATACAAAGGGCGACCTCTATGTTGACGAGCACCATACAATAGAAGATACAGGTATCGCTCTTGGCGAGTGTATTCTTTCGGCTCTTGGCGACAAGCGAGGCATTGAGCGCTACGGCTATTTCCTTCCTATGGACGACTGCCAGTGTGAGGTTGCACTCGACTTCGGCGGCAGGCCATGGCTCGTTTGGGACGCTGAGTTCAAGCGCGAAAGGGTAGGGGATATGCCTACTGAGATGTTCCTTCACTTCTTCAAGAGCTTCTCTGATGCTGCTAAGATGAATCTTTACATCAAGGCACGCGGCGAGAATGAGCATCATAAGATTGAAGGCATTTTCAAGGCACTTGCCCGTGCTATCAAGAACGCCGTTCGTCGCGACATCTATAATTTCAATCTTCCTTCAACAAAAGGAACTCTCTAACCACCATTCCCTCGCATTCATGCGAGGTCCAAATTAATAGCAAACATGGATAATTTCAAAATCATAATCGTAGAAGACGTGCCTCTCGAGCTCAAAGGCACAGAAGGTCTTGTAAAGACGGAAATCCCTGAGGCAGAGATTGTCGGAACTGCTCAGAATGAGCTTGATTTCTGGCGACTGATAAACACCAATCAACCGGACCTTGTTCTTCTCGACCTCGGTCTTGGTGGTTCTACAACCGTCGGAGTAGAGATTTGCCGCGAGTGCAAGCAGAAATACCCAAACGTAAAAATCATCATTTTCACTGGAGAGATTCTCAACGAGAAGCTCTGGGTTGATGTCATGGACGCTGGTTGCGACGGTATTTCGCTCAAGAGTGGTGAACTTCTCACCCGAAACGACGTTATCTCCGTCATGAAGGGCAAGAAGATGGTCTTCAATCAGCCTATCATGGATAAGATTGTCGCTCGTTACAAGCGCAGCGTAAATATGGAGATGATGCGTGGAGATGCGCTCATCAACTACGATATCGACGAATACGACGAGCGTTTCCTCCGCCATCTTGCTCTCGGCTATACAAAGGAACAGATCACTGGACTTCGCGGCATGCCTTTCGGTGTGAAGAGCCTTGAGAAGCGTCAGAACGAACTTGTGCGCAAGCTCTTCCCTTCAGGCAATTTCGGCATAGGCATCAATGCCACTCGCCTCGTCACTCGTGCTTGCGAGCTTCGCATTATTGATATTGACAATCTCCAGCCAGACGAGGATTAACAGCCCATGTTCCGCGAGCCTTTGGTTTGCAGTAAAAGCCCCCGTGCCCGAAGCGTTCGCTTCGGGTCTCTAAACTCTTGAAGAAACTATTATTAATATTGCCCCTTCTCCTCTCCTGCTTAGGCATAGAGGCACAGACATTTACTCTGCAAGGTCGTGTTACTGACACCAACGGAAGCCCAGTAGAGTTCTGCACCGTGTCCATTCCTTCGCAGGGCAAGGTTACTTTCACGAACCTTAGCGGCGAGTATGTGCTTTCTGCCAGCTCAGCCGATAGCGTCGTGGTGCGCTATTCTATTGTCGGCTATAAGTCAAAGACAAGATTGCTGCGTAATCCGAAAGGCAAGCAAACATTGCTTATCCAACTTGCAGATGACAATACCGACCTTGGCGAAGTAACCATCACCGAAGAACGCCGCCAGACTGACCAGACGCAGAAACTGGATATAGAAGATGTCAAGCGCGGACCATCTACAACCGGAAATGCCGTTGAGGAGATGATTCAGCAGCAGGCAGGCGTTTCTACTCACAACGAAATGTCGTCGCAGTATAACGTGCGCGGCGGTTCGTTCGACGAGAACTCTGTCTATATAAATAATGTGGAGATTTATCGTCCTTTCCTTGTTCGCAGCGGTCAGCAGGAAGGTCTTTCCATTATCAATGCCGACATGGTGGAGCGTGTTGATTTCTCTACCGGTGGATTTGACGCGAAGTTTGGCGACAAGATGTCTTCTGCCCTGAACATTACCTATAAGAAACCGAAACCTTTCGAGGCATCACTTACGGCAAGTCTTCTTGGAGGTTCGGCTTATGTAGGCTTCGGCACAAAGAACTTCTCTTGGCAGAACGGTGTTCGCTATAAGACAAACAAGATGCTTCTCGGCGGTGGAGACAATAAGGCAGAGTACGATCCGAATTTCTTTGATTATCAGACATATCTGACTTACGAGCCAACAAAGAAGTGGAAGATTGAACTCCTTGGCGACATCTCTGACAACCACTACAACTTCACACCGGAAAGCCGTGAGACAAAGTTTGGAACGCTGGAGAGTGTGAAGAGCTTCAAGGTTTATTTTGATGGTTGGGAGAAGGATGTTTTCCGCACTTATTTCGGTAGTGCAGCTGTCACTTACAATGTTTCTAACAAGACTAAAGTGCAGCTTCTTGGTTCTGCTTTCTACACAAACGAACAGGAGAAATATGACATTCAAGGACAGTATTGGCTTACGCAGACTGAAACTTCGGAGAATCTCGGCATCGGCACATACGCGGAGCATGCTAGAAACTACCTGAAGGCTGATGTGAAGAGCCTAAAGCTCCAGTTCCAGCATAAGGAAAAGCACCATGACTGGCTTGCCGGATTAACCTATAAGATGGAGCATATCAAGGAGCAGAGCAAGGAATACGAGATGAGAGACAGTGCCGGATATTCCATGCCGCATACAGGCGATCGCCTTGATATGATTTATTCTCTCAATGCTCGCAATGAACTGAAAGCAAATCGTGTAGAAGCTTTCGTGCAAGATACCTACAAATGGATGTCTGCAAGCGAGAAGACTTTCTACACGCTCAACTACGGTCTTCGCTTTGCTCATTGGAACTTCAATAAGGAGAGCATACTTTCTCCGCGTATTTCCCTTGCCATAGTGCCTGCTTTCAACAACGATGTAACGCTTCGTTTTGCAACCGGTGTCTATTATCAAGCGCCTTTCTACAAGGAACTTCGCGATACCGTAACCACGGATGGCATAACATACGCGCGACTGAACGATAAGATAAAGTCGCAGCAGTCAATACACTTCATTGCTGCCTACGACCAGCGCTTCAAACTGAATGAGCGTAAGTTCAAGTTCTCTGCTGAGGCTTACTACAAACTTCTGAACAACCTTATTCCTTACAGCGTAAACAATGTGAAGATTGTCTATGACGCTTCGCAGCAGGTTGGCGGTCATGCCATGGGTTTGGACATGAAGCTTTACGGAGAGTTTGTAGAAGGAACTGACTCCTGGGTTTCTTTCTCTCTGATGAATACTCGCATGAATCTCAACGGTAAGAGCATTCCGATGCCTTCCGACCAAAGATATGCCGTAAACCTCTTCTTCACTGATTACTTCCCTGGCACAACCCGTTGGAAGATGTCCGTGAAGCTTGCCTTTGCCGACGGACTTCCTTTCGGAGCTCCTCACCGCGATCTCTCGCAGATGCCTTTCCGTGCTCCTGCCTATAAGCGAGTCGATGCCGGAATGTCTTATCGTCTGCTTGACAACGAGCAGAAGATAAAGGATTGGGAAGTTACGCAGAAGAGCAAGCGCAAGGGCCATCGCTCCGTGTTCCGCAATATATGGCTCGGCGTAGATTGCTTGAACCTCCTCGGAATCAACAATGTAAACAGCTATTACTGGGTAACGGATGTCACAAACCACCAGTACGCCGTGCCGAATTATCTTACCGGCCGAATGCTCAATGCAAAGGTAACGTTCGAGTTTTAGGCCTCTCCCCCCTTACCCCCTCCCCGATTATGGGGAGGGGGAGTAATTACACTTGTAGGATGTATTTACTGGGATAGAGGCAATTTGAAATATATAACATAATTAGTGATATATTCCTCCCACAAATCATATCACTCCCCCTCCCCATAATCGGGGAGGGGGCTGGGGGGAGAGGCTTTTATGCTTAAAGACTTATTACTTAAGCGTCGCAGTCACAGAAAGTTTACTGCTGACGATATCTCGCAAGATGCTGTGCAGCTCATTCTTCGTGCTGCTTTGCTTTCACCTTCATCTAAGAGCAAGCGCTCTTGGCAGTTTGTTGTCGTAGAAGATAAGCTCGACCTCGAGAAACTTGCTGACTCCAAGGCAATGGGTGGCGAGTTCTTGAAGGGATGTAAGCTTGGAGTCGTTGTCTGTGGCGATGCTTTGGAGAACGACTGCTGGATAGAAGACGGTTCTATTGCAGCTTACGGTATGCTTCTTCAGGCAGAAGAACTCGGACTTGGCGGTTGCTGGTGCCAGATTCATAAGCGTGCTCTCCCTGACGGAACAAACGCAGAGGAAGTTGTGCGCGGTATTCTTGATATCCCTGAAAATCAGAATGTTCTCTGTATTGTCGGCTTGGGACATAAGGAGACAGAACGCAAGCCACAGAATGAGGATAAGCTCAAGTGGGAGAATGTGCATTTGAATAAGTTTTAGGAGGCTTTGCTATGGCAGACAATTTTCTAACAGCCACACATATTCATAAGAGTTACGGCGACCACAAGGTTCTTGACGACGTGAGCATAGAAGTGCCACGCGGAAAAGTATTCGGACTCCTCGGACCTAATGGCGCAGGAAAATCGACTCTTATCCGTATCATAAACCACATCACTTTGCCCGACAGCGGTGAGGTTATGTTTGATGGTCATCCACTTTGTGAGGAGGACATGCTTTCCATTGGCTATCTTCCAGAGGAACGTGGACTTTACAAGAAGATGAAAGTTGGCGAACAGGCTATCTATCTTGCTCGTCTTAAGGGACTTACCTCAGCCGAGGCAGAGGAGCGACTGAAAGCTTGGTTCGAGAAACTCGACATCATGCCTTGGTGGAACAAGAAGCTCGAGGAACTTTCTAAAGGTATGCAGCAGAAGGTGCAGTTTGTTACAACCGTACTCCATGAGCCACCTTTGCTCATCTTCGACGAACCGTTCTCCGGTTTTGACCCTGTAAATGCTGAAATCCTGAAGAACGAGATTCTTGGACTTCGCGATAAAGGTCACACCATCATCTTCTCAACCCACAACATGGCGTCGGTAGAGGAAGTGTGCGACAAGATTGCCCTAGTCAATAATTCAAAGATTGTCCTTCAAGGCACAGTCGATGAGATACAAGAGCGCTTCCAGGAGGAGAAGAAAATCATCACGAAGGAAGTATTCCCGTCAATGAACGAAATCTTCCTAAAGGTAGTGGGAGGCTCCCAAAACTCCGAATAACCATTAAAATCAAAAAATCCCCGCAAAACTATTAAACATCCTTCCCTTTGGGAAGGCTTGGTTAGGCCTTATGAATAAAGTTTGGATAATCATACAGCGTGAGTTCGTTACCAAGGTAAAGAAGAAGTCGTTTATTCTCCTCACCCTTCTCATGCCGTTTATCATGGTAGCCATCGTGGCTATACCAGCTCTGTTGGGAAGCATTGACAGCGACGAGAGCTTTACCGTTGGCGTTGTAGACAAGACGGGCTTGTATGCCGATTCTTTCAAGAACACAGACAATGTCAGCTTCGTAACCATAAAGGACAATGCTCCGATAGACACTATAAGCAACATCCTCAAGTCGGAAGACTCTCCCTACACGCAGATACTCTATATCTCTGATACTCTGACAAATGCAAAGAGCGGCTCGGCTATAATCTATTCCGTAGAAGAAACGCCGAATGTCGTGGAGTCGGAAGTGAACGATGTGTTGCGCAGCAAGATTCGTACCGACCGTCTCAATTCCTTCAATCTGCCAAATGTTGAGGAGATTGTAAAAGCTGCCGATGTGAAGTTCAATGTAAAGACACTTCGCAAGACGGAGAATGGCGACAAGGAATCTAGTGCGGAGATTGCAGCCGTCGTAGGACTCATGCTCTCGCTCTTCATCTATATCTTCATCATCTCTTACGGCTCTATGGTCATGAGCAGCGTGATGGAGGAAAAGACAAATCGTATCGTCGAGATCATTGTCTCTTCCGTAAAGCCTTGGCAGCTCATGGCAGGCAAGATTATCGGCTGCGGATTGGTAGGTCTTTTGCAGATGATGATTTGGGGCACAATGATCGTTATCGTGTCAACCGTTGCCGGCACGGCTTACGGCATTACGGCTATGCCTGAGATTACCGAGATGGCAGCTGCAGGTTCTGCCGAGCAGATGGCGCAACTACAGCAGATGCAGCAGATGGCAGACAATCCGATGATAGAGATGATGCAGATAATCAGCGGCATGGACTTCGTAAGCATCTTCGTCTTCTTCGTGCTTTACTTCATTGGCGGTTACCTGCTCTTTGCCTCACTCTTCGCTGCTTTCGGAGCTGCTGTCAACGAGATGCAGGATGCAGGTCAGTTCCAGATGCCGGTGATGATGATCTTCGTCTTTGCCCTTTATGCCGCAATGTTCTCTATGGAGAATCCTAACGGTCCATTGGCAGTCTGGTGCTCATATATTCCGCTCACTTCGCCTATCGTCATGATGGTTCGCATGCCGTTCGACATTCCTGTCTGGAATGTGCTTCTCTCTATCGTAATCCTCTATGTTACAGCGGCAGCAGTTATACTTCTTTCGTCAAAGATCTACCGCGTCGGAATCCTTATGTACGGTCAGAAACCTTCGTTCAAGGATATGCTCAAGTGGTTGCGATATTAATCGGAAATATCTTGAAAATAAAAGAAATACTAAATCAAATAATATGCAGAAAATCATTATTTTGGACTTTGGTTCGCAGACAACACAGCTCATCGGACGTCGCGTTCGTGAGCTCAATACATTCTGCGAAATCATGCCTTACAACAAGTTCCCGAAGAATGATCCGGACATCATCGGTGTCATCCTCTCGGGTTCGCCACTCAGCGTGTATGCGGATGATGCTTTCCACATCGATTTCTCTGAGATCCGTGGCAAGTATCCTATCCTCGGCATCTGCTATGGCGCACAGCTTATGGCACACACCTTCGGAGGTAAGGTGGAGTCTGAAGGCACTCGCGAGTACGGACGCGCCAACCTCGGTTTCATGGAGGAAGGCAATGTCCTTCTCAAGGACTTCGCTCCTAACTCACAGGTGTGGATGAGCCACGGTGACACTATCACTCAGCTGCCGGAAGGCTTCCGCTGCATCGCTTCCACTTCTACCGTGAAGTTTGCCGCTTATCAGGCTAACGACGAGAAGATCTGGGGCGTTCAGTATCACCCAGAGGTGTTCCACTCTATTGACGGTACCCAGCTCCTCAAGAACTTCGTCGTTGACATCTGCGGTGGCGTTCAGGATTGGAGTCCGGACATGTTCGTTGAGACTACCGTCAAGGAACTCAAGGAGCAGGTTGGCGACGACAAGGTCATCCTCGGTCTCTCTGGCGGTGTTGATTCTTCCGTAGCAGCCGTTCTCCTCAACAAGGCCATAGGCAAGAACCTCACTTGTATCTTCGTCAACAACGGTCTTCTCCGCAAGAACGAGTTTGAGGATGTGCTCAAGGACTACGAGTGTCTCGGACTCAATGTTATCGGCGTTGACGCTTCCGAGAAGTTCTATTCAGAGCTTGCTGGCGTTCATGAGCCAGAGCGTAAGCGTAAGATTATCGGCAAGGGCTTCATCGATGTCTTCGAGGCTGAGGCTAAGAAGATTGAAGGCGCCAAGTGGCTTGCTCAGGGCACAATCTATCCTGACCGCATTGAGTCGCTCAACATCACTGGTAAGGTCATCAAGTCTCACCACAACGTGGGAGGACTTCCTGAGAAGATGGGTCTCGCACTCTGCGAACCTCTCAAGTGGCTTTTCAAGGATGAGGTTCGTCGTGTAGGTCGTTCTATGGGTATGCCAGAGCATCTCATCACACGCCATCCGTTCCCAGGACCAGGTCTTGCCGTTCGTATTCTTGGCGACATCACTCCAGAGAAGGTTCGCGTACTTCAGGACGCTGACGACATCTACATCCGCGGACTCCGTGAGTGGAAGACAAAGCTCTCTGGCGAAGACGCACGCCGCGTTCTTCAGGCAGGTGTACCAGCCGACATGAAGGACGGTGAGATTGAGGTTTCACTCTACGACCAGATTTGGCAGGCAGGAGCCATCCTCCTCTCTGACGTTAAGTCAGTTGGCGTAATGGGTGATGAGCGTACATACGAAAACCCTGTAGCTCTCCGTGCCGTAACATCATCAGACGCCATGACAGCCGACTGGGCGAAGCTCCCTTACGAGTTCCTTGCAAAGGTCAGCAACGACATCATCAATAAGGTGAAGGGAGTCAACCGCGTATGCTACGACATCTCCTCAAAACCACCTGCAACTATTGAGTGGGAGTAAGAGCCCATCCAAGAGCCCACCCAAGCCCTCCCGAAGGGGGAGGGATGTTTAATAGTATTGTAGGGCGAGGATTTCCGAGCCGCGATTCAGGTTTTATTCCCGCAAACGGCTCAGAAATCTTCGCCCTACATTTATTATTGTTGAAATTTGATTGCTAACACGGTAAATTAATAGCCCCTCAAAACTATTTTAAGTTCCCCCTTTGGGGGCTAGGGGGCTTCTCTTTTTATGAAAAAGTTCCTTTCTTTCGTTTTAGTCCTTCTGGCTACACTCTCCGTCTCTGCCAAGGACTACAAGTACGCCAGCGTTCCGGGCGATCCGATGCAGGCTCGCATCTACACCCTCGACAACGGCTTGAAGGTTTATCTCTCTGTGAATAAGGATAAGCCTCGTATCTTCACAAACATCACCGTACACACCGGCTCTCGCAACGACCCTGCCGAGACAACAGGTCTTGCACACTATCTTGAGCACATCATGTTCAAGGGTACAAAGCAGTATGGCACTCGCGACTATGAGAAGGAAAAGCCTTTCCTCGACCAGATTCGCGCAAAGTATGAAGTCTATCGCACTTTGACAGACGAAGCAGAACGTAAGCAATGCTACCACGAGATAGACTCTCTCTCGCAGCTTGCTGCTCAGTACAACATCCCTAACGAGTATGACAAGCTATGTGCTTCTCTCGGTGCTGACGCAACAAACGCCTACACAAGCAACGACCAGACGGTCTATGTGAACGAGATTCCGTCAAATGAACTTGAGAAATGGCTGAAGGTAGAATCCGACCGCTTCCAGAACCTCGTCATCCGTGGCTTCCATACGGAGCTTGAAGCCGTTTACGAAGAGTACAACATGGGCATTGCTAAGGATAGTCGCAAGATGTGGCCTGCGCTTACCGCTAAGCTCTTCCCTGGTCATCCATACGGAACTCAGACCACAATCGGTACTCAGCAGCACCTGAAGAATCCTTCTATCGTAAACATTGAGAACTACTACAACAATTACTACTGTCCAAACAATGTGGCAATTGTCCTTGCTGGTGATTTCGACCCAGACAAGACTATCGCGCTCATTGACAAGTATTTCGGCTCTTGGAAGAAGAACGAGAATCTCACTCGCCCTACATATCCAGCTGTAAAGAAGATTACCGAACCAACAGATACTGTCGTTCTCGGTCAGGAGGCAGCATTCATGTATATCGCTTGGCAGGCTGAAGGTGGCAAGAGCCATCAGCTTGACACGCTCGCTGTTATTGACAGACTCCTCTCAAACGGCAAGGCTGGTCTTATTGACCTTAATGTCAACCAACCTATGAAGTGTGCTTACGCTGGCGCTGGCGTTCAGGATCTTGAGGAATATTCTGGATTCCTTCTTCAGGGTATGCCAAAGGAAGGCCAGACAAACAAGGAAGTGAAGGACATTCTCCTTGCCGAGATAGAGAAACTCAAGAAAGGTGAATTTGACGAAAGCATGCTTAAGGCTATAGTCAACAATATGAAGCGAAGAGAATATGCTGCACTTGAAAGCAACGAGAGTCGTGTCAGCACTATGACTGACGACTTCATCAATGGCACGGATTGGGCAGACGAAGTGCAGCAGCTCGATCGCATCTCAAAGATTTCCAAGGCTGACATCGTGAACTTTGCCAACCGCTTCTTCAAGGACAACTATGTCGTAATTTACAAGGAGCAGGGCGAAGATACAACCCTCAAGAAGATAGAAAAGCCTGCCATCACGCCTATACCAGCCAACCGTGAGTATCAGAGTCAGTTCGTGAGCGACATCATCAACGAACAGAGCCCAGAGATTGCGCCTATATTCCCTGACTACGACAAGGAAATCGCAAAGGCAACAACAAAGAAGGGCCTTCCTGTTCGCTATGTCAAGAACAATGTGAACGGACTCTTTACACTCGTTTACTGCTACAACTTCGGCACAGAGACAGAACCTTTCATTGACTATCTCTCCGATTATTTGGAACTTGTAGGCACAAAGAAATATTCTGCCGACGAGATTCAGAAGATGTTCTACGCCATGGCTTGTGGCTATACCATAAGCGCAAGTGACCGTGAAGTGCGCGTGTCTCTCTCTGGTCTCAGCGAGAACATGGTGGAGGCAATGAAGCTCTATGAGCATATCATCACAAATGCCGTTGCCGACTACGACCAATATAAATCGTTCATCGACCTCGTTGAGAAGAACCGTCTTGACGCGAAGAAGAACCAGGAAAGCTGCTTCCGTGCGCTTTCTTCATACGGCTATTACGGCAAGAAGTCACCTTACTATCGCCAGGTTTCCGTAAAGACACTTCGTGAGACAAAGCCAGAGACCATTCTCGCAACAGCAAATCTCCTCAACACCCGTAGCCATAAGGTGCTTTACTATGGTCCTATGGAGCTGAAGGATGTGGTAGCTGCCATCAATAAGAACCACAATGTAGGGCGAGGATTTCCGAGCCGCCAGTCAGCATCTGCCTCTGAACCTGCCCATGTTCAGCGCGAAGCTACTCCTCAGAACGAAATCATCATCGCACCTTATGACGCAAAGAACATCTATATGCGTATGTACAACTGTGAGGATCGCATGCTCAATCCAGAGGAACTTGCCACTATCGATCTCTTTAACACTTACTATGGTGGTAGCATGAACGCAATCGTCTTCCAGGAACTTCGTGAGACTCGCGGTCTTGCATATAGCGCAAATGCTTATTACAATACGCCAAACTACAAGGACGAGAAGGAATTCTTCGTTACAAGCATCATCACTCAGAACGATAAGATGCTCGACTGCGTGAACACCTTCAAGCAGATTCTCGACACAATTCCTCAGCAGCAGGAAGCTTTCGATGTTGCAAAGCAGACTCTTCTAAAGAACCTTGCTACAGAGCGCACTATAAAGGCTGGTTTGCTCACATCTCAGCTCTCAGCCGAGCGTCTCGGACTTGACAAGTCTCTTCGTGAGATTGTTTACAAGCACGCGCAGAAGCTTACCCTTCAGGACATCGTGAACTTCGCAAACACTCACATCTCGAACAAGCCTTATCGTTACCTCATCCTTGGCGACGAGAAGGAACTCAACATGAAGGAACTTGAGAAGATCGGTCCTATGAAGCGAGTTACTCTAGAGGAAGTGTTCAACTATTAATCCCAAATGGACTTACTTGGGTTAATATATACAAATCCCCTTTGTGTAAAGCATTAGAAAAGCGGCAGAATTCTGCCGCTTTTTTATTGCCGTGCTCGCAAACATTTTGTTTGTTTTTATTTTTTTCTTGATTTATTTGCGAGATAGAAAATAATTGCTTACTTTTGCAGCGTCTTACCTACGCCGTGCCATCTGAAATGGTGTGCGGCTGGGAGGGACACTACATAACAAAAAGCGTCATCGATGCTTTGTCTTGTTGGACGTTTGGAACCTAGGAAATTCTAAAGTATAGTTCAATGGACAATGTCAGAAGTGACTGCTACGGGTATGCTTTATTCTATCCGTAGGTGTGTGCAGAGGGTAGCAATATCCTCACGCACACTTTACGGTATTGTTGTATATCGGCGTAGGCAGACACTCTACAAGTCTAACTATACGGGTTTTCCTAGGACCTCAAACGACGGACGAGTAGAGGTGGAAGCCTACGTTTCGCGTTTTTGTAGGATAAGTACCATGACATAAAGGTCTGATAAGGCTTCTGCAGACAACCTAAACATCATGAACATACGCCAGTATTATAATATGACAGATGCCGAATTTTCTAGTTCTACATATGAAAAGAAATATATTATTGATGATGAAAACGGTCAGGCAATCTGGGGTCATGCAGACTTTGGGCAGATGTTCAAAGAAAGCTGTATTTGGATAAAGTTAAATGGAGAAGCAACTTATCGTTGTTATATCATAGAATCAGAAATAACTTTAGGAAATAATGAGGATATGGAAAACCTTAAAGAAGCATGCATAGCCCTTATGAATTATTCTGTATCCACAAATAGCTAGCCTTTAATTATTACCAATTAGAAAACATACAAAACAAAAAAATACCAATGAAATGTCCTTCTTGCGGTTATGACAAAATTCTCCCGATGTACAAATTTTGTCCTAAATGTAAAGTTCCTCTTAACAAGCAGGAAAATGAGGAAGCTAAGTCACAAGTAACAGTACCAATAGAGCAACCAAACACAAAGATTCTTGGTATGCTGATGATGTCTTACAAAAAAGCAGTATCAGATCCAGCAGGATTTGCAAAGTTCTGTCAGAAACATCCTAATGACAGTAAACGATTGTGGGACAAATGGGTTGGTGAAGGTCGAGACCTTTCCGCGCTCAATAATTACAGTCCATATTCTGCGCCAAAATCTTCCAATGCTTCACAGAAAGAATCTACTCCTGTTCAGCAGCACAATGCAGCTGCTGAGGGTGCACAGACTGCAGCAGCTACGGCTGCACACACACCAAAAGTGGCAGAGTCAGACGTGGTAGCAGTAGGCTCCCGTAACAAAGAGCATAATTATATTTCTTGGTCTATTGCTCCTGGACAGATTGCACGAAACATTTCAGCTCAGGCATTCCAAGAGTTGGAAAAAGTTGATGGCGTATATGTACAAGAAGGCGTAACTGCTATTATCTTCGTTGATGGCGAGCAAGTTGCTGAATTACAAGGTGGTCTTTATAAGTTTACAACTGAAAAGATCCAGCGCGAAGCTGCTGAAAAAGAAGAAGATGAGCGTTCTAAGGATAGCTTCGTGAAAAAGATTGGACGTGCAGGACGTAGCTTATGGGCTTTGATTACAGGTAATCGCGACAAATACAATAAAGAAGAGGCAAGGAAGAAGCGTGAAAGAGTAAAAAGCATTGCGCAAAAACTATCAGGAAATTCAGTTGTTTCTGTAGTGTTGAAACGCGATGGTGCTTTGCAACTCACAATGGGAATCCGTCCTGTCGTAGCAGAAGATGGACTCTCACAGATGGAATTTGCTCCATACAAAATTAGGACTAAGACATTGACCGTTGACGTGGCAGTGGCTTTGGAGGTACGTATTTCTGATTTCCGCGAGTTCAGAACTACATACCTTATGGATCAAATGTCATATTCTGTGAATGACGTTCGTATCGCATTGAACACATGGATGCGTACTGCTATCCAACGACAGATGCAGAACTACGAAGCTGACGGTCAACTTATTCCTGCGGAACTTATGTCAGCAATTAGCTATGAGATTGTTCTTCAGAGTCGTCAGTTGCTGCACGGCATTGAGGTGTCGCAGGTTCTAGATATCACCACTGAAAATGAAGCATTTGATCGATTCCGTGCAATAGAAGAAAAATTTTATTGTACTGAGAAAGAGATTGATTATTTGACTCGAACAAACGAATTCAAGAATCGTCTTCAAAGCGAGGAGAATGCACAAAAACTCCGTGAAGCACGCACAGAACTTGACCTTCGTAAGGAATTGGACAGCATCAACAATGACCAACTTGTCCATGAGGACGAAATGGAAGCGTTTGTTCAATTACTCCAAAGTCAGAAGCGTATTCGTGAAGCACGTACAGAGAACGAGGAGTTGGCCGCTCTTCTTGAACTAAAGGGTAACCGTCTCGTTTCCGAGGACGATTTTGACGCATTGGAAAGTAGCATCCGTAACAAGAAGTTTGACCGCGACCAAGTGTCTGAAGCATTCCAATTGGCTTCGGCTAATCGCACAGATAACACTCGTCTTCAACTTGAAACTCAGCTTGCCAAGAGCAAGATATTGGCAGACGCAGAACTAGAAGATGCTCATTTCGAAGCTTTACGCAAGAAGACATTGCAAGGTTTCTCTCTTGATGACATCGCAGAAGAACATCGTCGTGAACAAGAATTAAAGGACGCTTCTCATAGCAGTCAAATGCTTGATTCCGAGTTATCAGAGGCAAAACGTCGTGATGAATACTTTGATAGTCGTCGTGATACAGACTATGCTTTCGAACAACGACAGAAGCAAGATGCTTATAATCAAAATAAACAAGAGGCTCAGGATATTATTGACTTTGAGAAACAGCGTGCACAGAATGCTGTTGACATAGACAAGCAGAAGGCTCAAACCGAAATGGACATTCTGCGCCAAAAAGCAGAAATTGCTCGTCAGAATATGGAGGCTATGCAGCGTCATGAAACTGAACTTGCAGAAAAGAAACATCAAGAAGAAATGGCCAACATTGCCGCTAAGCAGAATATGACAGCAGATCAACTCATGGCTGCTGGTATGGCAGGAATGTCAGCAGAGGCGCAGAAAGCATTTGCAGAGTCCTTTGGTAACAAGAATGCTTCTGGCCAACAAAAAGAGATGTACGAGCGCATGATGCAAATGCAGCAACAACATGCCGGTGAAGCCTCTGCACAGAATGCTGCTCAGATGGCACAAATGCAAGCCATGATGCAACAAATGATGCAGTTCGCTCAATCAGGAATGCAAACCAATGCACAGATGGCAGCAAACATGGCCGCAGGTCAACAGGCAACACAGCAGGCACAACTTGATGCTATGCAGAACATCGCTGCAGGTCGGCAAGCAGAAGTTAATGCCATGAAAGATGAATATCGCAAGCAGATGCAGCATGAGCAAGCTCGTGTTGATCATACCCAAGACGCAGCCTTGAATTATACAACAAAGGTTACTCAGTCAACCAATGCAGTTCCAACCCCTAAGACAGAGGAAAAGAAATATTACCTGCCAGACTTTGGACAGTCATATTCTCGTCAAGAAATAGAGAACTATATTATGCAAGGAGTAGTACGTCCTGACACCGAGATTGATGCTAATGGCATCAATGGCAAGGTGTATGAACAGGAAGAGTTCTTCTCGTTCTGCTTGCAGAAGTATGGTGTTGCATGTCCTCAGTGCGGCAAAAAATATTTGTCAGAGTTAGGTATGTGCACAGATTGCGGATACGAAGAATAAGAATAGGCAATAATGGATAAAGGAACATTTATACCCTGTCAATGTTGTGGACAGCAGTATGTAGGTGAGTCGTGGTCTTGGTATGTCTGCGATGAATGCGGCTATCGTATTTGTATGAGCTGCCATGGCATACATAGCGGTCCTTATGGAAATGGAGGCTTTAAGTGCAGTCAATGTATGACTGGATACCTGGAGCTTGTTCATGGTATTCGATCTAGTTTTGGAGGACATAAACCATCATCCAAACTTGACGAATATTTGTCAAGACTTAGAGGAGAGCAATCCGCACCAGAGCCTTCATATAATAAAGAAGTTCATTACTCCCATGTAGGAGAACAGGTTTACAATGCAGGAACGCGATCAAGTGTTTCTTCGCAGGGTATTATCTTTACTAATACGGAAATCATCGCTCGCAAATACAAAGGAACAAGTGCAGAAGATGTGCGGGATATTCTTGTAAACTTCATGCTATCAGCAGAGGAGTATGACGGTCTTCACTGGAATCTTATAGATTTCGGTGAGGAAGACATGCGTGGAAGTATTAGTAAGAATGCCACATGGCAAGAGTATGCTCAATTCTTGTCAGACTTTGCAGATGGCATGGGCATTGAGAAATCCGCTGATACACCTTTATTTATTATTGGAGGTGGCGATGTTATTCCGATGCCAGAATACCCTGCCAGTATAGGTCATGATGTTAAGACTATAGAAGATTCTGATTGGCTATATTGTTTTCCTGTAGATTTCCAATGGAGAAGGGTATCTATCAAAGATGCTATCTTCAATGTGTCCAGACTACCTTTAGACTATGTAGAACGCGGATATATTGATAGTACTGTAGTAGATGATATTGGTGGTTACCTTGAGCGTGCTTTGCAAGTAATGGAGAATGATGGCATTGCCCTTCAATCTGCAATGATGACTTGCAATGCAGGAAAAAATGGCAATAACGATTGGACATGGACATCTGCTGACGTTATGGCGAAGTTGCCTCAAAAGCAACTTGAAAATGACGGCATTCTCACTCGTGACAACATGTTCCTTTGCCCTTCTTTGGACGTGGAAGGTGAAGAATATATTAGCAACGAAAATGTAACTTACTACAAAGAGCAGTTGAAAGATACGGATATGCTCTTCATCAATCTCCATGGCTCACCCAACATGGCTGCGTCTGGTTATCTTGGTTCAGAAGGTTTCCAAGCTTATTGGGGTATGACTACAGAGCTGATGAAGCAATTGAATATACCAATAATAAATGCCTTCCCTTGCTATGGTGCTCGTTATGGAAAGTACTTCTTTGATAATAATGATGGTAACATGCCGGATAATCAGGTGTACGACCGTGACGATTCTATGCTTCTAACAGCATTATATCGTAGTAAAACACTTCTCTTTACTGGTTCGTGTACAAGCAGCATGTGCAGTAATGTTATCGGAAATGGAACTATTGAAGACCATCTTAGCGGCTCTGATTCAGCTATAGATCTGCTCATGCCTGCCGGTTATGCAGAAGCTATGCTTAAACTTTATGCTTGTTACCTCTTCCAGGGAGAATCTGCAGGAAAAGCTTTTCTGCGTGCAAAGATAGATTACCTTAACTACAGAGCAAGATACGAGAACAAGAGTTTGGTTTTCTTGACCTTGAACCAATTCAACTTGTTTGGTTGTCCAACTCTAACATGTTATGCACCGAACGCTACTCATCAGTTGAGGACCTCGATAAAAGCTATAAACGTGTCATCAAAAGAACTTCCTGATGTGAAATGCAAGACGGAATTTGACCGATTTGAAAAAGGCATTGATGGTGTTTTGAATCGTGCTCGCCAGTTGGTAGATCGTAATCTCAAACAGATGGATGAATATATCCGCAAGCAACTATATGGTACTCTTGAATTATCCGAAGGCAACTTAGCTCGCATAGAATCTCTTGAATACAATGGTCAGCAGTCATATAACCTGACCTATGTAAAGAAGAATAATCTCTATCCAGAGTTCTATGTTGTTCAAACGGATAAAAACGGGGAAATTAAAGAACTATTCGAATCAAGATAAATATGACGCCTATAACACCAGACACATTATCAGACATTGGTTTCCACCTTGTAAAAAGGGGCAATGTAACGTATTTTGAACACGGAGAAGTTCGAGTTATTTACACGGGTATTGGTTGGCAGTTCTGTGATATAGAAGGAAATGTCGGTAATACATATCTGCTATCAATAGAGCAGATTATAGAAGAAGTACATCGTTCAATGTAATATTGTATTATATGCCCAAAATATGCCCACAATGCCACAAAACGTATGAAGCAGGAAAATTCTGCTTGGATTGTGGTGTCCCATTGGTTGAGCAGGAAATCGCTCAACAACCATCTAATGGTGGTTTTAATCTGAATCTTGGTGATGCAAATGCCATATCAGGTGGAGTCAATCTGTCTGACAATCACTCAATAAATACAACGAGTAATGTTGATTCGCATAATGTTATCACCAATAACATAACCCAAGTTGAAAGGGGAAAGACACCAGAGGAACTGAAACATGAAAAGGAACTTGCTTTTCGCGAAGCTTGTTTAGAAGCATATAGTACTGGCATCTTGACTTCCGAGAACAAGCGCAAACTGGATGATATGCAATATCGTTTGGGATTAGACGGAAGTTCCGCTTCAAGAATTCTATCAGAGGTCTCAAAACGATCAGAGCGTAAATCCTCATCTTTATCGCCTGTCCACCAGATTACATTTAACAATATCAAAACGGCTATTAACAACAACCGTCTTGATTTAGTGAATCGATTGATGGCACAAATGAAGGCGATGGTTCAGCGGTACTCTGTAGAGGAAATCCAGTTTACATATTATATGCTACAAGCTATTCTTCATCCTCAAAAATGTATTGAAGAGTACGAGAAGCAACCCGAAGATAAGTATTGGCAAACCTTCTGGTCATCAATAGCTTATCGACGTATGGGTAATATTATGCAATCTGAACTCTTGGTTTCTGATATTGGTGACAAATGGTTTGATACTATCCCACAAGAGAATGTCTTTATCCTCGCAACAGTTAATGCGATTATTGACCATGATATCGAAACCGCAAAATCTCTTTTCGATAATATCAATGGAGATCATTCTTTGTATCTTTCAAGTTTGGCATCGTGTCTCTATACGTTGTTTTATAGCGACATGCTGTCTTCTGAACAATTGAAACAGATGCAAAAAGATGGTGCATTCTATATGGACAATCTTTTCTATGGTGTTATTGATAAAATGTCAGAAAGAAAGCATTCTTCAAAAGAAGTTGAGGTCAATCATCCTGATGAAGGCAGATCAATCAAAGAAGAGCCTCAACTCAATACAGAGAAGGATACGGAACTTCAAAATGAGGAAAAAGCAAATACCAAAGCTGATGATAAACCACAGTCAAAGTATGAAGAACCGCATCCTCAACAGAATACATCTTGCATATTTGATGAGAATATATTATCGAAGCATAAGAATAAATTCGGTTATCTGAAAAAGTTGAGTGCTTCGGAAATATCAGAATTAAAGCAAATGCTTCTGTCTGCACCTAAGGATAATTACGAAGCGCAGTTCGCACTTGGTCAGTTATACCTACAAGAGAAGCTATCTGCAGCTAATCAAAGGTTAGCCTACAATACCATAAAATCAGCGTCAGAGCACGGAGTGTATGAAGCGGGTGCATACATGGCTTATTTTTACTTGTACGGAAAGGTGGTAAAACAAGATCTTGATGAAGCAGAACGCCGCATCAAGATAGACGAGGATTACAAAAAGAATCCAATATTCATACAAATGATGATTGACTTGTACGCTCAAAAAGGTAATGAAATGTTGGCTGATGTCTGGAAAACTAAATTGTCTAAATTGAAATCAGAATAAACTAACGAACTATGAAATTAATATGTCCTGATTGCGGAAAACAATATGATTCAGGAAAGTTCTGTCCTGAATGTGGAGGAAAACTGCAAGAGATTGTACCAGAATTGGTATGTCCTTCATGCGGATACAAGGCTAAGACCGGAAAGTTTTGTCCTGAATGTGGAACAAAACTAACAGAACAAGTAGCTGTATCAGGAGAAACTCTGCAGCCTTCTGCAGAAAGTAAGTTTAACGAGAAAGCTCCTGAATTTGCCAAGTACTATGACAAAAAAGGTTTCCCACGTACTATTCCTCTAGAAGAGTATGCTGTAGCTGTAGAAGAACTAACTCCTTTCGTGGAACAGGATGTTGCGGAAGCAAAGATGCTTTTAGGCAATATTATGTGCAATAATCAAGAGCTTCAGGGAATGCGCTTGATAAAAGAAGCGGAAGAAGATGGTAATAAATTAGCATATTATTTGATGGGAATCTGCTATTTCTATGGTTTTGATACAATTGAACAAGACCATAGTGAAGCTGAAAAGAGAATGCTTGAAGCTTATGATGAGTACAAAGATGCAGAAACTGCTGGATTATTAGCAGAACTATATACATTTAGTGCTGAGAAATGCGACTATGCTAAAGCGTTTGAGTATGCTACATTTGCAGCGGAAGATGATGACAAAACGGGTTACAATGTTTTAGGAACATTGTATCTGAATGGTTGGGGTGTTGAGGAAAATATCGAATTGGCATTAGAGAATTATAAGATTGCTGCAGCTTTTGGCGAAGAAGTAGCAATGAGTCAGATTGGCTTCATCTATATGGGAAGCGAGAACTTTGAAGCAGATCCTAAACAGGCTTTCTTTTGGTTCAATGAAGCTGCCCAGAAAGGTTCTGATGTAGGCATGAATAACCTTGGCTATTGTTATGCAAATGGCATTGGCGTGGAAAGGGATATGGAGAAGGCTGCAGAATGGTATAAAAAAGCAGCTGAGGCTGGATATGTTGACGCTATGTATGAATTAGGTGCCTATTATCAAGATGTTTTGGTTGATAATGAAAAAGCTAAGACTTGGTATTTAAAAGCTGCTGAGATGGGCTACTCTGAAGGTCAGAACAAATTGGCTGTGCTTTGTCATGCGTTAGGTGAATATAAAGAAGCAATAAAATGGTATAAAAAAGCCATGGAGCAAGACGAACCTTGGGCATATCGTAACTATGCTTGGTGTCTTTGGAATGGTGAAGGCATAAAGGCTAATAAGAAAAAAGCCATGGACTTGATGCTACAAGCGATAGAACTGGGATGTCCTAATGCAGAAAAGGAACTCCAGGATATGCAAAGTGGTAATATTGATGAAGAAATAGATAAGGCTAACGAAGATTTAAATAACGGAAAGTACAAAGAAGCCGTAGCTGTTTACAAGAAATATGCTAATGAAGGTAATGTGCGAGCCATGACAAATCTCGGTTTGCGCTTATTGGAAGGTACTGGCATTAAACGAAATATGCAATTAGGTACAGAATGGTTAACAAAAGCAGCGGAAGCAGGCTTTCCTTTTGCATGCTGCCGTTTAGTGGAAGTCTATACTGGCACTGATTATAAAGGGAAAACAATGAAGGCTAATCTTAAACTCGCAAAAAAGTATTTGAAGCTTGCAAAAGAATATGGAGCAAACGATGATCAGATTAAGCCTTTAGAAGATCTTTTGACACCATCTGTAGAATTTAAAGAGATTCATATCGAGCCAAATGTTACTTTTAATGGACAATTAGGTTTCCAAGTTACGGGCAATCTTCTCATTAAAGGTTTATTAGACGAAAAAATGGAGTTTTCTGCATATTGCGTTGATGAGCATGGGGATAAACATTGCTTGAACAAGCCAGGAAAATGTATAGAACTAATATATAATGAATCATTTTCCCCAACCTTCATGTCTGCGATTTGGGACAACTATGGTTTCTTCATCCCTTACAAGGCAATCCTGAATTATCAAACTGATCTTGATGAGTGTTTGTACATGGTGGTATGGCACAAAGAAGGACGTAAGAACACAAAACTTCTTCAAATTAAGCAACCATACCATATTTCATGTAAAACTCATGTATTCCGTTCTAATGAGTATTTCTTTTATTTGAAATAGCCGATGACAGATTTACTCTAAGTCTCACGATTTAAATTGAAATATTAGATTATGAAATTAATATGTCCTGATTGCGGAAAGCAATATGATTCAGGTAAGTTCTGTCCTGAATGCGGAGGAAAACTGCAAGAGATTCAGCCAGAATTGGTGTGTCCTTCATGTGGATACAAGGCTAAATCCGGAAAGTTTTGTCCTGAATGTGGAACAAAACTAACAGAACAAACTGGTGTTGTAGGAAATTCTCAGTCGGTATCTGAACGAAAGTTTAATGAGAAAGATCCTAGATTTTCCAAGTATTACGACAAAAAAGGTTACCCACGCACAATTCCACAGGAAGAGCGTGCTGTGGCTATTGAGGAACTAACACCTTTCGTAGAACAGAATGTTGCTGAGGCAAAGATGCTTTTGGGCAACATTCTTTGTAAGGATACTGATCAAGAAATTGAATCCCAGGGCATTAGTCTACTCAAAGAGGCGGAAGAAGCTGGAGACAAATTAGCCTATTACTTGATGGGTATAGAATACTATTGGGGGGCTGATATTGTTGATAAAAATGATAATGAAGCTGAAAAGAGATGGCTAGCAGCATACGATGAGTTTCATGATGCAAAAACAGCAGGATATTTATCCGAACTTTATTTGATTAATGAAGAAAAACGTGACTATGCTAAAGCGTTTGAATATGCCACAATTGCAGCTGAAGATGACGACACAAGAGGTTTCCGCATATTGGGTGCGCTATATGAAAATGGTTGGGGTGTTGACAAGAACATTCTGTTTTCATTAGAAAATTACAAGATGGCAGCAGCATTGGGGGATATAAGAGCAATGAATCTAATTGGGCGTATCTATCTATTTGGTAAAGGTATTGACACTGATCCTCAAAAGGCCTTTTATTGGTTCAATGAAGCCGCACAAAAAGAAGATGAAAACGGAATGTACGATCTTGGCTGTTGCTATAAAAATGGAATAGGTGTGAAGTCTGACATGGAAAATGCGGCTGAATGTTTTAAAAAAGCTGCTGAATTAGGACATGTTGGCGCGATGTGTCAATTAGGTGATTATTATCAAAAGGTATTAATCGATAAAGAAAAAGCTGTGATGTGGTTTGAGAAAGCTGCAGAAGAAGGACGTAGTGATGCAATGTATATGGTCGCAAGACTCTCTCTATTAATGGACAATTCTAAGAGCAATCAAGAAAAAGCAGAAAAATGGTTCCGTAAAGCAGCCGAATTAGATAATACAGATGCAATGGTTGCATTAGGCATTTTTAAAGATTTTAAGAATGATGACAGAAAAGCGTATGAGTGGCTTCAGAAAGCTGTAAACAAAGGAAATCTATCTGCGTTGAGCCATCTCGCGGGCTGCTATATTGAAGGTAGAGGTGTGCCTGTAAATCTTCAGAAAGCCTATGATTTACTGATTGAAGCCATTGAATCTGGAGAAGACAATGCAGTTTATGAACTTGTCAAAGTTTTTGAGAAAGGATATGGCACCAATCAAGATAAAGAAAAGGCATTCAATGTGTACCTTGATGCTGCGGAAGAAGGTAATTCTGATGCTATGCGTTGCCTAGGTATTTGTTATATGAATGGTATAGGAACAGAAGTTGATATAGCTGAAGCACGCGAATGGTTGGAATTGACGGATGATGACGATGACAAAGCGCAAGACATATTGAATGAACTATATGAAAAATACGATGATACTCTTTAGGGGGCTGATTGTTCTATAATAACAAAAGGCAAACCGACTTAGCCTCCCATCACCAAATAACAGACTTGCTTGAGAATGTATTTCACCAAGACCTCTTATGCATGAGTTCTAAAGCAAAGGATGGATAGTTACTCGTACATAAAAAATAAAAGTATGTCATATTTAGGAAAAGCAACTGGTTATTTTTCATTAGCAAGTAGTGATATAAACATTGGATCTTTGTTTAAAGTAGAAGATGTACTTGAAATATTGGAGATTAAAGAACAGGAAGTTCCAAATATCCGACTTTATCTTAATAGACTGAAGATTCTCAAAGAAGGGTATGTAGATGAGACATTATTGTATAAACATTTTGATGTCTTAAAAAACATATTCTCCCAAAAATCCCACATAAACAATGTTAGTTGGGACGAATATGTCTTAATGGCTATAATCCGAAAAGAATTTCCTGAAATGAAAGTTGAACAACAACCTAAGGTCCTTGGCAATAAACATGCAGATTTCCTTTTAGAATATGACGGTAAAAAGGTGTATCTAGAATTCGATGGACCAGGTCATTTCATTTCAAATATAGAATTAGAAGACCCATTTGTTCGTTCAAAACAAATAGAGGATGAGACTGGAATAGAAGTGGTTCGGTGGCCATATTGGATACAAAGATGTAAACAAAACATTAAGGTAATCTTTGATAAGAAGGAGAACGGTTTTGGTTCTTTATGGAATAGTAATGCTCTTTTTGGTGATTTCACATTACAATCAGCACCCTCTATTATTAATAAAATGACAGAGCGATTCAATGCGGTAAGAAATAACGGAGTTGGTTATTTCTATGAAGGAAACATGTATGGTAGAACTCAACCCGAACATCCCATAATTAAAAAGATTTTAAAAAGCAAAGAAGATTACACAAAATTAATACCTCCAGGTGCAAATAATAAAGAATTCTGGCTTCCTAGTTCGTTACGAAAAGGATGAACGACTTTGATTTATAGATATAGGACGATAGGAAAAAGAATACCCCTCTCGATATTGAGACTGTTTCACGTAATAGACAAACACAATTCTATGTATTTGAATAAAAATCTTACCGAAGAAGAGCTGATGTCGGTTAATTGTTCCTCAGAGATAAACCGAAAGGCTATGATCAGAGCTGGAATGGAGAAACGTCGTAACATGGAGGCGGCAGGAAAAAATATCTTTGTTCTGGAACGTATCTGTATGGACAACCTTGTTCATCGTACTGTCAGTAGTATCATAGCAGTTTCAGAGAAGAAAGAATATTTAGTTGAGTTCTTCCATGAACACTATTTCTCGGACATCGAGTTCAAGAAGAACGGACATACCGAAACAATAGATACCGACATGGGAAGAAGCCGTTTTGTAATAACAGATATTGCTTTTGTATAATGTGCTAATCACGGAGATTAATAAGAGTGCCACACTGTGGAAAACGACAATATAAGGCGAAATTGTGTGTGCAGGTGCTTAGCTACTTCTATGAAATATAAGATGATCAAACGAAAAGTCAAGAGGAAGCTTCTCAAACGTTTAATGATAGAAGCACGGCGTGACAAGAAGAAACCTACCCTGTTTATAGAATATCACATAACAGAGCAAGAGAAGAAATATATCTGGATGCTTGAAGAAGCTTTCAATTACAAGGCTCGGAATAATAACATTAGCTATAGAATTAAAACAACATACTTGGTGGAGCGCAGAATCATCAAAATCCCAATAGAAGAAGTGGAATTTGACGATTGGGAGACATTTGAATGCTTCCAAGAACTACCTCAGGCAAGTATGGAGGAAGTTTACAACGAACTAGAGTCTTTTCTTGATTACCTAGATATCAAATACGAGCGATAAAGTCTAATTTATTTACTGCCAATAAACAAAAACGCAACTTTTTATTTATTGGCAGTAAATAAAATTATGCTTTATAGCAAAAAATGTCAAAAGTAACAATATTTAAATAACACTATCAATATTTCTTAAACTATGAATATAGAAAATAAAGAACGATATAAGCTTTCTGATTTGGATGAACTGATGGAATACATGTGGATAAAGCCTCAGATAAGTAAGTTGAATGTGGATATATTCGTTGATGATGGTGGTTCATATGAAAGAAACGAACATACGCTTCTTTTATTTGTAAGAAATGGACATGGTAGATCTGTATCGGAATTCATTCCAATTAGTATATCCGAGAATCCCTACATAATGGATGATGAAAAGGTTCTCAAGATTTCATCTGAAGATATATTTGCTGTAAAGTCTTTCATAAAACTCAATATGGGTTTACTAATCTCAATGGCACAATCAAAAATATCTCACGAGGTGTTTGTTTCTCAATTAAAGGAAGTTTCATCTGAACAAAAACAAGATTAACGGGCTTTCAAAAATAATTTGTAGGAAAAAGGATTACCAAAATGAACAATAATACGGAACTCTACGAGTATTTAGGTATAGACTATCTTTTGATACCAGAGAAGTATCGGGAGATTGTCTATGAATCCCACCAAATGAAGATAGTAAACTGTAAGGAGTTGCTTCTGAAACTTGAGGCTGCTATCAAGGATGTCTATGACAGATACTCAAAAGCAGATGAAACTGGCATCACAAGAACCAGCAAAAAGGACAAGCGATGCATACAGATTCTACTAGAATCACGACGCTATGTAATGAACAAGATGTTTACGGAAAGCGAAAGCTCCTTCCATCAATTCCGAACAATCAATAGTACATTGCTTGACCTTAGCAAAAAACTGGATAAGAAAATCCTATCGCTCTATCAATCATGGCTTGACAATGAGGAAGAAGACTGGAAGAACGATTGTCAGGTGGAAGGCGTCATTATTGCAGAAGGATGGAAAGAGATGGAATACGATGAAACAGGTTCTGACTATAACACGATGCTAAGCATCATTGAAGAAACAACAGATAAGAATTTGCTCGAAATAGGGTTCTCCGGAGATCCAAACAAGAAAACAGACGCTTTCTATCAATTGTCGTGGAATGCAAAAGGTGGCAGGCTGTTCAGCCTAGGAGGATCTCATCCTTATGGCGACTTCACTATGTGCGCTGCCTTTGATCATCTGTTTTTTGATTCGCTTTATAGCCATCAAGACATTCTGCGCATAGAAATGTTCTGGGCAGATGCCACCATTACTCATCAACGAATTGTTACACCGCAAGGAGAATATCTATAGATTATATGAAACATAAATATGCTAAAGAGTCTGTAATGATACGACGAGGACTATACTCTACCACTATTTACGAAATGGAAGTATGGTCTTTGGCAAACGACAACGAATATTCTGAGGAAGATTATCTGGAACAGCTCAAGTCTGATGGCTGCATGAGTTGTGGACTTCATAAAGAAAAGGTCGGATTGTTTGAGACCAAAGAACGAGCATTGGATTGCTTGAACATGATAAGCGAAGATCCTTGGGATTCTGACCGCGACCTCTATTGCACATTTATACGCGAAAAGGCAATGTACTGCTTGATGAATCAAAGAGATTATCTCAAGGAGTGGACATATATATACAGCCAATTGCATGATGAATCGCTCGTTAGAAACTATGCTGAGGACGAGAATCCATTCCTTGGTCGCCCTAAAGATATGGTAAGATTCAAGCATGGAGACATCGTGATGGTAGCAGACAACTACGATGGACACTGGGGTATAGTGTATGGTAGCCCTATCACTAAAGAAGAAATAAAGGATGTCAATGAGCGTATAGAAAAAGAGACTGGCATGCCAGGCACCAAATACTCCATTATGGATTGGTCGGACGATAGCTATCTGATACTAACAAATGAAAAAGGTTTCAATGGTGGTCACGAACATATTCTGGCACACCATGTAATACCCCCGTTGTCAGTTCCAGGGGTTGTCCGCTCAAAACTAGAGGAAGGGTTACAAAAAACTTCCATACGATAAGCCACCCTATATTCAACATAGGTGGTACTGAACTACTTCTTCAAACGCTCCACTAATGCATCCGCAGAATCTCTCAACTCGAAGATGTAGGGTTTCAGGGCACAGCTACATGGAATTGCGTACATTCAGTTCTTCTTGTATCGCGTCTGCACCATCTTCGGTTAGACTGCCCCTTGCTTGCCACGGAACTTTTCACCTGCGCCAAAATTGCCTTATTTTGTTTATCAGCAGTAAATAAACAGCTATTTTAAGCTGTAAAATAAAATGACACAGAAAGGTATTATTCTTAGTGCTGACAAGGATAAGGTACTAACAAATGGCAAAATCTACACAAAGCAAGTAATGCTTGTGACAGATGGCAAAAACCATGCTTGGACAGAGGTTTCAGAAACAGATGAAGCATATCAAGCATATTTGAAGAGAGAAGAAGAAAACAGAGACAAAGCAAGCAAATAAGACTTGTGAATTTGTCAAAAACGTAGTATATTTGAGATACGGAGCAATTTGTATCTCATTTTTTTGTTTTTTACAAGTAAAATGTGTACTTTTGCATTGAGAAGATATTTATTAACAAAGGAAATCAATCTAAATATGGCACTATTAAAGGAAGATGGTAGTTTGGATATAGAACGTATCAACCAATTACCGATTGAAGATTATATGAAAGAAGTAGGTAATTTTACGAATGAACAACGAAAAGAATATTATTCAAAATCACCAATCAACGAATCAACAGAACCTGTTCACACGGTAAATGTTGGTTATACTTTGGAAGAAGATATAGAACGAAACGGAACGGTACTTATGGAAGATTTACTAAATAATTTGAATAAAAGATATGGAATAAAATGAGAAATGGATATATGGTATTGGAGGATATGAGACCCCAAAGACTTACGGTATCAATTTCTTCAAAAATCAAAAAGAGTATCACGGATATTTATAAATGTAATCAAGATAATCCAACGGCACTTAGTCAATGGGCTAGATATATAGAAAGTATAAAAAGTTATATTTCAAATCCTACCATAGCATTTGATTATGCAAATAGATATGCTCATTATCCTAATGGTGCTATCCACTTAGTAGAGATGAACTATGATGTCTCATTCATTACTAAATCAAACAATACTAATGAATACGCCTATGTATATATCTTTGGGATGGATTTCAAACTTAAGGATTTTGGCTTAGTTGACCCATCTAATATGTATGAGTCACGAAAGAGAACAAAGAAAATAAGGCTTACAGAATCCGAATTTCACACATTGATTTCAAAGTGTGTAAAGAAGATTCTTAAACAAGTAATATAAAAAGAACCCCATCTACTCTGCAATAGATGAGGTGGAATAATTTCACTTTAGAGTTTTAGACTAACTTGCTTTTATAAGTCATAAGATACTTAATGTATGCAAGTTCTTCTGCTTGATTATGATTATTTTTCATAATGAAACCACTCCTTTCCGTCATTAGTTTATTTCTTGGGATACCATGTTATTGTATCACACTGTGATAAATCACATCACAGAGAGGTTTCCCTCAAATGACGGTGCAAAGGTACAAAAAAATCTCAGACTACAATTGAGTAATATGAGATTTTTAACTTTTGAAATAAAAAAAATGAGCAACCTCGTTTTTTAGGTCACTCATAATATGGGGTCAAATAGGATATTGTTGCCTTCCGAATTCGGTTTGAGTGTACATTATAATTTGAAACATGACGTTAACGGTCAACCATACATAAACATTTACAGAATAAGTATTGATTTCGAATATTTCGGTTTGGCGAACCCATCTAATATGTTTGAGTCACGAAAGAGAGTAAACAAAATAAGACTGACGGAATCTGAATTTCACACATTGATTTCAGAGTGTGTAAAGAAGATTCTTAAACAAGTAATATAAAAGAACCCACACTACTGTAGTGAGTAATGTGGGCAGAACCTATGATGTTTAATCTGCATGGTAGGTTAAAATGAGGATTAAGGCATTAACCCTAATCTTCTCATTCTATTTATTAAATCTAAACTGTCTTCAAGATGAAGACGTTTCACATTGACCATAAGAGTCAACATTTTTTAAATTTAAAAACCATACCAATGCTATAACTAAAATAGTATTCATAAAAGTTAATGTTTTATGAGTGGAACATAAAGTTCCTTATTTTAGTGAATGATTTCTCATTCGCAGGCAAAGGTACAAAAAAATCTCAGACTACAAAAAAGTAATCTGAGATTTTTATTTACCCCAACCATTTTCTTGATGGTTAGGGGATATTTATTTTAAAATAACGGGGACAACACGTATATCATTTCCAATCAGGGACAAGGCAAGCAAATAAGGCTTGTGAATCTTTCTCCAAGGCGGACATGACCTCTCTCCAAGGCGGACAAAAACTATCGCCGCGTCGGACGATTAATTTTCTTATAAGAAAAAGAAAATTTTCTAGTAAGAAATGAGATGCTTTTCTTATAAGAAAAATTTTGCTTTCTTATAAGAAAATGAACTGCTTTGCTCGGGGAAACGAATCGTAAGGCGGGGAAAAATCACTCTTAATGGACGATTTTTACGATGGAATGTTTGGAAATCCGTGGAAAATATTTACCTTTGCACAGCCAAACTGATAATGGTTTGGGAAATCTATAATTATTTACTAAATGCAAAGCAATTACTTTGAAAAGCGTGAAGTGCTGAAATTCAAGCACTTCTCTCGCAAGGGCTATGCGCTCTTTGCCTGCCTCGGAAAAGTGGTGCTTGTCGGCGTACTCTCTGTTGCCACGCTGCAGAATGCGAAAGCTTCTGGCGTGAGCATCGAGGTGAATCGTGCTGACAACGACACTCTCCAGACCGACAAGGAGTTTGACCTTAGCGAGGTGGAAGTGTCGGGCACACGCGCTCCGCTGTCTGCGGGACAAGCGGCGAGAATGGTAACTGTACTGCATGCACAAGACATTCAGGGTGCGGCGGTACAAAGTGTCAACGACCTTCTGAAACTCTGCGTAGGAGTGGATGTGAGGCAAAGAGCGCCGATGGGCGCACAGACGGATATCACCATACGAGGGGGCACGAGCGAGCATATCGCTATCTTGCTTGACGGTATCTGTATTTCTGACCCTCAAACGGGACATAATGCCCTAGACCTACCAATTCAACTTTCGGAAATAGAACGCGTGGAAGTTCTCGAAGGACCTGCTGCCAGAGTTTATGGTGCGCAGTCGCTTCTTGGTGCTGTGAATATTGTGACACGCCCCACCCCGGCCCTCCCCCCAGTGGGAGGGAGTCAAAGATATGACTCTGCGGACGTGTTCCTGGAAGGTGGTTCTTATGGTTATCTGAATGCTGGCGGTGCGGCTTCTTTAGATGTTATTCCAGAGAAGTGGAGCAATTCCGTCAGTGGTTCTTACACCCGTTCCGATGGTTTCAATCGCTCTAAGGCTGACAACCTTAATAATGATTACGAGGGCGGTAAGCTTTATTATAGAGGACGCTATTCATTTGTAAAAGACTCGCAAAGTCATTCTACAAAAAGCCTCCCTTGTGGGGAGGTTTGGTGGGGTCTTGGCTTAGCTCAGAAACGTTGGGGCTCAAGCACTTCCTATGGTCTCGGAAGCGACGAGCAGTATGAGCGAACCAATAAGATGTACGCAACCATTGCCGGTGATTTCTCCATTGCCAAGAACATCCATCTGAAGCCAGCCGTTTATTGGCAGCAGAACAGGGATTACTACCAGTGGACACGCGGTGTGAGCAAGGCAAACATCAACAAGACTGATGTCTATGGCGCAAATCTCAACGTCTGGTTTGACTGGGCTTTAGGTCGCACGACTGCCGGCTACGAGATAAAGAATGAAGACCTGCTCAGCGGCAATCTCGGTGAACCTCTCAGCAGCACTCATGAAATAGCTGGCACAGACCGCTTCTACGATCATGGCCTTAACCGCACAAACCACTCATGGCATCTGGAGCATAATGTTGTTTACAAGAACTTTACCGCTTCTGCCGGCCTTATGGCTCTGCGCAACACATGGAACGAGATGCCGTATCATGTCTATCCGGGCATTGACCTTGCTTATCAGGTGGCAAGAAACTGGAAGCTCTATGCTTCGTACAACACATCAATGCGCATGCCTACCTACACCGAACTCTACTACAAGGTTGATGGTCATCTTGCCGACAAGAACCTTCTGCCGGAAGAGATGGCAGCCTTTGAGGTCGGAACAAAATATGCGTCGCGCTTAGGCACAGCCTCTGTCAGTCTTTTCAAGCACCATGGCACGAACATGATAGACTGGATTCTCGACATGAGCAAGCCTGAGGCAGAGCGTGTTTGGACTTCCGTAAATCATACAGAAGTGAATAGCTACGGAGCTGAGTTCAATAGCCGATGGAACTTGCAGCAAGTCGTTAAGAATCAGCGTGTTCTTAGAACCCTTACTCTCGGCTACAGCTACATCTGGCAGGAGCAGGAGAAGAAGGGGAATCTGCTCAGTCGCTACACTCTGGAGTATCTCCGCCATAAGCTCGTGGCATCGCTTGATCTCAACCTCTATCAGGACAAGAAGAATGCCCTTGACATGAACATCGCTTACCGTTTCCAAGACCGCATTGGCAGTTATACCGATGGGGAAGGGGAGAAGAAGGACTACTCGCCATATTCGCTCGTAGATGTTCGTCTCGACTGGCGCACTTCCTACTACAGCATCTTCCTTTCCGTCAACAACATTTTTGCCAAGCAGTATGTTGATTACGGCAATGTGAAGCAGCCTGGCGCATGGTTTGTAGCCGGCGTGAAGTTCCGTTTGTAGAGCGAAGATCTCTGAGCCGTTTTTCGCGGCATAAAACCTGAATCGCGGCTCGGAAATCCTCGCCCTACAAGCGACGGCATAAAACCTGAATCGCGGCTCGGAAATCCTCGCCCTACATGAAATAAATAGCGAAGAAAATTCTTAAATTCGTTAAAATCTTGATTACAAAAATAATCATGTTCGCTTACTTATATTAATAATGAATGCGATTTGTGGCAATTATTTTGCGCATTTCGCATTTATTTTTTAATTTTGCGCGGAAAATATTAAAACTCACTATAGAAAAAATGAAAAAGGCATTATTGATGATTCTCGATGGTTGGGGCATCGGAAAGCACAACAATGGTGATGTAATCTTCAACACACCAACCCCATATCTCGACTACCTCCAGGCAGTTAGTTCAGTCTCTCAGCTTCAGGCTTCAGGCGAAGATGTTGGTCTTCCTGACGGTCAGATGGGTAACTCAGAGGTAGGTCACCTTAACATTGGTGCCGGACGTATTGTTTATCAGGATCTCGTTAAGATCAATCGCGCTTGCAAGGACGGTTCTATCCTTGAAAATCCAGAGGTAAAGAGCGCTTACACTTACGCAAAGGAAAACGGCAAGAAGCTCCACCTTATGGGCTTGACTTCAAACGGTGGCGTTCACTCTTCACTCGACCACCTCAAGAAGCTTATCGAAATCGGTAAGGAGTATGGTCTTTCTCAGCAGACATTCGTTCACTGTTTCATGGACGGTCGTGACACAGACCCTAAGTCTGGTGCAGGTTTCATCCAGGAAATCACAGACGTTTGTGCTGCTAACGACGCAAACATCGCTTCTATCGTAGGTCGTTTCTATGCAATGGACCGCGACAAGCGTTGGGAGCGCGTAAAGGAAGCTTACGACCTCATCGTATGTGGCAAGGGTGCTGAGGCTGCTGACATGGTTCAGGCAGTAAAGGATTCTTACGCTAACGATGTAACAGACGAGTTCATCAAGCCTATCGTAAACTCTACAGTAAACGGTAAGATAGAGGAAGGTGATGTTGTTATATTCTTCAACTATCGCAACGACCGCGCTAAGGAGCTTACTCAGGTTCTCTCACAGACAGACATGGAAGAGCAGGGCATGAAGACTATCCCTAACATCCAGTACTACTGCATGACTCCATACGATGCTTCATTCACTGGCGTTCACATCCTCTTCCCTAAGGAGAACGTAGAGAACACTCTCGGCGAGTATCTCTCAAAGAACGGCATCAAGCAGCTCCACACTGCTGAGACTGAGAAGTACGCTCACGTAACATTCTTCTTCAACGGTGGTCGCGAGACTCCATACGAAGGCGAAGACCGTATTCTCGTAGCTTCTCCAAAGGTTGCTACTTACGACCTCAAGCCTGAGATGTCTGCTTACGAGGTAAAGGAAAAGCTTTGTGCAGCACTCAAAACTGAGCAGTATCAGTTTGTGGTTGTGAACTTTGCTAACGGTGATATGGTTGGTCATACTGGTATCTACAACGCAATCGCTAAGGCAGTTACAGCTGTTGACAACTGCGTTCGCGACGTTATCGAAACAGCTAAGGCAGCTGGTTACGAGGCAATAATCATCGCTGACCACGGTAATGCTGACAACGCCATCAACCCAGACGGCACTCCAAACACAGCTCACTCTCTCAACCCAGTTCCATTCATCTATGTTACAGACAACAACTCTGCAACAGTGAAGGACGGTCGTCTTGCCGACGTAGCTCCATCTATCCTCCACATCCTCGGACTCGAGCAGCCAGCAGAGATGACAGGTGAGAACCTTATCGTAGATTAATATTTGTTATGGCAATCATGATGTAGGGCGAGGATTTCCGAGCCGTTTCGCGCGATGGTGGCGGCTCGGAAATCCTCGCCCTACAATTATCCTCATCAATGTCCTCTTGAAGTGTTCCTTATTATGCAATCTCATCAATACCCTATACGCAAGAATCCTCGTTTGATAAATTACGACTATTCATTGGCAGGGATGTATTTCTTGACAGTTTGCACGAAGAATATGAAACGCTATTTTGGAGACGTAGTAGGTGTGGAAATGAAAATGAGCGATATTGGAAAAATCGTTGAAGATGTCTATAAACAACATGTGGCTTCATATTGTTCCATTGATGACATCTGTCATGTCGTAATGCCGAATCATTTCCATTGTCTGGTCTTGTTTACAGAACACCATGTCGTGTCTGTCCAACAGTTTGTCCGTTCTTTCAAAGCGAAAGTAACCCAAGAATGCAATAAGAGAAATCTGAAAGTGGAAGGTTGTGATAAAGATGGACGAATATGGCAACAAAATTTTCATGACCATATAGTCCGGGGGTATGAAGATTATCAGAATATTGCTGATTACATAGTTAAGAATCCGGAAAGGTGGAATGATGATTGTTTCAACGAAAATCATCATGTTCCAACACATCCGAAACAGTAATTGGCTGCTACGATGTAGGGCGAGGATTTCCGAGCCGTTTTGCGATATTGCGGCTCACAAATGTTCGCCCTACTAGCAGATGGAAACAACCAATGGAAACGGCTCGGAAATCCTCGCCCTACAAATCGCCTAATATATTTTAAATTCGTAAATGATACATGAACAGCGCTGTCATAATTCTTAACTGGAATGGCGTGGAAATGATGCGAAGGTTTCTGCCTTCTGTCGTTGAACACTCTCCGGAAGCTGATGTAATCGTTGCAGACAACGGCTCTACAGACGATTCGCTTTCCATGCTTGAGCGTGTATTTCCTACGGTAAAGACCATTGCTCTCGACAAGAACTATGGTTTTGCCGAAGGTTATAATCGTGCCATAAAGCAAGTGGAAGGCAAGTACGAGTATGTTGTCCTATTGAACTCCGATGTTGAGGTTACTGAGGATTGGCTCTCGCCGCTTGTCGCCTTTATGGACGAACATCCCGACTGCGCCGCGTGCCAACCGAAACTCCTTGCCTACCACGATAAGCAGATGTTCGAGTATGCAGGAGCTGCTGGCGGTTTTGTGGATAAATTCGGCTATCCTTACTGCCGTGGACGAATCTTCTCCACAGTAGAGAAAGACGAAGGTCAATATGACAAAACGCTTGAAATCCATTGGGCTACAGGCGCTTGCATGATGGTTCGTATGAAAGACTATCTTGACTACGGCGGTCTTGACGGCAGATTCTTCGCTCATAACGAGGAAATAGACCTCTGCTGGCGACTCCGTATTCTCGGCAAGAAAATCTACTGCGTTACGGACAGCAAGGTCTATCATGTCGGAGGTGGCACGCTTCCGCAGGGCAATCCGCGAAAGACTCACCTCAATTTCCGCAACAACCTCACCATGCTCTTCAAGAACCTTCCGGAGAAAGACTTGAAAAAAGTGATGCGCGCACGCTATTGGCTTGACCGCGTTGCCATGCTCCAAAGTCTCGCGAAAGGCAACATTGCCGATGTGAAAGCCATCATGAAGGCGAGGAAAGATTTCGAGGAATGGAAGGCTGATTTTGAGAAAGATAGAGCCGATATTCAGTTGAAACGCAAACTGCATGGCAGCCAAGACCTTACGAACAAGTCAATTCTTTGGCAATATTTTGCCCTTGGGAAGAAGAAATTCTCTGAAATATTTGCGTAAATTGCTGAAAATATGTAATTTTGCGCCCGATTTTTATTAACTTAATTTATTAACTCTCTAAAGAGGTAAAGGCAGAAGGCTGAAAAGCTGGGCGCCCGAGTCCTCAGGAATTTATTTAAACTCTATGTCAAACCTTAAAAACATTCAGCCACTTGAAGACTTCAACTGGGAAGAATTTGAGAACGGCTCAACAGCAGGTGTAAGCCACGAGGAACTCGAGAAGGCTTACTCAGAGACACTCAACAAGGTATCAGAAAACCAGGTGGTTGAAGGTACAGTAATCCATGTGGACAAGAAGGAAGTTGTTGTCAACATCGGTTACAAGTCAGACGGTATCATCCCAGCGTCTGAATTCCGCTACAATCCAGAACTCAAGTCAGGCGACAAGGTAGAAGTTTTGGTTGAAAACCCAGAAGATAAGAAGGGTCAGCTCCAGCTTTCTCACAAGAAGGCACGCCTCTCTAAGTCTTGGGATCTTGTTAACAAGGCTCTCGACGAGGATCAGGTTATCAACGGTTACATCAAGTGCCGCACTAAGGGTGGTATGATCGTTGACGTATTCGGAATCGAGGCATTCTTGCCAGGTTCACAGATTGACGTTCATCCAATCCGCGACTACGATCAGTATGTAGGCAAGACAATGGAATTCAAGGTTGTTAAGATCAACCAGGAGTTCAAGAACGTTGTCGTTTCTCATAAGTCTCTCATCGAGGCAGAGCTCGAGCAGCAGAAGAAGGAAATCATCTCTAAGCTCGAGAAGGGTCAGATTCTCGAAGGTACTGTTAAGAACATCACTTCTTACGGTGTATTCGTTGACCTCGGTGGTGTTGACGGACTCATCCACATCACAGACCTCTCTTGGGGCCGCGTAAGCGATCCACACGAGGTTGTTTCTCTCGACCAGAAGATCAACGTTGTTATCATCGACTTCGACAACGAGAAGAAGCGTATCGCTCTCGGTCTCAAGCAGCTCACTCCACATCCATGGGATGCTCTTGACGCTAACCTCCAGAAGGGCGACAAGGTTAAGGGTAAGGTTGTTGTTATCGCTGATTACGGTGCATTCGTTGAGGTTGCACCAGGCGTAGAAGGTCTTATCCACGTTTCAGAGATGTCATGGAGCCAGCACCTCCGTTCAGCTCAGGACTTCCTCAAGGTAGGCGACGAGGTAGAGGCTGTTATCCTCACTCTCGACCGCGAGGAGCGCAAGATGTCTCTCGGCATCAAGCAGCTTAAGGAAGATCCATGGGAGGCAATCGAGGTTAAGTACCCAGTTGCAAGCAAGCACACTGCTAAGGTTCGCAACTTCACTAACTTCGGTATCTTCGTAGAGCTCGAGGAAGGTGTTGATGGTCTCATCCACATCTCTGACCTCTCTTGGACAAAGAAGGTAAAGCACCCATCAGAGTTCACAAAGGTTGGCGAGCCAATCGACGTAATGGTACTCGAAATCGACAAGGAGAACCGTCGTCTCTCTCTCGGCCACAAGCAGCTTGAGGACAACCCATGGGATACTTACGAGACAATCTACACTCCAGGTTCTGTACACAAGGGCGTTATCGCTGAGATCATGGAGCGTGGTGCAGTAGTTACTCTCAACGAAGGTGGTGAAGGTTTCGCTACTCCAAAGCACCTCGTTAAGGAAGACGGCTCACAGGCTCAGAAGGGCGAGGAGCTCGACTTCAAGGTAATCGAGTTCGTTAAGGAAACTAAGCGTATCATCCTCTCTCACTCTCGTACATTCGAGCCAGAGAAGGAAGCTGAGAAGCCAGCTCGTAAGCCACGTGCACAGAAGGAAGCTGCTCCAGCTATCCAGAACGTATCTGGTGGTACAAGCCTCGGTGATCTTGACGCTCTCGCAGCTCTCAAGGCTCAGATGGAAGGCAAGTAATCCTCGGATTTACATACTCCAAAATATCGAAACTCTCCTGCAAATCAATTGTGGGAGAGTTTTTTTGTTATACTATATGGTTTGGCAATTTTCTTCTTTTCGTACAAAAAAGCGATTAAAAGTTTCATTTTTTTCAGATTTATTTGTAATTTTGCAAAAATATTAATTGAAAAACCATGAAACTACTGCACTTTCCTTTTAAGAGAACTATCGCGATGGCAGCGATGTCGTTCTGTCTTCTTCTGAATTCTTATGCTGACGACGGCTCAGGGCTGTGGCTTGGAAAAGCGGGCAAGAGTAATGCTGAGATTACTGTGTCTGCAAAAAGTTCTGCTACGATTGAGATCGCCAAGAAAGAACTGGCTTCTGCTTGGACAGGAGGCAAGGTAAGCTTGCAGATGAAGAAGGTAAAGAACATGAAGCGCGATGCCTATCGCATAGAGATAAGCGACGGCAATGTCTGCATCACTTCACCTTCGGACATCGGTCTGCTCTACGGCTCTTACCGCTTGCTACAACTCCAGACAATGGGATGTGCAAAAGAGAACAAGGTGGTTAGCGAGAGTCCGTTTCACGACATCCGTCTGCTAAACCACTGGGATAATCTCGACGGCAACAGTGAGCGCGGATATGCCGGAAAGAGCATCTTCTGGAATGTGCAAGGCTTCCCAGAATCGCTTGGCAACAACGACATGGCAAACCTGAAGAATTGTCCGCTCAACAGCGACACGTATGCCCGCGCCTGTGCCTCGGTCGGCATTAACGGTGCTGTGCTCAACAATGTCAATGCGTCGCCTAAGATGCTCACAAGCGAGGTGCTGCAGATGGTTAAGAAGTACGCCGATGTGCTGCGTCCATACGGCATAAAGACGTATCTGGCTGTGAACTTTGCAAGTCCTGCGGTAATTGGTGGTCTGCCAACTGCCGATCCGGCTGACAAGGCTGTGCAGCGCTGGTGGAAAGACAAGGCGAAGGAGATATACTCGCTGGTGCCAGACTTCGGCGGTTTCTTGGTGAAGGCTAACAGCGAAGGTCAGCCAGGTCCGAAGGATTACGGTCGCACTCATACTGACGGTGCAAACCTGCTTGCTGCTGCCATCCGTCCTTACGGCGGCATCGTGATGTGGCGAGCTTTCATAAACAATCCTACCGACCCTGATCGCGCAAAGCAGGCACGATTGGAGTTTGAAGACCTCGACGGACAGTTTCTCGACAATGTTATTATACAAGTGAAGAACGGACCTATTGACTTCCAACCACGAGAGCCTTTCAATGCTCTGTTCAATGCGCTGAAAGAGACTGCCGAAATGCCTGAACTGCAGATTACGCAGGAGTATCTGGGACAGGCTAATCATCTGGCTTATCTGGGTACAATGTGGGAAGAGTTCTTTGACGAGGTGAAGAAATATGCCAACTATAAGAAGAATCAGCTTTGTTCTCGCTATAATGCCATTGCCGGCGTAGCAAATACGGGCACTGATGCCAACTTTACTGGTCATCCGCTGGCACAGTCTAACTGGTACGCCTTCGGCAGATTGGCATGGAATCCAGACCTTACGGCAGAGGAAATTGCCAACGAATGGACTGCGCTGACTTTCTCTGCGCTCAGTGCTGAGCAACACGCCACAGTGGTTTCAATGCTGATGCGAAGCCGCGAAGCTGTAGTGGACTATGAGATGCCGATAGGTCTTGCTCATCAGTTCGGAAACTCACACTACTCTCCTGGGGTCTGGGACAATCGTCCAATTCGTCGCGACTGGCTTCCCGTATTCTACAATCAAGCTGATGAGAACGGTATCGGCTTCGACAGAACGAAGGCTACCGGCACTGACAATACTTCGCAATACGATCCGGCATACGGCGGTATGATGGAGAAACTGGAAACTTGTCCGGACAAGTACCTGCTGTGGTTCCACCATGTTTCATGGAATCACCGCTGCCAGACAGGTCGCACCGTATGGGAGGAGCTATGCTACCGCTATCAGAACGGTGTGAACGAGGCTCGCCAGATGCAGCGTCAGTGGAACTCGCTTGAGGGGGCTGTCGATGCGGAACTGTTCCGTGACATTCAAGTGAGACTGATGACGCAGACACAAGATGCGGAATGGTGGAAAGACGGTTGTCTGCTTTACTTCCAAAGCCTGTGCAAGATGCCTATGCCTGACTATGTTGACCCTCCTGTGCATACGCTTGAGGAGTGCAAGAACAACAAGATTCATGTAGGACTGTACAGAAGTCCGTCACGCGAAGAACTTACTAGGGAAAGATAATTTTCAATTAACTTTATTTTTTACAACGGATCTACGTCGTAGTACATCATGAGCGATGTGTAGCGCTTGTCTTTCATTAGTTCCGTCTGGCAATAGCGAAGGAACTGGCGCACGCTCTGCATGTTCAGTCCGTTTTCTATCTTTATCATTATGCGACGGATGTTCATGGATTTTACCATTGACACGAACGGAGTTTCAGGGCCGAGAACGCGGTTCTGAAGCTTGCTTTTTAGACGGTAGGTCATTTCAATGGAAGCTGTCTCTACTACGGAGATATTCTTGTGCTTGATGAAGACGTAGATGACGTGAGAGAACGGCGGATACTTGAACATCTGGCGCTCTATCATAAGGTCGTGGAAGAAGCCGCTGAAGTCGTTCTCTACAATCTGGCGAATGACTGGCAACTGCTTCTGCGTGGTTTGCAGATAGACTGTACCGCGCTTGCCATGGCGACCGGCACGACCTGCAACCTGAGAGAGCATCATGAAGGCGTGCTCGTAGGCGCGGAAGTCAGGGAAATTCAAGAGCGTGTCGGCATTGATTATTCCGACAACAGATACGTTCTTGAAATCGAGTCCCTTGGTAATCATCTGTGTGCCGATGAGTATGTTGGTATGACCTTTTGCGAAATCGTCAATGATGCGCTCATGGGCTGTTCTTGTGCGAGTAGTGTCAAGGTCCATACGTGACACTTTTGCATCAGGTATGTACTGCAAAATCTGCTCTTCAATCTTTTCCGTTCCTTGTCCCTTATGACCGAAATCGTTGCCTTGGCAATTTGGACAGCGGGTTGGCAACTGGAAGGTGTAGCCGCAGTAGTGGCAGGTAAGCTGGTTGGTGGTCTTGTGGTAAGAAAGACTGACGTCGCAGCGTTCGCAGCGTGGCGTCCATCCGCAAGTCTTGCACTCTACCATCTGAGAGAAGCCACGGCGGTTCTGGAAGAGTATTACTTGTTCGCCATTTGCCAAGGCAGTCTTCATGGCATCTAGAAGATCGGGAGAGAAAGAAGCTGACATCATCTTACGACGGCGATAGTCCTGAATGTCAATGACTTTTATCTCAGGCATCTCAATGCCTTTGTAGCGTTGTGTAAGCTCTACGAGACCGTATTTAGGGTTATCTTGGGCTGCGTTGAAGTAGGTTTCGGCAGAAGGAGTAGCTGTGCCGAGGAGAGTCTTTGCACCTGCCCAATGTGCGAGCATGATAGCTACTGAACGGGCATGGTAACGAGGTGCTGGGTCTGCTTGTTTGAAAGAAGTTTCATGCTCCTCGTCGATAATGACAAGGCCGAGATTCTGGAATGGTAAGAACGCTGCTGAGCGTGCTCCTAGAATAACGCTGTATGGAGTGGGAGAGAGCTGCTTCTGCCAGATTTCCACGCGCTCTTCGTCACTATACTTGGAATGATAGATGCCGAGCTTGTTGCCGAAGACTGCTTGTAGTCGCTGTCGCATTTGGAAAGTGAGAGCGATTTCTGGCATGAGATAAAGTACCTGCTCATGACGCTCAATGGCACGCTGTATGAGATGAATGTAGATTTCTGTCTTACCCGATGAGGTTACGCCATGGAGCAATACGGTGTTCTTCTTCATTAACTGAAGGAGAATCTTGTTGTAGGCTTCCTGCTGCGTTTCGTTCAGGGTGTTGAACTTCTTGTATGGCTGGAGAGACAGGTTGTTGAGACGACCGATTTCACGCTCATACTCAATAATGAAGTCGCGCTTTATTAGCTGGTGGAGTGTGGCGGTGTTGCCGTGGGAGGAGTTGAGAAGCTCGTCGCGAGTAACTTCGAAGATGTCCGAAGGAGATGCTTCGGGAACGGTGGCAGAATCAGATGCTGACGTTTCTGGCACAGTGACTTCGTTGCTGGATAGCTTGTCCCAGCCGCTGAGTTCAAGGAAACAGCAGAACATCTCCGCTTGCTTTTGTGCGCGCTTGAGTACGTTAAGAGCGATGTGGAGATTACGTTCGCCAGCAAGTTTCGGATTGAGCTTGATGCAAGTTTCAGTCTTTGGTTTATAGCGATCTTCCTGTTTCAATCCAGCTGGCAAGGCAGCATTCATTACTTCACCGATAGGGGAAAGGTAATAGTCTGAAATCCAATGCCATAGCTTGAGCTGTGCTTCCGTAACTATAGGAACTGTATCTATGAGTTGCTCTATCTCTTTAACCGTAAACTGCTTTCCGTCAGACGGAACAGATTCTATAGGTTGATTTGTTTGAACGCTGTCAATGACTGCGATGTACTTCTTTGTCTTACCCCATGGCACAAGAACGCGGCAACCTGGCTTCACTTTATCAGAAAGCGAAGCTGGAACGGAGTAGGTAAATGTGCCTTCTAGTGGGAGTGGAAGTATTACGCTGGCAGTCATGGCCTTTTCATTATTTATTCTTCTCTTTTATTTTTTCTGAAGTGTTTCGAAGATTCTCTCAAATTCGTCTTTTATTCTTGTCGGATTGGCTATGATGTTACGCAGTTCGCTAAGTCGCTGCTCGTTCTTTGAGCCAGGAATCCACAGTTTGATATAGCCGCTCTGCGAGTATTTGTTTTCTAGATGTTCGGCAAAGCGCTTGAATTGCGCGTCTTTATTGAGTTCAGGGTAGTTGTCAAGTCCATACTGAATGGTGCGGCGCATGACTGTTTCCGGGTCCAGTTCGCGGTCTGCTTCAGCAACAATCTTGCCGTACATGCTGCGTGGAGCTTTTGCTGCTGATGCACGATGATCCTCAACAGCCTCCTTCATGATATTGATCTGTGAAGGCGAGAACCATTTATGCAGACGCTTGTCGGCAAGGAGAATCTTTCCGGAAGTGATATGGTGGACAGCACGCGGACCTTCAAGACCGAGATCGTGATAGGCTGCGATGGTGTAGCACATATTGATGTCGGAACCGAGACGGCGAGCAAGTTCAAGCGATTCTTTTATGACGTGCTGAACGTGCTCTGAACGGTGTGCCGCATCGAAAGCCTGATAGCGTGGAAGTATCTGACTCTCAATGAAAGACATCAAGTCTAAAGAAACTGAGTTTTCCATGATCTATGTGGTTTATACTTTTAGTAGCCTCGCGAGCCGAAGATTGCTGTGCCTACACGAACCATAGTGGAGCCTTCTTCCATCGCAATCTGATAGTCGTGGCTCATTCCCATGGATAATGTTGACCATTGACTGAATGCAGAATTCTGAATGCAGAATTCAGAATTAGGCTGTGCGGAAGTTGATTCTGCATCCAGCATTCTGCATTCTGCATTTTGTTTAACTTCTTCAAAGAACTGCTTTGCTTGATGGAATTCCTGACGCCATTGCTCCTCGTCGTCGCAATTTGTCGCCATGGTCATTATGCCGCGAAACTCTATGCCCTTCATTTCCTTCCAGATGCCGGAAGCGAGATACTCGCGGCACTCGTCAATTGTGAAACCGAACTTTGTTTCTTCTTGTGCCATGTGGAGTTGAAGGAGAACAGGAATGCGACGGCCGCACTTTTCGCCTTGCTTGTTTATCTCGGCTATGAGTCGTGGACTGTCAGCAGAATGGATGAGGCTTACGAAAGGAGCGATGTACTTCACCTTGTTTGTCTGAAGATGACCGATGAAATGCCACTCAATGTCCTTTGGAAGAGCAGCTTCCTTGCGCACGAGTTCCTGAACATGGCTCTCACCGAAGATTCGCTGTCCAGCATCGTATGCCTCCTGAAGTTCTGGCTCCGGATGGTATTTGCTAACAGCACAAAGGGCTACACCCTCACGGAGCGTAGCCTTTATGCGATTAAGATTATCTGAAATAGTTGCCATTAAGTAAGTGGTGAAAATGTTTAAGTAAACTTTCCTTTACTTTTGACTTCCGTTTGTTTTATTCTGCAGGAGCAGCCTCTGCCTGTTCGTATTCAGGCTTGTCGTCCTTCTCGTTCTTCTTGCCGGAAGGTTTTGTGTGCTCGATGACATCAACGTAGCTTGTCTCCTGGAGAGTATGGATGGTGAAGTCAATCATTCCACCGCTCATTGCATCCTGGATGTAGCCAACAGCCTGAGAAAGAGAGTGAGCTTGAACGAGGTGGTTCACGGCACTCTTCTTTTCCTTCTCAGTTTTCTCATCAATAGTGATGTACATGAGCTTAGCCTTGTACCAATAATCGTCGGTGTCCTTGTCAGAGAAGAATATTTCGCTATAGTTGATTTTCTTGAGGCTTGTTATTTCAAATCCGCCTGGATAAAGTGTGGCAAGCTCCTCAGCGAGAGTGTCTTCAGCCTCTGTGCAGCTGAATGCTTCCACGAGATATTGCTCCGTGATAGGCTTGGCTGTTCCGTCTTCCTGCATCTTTGCTACGGAAGCCTTGCAGTCAAACCATGTAGATGTTTTTGCTCTCATATTTTATATTGTGAGTTTTAATTTTCCGATTTTATTATTTCTTTCCGAAGAATTTTTTCTTGATGATGAAGAATACGATGACTACAGCGAGAATTCCGAATACGGCAATCTTAAGTTGCGAATCGTACTGGTGGATAGCATCGATGAGCTCTTCTTCCTTAACGACAGAATGCAGATACCAACCGATAGCCGCAAGAACGCAGTTCCAAATTCCGGCACCAAGAGTCGTGTAGCCGAGGAAAACAAAGAAGTTCATCTTCGACAGACCGGCAGGAACGGAGATAAGCTGACGGATTACCGGAATGAGTCTGCCGGTGAGAGTAGCGAGAACTCCGTGTTCGTTGAAATAGTCTTCGCTCTTGTGTACTTTCTCCTCATTAAGCATACACCAATGCCCGAATTTGCTGTTTGCGAAAGCATATACAACAGGTCGTCCGAGATAATAGCTGGCAACATAGTTGATTATTGCGCCTATGTCTGCACCGAGTGTGGCAAAAAGCACAACGAGGAATACATTAAGGTTTCCGGCAGCAGCATGGTAGGCAGCAGGTGTTACGACCAACTCTGATGGAAAAGGGATAATGCTGCTTTCAAGTGTCATGCCGAGCGCGACAGTCCAGTAGTTCAGGTTGTCAAATATCCAAAGTGCTAATTCGTGCATGTGTATAAATGATTAGTGGTGACAGCATTTCTGCTGCCACCATTATGCGTTTTAGAAATGTTTTATTACATCATGCCCATGCCTGGAGCACCGCCCATTGGCATTGCTGGTTCTGGAGCAGGCTGGTCGCAGATTACGCACTCTGTAGTGAGGAAAAGTCCTGCGATAGAAGCTGCGTTTTCAAGAGCTACACGAGAAACCTTTGCTGGGTCGATGATACCTGCTGCACGCATATCTTCGTAGATGTCCTTGCGAGCGTTGTAACCGAAGTCGCCTTCGCCTTCACGAACCTTCTGAACAACAACAGCACCTTCACCACCAGCGTTTGCTACAATCTGACGAAGTGGCTCTTCGATGGCGCGGATAACGATGTTGATACCTGTCTGCTCGTCTGGGTTGTCGCCCTTAAGACCAGCAACAGCGTCGAGAGCGCGGATGTATGTTGTACCACCACCGGCAACAACACCTTCCTCGATAGCAGCACGAGTAGCGCAGAGAGCATCGTCAACGCGATCCTTCTTCTCCTTCATCTCTACCTCAGAGTTAGCACCAACATAGAGAACTGCTACACCACCAGAGAGCTTAGCAAGACGCTCCTGAAGCTTCTCCTTGTCGTAGTTTGAAGTTGTAGTTGCGATTTCGTTCTTGATCTGAGCAACGCGATCAGCGATAGCTTCCTTAGTGCCAGCGCCGTCAACGATTGTAGTGTTGTCCTTTGAAACAACTGCCTTGTCGCAAGTACCGAGCATTTCAATAGTTGCCTGGTCAAGTGAGAGACCCTTCTCCTCAGAGATTACCATACCGCCAGTGAGAACAGCGATGTCCTCGAGCATAGCCTTGCGACGGTCGCCGAAACCAGGAGCCTTGACAGCACAAATCTTGAGGTTTGAGCGGAGACGGTTTACAACGAGTGTTGTGAGTGCCTCAGAGTCAACGTCTTCTGCGATAACGAGGAGTGGGCGACCTGTCTCAGCAGCTGGCTGAAGGATAGGAAGGAACTCCTTGAGGTTGGAAATCTTCTTGTCGTAGAGAAGGATAAGCGGATGATCCATTACGCACTCCATCTTCTCTGTGTCAGTCACGAAGTAGCTTGAGAGATAACCACGGTCGAACTGCATACCTTCAACAACACCGATGTGAGTGTCGCGGCTCTTGCTTTCCTCGATAGTGATAACGCCGTCCTTTGAAACCTTGCGGAAGCACTCTGCAAGGAGCTTACCGATTTCTGGGTCGTTGTTTGCAGAAACAGTAGCAACCTGCTCGATCTTGTCGTAGTTGTCGTCAACCTTCTCTGCGTTGTTCTTGATGAACTCAACAACGGCTGCAACAGCCTTGTCGATACCGCGCTTGAGATCCATTGGGTTTGCTCCGGCAGTTACGTTCTTGAGACCAACATTGATGATTGACTGAGCGAGGATAGTAGCTGTTGTAGTACCATCACCAGCATCGTCACCAGTCTTTGATGCTACGCTCTTTACGAGCTGAGCACCAGTGTTCTCAAACTTGTTCTCGAGTTCGATTTCCTTTGCTACAGAAACACCGTCCTTAGTGATCTGTGGTGCACCGAACTTCTTCTCGATGATTACATTGCGGCCCTTAGGACCGAGTGTAACCTTTACTGCATTTGCAAGCTGATCAACGCCGCTCTTAAGCAAGTCGCGAGCGTCCATATTGAATTTGATATCTTTTGCCATAGTCAACCCCCCATCCCCCCGAGGGGGAGTTTTTAATTGACTTGGGGGTGAGTCATATTTATTGGTAAATAAAGTTTTCTGCGAATGTCACTATTAAAAGTCCCCCCTTGGGGGGCTAGGGGGTCTTATCCCAAAACAGCGAGCACGTCTGACTGACGCATGATCATGTACTTGGTTCCTTCGAACTCGAGTTCTGTACCTGCATACTTGCCGTAGAGCACTTCGTCGCCTTCCTTGAGAATCATCTCTTCGTCCTTTGTGCCGTTGCCTACTGCAACTACCTTGCCGTGGAGAGGCTTTTCCTTTGCTGTATCAGGGATGATGATACCGCCAACTTTCTGTTCTGCCGGTGCTGGGAGAATGAGCACGCGGTCTGCTAATGGTTTAATGTTCATAGTTGTATTTTTTTATTTGTTCTTTTTTCTTATGTTTATGTGCTTGTCTGCACGCTTTCTTTATATACAAACGCTATGCCAAAACGATGAATTCTGATAGAATATCGTCTGAAACGAAGAGCTTATTTGGCGAAAGACTTACATTTATTTCGTCTTTACCCTCTTCATTTTTTGTTCTCTTTATTACTACAAGCCCTTGTTCTTCAAGCCTTTTGGCTGTTTTTGCAAAGTAATCGGCAAGTTTTGTTGAGCAATTTTCTTTAATGTAACCGACTTTTAGCCCTTGCGAAGTGCGCATGGTAGTGGTGATAAGGTCGTTGTAGTGGGTGTTTTCGTCTATTTGTTCCTCATCTTCGATTGTGGATTTACCTGCATTTGCCCTTGCGATGTATTCTTCTATGTCGGCAATGTTCCAGTATCTTCTGCCGTTTTCCTTGTCGTAACCGTATGCACCGGCACCGACAGCGTCGTAGGTCTTGTCTTTCCAATAGCCCGAATTATGACGCGAAGGGTAGCCTGGCAGACAGAAGTTTGAGATCTCGTAGTGCTCATATCCGGCTTCTTTCAGCATACGGCATAGCGAGTAATACTGTTCTTCCAGTTCTTCGTCAGAAGGTAATGCTGGCAGTTTTCCGTCTTGCAGCATCTTATGGAGCTGCGTGCCATCTTCCACGCTCAGGCAATAGGCGGAGATGTGAGTCGGCTTCAGGGCAATTGCCTCAATGATGTCACTCTTCCAATCCTCGATTTTCTCGTTGGGAAATCCGAACATCAAATCTATTGACACATTATTTATATCATGCGCGCGAAGTATGGCAACTGCCTCTCGAGCTTTTGTCGCAGAATGTCTGCGATTTATGAGCCTGAGTCTTGCGTCGTTGAAAGTCTGTATGCCAAGTGAAACTCGGTTTACACCGCAGCTGTGGAGTAGGGTAGCGAGCTCATCTGTCATGTCGTCAGGGTTGCATTCTATGGTAAATTCGCCCTCGTCTCTCAGACGCTTATGACATTCCGTCAGCAGTTTCGCCAAATCTTCCTGCTCAATCATTGAAGGCGTTCCACCACCAAGATAGATGGTGCTGTATTTCTTCTCTGGCAGTTGCCTCAACAATGCTTTTACATATTCCTTGCGCTTGTTCAGCTGTGTCGATGAGAAGAAGTTGCAATAGATGCAACGAGACTTGCAAAACGGTATGTGGATGTAGAGCATTTTTTGCGATTCAAATTTTGGGAAAACGGCGTTGATTTGATATAAATTATGCCGAAATCCTTGTAAAATTCCTTAAAAATCGCTGCAAATATAAAGATTTTTGCTGAAATATTTTGCTGTTACAATAAAAAGTTTTAATTTTACCGCTGATTTATGGCAATTTTGTATTTGCCGTATGTCAAAATTCGTACTGCGAAAAACAAAAAACTTCTAAAACAAATACTATGAAAACTTTCCAAACAAACGAGATTAAGAACATTGCCCTCTTGGGTAG
>JAKSLJ010000049.1 GCA_024401275.1 Bacteroidaceae bacterium | reverse complement strand
GACATTAAGAAATACAATTATAATGGTTACTGTCAACAATATAATCAATGACATCATAGAAACCATCAATCGTGAGGAGCCTTTCCTCCGGTCACTTTCGGAAGAAATTGTCTCAATGCGTTTCAATCATCAGAATCGCAGCATCAAGATGCTTATAGGTCATCTGATCGATTCGGCAAGCAATAATCACCAGCGCATGGTGCGACTACAGTATGCTCCTCGATGTGGACACTCCATGCCGAATACCGAAATGGGGATGCTCGTCTTCCCTGATTATACGCAGGACAATGATCTGTGGCTACAACTTCAGGATTATCAGCACGAGGATTGGGACACACTCCTCTCGCTTTGGAAGTATTACAATCTCCACATCTGCCAAGTGATCCGTTCTGTAGATGAGACAAAGCTCAATAACTATTGGCTCGACTATGAAGGGAACCGAGTGACATTACTGAATATGATTGAAGGCTATACGATCCATCTGAATCTGCATCTCGGACAGATACATGACTTGATTTCGTCTGACAATAAAAAATATTATTATGAAGATACTTAAGACATATGAAATGGAATTAATTTCAAAGCTATAAACAATGAACATACGATTAGAACAACCCGCAGATTATCGTGAGGTGGAGAACCTTACGCGCGAAGCATTCTGGAATGTCTATGCACCAGGATGCGTGGAGCATTATGTGCTCAATCAATACAGAAACAATCCTGATTTCATCCCCGAACTTGACTTTGTGCTTGAAGTGGATTCAACAAGCTCACCAACCGGAAAGCAAATCATTGGTCATGTGATGTTCTCAAAGGCAGAGATTATAAAGGACGATGGCTCAGCCTTCCCTGCCTGGACTTTCGGTCCTATCAGCATCCATCCCGACTACAAGCGTAAGGGCTATGGATTGAAACTTCTGCAATACGCTCTTGAGAAAGCTAAGGCAATGGGCATCGGCGTTATCTGCATGGAAGGAAACATTGAATTCTACAAACATGCAGGATTTGTTGTGGCAAGCACTCTCGGCATTCACTATCATGCAGAGCCGAAGGAAAACGTAGTGCCATATTTCCTCGCCCAAGAACTTATCCCTGGCTATCTCAATGGCATAGAAGGAACCTATCACACTCCGAAGGGCTATTACGTTGCTTTCGAGTACAAGGATGCCTTTGACGCTTACGAGGCAACTTTCCCAAAGAAGGAAAAGAAGCAGCAAGCAGGTCAACTGAGGGAGTCGCGAGAGTAGAAGGCGTGGACAAAACCGAATAAAAGAAAATGAAACGAATCATTCTTCAGTTTCTGATCATGATGCCTTGTCTGGTCGCTCAGGCACATGGCATCGCCAAAGACTCCGTGTTACAGCGAGTAGATGAACTCAAAGCATTGGTCGATGATAAATTCTGGCCTACCTTCAATGCTCCGCAATATGCACTTGAGATGAACTACTACGAGGATGGACCTTTTCGTATGCATCTGGTAGCGAACGACAATGAGTCTAAGCCAAGGATGGAATGCAGCTCGCCAGAGGTGACATTCAAGGCAATACCCGATGTTACCACTTACGAAGAGTGGTACGCCATGCTTATTCACGAATGCTTCCATGGGTTCGTGTACAAAAAACACGCACAGTTCTGGAATAAGATGATAGAGGTAAACCCACAGGACTTCTATGCTTCCGACTCACTCAAGGCATTGAAAGCAAACTATGGTTGGTATGCAGATATGCTTGTCAAGGAAAATTCGCTACTTTCGAAGATGCTTACCGCCAATGATATAACGGAAGTGAAACAACTCTGGGCTGAATTCTTGCCAATACGCAACGAGCGTTTACGCTTGGTCAGAGAGCAATTCGGACTTGACATCGAACTCTTTTATCCTATGATGGAAACCAACGAGGGAACGGCACGCTACATTGAATATTGCCTCTACCGAGAGCAGGGCATCGAAAGCAAAGCAGACTGGATGACTAACCTCGACAGCAGCTCCTACTACTATGCCTCGGGACTTTACATGATTCTCATAATGGAGAAATTCGGCATCGAGTTCCGCGACGATTTGTTTGAAAGAAACTTTACACTTACGGAGTTATTAGATGATAAACTACGGAACATTGGCGCAGGCCAATAATGGAACCAACAACAGATCTGTTTTTCACATTTTAAAATTAACTTTATGAACAACGACTGCTCAAACTGCAAATTACGTGCCCATTACGATAAGAGGCCGAAGTCCTTACTCGGTCGCTTTTGGCGGTGGCACATCGGCTTCTGCCCTGGTTGGAAAGCTTATATGAATGGGCTAAGCGAGGAGGAACGCAAGGCATATAAGGACAAATATGCACTCGATCATAAACCTTATAACAAATTGAAAGAATGATGGAACTAAGCAGACAAAATATCACAAAAGCCATACATGTTGGCTCTCGCAATTTTGAACATTGACGGAATACTCGCCGTCTGCTATATGCAAGGCAATCCGTTTGCGTGGATAATTTTTGCATTGACAATGGGATTGCTATTTGCCAATGTGACAAAAGTTCGTGGCAATTAGTATTTCAACCACTTACATAGAAATAAAGAATATGAACATACGATTAGAACAACCATCAGATTATCGTGAGGTGGAGAACCTCACTCGCGAAGCATTCTGGAATGTCTATGCACCGGGATGCGTGGAGCATTATGTGCTCAATCAATATAGAAACAATCCTGATTTCATTCCTGAACTTGATTTTGTGCTTGAAGTGGATTCGAGAAACTCACCAACCGGAAAGCAAATCATTGGTCATGTGATGTTCTCTCGCGCAAAAATCATTTTAGATTCTCCCCTTTCGGGGGAGCTAGAGGGGGCTACTTTCGGACCTATCAGCATTCATCCCGACTATAAGCGCAAGGGCTATGGATTGAAACTTCTGCAATACGCTCTTGAGAAAGCTCGCGAGATGGGCATCGGTGTCATCTGCATGGAAGGAAACATTGAATTCTACAAACATGCCGGATTTGTTGTGGCAAGCACTCTCGGCATTCATTATCACGCGGAGCCGAAAGATGCAGAGGTGCCATATTTCCTCGCCCAAGAGCTTATCCCTGGCTATCTCAATGGCATAGAAGGAACCTACCACACTCCGAAAGGCTATTACGTAGCTTTTGAGAACAAGGATGCTTTCGAGGCATACGAGGCGACTTTCCCAAAGAAGGAAAAGAAACATCAGGTTGGTCAGTTGGTAGATGATTGTACCAAGAATCCTAACGATCAGCTATAAACAACGAGAGGAAAATTGTAAAAAATGGACATTCATGCCTATTCTGGTGTTGATGTCCATTTTTTACATAACGAAAATACACAATCACCTTACCTTTGCATCGATTAATAAAAGGAAAAAAGATTATGATGAAGAAAATGACGACTTTCGTGCTTGCAATGATGGCGGCACAGACACTCTCGGCACAGGAGGTGCTGACGACACAACAGGATTCTCTCCTTCAGGTAATGAACGACACTGCATATTGGAAAAGCTTCGAACTGGGCGAGGTCGTGGTGAAGAGCAATCTGCCAAAGACTCGCGTAAAGGGCGATGCGATGAGAACATTGATTAGCGGTTCGATACTGGAAAAGGCTGGTTCGGCAACGGATGCGCTGGCAAAGATTCCTTCTCTCAAGGCTGAGAAGGGCAGCGGCGTGGAAGTGTTCGGCAGAGGAGCGGCTGAGGTTTACATAAACGGCAGAAAGGTTCAGGACATGAACGAGCTTGATCGTCTGCGTTCGGAAGACATTCTCCATGTTGATGTAGTGCAGAACCCGGGTGCTCGCTACGCTGCTTCCACAAAGGCTGTGGTGCGCATTGCGACGAAGAAACGCCAGGGAGAAGGTTTCTCTTTCGTGGAAAATGCGGGTGGAATATACCGTTACGGATGGGCTGGAACGAACAATCTCGACGTGAACTATCGCACTGGTGGTCTTGACATCACGGCTTCCATTTGGGGTGGCATCTACGGCCATAACCGTGGCAACCAGTCGAACGACATCACCTACATCATTGGCGACGACCATTACCTCGGCAGCAGTACGCAGGACGCAAAGAATCGTTGGTCGGGTTATTCGCCACAGATTCAGCTGAACTATATGCTGAACGAGAACCATTCCTTCGGTGCTTACTACAAATGGGATCACAGCACGCACAACAAGCGCAAGGGTTGGTTCCTGATGCAGAACTTCAAGAACGGCACGCCTACGGAGGATATGCTGAGCAACCTTGATGGTGACGGCAACAGTCGCAAGAACATCTTCAACGCTTACTACAACGGAAAGCTCGGCAATCTGTCCATCGATTGGAATATTGACGGACTTTTCATGAACGGAAACGACTTCCAGACTACCGTTGAGAAGACTACATACCACGACGGCAAACCTCAAACCCTGAACTTCGTCTCTTACTCTACTCCAAGCAGCAACGACCTTTGGGCAACGAAGCTCATTCTCTCATACCCAATCTGGCAAGGCAACCTCTCTGTCGGAACGGAATATTCGCACACAAGTCGCAACAGCCGCTACAACCTTGACAGCGAGAGCGCAGTGGCTGTTACAAGCAGCGACACCGACATCAAGGAGTCGTCAACAAGTGCTTTCATCGAATACGGCAGAAGCTTCGGCAGACTGTTCGCGCAGGCTGGTCTTCGCTATGAGTATCTCTCTAACGACTACTACAACTTCGGCAAGCACGACGACGAGGTTTCTCAATCATACGGCGACTGGTTCCCTACACTTACGCTGAGCTATCGCACAAACAGCAATGTGCAGCTTTCGCTCTCTTATCGCAAGGACATCGACCGCCCGAACTACGACAACCTCTCAAGCTCCATCATCTACATCAACAAGTACAGTTACCAGAGCGGAAACCCTTATCTGAAGCCTATCTACACTGATAACATCGTGCTGAACACAGCCTACAGATGGATGAATGCTTCGGTTACTCTCCAGCACATAAAGAACGACATCGTTTTGCAGACAATGCCTTATCCAGGCAGCACAGATCCTATGGTCAGCCTTATCCGTCCGGAGAACAGCAAGGATTCCTACAATCGTCTGATGTTCGTCCTTTCTGGTCGTCCTCAGATTGGTATTTGGCACCCTATGTGGCAGGCATCCCTTGTTTTGCAGAACTACAAGTCGCTCACTCTCGACGGCTCAATGATAACGCTCAACCGTCCTTATGTTTGGGCTGGATGGAACAATGACTTCGTACTTCCTCACGACTGGCGCTTGAATGCCAATGTGAACATCATGACCAAGGGCGACTACATGACTTACCGCGTGACACGCAACACCGTGAACTCGGACCTCGGCGTACAGAAGGATCTCAGCACTCGTTCTCTCGGTAAGTTCACCTTCGACTTCCGCTGCTACGACCCTTTCAACATCCAGAAGACATCAAACATCGTCTTTGGCATCCGTCAGATAGAATCTTGCAGCAAGGCAATGCGCACCTTCACCCTCGACATCACTTGGCGCTTCAACGAGGCACAGAAGAAGTATCGTGGTACTGGTGCGGGAGAAAGCCAGAAGAAGAGAATGTAAGAAAAAAAACGGTCATAGGGTTTTTCCTTGCGAAAAAAGGCATAATCCTATTGCGTGAATGGAAAAATCTTCTTACTTTTGCACCAAGAAAAAGATAATTCTGATTCTTGGACAATTACAATAATAACCATAAAAACCTACGACTATGAAGAAGATTTTACTCGCACTCGCAATGATCGCAACAATGACAGCTAACGCTCAGTCAACTTGGCGTGACACAGACAATCAGCAGTACAATAATAACTACGGCACTTACAACAACCACAACGGTTATGGTCAGGGTTATTACATCGACGAACGCGACTACATGAATCCGCAGAAGCGTGACTATATCCGTCATGCCGAGAACAAGGAGGTTACCATGATTGTCAATCTGCTGAAGAAGCTCAGCTTCGACGACCAGCGCCTTGAGGCAGCAAAGGTTTGCATCTCTCTCCGTCCGATGATGGCTGAAGACATCCAGAAGATGGCAAAGACTTTCTCTTTCGACGACGGTCGCATGAAGTTCCTCGAGTTTGCTTTCGCTTACTGCGTTGACCGCGAGAGGTACTACATAATGAACGATGTTTTCACATTCCGCTCAAATGCCGACAAGTGCTTCAAGAACCTCAAGTACGATCGCAGCAACCGCTACGGTCACTACGACAATGGTCATGGCAACAACAGCTATAACAACGGCTATAACAACGGTCATAACAACAACCATGACAATGGTTATGGCAATGGCCGCAAGTAGCAGAACCGCTTTTTTGCCACTACTCTAGTTGGAAAAACAAGAAATCCACAGCAATTTGCATAGAAATTGGAGTTTTTTATTCCTTTTTCTATGCATTTTTTATAATTTTGCACTCAGCTACGCTATATTGCATCGTAAAACAAACCGAATATGAGGAAAGAATCATCCCCTATCCAGAAGCAGCTGTTTGAACTTCAAGACAAGGAGTATGCCGCGTTTCAGGCAAAGCTTACGCCGGGCATTCCGCAGGAAAGTTTCATCGGAGTGCGAGTGCCGTTGGCAAGAAAATTGGCGAAGGAAATCTTCAAGGATCCTGCTCACAAGGTGTTCTTGGAGGAATTGCCTCACATGTACTACGACGAGAACATGCTCCACGGCCTGCTCATCTCGCAGATGAAGGACTACGACGAATGCATCGAAGCCACCGACAAGTTCCTTCCTTTCGTTGACAATTGGGCTGTGTGCGACATCATGTCTCCAAAGGTTTTCGCCAAGCACAAGGCTGAACTGATGGCGAAAATCCGAGAGTGGAGCGCATCTTCCCACACCTACACCTGCCGCTTCGGATTGGAGATGCTGATGAGTCATTTCCTCGATGCCGATTTCAAGTCGGAATATCTCGAGATACCTGCCGCAGCACGCAGTGAGGAATATTATGTCAAGATGATGGTTGCGTGGTTCTTTGCAACGGCTTTGGCTAAGCAATGGGATGCCACGATACCTTATCTGCAGAACAAGGTGCTTGCCCCTTGGACACATAACAAGAGCATCCAGAAAGCCATCGAGAGCTATCGCATAACGGCTGAGCAGAAGGAATATCTGAGAACGCTGAAGGTGAAAAATGGAAAATGAAATAACCCCTAAAAACATTAATAAAAAAATGAAGAAAACCATTCTCGCTGCTCTCGCAGCAGCATTTTCATTGACAAACTGTATGGCACAAGACATCAAGTTGCCTGCTCCAGACATGAAGCAGAACTCAATGAGTGTTGTTGAAGCCCTTGCTACACGCCACTCTGTTCGCGAGTATTCAAGCCGTCAGCTCACAAACCAGGAACTCAGCAACCTCTGCTGGGCTGCTTGTGGCGTTAGCCGTGATGCCGACCACCGCACTGCTCCTACTGCAATGAACCGCAAGGAAATCCGACTCTTTGCCTTCACTGCAAAAAGCGTTTACGAGTACATCGCAGAGAAGAACCTCCTCAAGGAAGTGGCTAAGGGCGACTACCGCAGCATCCACGCAAGCAACGGCGTTGACCCAAAGACAGGCAGAAAAGGCTTCAGCCAGGAATTCGTAAGCCAGGCTCCTGTCGTGCTGATGATGGTCATCGACTACGACCTCTTCCAGTCTGAGGGCGAGAAGGCTCTTATGATGGGCTGCGTTGATGCCGGAAATGTATCTGAGAACATCAACCTCTACTGCCAGGCTGTTGGCATGGTAACTGTTCCTCGTGCCACAATGGATGTGAAGGCTATCCGCGAGCTCCTCGACTTCACTGACAAGCAGCTCCCTATCATGAACAACCCTGTCGGTTTCCCTAAATAAAAGTAGTTACTGTTCCCGGCGCTTCTCTGCCGGGCTTAAATTCAATGACCCGAAAAGACCTACTTGGCTCTTACGGCGAGCGTGAAGCGCTTGCCGTCTATAACGCACTCAAGCCATCTGGCAACTTCATCGGCTTTGCGCAAAGTTTCATGCACGATGAGGATTACCAGGTGGCTCGCAATGCGCTGTGGACATTGACAAAAGCCACCGACGAGGAATTGTCAAGTCTTCAGCCTATCCTCAACGAACTCATTGACCTTGCCATAACAACCGATAACTCCTCTGTCAGACGACTGAGCATGAATGTCATAGAGCGGCTCAAGATTACCGAGGACAACCTTCGCACGGACTTCCTCGACTTCTGCTTCGACCATGCCATAGATCCCACAGAATATCCGGGCATCCAGTCGCTTGCCATAAAGCTCGCTTACAAGATGTGTTCGTTCTATCCGGAACTGAAGGCAGAGCTTATCCTCACACTCGAAAACATGCAGATAGAATACTACAAGCCTGCCGTGAAGAGTATCAGAAACAGAATATTGAAAGGAAAATATAGAATAAAGTAAAAATGAAAAGGTTCCACAAACTCCTATCTTCAATCCTTCTAATCGCTCTTGCTGTCATCCCTGCCAACGCACAGGAGGAAGGTTTCAGCATCGACATCAAGACAAATTCGGAAGAAGCTACAGAAATCAATCAGCTCGCCGCCCAATACTTGGTAAACGGCCAGCATTTTGAACTGAAAAAACTCTACGACGCAAAAGCCGATTCGCTTGCCCCTATGGTGCGTGCCTTCTCCGAGGCAGAATTGCTATCCGTGTTCAACCGCAACGAAGAGGCAATACCAGCCATCCGTCATTTCATCAACGAGCATCGAAGCGAGATTCCTACCGAGCTTCTTCTGAAAGAGTTCAGTACAGCCATTGTCTGCGCAGAGATTATCGGCAATCACGCCGAGGCAAGAGACATGGCTGCGAATGTTGTCGGAATGCTGAAGCAAGCTGGCGCACCCGACGATTATATCCAACATTTCACCAACTACTATAACTCGAACGCCATTCTTGCCACATTGCCATCCCAGACCATTGAGAAGAAAAAGGCCGAATGCCAGATTCCTTTCATCATACAGCCAGTTGGCAAAAAAGGGGGACACCACATGCTTGTCAACGGAACCATCAACGGCAAACCTACGGGAATGGTCTTCGACACAGGTGCTGGCTGTTCAATGATTACACGCCGAAAGGCAGAAGAGTTTGGTCTGCGAATGTCTGATGCCACCACAAGCATTAATGCCGGCGGTAGCGTGAACGCGGTTTACGGCACTATCGATTCGCTCGTTGTTGGCGACCTTGTCTATCGCAATGTGCTTTGCGCCGTGAATGATTTCAAGACCGGCAATGCCGAAGCCGATAGCGTGATCAAGGATCTGGATCTGGTTCTTGGCCTGAATGCGATGCGTCCTTTGCAGGAATTCACATTTGATTTCGACGCCAACGCCATCATCGTCCCATCTGCACCTCACAACTACCCTACCCCAAATATGCGCCAGCACATACAGTCACGCGTGTTCGAGCTGACCCTCACGCACAACGGAATGCCGATTGACGCCATTCTCGACAGCGGATTCGCAGGCGTACTCAACCTTGACAGTGATTTCCTTGAAGCAAACAAAGAGGAGGTTCTGGCAAATGGAGAGGAGATTGAAGACCGTGGTGCAGGTCTCGCAGGTGTTTACATTCAGAAGAAATACCTGTTGAAGGATTTCAATTTCCGCCTCAACGACACCGATTACACCGTGGCAAAAGCTGCCGTAGCCACAAAAGCCAACGAAGAGCGCAGCGCCATTGAGAATAATCTCTTCGGTCTTGACGCCATGCGCTCCTTCCGCCGCGTAATCATCAGCCTCAAAGACTGCTATATCGGACTGGAGAAGTGAGAAATGAGAAGTGAAAAATAAAAAAAATCGTTTTTCCTGTAGTAAACTGAAATGTTCGTGCGTCTAACGGTCAGAATGATTCAAAAAACAAAACAAAAATGGAATTAACTGAACAAGAATTCGCAAAGATGGTGAGAACCCACAAGAGCACTATCTACACCGTATGCTACATGTTCTCCAACGACGAGAATGAGGTAGCCGACCTGTTTCAGGAGGTGATGATAAAGATCTGGCGAGGACTGCCATCGTTCGACGGACGCAGCGACATCAAGACATGGATCTATCGCATTGCGCTGAACACCTGCATCAGCATTGACCGCAAGAAGAAACGCCATCCCGAGGCACGACTTACGATGGACATCAACCTCTTCTCCGACGACGACAAGGAGACCGAGCAAGTCAATATGCTGCACAAGAGAATCAGCCGACTGCAACCCTTCGACCGCGCCATCGTACTCCTGTGGCTGGAGAACATCAGCTACGACGAGATTGGAGCCATCGTAGGCATCTCGGCAAAGAATGTCTCAGTGCGACTGGTACGCATTCGCGAACAACTAAAGGCAATGTCTAACGATTAAAAAAACAGGGAAAACAATGGAAAACAATACAACTAACAACGAACTTGAGCAGATGCGCCAACAGTTGCAGATGCTTCACGATAAGCTTGACAAGCAGGAGATTATCAGCGACAAGATGGTGCGCAACGCCGTCAATGCCAAGATGTCGTGGATAAAGAAATACACTTACATGCAGATGTATCTGCTGGTGCCTTTCTGTGCAGCGATATGGCTTGCCCTCAAATACATGGCAAACCTCTCTTGGTACTGCTACGCCTTTATGGTCATCATGACCATCGTAGATTCCGCTTGGGATTACCGCATAAACATTGCTTCACTCAAAGCCGAGGAAGTGGAGAAGAACAGCTTTAAGGACACAATGCAGAAACTCATCGACATGAAGCAGATGCGCAAAAAATCATTCGCCGTAACACTGCCTCTCGTCACCGTCTGGCTCATTTGGGTTGGCATTGAGATGTGGCTGAACTTGGGCAATCTCTCCGGTCTTGACGACGCTTTGAAGGGAGCTGCCTACGGCGGTTTCGTCGGACTCCTCATCGGCATTCCTGTTGGCATCTTCGCCGCATGGCGCATCTACAGCAAGATGCAGCGCACAAACGATGAAGCCATCGCACAAATCAAGGAACTCACGAACGAGGAATAGTCAATAATTCGCCTAAGATTGATTATAGACAAGAAATGTCTTGAGAATACTGATTTCTAGATTTGCAAACAGCATGTATGTTTATTTTTGTTGTAACTTTGCATGGCAGAGTCTTCCACTACTGCATACAAAAGAATTAGATACAATACAATTATGGCAATAGCAATAGCATCAGTACCTGTACTTAAAGGTTCCGCATCTGACCGATTCGAACAGCAAATGCAGGAGAGCGAAAGTCGTAAAGGTTCGGTAGATTTTAGCAAGTCTATCGAAACGGCAAGAAAGATATTGGCAAAGGCAAATTTTATCTAAGTCCAGTTTATGTCGTATCTTGCTGATAAATGCACTTTTCGCATGTTTACCCCATCACTTGTTGCTGATGGGGTAAAGTTTGTTTGTGGCGACTCTGACCTTGACGAGTTCTTTCATGAAGATGCTTTCTTGCAGGCAAGCCAATTGCTTTGCAAGAATTATTGCTTTACCTCCGACGAGAATCCCAACGAGGTTGTATGTGCCTTCACTCTTGCAAATGACAGTATCAAGAAGATTCCCGGTTCTCGCAAAAAGAAGGTTGAGGGTGCAATCCCTCGCGAAAAGCATTATGCCTCTTATCCTGCTGTGATGATTGGTAGGCTTGGCGTCAGTCAGTCCATGCAGGGCAAGAACCTAGGCACAGAAGTCCTTGACTTTATCAAGGCTTGGTTAGTCGATCCGATGAACAAGACTGGTTGTAGGTTCGTATTGGTTGATTCTTACAATCAGCAGAAAAACTTCAATTTTTACGAGCGAAATGGTTTCAAGTTTCTCTTCAGTTCAGAAGAGCAAGAACGAGAGTTCCGTGATTTAAGACCAGACAGACCACTCAATACACGCCTAATGTATTTCGACTTGATTGAGCTTCTATAAAGCTTGTTGCAATATAAACTCAATATCAAAAATGTAGGGCGAGGATTTCCGAGCCGCCCAATCCGCAAGTTTATCACGGAAACGGCTCAGAAATCTTCGCCCTACTATTTCATTCACCCCTCAAAACTAATCACTCCCCCGAATGGAAATGTTATTCCACTTTTCCGTTCGCCCCCTAAGGGGGGAGTTAGAGGGGGCTGGGGGGAGAGGCTTATTTCCCCGCATTCGCCCAAGGCTGGTTCTCGCCCTTGATAGGCTGTCCCATGCAAGAAGCGTCCTTGTCCTGAGCGTCGAGCTTGAAGAGCATGATGTTGTTGTTCTTCTTTGTGCAAGGAGTCCATTCGCCCTTCTTCACATTGCCGTTAGGATTGCCGTACTTCGCGAAGTTTGTCCATGCAGTAAGCATACGCTCTGAGAGATCCCAGTCGCCCTTTGCCCATGGTCGCCAGCAGTGCTTCAGCGACTTGAACACATACCAAAGGTCTGCCGAGTGGAACGCACCCTTCAGCACATTCGGCCTGCCGTCTGTTGGCAATGGACGCGCAAATTCGTAAGCCCAAACAGGGTGATGGCCAACCTCCTCGCGGTTGTAGCAGAACTCAGGAATACCGTTAGCCACGAAGCCGAGGTCGTTCATTGTGAAGCCAATCATATAAGGAACATCAGCCAGCGAACCGTCAACAGCTGCTTCGTCGAAGCTCTTCTTGCAAACATAGCCGTCAATTATTGGAGAGAGAGGCATGCGAGCCTGTTCGCCAGTTACGGATGAATAGTGTGTGCCTACGGTGTGTACAGTCTCAGTGGAAGCTCTGCGCATCTTCTCAAGCGTGTTGATGCCAGCCCAGTCAAGGATCTTCTTGTTCATCTGCTCAGCACCTTCGAGAGTCATGCCCATTCCTCTGCCAGCAGCCGCAGGAGCAAGACCACCGGCACTCATGATGATAGCCTTGTGGAAAAGACCGCGGGCAAGAGGCGACTCACAGAGAGTTCTCACGCTACCGCCACCGGCACTCTGGCCGAAGATTGTTACATTGTCTGCATCACCGCCAAACTGCGCGATGTTCTTCTTTATCCACTTGAGCGATTCTATCTGGTCGAGAATACCGTAGTTGCCCGACACCTTCTGTGGACTTTCAGCCGAAAGCTCCGGATGAGAGAGGAAACCGAACACGCCGAGACGATAGTTTATGCTCACGAGGATAACGCCCTTTGCAGCCCATTCCTGCGCATCAAACTCAGGCTCAGAGCCCCAACCCTCGCGGTAGCCGCCACCGTGAATCCAGAGAGCCACAGGAAGTTTTTGACCTGGCTGCGCGTTTGCTGGAGTCCACACATTGAGGTAGAGGCAGTCCTCGCTGTAAGGCGATTCGTCGCCATAGCCCCACTCAGTGGTATAGCCGCCAGGATAATGCACCGACTGATAGCCAGGATGACCGAACTTGTCAGCCACCTTCACGCCTTCCCAAGCCACCACCGGCTGAGGAGCCTTCCATCTCAAATCACCGATAGGAGCAGCAGCGTAAGGAATGCCGCGATACACCGTAACGCCCTCAATGTCAGTGCTAACGCCCTGCACCTTACCACCTTCAATGGTAAGGACCGGCTTCGCCTGTGCCATCGCCAATGTAGCGAAAGCACAAGCCAACATAGTAAGAATTGACTTTTTCATTAGAATAATAGGTTTTGGTTAATGTTTTCTTTAGAATATAAAATAGATTGCAGCTGCAAAGTTAACATTTTATTTTAACATACAAACAAATAATCGCAAAATATCGTCAGTATCCAATATTTTTTGAAAATAAAAAAATAAAAACAAAAAAATTGGCGGTGGACTTTACTTTTTGTTATTTGATGGTTCTAACAAAATAATCGATTATTGTAACAATAGCTAACACGGAATGAAAAAAGCTCTTATCTTGTTTGCTTCAATCCTCATGAGCATTGGGGCAATGGCTCAAAGCAAGGTATATTTCACAAAGGAAATCTCACCTGAATCTCTGGTAAAGATTTACGAAGCTCTTGGCGTAAAGGCTGAAGGTCGCGTCGCTGTTAAGATAAGCACTGGTGAGGGCGGAAATCCTCACTATCTCAAGCCTACTCTCATACGCAATCTCGTAGAGGAGGTAAACGGTACTCTCGTGGAGTGCTGCACAGCCTACGGTGGCACTCGCCAAGACCCTAAGAAGCACTGGGAGACAATCCATGAGCATGGTTTCGACTCAATCTTCGCGGTTGACATCATGGACGAGTACGACCAGATTCGCATCCCTACAAAGGACCAGAAATGGCTGAAATATGACATCGTGGGCGGTCATCTCGCCAACTACGACTTCATGATAAACCTCGCTCACTTCAAGGGCCATACCATGGGCGGCTTCGGCGGTGTGCTGAAGAATGCTTCCATCGGTGTCGCTTCTACTGCGGGCAAGGCTTACATCCACTCTCACGGCGTTTCATCTGAGCCTTCCATAGCATGGAAGAACACTCAGCCTCAGGATGCTTTCCTCGAGTCTATGGCCGCTGCTGCACAGGCTGTTCACAACTACATGGGCGGAAAGGTCATCTACATCAATGTGATGAACAACATGTCTGTTGACTGCGACTGCGACGGTCATCCTCACGCACCGGAACTCATGGACATGGGCATCCTTGCCAGCCTTGACCCTGTGGCTCTCGACCAGGCATGTGTTGAGAAGGTGTTCAACTACAAGGGCAAGCCAGGCGACGACAACAAGCCGCTCATCGAGCGCATCAACTCACGACATGGCACTCACACCATAGACCACGCAGAGAAGATTGGTCTTGGCAGCAAGAAGTATGTCATCGTTGACATTGACAAGAAATAACACAAAAACAAATAGCATACCCCTTAAGATGAAGAAGAACATATGTTTCTTGGCATTGGTTGTCGCACTAGCGGCAACCAATGTTTTTTCACAAAGCAAGAATGACTCCATCCTGAACGACGTCATCGTAACCGGCACACGCACAGCGACTACAAGTCGCAACCTACCGGTTACGGTCAGCGTTGTTGACCGCCAGACGCTCACTGCCAACGAGCGCGTGAACATACTGCCGACGCTTACGGAGCAGGTTCCAGGCCTCTTCGTCACTCAGCGTGGCGTGATGGGATTCGGCGTCAGCGGCGGTGCTGCCGGCGGCATTGGCGTTCGCGGACTTTCTGCGGGTACGGGACAGCTGCTCGTTCTCGTTGACGGTCATCCGCAGTATCAGGGCGTCTTCGGCCACTCGATAGGCGACTCTTACCAGACGATGATGGCGGAGAAGGTGGAAGTGGTACGCGGTCCGGCATCCGTGCTCTACGGAAGCAATGCCATGGGCGGTGTCATCAACATCGTTACACGCGGCATGAAGCATGACGGCATTCAGACTCAGCTGAACCTCGGCGCCGGATCTTACGGCACCGTGCAGACTGAGCTGAGCAATCAGATAAAGCAGGGAAGATTCTCCTCTACCGTGGCAGCACAGTACGGCAGAAGCGACAACCATCGCCCACGCATGGGCTTTGAGCAGTACGGCGGTTACCTGAAGCTTGGCTACGAGCTGTCGGACAACTGGAATGCCTTTGCCGATGTGGACATCACTCACTTCAACGCATCGTACCCTGGCACCGAAGCAAAGCCTATGTTCGAGGCTGACCAGTGGATTACGCGCGGCGTGGCTACTCTCGGCGTGGAGAACCACTACGCCAACACCAACGGTAGAATCAGCGTCTATGACAACTTCGGAATACACAAGATAAACGACGGCTACGCTGAAGGTGCGAAGCCACAGACGGAGCTCTTCCGTTCAAAGGATGCTCTTGCAGGCATCAGCTGGTACCAGACTCTCAGCCTCATCGAGGGCAACAGCGTCACTGTGGGCATGGACTACCAGCACATCTACGGTCGCGCCTACTACACAAGTCGTGAGACTGGCGAGATTGTTACCACCGGTCGTCGCGGCATGCAGAGCTGCCACACTCACAACAATGAGATTGCGGGCTATGTGGATGTTCGTCAGGACATTACGCCTTGGCTGACGCTCGATGCCGGCATTCGCTACGACAACCACTCTACGGCTGGCAGTGAATGGATTCCACAGGCGGGAATCGTGGTAAAGCCTCTCCCTACGGGAACTTTCAAGGCTACCGTAAGCAAGGGCTTCCGCAACCCTACGACAAAGGACCTTTACCTCTACGGCACAGCGAACGACACTCTCCATGCCGAGCGCCTCTGGAACTACGAGATAGCATGGCGACAGAGTCTTTGTGGCGGTGCTGTGAACTACGGCATAAACCTCTACCTGATGCAAGGCGACAACATGATTGTAACGGTTCCAATGAACGGAGCACAGAAGAACATGAACTCGGGAAAGTTCAAGAATCGCGGTGCTGAACTTCAGGCTTCATGGCGCGTAAACAGCCATTGGCACTTGACAACGAACCACTCTCTCCTGCACATAGACACGCCTATCGAGGGCAATCCGGAATACAAGGGATGGCTCGGCGCTGACATGAACTACGGAAAATGGACTGCTACCGCAGGCGCTATGCAGGTTAGCGGACTTTACACCATTGCCTCTAGCGATGTTAAGCAGTCGTTCACTCTTGTAAACGCCACCGTGGGCTATCAGCTGAACAAGAACATCAGACTTTGGGCTAAAGGCGAGAACCTCCTAGGCGAGAAGTACGAATACATCAGCGGCTACCAGATGCCTGGAGCCACTTTCATGGGCGGTGTAAACCTTTGTTTCTAACAAAACACTTATATGACAATACCTCAACTTGGCGTAGGCACTTGGACTCTGCGCGACGAAACTGCAATAAACAATGTGAAGCTTGCCCTTGAGGCGGGTTTCCGATTGATAGACACTGCTCAGGGCTACGAAAACGAGCAGGAAGTGGGCACGGGAATAAAGCTCAGCGGTGTGCCTCGCGAAGAGATTTTCCTCACTACGAAGGTGGCGACGAACATCATGCGCGAGGACGAGGCTACCATCCGACAGTCTATTGACGAGAGTCTGCGCAAACTACAGACGGACTACATAGACCTACTGCTCATCCACTGGCCTGTGAAGGACTGCGTGAAGAAGACTTGGCAGATAATGGAGGACTATGTGGCACAGGGCAAGGTGAAGCATCTGGGCGTGAGCAACTTCAACCGCCACCACCTGGAGGACCTTCTGGAATATGCGAAGGTACGTCCGCTGATTAACCAGATTGAGGTTCATCCGCTGATGTCGCAGGTGGAAAACATAGCCTACAACCACTCGCTTGGCATCAAGGTGCAGGCGTGGGGACCTTTCGGACAAGGCGACATTGATGTTGTCGGAAACAGCACTATCCAAGGTCTTGCGCAGAAGCATGGCAAGACGCCATCGCAGATTGTTCTCCGTTGGCTCATTCAGCGCGACCTTATTACCATACCTCGTGCCAAGCCGAACCACTTCAAGGAGAATCTCGAGATCATGACCTTCGAACTCTCGAACGAGGACATGGAGGCAATAAACGCCTTGAACATCAACCTCCGCTCTAACAAGGACAACGATCCTGAGACTTTCCCTTGGTAGAGGGGTGGTGATGGAAGTTCCTTATAATCAACAATAAAACTTAATCTAACATTTTAACCTATCATGCGAAAATTATCAATTTTACTCTTCATGCTGGCAACAGCTCTTTGCAGCTTCGCTCAGCAGCTTCCAGAAAGTTTTGACATCGACCTTTGGCAAAACGGTCTGCCTAACACAAACGGCATAGACAATCAGCCTTGGGACGACAAGCAGCGTAACTTCAAGCCAAGCATCCGCGTCTATCTGCCAGAAAAGGACAAGGCTAACGGCAAGGCAATTCTCGTTATTCCTGGCGGTGGCTACAGAATGCTTTCCAACAGTCAGGAAGGCCACTTATGGGCAGCAGAACTTGTGCCACAAGGCATCGCAACTTTCGTGCTCAGCTATCGTATGCCGAACGGTCATAAGGAGGTGCCAATGAGCGATGCTACAGAGGCTATGCGAATCATCCGCGCAAACGCCGAGAAATGGAACATCGACGCGACAAAGGTTGGCGTTATGGGTTCATCGGCTGGCGGTCATCTCGCTTCCACAATAGCCACTCACAACGATGAAGCCACTCGCCCTAACTTCCAGATTCTGTTCTATCCGGTGATTTCGATGGATAAGTC
>JAKSLJ010000048.1 GCA_024401275.1 Bacteroidaceae bacterium | reverse complement strand
AACATAGTTGCGCTCAAGACGAGTGATGCTCTTTATGGTGTCGAAAGGAACTATTGTGTCGTAACATATTATGTTGTTGCCATTGCGCAGTACATGGCTGTTTATCGTATCAAGCGGTTGGCGAAGAGTGTCAAGGATTTCAAGTCCGTTGCTTCGCATATATGCGTAGATGCGACTGTCGTCTGTCCAATACTGGTAATTGTCATCAGCAGCATTCGCCAACTGTCGCAACTTCTTTGTATTCACACGAATATCGCTCCTTCTCAGATACAGGAAATTGTACTCATATACATAGTCCTTGTCGTAAACCATACCGTCTTTTACCTTCAGCGTGTTCAAATCAACACCGCTGACAATGGAATCCCGACAAAACAAATGGCTTTTGTCTCGCGCAAGATTGTCGTCAAGCACCACAAAACTCTCTGGATCAGCATCTACAAGATAATGCTTGTTCAACAGCAGATAGTTGGACAAACGATCGTCTGCCCCCGATGACTCACGGAAGAACACGCCCTTGCCGTCCGTAAAGTAATACTCTGACAAAGGCGACACCTGACTGCCTTTATTGTATGCCTTTATGGCTCCCAAACAAAGCCACAGCAACACCAGCAAGGCTGATACGGCAAACAATATGTATTTAATTACCTTTTTCATAGAAATGACTATCTTTCATCAATCTTTTCATCCATTCCTTAAATCCACAAAACTGCTTATCAGCAATTTGTCGCCGTGCTTCTCGAAAGTGATGTAGAATCCCTTTACGTCACTTTCCTTTGCATTCTCCTGTAGTGCTAAATTAAGGTCATATTTAGAAATGATAGTAAGGTCATATTTAGAAATGATAGCGGAATAGGTATTTTCGCCATAAGGGAGCAAAGAGCATAATCGGATATCGTTTGCGTCCCATTCATCCCATTCCGAAGAAGGAGTAATGAGATTGAGCTTGAACTCACGCTTCTTTATTGCCTTTTGTGCTTCCGGCGTAAAATACTTGCTGAGGTCTGTATCCTTAGGATTGCGATAGAGGTCAGTCATGAGCTGAGTGAAGAGTTCATACGCTTGCGCCTGTTCACGAATGTTATCCTTCAGCTTGTCCAACGCCTCTATCATTCCATAGACAGTAGCCTCCTGATCGGCTGCTGACTTGATGCTGTCCTGACCTTTGTAGATATCGCCAATGTAGTCGAGATCGCGAAGATACTGTGCTACGGAATCAACTGCCTGACAATAGACTTCGGGATTGCGCTGTATCACTGGTGCAAAGGCTTCTGTCAGAAATCCCCTTAGTGCAGAAATTGCCTGACCTTCCTCTGCGTCCTCTCCCCCCATGGCAATGAGCAGCTGATGTTCAAAGATAGCGGAATAGAAGTCTGTCCAGAATCTTGTATTTAAGATATCTGCATTTCCGTCACTAACAGCTTCTCCCGAAGATTTTTGCCTACTGTAATAGCCAATAAATGGTTCTATCACAGAGAGCGATATGAGAGTCCTTGCCTTCAGGTCATGGCGATTCCTCATCTTCTGGCAGAATGCATCCGGGTCATTAAGAACTTCATTTACCTCGACACCTTCTCCAAATTGCTCTTGGAGCTCCTTTTGGATAACAGCAGCCATAAAAGCAGAATCAGAAGGAACTTCTAAAGACTCTTCGTCGTATGCGCCAAAGTCAACATCTGCAACCGCAAAGGTATCTACTACCAAAGTATCAATATCCTCTGACTGCGCCAATGATGGCAAGGCAAAAAACAAGGTCAGAGCGAAGGTCAAGGTCAAAAATCTTTTCATACTTGCAGCGGCTAAAGCGCATCGCTCGTACTTGTGAGGCTTGCCAAGCAAGAACTTTAGCTGTGCAAATTTATGAAGATTCTTCAAAACACGAGCAAAAAGCTTTTGAAATTGGTGTTTATTATGAAAAAATATAACTTATGTTATACCAAATTGCCCTTTTTCCCCTCTTCTGCGGCACTTTGCAACCGAGTTGCAGCACAATACTCGTTACTTTGCAGCCGAAAACTTAAGATTAAATGCAGAATTCTGAATTCAGAATGCAGAATTTCCAACAGCCGATAACTAAAAACCAAAAACTAAAAACCAAATATGGAAAACTTCTTTCTCTCTCTCTGGGCAATTGTCCTCGACATGGCGCCCTATCTTTTGCTCGGTTTCATGATAGCCGGACTGCTCTATGCTTTTGTGCCGCAGACTCTCATTGCCAGACACATGGCGCGCCCGGGTTTCCGCAGCGTGCTAAACGCTACACTGCTCGGCATTCCGTTGCCACTCTGCTCTTGCGGCGTCATTCCTACTACGGTTGGTCTTCGTCGTGCGGGCGTATCGCGTGGTGCATGCACCTCATTCCTTATCTCCACTCCGCAAACTGGTGTTGACAGCATACTCGCAACATATTCTGTGCTCGGCTTGCCGTTTGCCATCGTCCGTCCTATTGCAGCTCTCGTGACAGGAATCTTCGGTGGTATTGCGACAGACAAACTTATGACCTCCTCTAACTCCCTTACAGAGGGAGGACAGCGCGGCGAAGAAGGTCACTGCGATGCCGAAGAAAGCGCTGACGGAGTGGTGAAGGTAGGCTGCAGCTGCGGCTGCGGTTGTCATGACGAAGACGATTGTGACGACGATTGCGATTGCCACGACCACGGCCATAGCCATAATCATAGCCATTCCCATAGCGAGGATGAGTCCTCACCCCGTGGGGGAGTCAGAGGGGGTCTTAAAACCGCCTTCAACTACGCCTTTGGCGAACTCCTCGAGGACGTGGGAAAATGGCTTGCTGTAGGTCTTATCATTGCAGCTGTCATCACCGTTGCCGTACCGGATAACTTCTTTGACGCACTGAAGGACTATCCTTTCGTCAACATGCTCATCGTGCTTGCCATAGCCATTCCGATGTATGTCTGCGCAACAGGCTCTATTCCTATCGCCCTCTCTCTGATGATGAAGGGCTTGACACCAGGTGCAGCCCTCGTGCTTCTCATGGCTGGTCCTGCCATCAATTCCGCTTCTATGCTCGTGATAAACAAGGCGTTCGGCAGAAAGCAGACAGTCATCTATATCACTACCATCATCATCGGCGCCATCCTCTTCGGACTCGGCATAGACTATCTCCTGCCCCAAGAATGGTTTGCCGTAACAGCAACAAACGCCGTTGACGCTTGCTGCGAGGGCGAAGACCATGGCTCATGGTTCTCTATCGGTTGCAGCATACTTTTCCTCCTTCTCCTTGCAAGAGCACTCTGGCATACTTACGGTCACGGCCATTCTCACAGCCACTCTCACGAACACAGCCACTCCGAGACTCTCCCACAGGGGGAGGAAAATCGCGGCACAGAGATTAAAATTAACGGCATGAACTGCTCTCACTGTGCAAAGAATGCTCAGAGCGCGATACTCTCAGTGCCAGGCGTCGAGTCTGCTGAGGTGGATCATATAGCAGGTTCAGCAGTCGTTAAGGCGGCCGAAGGTTGTACGCTGGACATTGCCGCCATAAAGAAGGCAATAGAAGAAGCGGGCTACGAGGCGCTTTAAGGTGATAATATGTTGTCCCAAAATCTTTTAGGTTTTTATTCCTTCCAGTAGTTGTTGCGTTCGGCATAGCCGTTCTTTGCTATGACCTCCTCGATAGGAATGAGGTTGTACATGTCGCTCGTAACCTTCCATTTCTCCGTGTTCTTAGGATGGTCAGGGAAGGCATCGTTGCCGTTGTATTCGGTAGGCACGATCTGCGAGATATGGACATACCAGAGCTTGCCGTCGGCTTTCTCCACCGCATCCTTCACCGGAGCAAAGACATGGCCGATGTCGCCCGGACAGAGCGGAGTGCGCACGAAGACATAATGGCGACCGCCCTCAGCATCGTCCATGACAATCTGCGGGTTCTGACCGATGATGTCGTTCGTAGCCAACACCTTGTAGCCCTTCTCCTTCAGCATGTTTACGGTGAAGTCTATGGCAAGGCGGTAGTTCTCCCATGAGGTGATGATAGGGTAATCAGCCCATTCGTTGTAGCTCTTGTTGAAGTCGATAGGAGTGTCGCTGCCAATCTCGTGGATGGAGATGTCGCGGTCGGAGAGCGTCTCGATGTTGCCATTCTTGTCGTAGCGGGCATTGATGTCCACCATGCAAGGTGCGAGATGGAAGTTTTGGCACATGTTCAGGAAGAATTCGCCCTTCTGCTGCGGAGTATAGAACTTGCCGTCAGGGAGTCGGAGGCGAATGATGAGGCTGAAAGGCTTGCCGTTGTATGTGAATGCCGCGTCGTGGAATGTGTGCCACTTCTGCGAGATTCCCGTGTTAAGCCATTTCAGCTTGCTCACATCGTAACCCTTGCGCTGCATATAGTCTGCCATCACGCCGCGCATCTCGACATAAGCCTGCCCCATGTGGCGGTTGTACCAGTTCTTGTCCTCGTCAAGATATTCGGAGAGGACATGCTTAGCGCGCTCACTGCCCAGGGAGGCAGCCTTCTCTATCCACTCCTTGCCCTTCTTGTAGTCCCTCTTCATGCCGCTGCCGTTAAGCAGTCGCTCGCCAAGGTCGCACATGGCATCCACCGCGCCGAGGTTAACCCCCTTCATCAGATACTGCAAGCCCTTCTTCTCGTCCTTCTCCAAGCCGTAAAGACCTTCAAACCAGATGACATTCAGGTCGTGAAGGGCAGTCAGATGATTCTGCTGGGCAGCCTTTTCGAGCCATTCCAGAGCCTCCTGCGTTTTGCCTTCGTTAAGAAGGTCGCAGCCATAGACGAACTGACCGTCAGGGTAGTTCTGGTCGGCAGAGAGCTTGTGCCAGTGCTTGGCATTCTCCTTGTCTTCCGGCACCTCGTCGTTGCGCATGTAGAGCTGACCGAGATTGAACTGACCGACAGGATCGCCCGCCTCAGCCCAGCGGTGCATCCACTTTACATAGTCTTCCTTGCGACCGTCCTGTATGTAGTAGTTCGTAATGTTCACCAGTGCGTTGAGATAGCCTTCCTCAGCAGCTTCCTCCAGCCACTTGTAGCCCTTCTCCTTGTCCTGTTTGAGTCCGACGCCATTGCAGTAGCATACGCCGACATTGCTCTTGGCGCGCACATTGCCTTCCTTGGCAGCACGCAGTGAGAGGTCGGCTCCCACGAGCTGATCCTGTGCCACGCCCTTACCGTCTATCAGATAGAAGGCATATTCGGCAATGGCATCCACATCATCCTCATAGGCGCGCATAAAGACTTCCTCAATATGGCTTGCCTCTGCGGCATCGTATTCCAGAGCCTCAGCCTTCTCGATAAGGGAAGCTATATCAAATGCAGAATTCTGAATGCAGAATGCAGAATTAGGCTGCGCTTCGTTTAATGCAGAATTCTGAATGCAGGATGCAGAATTAGGCTGCGCTTCGTTTAATGCAGAATGCTGAATGCAGGATGCAGAATTAGGCTGCGCATTGTTATCGGTTTTTGAATCATTCTGCATTCTGCATTCTGCATTCTGCATTTCATTCAATTCTGCATTCTGCATTTCATTCAATTCTGCATTCTGCATTCTGTGCAGACACTCCAACGCCTTCTCCTTGTTGTATGGCAACAGTATGCCTTCAGCATAGTATTTTCCGAGCAGGTAGAGAGCATTGACATTGTTCTTTTCGGCAAGAGCCTTTGCAGTGATGATGAGCTCCGAGTGGTGCTCAAACCATGAGTGTGGCGTACAATACTTAAGGGATTCGTATGCCTCAAGGTCATGCCAAACGCTGTCGTTGAAGTATTCCTCAGCCTTGTCAAGATCCTTCTCCACGCCCATGCCAGTGGCATAGAAGAGAGCCATGTTGTGATATAGATACGGAAGATGCATAGGCTCTTTCTTGTTCAGCTCCTTCTGGAAAACCTCAAAGCCCTTCTTCTCATCCTTCGGCATGCCGTAGCCTTTCATCTGGCACCATGCGAGGAGGGTAGTGCCAGCTGGACTGCCCTGCTTTTCTGCCAATCTGCCATACTCCAATGCCTTGTCGAGATTGCGCTCCACACCGAAGAAGTCGCTGCCGTGGTAGTACATTGTTGACAGTTCGACGGAAGCATCTTCATTGCCCTGCTTGCTTGCCTCGCGGTAGGTCTGCAATGTAGCCTGCGGATCGTCCAGCTCATGGTTCAGGAGCTTTGTCTGATGGTCGTAAATCTTTGCATCCAAGCAGCCAGTCTCCAAGGCCTTGTTGAAGTAAATGGTCTTGAAGAATTCGCTTTTCGTGTTCTGCATGAACGCCTTCTCGTACCACTTTGCAGCCTCCTCAGGATTCTTCTGCATGCCCCATCTGCCCTCTTCGTAAGCACGGGCAAGGAAGAACATGGCGACATCGTTGCCCTGCTCCGCCTGGGAAATGATGGTCTTTGCGTCGGGCTTCAGGTCGTTGTCCTTGTTGCCGCCGAAGATGGAGAAGATTTTCTTGGTAAGCGTCTTTCGCTCCTCAGCCACAGCCTTCATCTTTTCCACGGCTTCCTCAAGTCCCTGTTCAGCAGCAAGAGCGAGCGTGAAGACCGACATCGGCTCGTTGTCCAGAGCAGCATATTCCACGCTCAGTTCGTTGAGGGCAGGAGCATGGAGCTGCATGGCAGCGCATTCGAAGAGGTGAGTGGCGCCGGCGGGATTCTTCTGCACATCGCCGAAACCGTCGCGGCAGTAGCAGGCGAGAGTATATTGCGCCTTGGCATTTCCTGCGTCGGTAGCCTTCACGAGAAGGTCTATCTCGTCGGCGTATTTGTAGTCGCGGTGGAGCATCTCGCTCACTTCGTACATGGCATCAGCCTGACCGCTTTCGGCAGCCTTAGCGTGCCAGTATTCGGCTTCGGCGGCATTCTTCTCTATCACCTCGCCCTCGTTGTACATGGTGTATGTTTGGTACATTGCCCCAGCATCGCCGAGCCATGCCCTCTTGAGCATGAGGTTGAACAGTGGGGTGGTTGACTGGATGTCGAGTTTTGTGTCCACCTTCCAGTTTATGGTGAGGAATCGCAGTGTGCCGATGACTACCGAGATTTCGTCTTTCAAGAGTATTCCCTTTATCTCTATGCGGCATATACCGCCTTTCTCGAGATAAGAGGTGATGTAGATGTCGTCTGGTTCGTCGAACTTCTTGTAGCCGACGGTAAGGAAAGTGAGCGGACCGGCTCCGAACTTCATGTAGCCGTCGTCCTGAAGATCGAGCACTTCAATGCCAATGGTCTTCAGTTCGTCGCGTTCGTCAAGCTCTCTCCAGCGTACTTCGTATCTGCTGTCGTGTCCTTTCTCTCTCGTGATAGGCATGGGAGCCTGCGGGTTCTGATTCTCCAGTGAGGAGATGTAAAAAAGATTGAAATTGAGTTGTTCCATTGCGTAGTGTATTTGTGCCCAGCAGAGGACTGCTGGGGATAATCTTTTTGTTTGTTAGTGCAAAGATATGCATTTTATTTTGAAATCACGTTAAAAATAAGCCAAAACTTATAGGAAAACGAAAAAAACTTGGATTCTGTAGAGTTTTGACAGATAATTTGTACCTTTTCAGCCAAGGGTGACGGGGATGAACCTCTGTCGCATCGTTCTGCGTGGCTTTATTTTTGCTGGATGGAAGAGGGCAACGCACCGCTGGATTCGCGATTTTGCCTATTTTTCAAGAAAACAACTCAAAAATGTTTGGTAATTAGAAATAAATGTTTACCTTTGCACCCGAAAAAGTTAGAAAACTATCATATTCAATCAACTATTTAATTTTATCCTAAATCCAAAAATGAAGAAATTTCTACTTTCGTTACTTTGTGCATTTGTTGCTTTAGGCGCAAATGCCTTAACAGTAGTCGATATCTACAAGGATTTTACGACTACACAGAACATCAGTTGGGGTTCGGATGCAGCAAATGCGAGAATCTCATTCTCCAGCACTGACGGCCTTGTTTATTCCAGTACAGAAGCAACAGCAAACAACTGGGACGCGCAGTACTGGGTTGCTAATGGCAACACATTCTCTCCAGACAACACTTACACTTTGACAATGATGATCAAGGGGTCTGTTGCTGGTACTATTGGCAACATAAAGCTTGGTGATTGGAACCAAGGCGTTGACAATTATGGCAAGTTCAACATTCCTGCTGGCGAATTCAAGGAAGTCTCTATCAAGGTTTCTGGCGTTCCTGGTGGTGATGGCATTTTGCTTCAGACAGGAAGCTATGTAGGTACACTCTGCATCAAATGGATAAAAGTTACTCACGAGGAAACTAGTGATGCAAGCAAGCTCTGCCTTGCCCTTACAGATATTCCTGCAGGTACAAACGCTTGGGACAATGCCCTTCAATATGCATTCGACCCAGCTCTTCCATCAGGAGACTATACTTTGTCGCTCGATGTTAAGGGAGATGCCGCTGGTTCGATGTCTGTTTGGGGCGACTATGTAGAAGGAGCCTACTATGGCCCTGGAATCAGTTTTGGCACAGAATGGGCTACAAAGACCGTTGACATCAGCTTGGAAAAAGACTTCAAGCTTTTGAGACTTGTTTTCGGCCAGTACACAGGTAGCAGCCTCTATTTTGACAACATCAAGATTACGAACAAGACTACCAGTGAGGAAATTGTTTCAGCAGACTTCTCGTCAGGCACACTTGAAGGTTTTGGTGTTGCTGGATTCTGGACAAACGATGGCGGCTGGGTGGAACACAAGGCCAACTATGAAATCGTTGAGGCTCCAGAATCAGAAGAACCAGATGAGCCTGCGTGGACTGTGCCAGAAGGCGAGATTGACTACACAACTCTTGATGGCTTCAAGGACGTTAACAACATTGGCACTCCTCTAAATGGTGGTGAAGTGGTGTATGGTGACCAAAGCAATGGAGACAACTTCACCGACGTCACTGATTACGATTTGGTTAAGTTCTATGGTACTCCAGGCGCCCTCCTTCGCGTCTTTGTTAATCGCGTTGGCAGTGATGGCGTAACTGAAGGCAAGACTGAGCAGCGTGTAACCATCGGAGAAGATGGCGTTGGCATCCTCAATATCAAGGACGTTATGACAGCAACAGAGAAGAACTATTGCCGCATAAGTGGTATAAAGATTGCTGCAAGTTGGCAAGGTGCAACTATAGATGCTGGTGTAGTTATCAAGGGTATTACGGTAGTAAAACTGCCAGAGACATACACTATCAGCACAACAGCAGGCAAGATAGGTACTATTGCTCTTGACTATCCTGCAACCATTGAGGGTGCAGAGCTCTATGAGGTTGTTTCATTCGATACTACAGAAGGCCTTGCTATTGCTGAGGTTGAAGGCGACATGGTAGGTGGTACTCCATATATCTACCTTGCTACTGCCGACGAAGTTGTTTGTACAAAAACAGGTGATGCTGTTGAGCATGGCGACTATAATTGCACAAAGAGCAGTGTCGGAAATGGCCTCACAGGTTGCTATGAAGAGGTTACCTCTAGCACATGGTGGGCAGGATTCATCAAGGATGCATACGTCATCTCCAATGGTAAGCTTCGCCAGATAGCCAATAGTGATGTGACAATTCCTGCAAACCGTTGCTTCTTCGATCCTACTAATTGCACTAATCAGAGCTCAAGTGCAAAGATGGTACTTGCAATGGATGGTGCAACAAAGATCAACAATGTGAATGCAGCTCTTGAAGACGGCAAGATCTACGATATGAATGGTCGTGAGGTTCAGTCGATGAAGAAGGGTGGCATCTATATTGTAGGTGGCATGAAGGTAAGTGTTAAGTAACAGACAAAACAACAAGAAATAAATCATGAAGAAGGTTTATATAACTCCAGCCGCTGAGGTTATAAATAGTGGTGCAGAAGAAAACCTGCTTCTCACTATAAGTAAAATTGGGATGGGCGAGCCTGCAGGCGAAGGTGAAGAGATCACTGCGGATTCAAAGGCTGCCTTTAAACTCATCGATGACGACGAAGAATAAACTGAATAGTTTTCAATTTCCGCAAGTCTAGGCTTGCGGAAATTGAGGCTTTAGCCAGTTCTTTTAAAAGTCCTTTCTTAGGATAACAAGTTGTTTTCTTGCAAGAAACTGTTTGCTCTGCGGGGATTAGAGAGACATGAAGCCTGCATGAAAGAGAAGATGATGCGGGAAGAGAGAGGGAGGAAAATACAAGCCGAGAGTATTATTTCTTGTACTTCTCTTGCGTATTTTGTAAAGAATCCTTACCTTTGCAGCCATAACCGTAAAAGATACATGTCAACCGATAGTTACATATTGAAGGAAACACCCAACTGGCTCGACCGCCACGGTCTGGGTGTCATGAACCTGATAGCATATTGCTTTTTATGGCACAAGAAGGAGGAAACGGAACATGTGGCGAATGTGGAGCCAGTGAAGTTTGCCGAACTGACCGACCTGTGGCCGCGACCATGGCTGTGGAGTAGGGCGCTGATACTCTTTGCCGTATCCTTCTTCGTGCTTTACTTCTGCTGGATAGAGGAAGGCATGGAGGAGCAGAGCCGCTTGTATCCGGGACTGATCATTATGGGAAGTCTGGCTACTCCGGTGTCTGTGCTCATCTATTTCTTTGAGCTGAACAAGTTTCGCACGGTATCGCTCCTGAAGGTGCTGCGCTACTTCCTTATTGGCAGCATCGTGTCCATCGGTGTAACCTTCCTGCTTACGATAATAAACAACAATATCCTGCCAGACAATATCCTGAAAACATATATTCCCACCTACCTTGCCGCTGCTTTCGAGGAGTTTGGTAAGACGCTGATAATCTTCATCTTCCTGATGCACTATCGCCGCAGGATATACATTCTTCAGGGCATACTGATAGGCGCTGCCGTGGGCGCGGGATTCTCCGTGTTTGAGTCGGCTGGCTATACGCTTAATGCTTCGAGCAATCTTCTGGATATGGTGTGGTATCGCGGTATATTCGCACCCGTCTGTCACATTGCTTGGGGCGCACTGATAGGCGGCGGCACTATGCTTATTACGAATGGCAGACTGAAGGTGACGAAACTGATCAACCCGAAGTTCACCCTGATGTTCCTGACGGTGAGTCTTCTGCACGGCATGTGGAACTATGTGCTGCGATATCCAGACGCTTCGCTGATAGCCTTGATAAGCAAGAAACTTAACCTGGACATAGCCTTCAGCCTTAACACTCTGCAGCTCAGTCTGATAACTCTCTTCCTTGTGTTCCTTATGATATGGGCAGGAAAAAGGCAGATAACCAAGTTCAAGAATCAAGGTTACCTGCCAATAGAAATATAAACCTTCGGTTAATTGATAATGGATAATTGATAATGGATAATTGATAATGGATAATAGGGCTGCGCGGCATTAATTATCAATTATCCATTATCAATTATCAATTTCTTCCAACACCTTCGCCGCCTCTGAAGCGTGGGCTTTGCCGGCATTCTTCACTGACTGCAGTTCTATCTTTGCGTCTGAAGGCTGATTGAGCTTCAGATAGCCCATGCCGAGATACCAGTGGATTTCGGGAGCGAGCGACGGCTTGTAGTTGAGCGTGAGAAGTTCCTTGAGGTTCTGGACTCCGGCTTTCGTGTCGCTCACATTTCCTGTGCAGATAAGCTTTGCCGATTCCTCAAGGATGGCAGCCGTGGTCTTTGCGCCCTTGCCGTTGATGCGCTTGTCATCGCCAATCTTGTACTCGGTAAGGTGCTTGCGCGTCTGCTCGTTGAAGTTGTTGTATGTGTCAAAAAGCGAAGCATACTGGCTGCTGCCGGTGTTCACATCCACATACTGCGCTAAGCTTATGACTAAGATTGCTGCTATACACGCTGCGATTACCTTCATATATGTGCGCTTCCATAGCGGAATAGCCACTGGCGGTTGGTCAATGCCCGGAAGATCCACATGGATATCGTCACCCTTCATGTTGGCAATCATTGCGCAGAAGTCAGCTTCGTTCATGTTCTTCATAGAACCGACAATCTGCTGGTCGCGCTCCTTGCCCACATTTTCCATCGCAGTCTCAAGCACCTGCTTAAACTGCTTTTCGTTCTTTATTATGTCTCTTATCTTTTCTTTCATGACTTATATTCCTCTATTATTGAATTCATACGGGTTTCCAGTTTCTTTGTGCAGCGGCTCTTCGTTACTCTGAACGATGCTAATGTATAGTTGAGCATTTCTGCGAGGACTTTGTCTTCGTAAAAGTCGTAGTATGTGCTCCAGAGTATGGTGTTGCAAGGTTCTGGCAGATCCTTTACCACCTCTTCCATCTTCTGCAGCAGTTCTTCGTAAGCCATGGTGTTCTTGCCTTCGCCGTCGGAAGAGTTCATGAATTTTGCCAGTCCGTGTTCGTCGTCAGAAAGGCTAGGAGCGCTTCTGCCTGCTTTTTGCAGGGTGTGCGTAGCGTAGTTGCGGCAGCATCTGTTAAGGTATGATGACAGGCGGGCTGTCAGATTCTCGGGAGTGAGTTTTCCTTCCTGTACTTGCTTGAAGAGAGCGATGCTGCCTTCCTGAAAGCAGTCTTCCGCTTCTTCTCTTGTCAATCCGTACGACTTTATGAGGTCGAGGATTATGACGGGGCGATTTGTCTTGAAGAATTTCTCGACATTGCCCCCTGGAACTAAATCTATTATTGTTGCCATTAATTTGCGTTTTATTGGGTGCGAAATTAATGCTTTTTTTTGAAATACAAGAATTTTTACCTAAAAATCAAGCGGGAGCACCCGATAAAATCAGATGCCCCCACCTCCTAACCAATAAAAAGTCAACTATTTCTATATTCCTAGTGCTCTGTAAAGCTTGTTGATGAGATTTTCGTTCTTGCGAGCCTTCTCAATCTCGTTGCGGAGAGCTTTCTTTGCGCCTTCCTTGCTGCGAGCCCAACCTTGCTCTACTGCTACTTCCGCTGCCTTATCGACTGCAGCTGCAGGATCATAGTCATTGTCGAGGAATGCCTGGAAAGTCTTCTCGATGATCTTTGACTTCTCGATCTTGTCGAGGTTGCGGTCTGATACATAGCCCTTTTCTTTCGCTGTCTCCAGGATGCCGTTGGCTACGCTGCCCATGGCTGTTGCCTCTGCTGATGTAGATTCTTCAGCTTCAGTGACTGCGAGTTCTGTTGCTTCACTTTCCACAGCTTCTGTGCTGCGAGTGTTGTTTGCCACTGCGAGCGATACGACTCCGAAGAGTGCTGCGCCGCAAACGATTGCTTTTGTCTGTTTTCTCATAATCTTAATTTTTAGTTAGTGGTTATTTGTTTTGGTTTACACTTATCTATACGCTGAAATGGAAAATGTTAACAAGGGGGGTGTTATTTTTTTCCATATTATCGTATAAATGGATGTGAAACACTTAAAAACTAATATAATTATGAAAAAGAAAATTTTTGGAGTTTTTCTCGCCGCATTTCTCGGCATCACTTTCGTTTACAGTTTCTTCGACAGCATGCGCAGCTTCAGCGGTGATGTTGCTGAGAGCGGCAAGGTTATCTACTACGATATGCCATACTGCCGCGTGCCTACAAGCAGCGCTTTCGGTGGAAGACTGGTGAGCAGCTTGTTCAAGAAAGACGGTGTGAACGACGGCAAGGCGCCATTCGGTCACGCGGGTATTATAGTAGAGGACAGCAAGGGTAGGCTGGCTCTCTATCAGTACGGCAGATTCAGCAGAGGCATCGGAAAGGTCCTTCCAAGCGGCAAGGGCAATTGGCAGCGAATGGCTATCGGAAACAGGAACGGCAGAAATGACCAGGAACTCATTGACGCCCTCGCTCCTCGCATTCTCGCTGAGATGGGCGGTCATAAGAAAGCCGGCAACAGAGTGGATGCTTACATCATGAGAGTGGATGATATCACTCCAGTGGTAAACTACATCGAGCGCGACGCAGCAGATCCCGACCGTGACCGTTACTTCCTCTTCACCGACAACACCTGCGGCGGAACGGCACGCGATGCTTTCGACCGTGGTCGTGGTTTCCTCGGCAGAGTAATTTCAAAGTGGGCGGACAATGTGGGCAACCTCATTCCGCTGCCATCACACTACTGGAGCGCCATGACCCACAGCGGCAACCTCTTCGGGCTTACCGGCTTCTCGCCAGAAGGCAATGCCCCATGTATATTCACAACGAAAGTTGTTTACAAAGACTAGAAATAGCAATACTACGCAGGCACTTACTTGTGTCTGCGTTTTTGTTTTAGTTTTAAAAATTCCCCCTATTTATTTGGGGAATAAAAATAAAGTGTTAACTTTGCAGCGAAACAGGGGAGTCCTATTTCTACAAGTTGTAATGAAATATCAATTATAGAACCACTTATTATGGATAAGGAGTTATACGAAAAAGCTGCGAATGGCGATGCTGAGGCGCAATACGAATTGGGATACAGCTATGCTCACGGCGAAGATGTGCCTCAGTCGTACGAAGAGGCAGTGAAATGGTATCGCTTGGCGGCTGAGCAAGGATATGCTTTTGCACAATGCAATTTGGGGCACTGCTACGAGAATGGCTATGGCGTAGAACAATCGTACGAAGAGGCCGCAAAATGGTATCGCCTGGCGGCTGAGCAAGGTGATAGCCTAGCACAATACAACCTTGCAATTTGCTATGATAATGGCGACGGAGTAGCGCAATCGTTCGAAGAGGCTGCGAAGTGGTATCAGAAAGCTGCTGAGCAGGGGCATATCAGTTCACAATACAATTTAGGGTGTGCCTATTATTCAGGCGAGGGCGTGAAGCAATCATATGAGGAAGCTGTAAAATGGCTACGCAAAGCTGCAGAACAGGAAAAAAGTTCCGCACAACTCAAGCTCGGAGTATGCTATTATGATGGCAAAGGGGTGCAGCAGTCGTACGAGGAAGCTGTAGAATGGTTTCACAAAGCGGCTGAACATGGAAATATCAAAGCGCAATACAACCTTGGAATTTGCTATGATAATGGCGAGGGCGTGGAACAATCGTACGAGGAGGCTGCCAAGTTTTTTCGTGTAGCGGCTGAACAGGGGCATATTGACTCACAATACAATATAGGCTATTATTTTTATGCAGGTAAAGGTGTGCCCCAATCGTACAAGGAAGCCGTAAAATGGTATCGCAAGGCGGCGGAGCAAGGAGATGCAGATTCACAATACGAACTTGCGAACTGCTACTACAATGGTGAAGGTGTGCCCCAATCGTACGAGAAAGCCGTAAAATGGTATCGCAAGGCAGCAGAGCAGGGATATGCTTTTGCACAATGCAATCTGGGACATTGCTATGACAATGGCTATGGCGTAGAACAATCGTTTGAAGAGGCTGCGAAGTGGTATCAGAAGGCAGCGGAACAAGGCGACAGCACGGCACAACACAATCTTGGAAATATGTATTTCAATGGCACAGGAGTAATCCGTTCGCGCTCAAAAGCTGCTAAATGGTACAGGAAGGCAGCCGAACAAGGAGATGCAGATGCCCAATACTACATTGGAGAATTATATTTGTACGGATATGGAGTTGTCAGATCAAAATCAGAAGCCATGAAATGGTTATTACTATCTGCTAACCAAGGTAACACCGATGCGCAGGAGGAACTACGGGAATTAGCGAAGAATAACACTAAACCAAGCTAACCTGGATTTTCAAAAAATAAGGAAGGGATACTAGGAAAGAATCGTTCTCCTAAATTTGGAGACAGATTAGGAATTTTCATGATTTGCCTACACCCTACACCAAATCGCTGATATTCCTTTTATTCATTAGGGTTTACAAGGGTGTCAAAATCCCTTAGCTTTACGAAAATATCCCTTAGGCTTACAAAAATATTTCTAAGGATTACGAGTCAAAAGTATTAGGATTACGATGTGAATTCCGTTTGCTTAAGGGATGAGTTCCATAGCTTTATTGGGACAGGCACACACAATTTGAAATTGAAATTGTAATAACGCTAAGAAGGCAATGACAATACAATAAATCTGATTAATTGTTAACATTTCTGAGTACATCGTATCAATAACCGAAATCTCAAAATCTATAAAATGAAAAAGATAACCAAACTAATTTATTGGGTAGGCAACTTAATGTTGGGTATTCCAATAGTGATTTACCTGTTAATAGTGTTCTATGGTATGTCAGCAGGCTATACCAATGAAATAGGTGAACCATTATAATATCAGGTATGAAACGTACCATAATACGATAATTTTTCATACCCTTGCAGCACAAATGTGCTGAAACGGCACATCTGATTATGACTCTTCAAGAAGCAATAGAAGCTCGCCATAGTGTGCGCAAATACATAGGCAAGCCCGTTCCCCAGGATATTATTGACATCCTTCAAGCAAAGATTGAAGAATGCAATAAACTCGGAAATCTTCACATTCAGCTTGTTATCAATGAGCCAAAGGCATTCAAGGGCAAGATGGCTTATGGAACCTTCAGCGGAGTAAGTAACTACTTCGTGATAATTGGAAAGAAGGCAGATACTTCGACAGGCTCAGCACAAGTTTCTCTCTCTGAGCGTGTCGGCTACTACGGTGAGCAGTTAGTGCTGCTTGCCCAGACTCTTGGGCTCAACACCTGTTGGGTAGGTCTCACATACAACAACATGAAGGAGGCTTACGTGAGGGGCAAGGATGAAAAGCTTTGCTGTATGATTGCCCTTGGCTATGGCGAAGATCCCGGCAGAAACTTGAAACGTAAGACTGTCGAGCAGGTAAGAAATGCTGTATGCGAGGCACATCACAGCAGTCATACTTGATAGTTTTATAATTCTCTGATTAAATGCCTGATGGCTGCAATAGGATGATACCACATCATGCGAGGACCTGCATAGCGCATGGCTTCACGCATCTGTTCCTTCATTGCTGGCTTGTAGCAATGAATCGGACACTTCTTGCAAGTCGGTTTCTGCTCGCCGAATTTACAATGATCAAGACGTGTATAGGCATAGTCAAGAAGGGCATTGCATTCTTCGCAAAGCCCTTTTCCGGTTCCTGAGCTTGTCGATGGAGTGTGCTTCTTCCCATGGCAGTAAATCTCTACCATCTGCCTGACAGTTCTCTTTTCTTGCTGTATGCGTGTCATGCTTAGTGATTGCACATCTTTGATTTGTCCGCCGTAAAGCTGTTACCTGCTGCAGGCATGAACTTGCCCTTTGCCTCAAGGAAGTCGACTAGTTCTGCAGCCGTCATATTCTCAGTACTACAGGTGTAGAAGCGCTCTTCTGCACCAAACTTATTGATGATGGCATTGACCAGTTCTTCGCGTGATGAATAACTGCTGCCAAACATCATCTCCAATACTTCGTGTCCGTGTGTCATATTTGTTTTTTATTACTTTTATATTTCATAATTCTTTCATCCCGCATCTCCTTTGGTATGAATGCCCTTAGTTCATCCTTTTTTCAATCAGCTTTTCTTGAATCTCTGCTTTAATCTCTTAACCCCTTCCACGCCGAGGATCGAAAGCCCGCCATATTGGAAGGTCTTGGCCAAGCCGAAGAGGATGAACCACAATACGCCCTTCAGCTCCACAGAGATGGGGAGGGCCATCTGGGCGAAAGAGAGTATGTAGCAGGGAATGCAGCAGAGTAGGACGATCACTCCAGTGCGGAATGAAAGTTTGCTGAGCCATTGTTTGATATTTGCCATCTTCATTATTCCATGCGTTGCCATTTCATTTCTTCGCCTTGCTTGTCATACTGCTTGCGCTTGCCGACGGGTGGTTCGGTCAATGTGATACGAACGACCGCGGTTCTTCCAAGGCTTCGTGCAATAGATGCGTCGAAGGCATCCATGTGTTTTGGGAGAAAGCGCTCGCAGATGGCACGTAGGGCTGCAATCTTCTCGGTGTCATCTTGGACGATTTCTGCCTTGCCGAATGCTATGGCCGACTTGAATTCGAGCGTGAAACTTCCGTCCTTTGGACCTACCGTGGGCTTACACTTGGTGACGGCACTCAGACATACGCGAGGGTTGTGGCGCAGGATGTCAAGCTTCTTTCCTTCCAGCGCACCGTGGAAGTAGAAGGTCTTCTCGTCGGTGCGTACGAGGGAGAGGGGCAAACCGTATGGCATTCCCTCGTCGTCAGCCATGCTGACTGTTATGTATGGAGCTTTGTCCAGCACCTCAAGCGCCCATTCAGCGCTCATTTGTCTGCTTTCTTTTCTCATATTTTGTATTTAATTATTGATGATACGATCCAGCCGGATATCCCAGGGATCAGTTGGTATTTCATCCACTATCTGACACGCAAAAGCAACACCCCATTTCGGACAACGTATTGAGGTGAGAGTACGGTCGTAGAATCCTTTGCCTCGACCCATACGTTGGCCGTCATGAGTGAACGCTCTGCCAGGAATGATGTAAACGTTTTACTTCATGTTATAGGTATGTACGCTCTTGCCTTGA
>JAKSLJ010000047.1 GCA_024401275.1 Bacteroidaceae bacterium | reverse complement strand
ATACCAGGCTTCACTAAATGTTTAACTTGTCCAACTTCTTGGGTTCACTTCACATTTCGTCCCCCTAGGAATTAGCTTTAGAATAAGCCGTAGAGCTCTGCGTCAATCTGGTCAGTGATGGCACGGAAAGCGTCTGGATCCTGCTCAAAACGCTTGTTGTCGCCATCGACTATGATGACTTTTCCCGGGTAAGTGGCTATCCAGTCCTCATACCTTTTGTTAAGTCCCTTGAGGTAGTCAAGGCGGATGGTCTGCTCAAACTCACGACCACGTTTCTCGATATGGTCGATGAGATTAGGCACTGACGAGCGGATGTAAATCATCAAGTCAGGCAACTTGATGAGCGAAACCATAAGGTCGAAGAGCTCCGTATAGTTGTCAAAGTCGCGGTCACTCATCAGATCCATGTCGTGAAGGTTAGGAGCAAAGATGCGGGCGTCCTCAAAGATGGAGCGGTCCTGAACGATGGTGTCCTTGCTCTTCGAGATCTCCACAACCTCCTGAAAGCGCTTGTTCAGGAAGTAAATCTGCGTATTGAACGCCCAACGCTTCATGTCGGCGTAGTAGTCTTCAAGGTATGGATTATTGTCCACAGGTTCAAAACGAGGTGTCCAACCATATCTTTTGGCGAGCATCTTGGCAAGAGTAGTCTTGCCTGCTCCGATATTTCCAGCTATTGCTATATGCATGTTTTGTTTTTGGGGTTAAAGTTTCACTTCTGTATGGCGAGGATTTCCGATCCGTTTCGCACAATAAAACCTGAATCGCGGCTCAGTAAACCTCGCCCTACATTCTATTATTCCTAGAACAGTCCGAAGAGGAGACGGTCTATCTTGTCGATAATGGCAGCAAAGTCGGCTGTATTGTGCTCGAAGTCTATGTTGTCAACTTCTATCACAAGCACCTTGCCCTTGTACTTCTCGTAGATGAACTCCTCATATCTTTGGTTTATCTGCCTGAGATACTCTATCTGGATGCTCTGCTCGTAATCGCGACCGCGCTTCTGTATGTTCTTGACAAGATGTGGCACGGAAGAGCGCAGATAGACCATGAGATCAGGATATTTCACCATATTCGTCATCTGCTTGAAAAGTTCCATGTATGTCGTAAAGTCGCGCTCGTCAAGGTTGCCCATGGCATAGTTGGCTTCCGTGAAAACATGAACACCTTCGTAGATGGAGCGGTCCTGAACGATAGTCTCCTTCGACTTTGCAATCTCAAGGACATCCTTGAACCTATGCTTCAGGAAGAAAACCTCCAGGTTGAAACTCCAGCGCTTCATATCCTTGTAATAATCATCCAGATAGGGGTTATTGTCCACAGCTTCGAAGTGCGGTTTCCATCCGTAATGCTTACAGAGAAGATTGGTCAGCGTCGTCTTTCCCGAACCGATATTTCCGGCTATTGCTATGTGCACTGTAAAAGATTAAAAATTAAAAATTAAAGATTAAGTATTGAAAAGATTGCGCAAAATTAAGCATTTATTCCATAATACAAAAGCAAAAGGAGGAAAACTTGTTTGAATTATCAACTATTTGAACTTATTATGAGCCATTAAAACACAAATATTTACACATTAATCAAAAATAATTGGCTTTCGTGCGACTTCTTTCAATAATATTTTCTAATTTTGCAAAAGAAAAGAAAAGGGAAAGAAGAACGAATAATAAAAGTCTGGAATATGAAAAGAATAATATTGCTTTTTTTCAGTTTAGTAGCCTTCACAGGAATGTTTGCCCAGCATAAGCAAAGCGGCAGAAAGAAGGTTGGCGTAGTGCTGTCAGGTGGCGGTGCCAAGGGTGCTGCACATGTTAAGGCACTGAAGGTCATTGAAGAGGCGGGCATTCCTATTGACTACATCGCCGGAACTAGTATAGGTTCGCTCGTTGGCGGCATGTATGCTTCTGGTTACAATGCTGACCAGATAGACAGCCTCATGCGCAGCCAGAACTGGACAACCCTGTTGACGGACAAGAGTAAAAGAAAGCAACTGAGCCTCTACGAGAGAGAACAGGTGGACAGAAACATTCTATCGGCGAAGTTTGACAAGAAACCGGGCGAGATTATTGAAGGCGGTGTGCTGAAAGGCTACAATGTAGCAAAACTCCTGACAGAGATTACCGCTGACACTCCTGACAGCATGAGCTTCAACGATCTGAAGATTCCTTTTGCCTGCGTGGCTACAGATGTGGTGACAGGCGAAGAGGTGGATTTGCATTCAGGTGTGCTTGCCGAATGTATGCGTGCCAGCATGGCCATACCGACGGTCTTTACGCCTGTTGTAAAAGGAGATAGAGTGCTGACGGATGGCGGTACTACGAACAATTATCCCGTTGACCTTGTCCGCAAGATGGGAGCAGACTACGTGATAGGCGTGGACCTCTCTCCCGTCGCTTTGCCTTCAAACAAGATCAATACCACTCAGTCCATCGCCATGCGACTCCTCGACTTGCTTTGCAAGAACAAGCACGACGAGAATGTTGCCAATACTGATGTACATATTAAGGTGAACGTGAAGGGCTATTCATCGTCAAGCTTCAACAGCACGGCTATTGATTCGCTCATGCACAGAGGAGAGATTGCGGCACGTGAGAAATGGGACGAGCTTATTGCTTTGCGCGAAAAGCTTGGACTGAAACAGCCTCTGCCTGCCCCTGAGCCTCGACCAATGCCGGAAAACATGTACGACGTTGTGCCGGTGCCTTCTATCTACAAGGCCAACGAGCGCAACAGTTTCGCCGGTGTAGGAGCGAGATTTGACAACGAGGAACTCGCCAGTCTGCTGCTCGACGGTATGCTGGAACTGAATCATAAAAAGAAACTGAGTGTTGGCTTTGAAGGCAGATTGGGCCGCCGTCTGAATATTGAACTCTACAGCAAACTCCACCTAAGCAACGCATTGATAGCGCAGTTGAAGTATAACTTCAAATATAACGACATGAAGATATACGACAAGGGCGCGCGTGTGTCTGAGGAGACAAACAACGGACACATTGTGCAGCTGGATTTCTCACACTATTGGAGGAACTGGAAAGTAATGTTCGGTAGCCGCTACTCTTACTACAGCTTCGATGAATCGCTGGTGCATAAAGACTATTTGGATTGGACAGAGGACACAAGTTCCGAACCTGGTCTAAGCTACTTCGGCAGAGTGACCTTCGATAATCGCGATGCCAATGACAACGCCACACAAGGCATGTTCTTCACTGCGGGCTACGAGCTCTTTACCGACAATGGTGCGACATTCGAGGGTGGCAAGCCAGTGAATATCTTTGATGCGAAGTTTACTATTGCCCTGCCTTTGTCGCACACTACCACGCTGACACCAAGTGTTGCTGGCAGATGGACGTCAAACAACGACTATTTCACTCTCTGCAACTGCATTGGCGGTGTGAACACTGACGGGCATTACTTTTCTCAGCAAATTGCCTTTGCCGGTATAAACTATCTCCAGTTGGTAAGGAGAAACCTGTTTGTGGCTGGCATGACGCTGCGCCAGGCTATAGCCTCAAAGCACTATGTCTTCGCTGTGGGCAACTTCGGTCTGCATTCCGATAAATTTTTCAAAGCAAAAAGTCCCGATCATCTCTATGGCGCAGCCATTGGCTATGGCTATAAGTCTGCCATCGGTCCTCTGGAACTAAACTTCAACTGGAGCAATATGACCAAGAAGCTTGGCATTAGCATCAATGTGGGATATATGTTCTAAACCTCAAAACCTCAAACAAAAATGAAGAAGTATTTTCTTGTACTTATAGCCCTACTCACAGCAGGGGTAACGTATGCACAAATAAAGGTGCTCGGAATAGGCAACAGTTTCTCAGAAGACGCATTGGAGCAGAACATCTCAGAGATAGCTCGCTCGGAAGAAGTGCCAATGATTATTGCAAACCTCTACATCGGCGGATGTTCCATAGACCGCCATGTGGAGAACATAGCCGAAAACAAGGCTTCATACAGATACACCAAGTTTGATGTAGAAGGCAATAAGACCATACGCCAGGTCTCACTTGAGAGTGTCATCGGCGAAGAGCAATGGGACTACATCAGTGTTCAGCAGGTCAGCGGTCAGTCGGGTTTCTTCGACTCGTATGTCCGTCTGCCGGAACTCATTTCATGGATAAAGAAGATGGTGCCAGGAGCAAAGATCATGCTGCACCAGACATGGGCTTATGCCGCCGATTCCAAGCATAGCGATTTCCCGAAATACGAATCCTCACAAAAGAAGATGCATGATGCCATCTGTGATGCCGTGAAGCGTGTTGTGGCTGCAAATGCCATTGACGGTGTCATTCCATCGGGACCTGCCATCCAGAATCTGCGCGATATGACCGGCGACTATAACCTTACCCGCGACGGCTACCACCTCTCTCTTGGCATGGGACGCTACACTGCTGCCTGCACATGGTTTGCAGTGCTCACCGGCAAGGATGCAAACGGCATAAAATATCGCCCTGACGGTAGCGATCCTCGAACAGAAGCCATCACGGAGGAGGAAGCCAAGCTCTGCAAAAAAGCAGCAAGTGAGGTAACGAACAAAGCGACTGGCAAAACGACAAGCAAAGCGGCAAGCAGAGTAACAAAGAAAGTGACCAAGAAAGTGGTCATGAAAAACAAGCGCCGCAAGTAAAGTGACGAGAGGAAAGTGAAAATTAAATTACAGGTGCTTTTCCATATGCAGACAAGTAAAAGTGCCGGAATCGTCAGGCTCGGAGGAATCACACAAGTACCCTAGTTTCCCGTAAAAACCCACTGCCACATCGCGGCTTTCCACGACGACAGTCTTGAAACCGAGTTCTGCAATCCACTGCTCTGCCGACTCCATCACCAACTTTCCCAAGCCTTTGCCACGGTAATCCTCCAGGACCACTACCCTTCCGATTTCTGCAGTCTCATCCGACCGCTTTAGAATACGGCATGTGGCTACGGGGAAACCACTGTCCGTAACGACAATATACTTTGTCTGAGGAGTATCATATTCATCAAATTCCTCCCTCAATCCGATGTTATATTTGCGTGCCATTGCCTGAATACGCACATAGTACGCCCCAGCCTGCTGATATGTTTCCGTGGCTCTAATAACCTGAAATTCCGTCATAATCAGCCCCCCCCGATTTATCTCATCTGAGCTTTGCCATAGTTTATCTTCACGCCGTTCTTCTCAACAATAAACGGCAGACTTCCGTTGTCGCCCTTCACTGGAGTAAACTCACCATTGAGAATACCCTCGCAGATGGCAGCAATGTCAGCCACTCGTTCAGGAGTCTCAAGGTTGTCGCCCCAATAATGACCTGGATAGAAATAGCGGAGGTCATATTTCTTGATAAAGCGAGCCATACGCTGACAAGAGGCAATTTCCGTAGATAAGTCTGTGAACACAAGCAGATTGCCAGAGCCAAAGGCATCGCTGCTGAATCCGTAGTGACGGTCGCGATCGATGAAGGTAGCGGAGCCTGCGGTATGTCCAGGAGTGAACACAACCTCAATGGTGCGTCCTCCAAGGTCAAATATCTGTCCGTCAGTGAGGTAACGCTTCTTTCCTTTGTAAGCATCAGGACGAAGAATAGTTTCGTCGCCAGCATTTATCCAGATTTCGTCCCATTCGTTCATGGCGCCGATGTGGTCACCGTGTCCGTGACTGATGATCAGTGTTACCGGCTTTTTCACCAAGTCTTCTGCTATCTTTTTGAGACCCGGAATTCGTGTACCAGCATCTATCAGCAAGGCAGAAGATTCGCCCTCTATGAGATAGACGGATTCATTGAAAACGAGATTTCCGTTTCCGTGCCAAGTGTGTTCATCCAACTGACGAAACTCCACATCATTATTCTTGAAAACTGTTTTCTCCTTAAAATTGCTCTGGGCAAAAACAGATGCAGAAAATGCCAATGCTATGGCTAAAGTGATTATTGTCTTCATTATTTCCAATATTTTTGCTATTCCTATATATTATACTTCCTTGAAAATGTGATTAAGAGTCTTCTTTACTCCCAAGGCTTCGCATTAAGGATGTCCGTATAGATGATGCCACGCTGCGTTGCAATGTTCTTTTCCTTGAAGAGTGTTCTTACTGTAACGAATCGGTATCCACGCTCCTTAAGTATAGGAATGATGCGATCAACGGCCTCGACGGTTTGCTCGTTGCCCGGCATGTCGTGAAGAAGGAAAATGAGTCCATCGCGTGCAAAGCCAAGCATTCTTTCTACTCGTTCGTCGGCAGAGACACTATCTTCCCAGTCGTTGCAACCTTCACCGCTGATGAAAGGCAGGTCAATGTTGTCGAACATCGTTCTGTTCAGTGCGATGTAAGGTGGACGGAAAAACTGCGGTTTCTCACCAACATATTTCTCCACGAGAGCAGAAGTCTGACTAATTTCCGAACGAATAGAGTCTGCTGAAAGCGTTGGCATAGCACAATGCGTAAGACTATGGTTTTCAATGTCATGTCCTTCGTTGTAAGCGCGCTGCATAACCTTTGCACTTTCTTCGTTTATATTTTTTCCAATGACAAAAAACGATGCTTTCACGCCGTGCTTCTTCAGCACGTCAAGCATGTGAACTGTAGTTTCAGTATTTGGACCGTCGTCGAAGCTCAGAGCTACGAGTTTCTCTTGTGCATAAGTCATCATTGTAATGGTAAGGATTGAGATAAGTGTGAGGATTGTTCTTTTCATATTATAAGTGAGTGATCAAGATTAGTTTAAGATGTATTATTTTTGTTTTCTCTGTTTAGAGAAAGCCTTTGCCTCGTCAAGGTTCCACACGATGATGGCGTTATTGTTGCGGAAGTAAGTGTCGAGGTGCCTATGGTTAAGGTTAGAAGGTTCATGCTTTGCGTTGCCTTTCTTAATCTGACCGATGAGCACCTCCATATCCTTCAAATATTTCCAATCAATATCACGGTTAGGAGTATTTACAAACCAGTCTTTCTGCCAATAATGACCTCCCCAGAACTGGAGTTTCTCTGGATTTATTCCGTTGGAAGGATTCTCGATGTACTTCACCAACTGCGGCACAGACTCAGCATATTCACGGAAACCTTCTGTATTGAAAATCCACACACCGTGGCCGGAGCCGATGGCATCGCCTGTGAAAACTATGTTCATTCCTTCAAGGAAGAACACCATGGAGCCGGAAGTATGGCCTGGCACAAGAAGAGTGTTTACCTTCATGCCGCCAAGATCAAAGCTTTCGCCGCCGTCGAAGAAAGTGTAATCTACATCTGGGAATCTGTCTTTCAACCCAATGAAGTCAATGCGAGGAAGGGCGAAACGAACGCTCTTGTCGTTGACAAACGCAGGAAGCATACCGGTATGGTCACCATGATTATGAGTGAAAGTGATGGTGAGCGGCTTGCCCTGAATACGGTCATATACAACCTTGCGCAAGGATTCTATGGCTGTAGCATCCCATGTGATGTAGTTTGACAGGTCAATGAGAAGCGCTTTCTCCTTTCCTACAAGCAGATACATGTCTGAGCAGTTATTAAAGTGCGTCTTCTCGCCTTTATCGTTGAAGCTTTCTCCTGAAGGATTCTGCGAGTTACAATCCTGAATATGATAGACATTCTCTGAGATGACATCAACAGTGTAAGGTCCAACCTCCTGGCTCTTCTGAAGCAGGTAGTCCATGCTTATCTTGAGACTCTCGAGCATGTCTGCCTTCTCAGTTGTCTCCTGCTCAACAATCATGTGTTCTGCGCCGGAAAGATGCACATTACGGAAAATGGCATCAAAACCCACCATTCCGCTTTGTCCTATCTCATACTGATCCTTGATGTGGAGAATCTTGAAACGACCAGGGTATCTCTTGAAATAATCCACAGGACTTCCATGTCCAAATACAGTCCAATAGACATCCATCTCAATGAAGACATTCTCCGGATTTGTGTGAGTGAGAAGATAATCGAGCATCACTTCCCCGTTTTCCACCTTGCGCAACTCATGGTCGTGGTTATGATAACCGAAGCTTATTCCTTCTTCCTTACACATTGCGCCAATCCAGTCCAGATATTCCGCTATGCGCTGAAGTTCAAGCATGGACTTAGGAAAAGCGTACCAAACATAGACTATCGTATCAAGTCCGATGGCTTTATGCTGCGCTATGCAATTCTTCCACCACATCTTCTTTCCTGAGAAATCGCCCGTACGCACTTCCTCGTCTGTGAGAGCGTACTGCACATGACTTGACACTGGCTTCAGGCCTGCACTGCGCACATCATTCACAAAGTCCTGAGCAGGAATTCCAAATATCTTTCCGTCTTCATAGCCGTACAGTTCTGCTTGAGTGAAGCCGTATGACCTGAGGCTATTAAAGACTCTTTCGTGATTTGTTTTGTATAAATCGGGAGTGCCAATCATGCTGCGGAGCGTATATAACTGGATACCCCAATCCTTGTTGATGTTCTGGGCATACAATGACATTGTCATCATCATTGACAGGAAAAAAATGCCGAATCGTTTCATATAAGATAGCTTCAGATTGTGTTTTGATATACGGGTTATTGGGTAGTTTATTGATGCAAAGTTATAAAACATAATTATAATAACAAGAAAGTATCCCACTTTTTTACAAAAGCGTGGCTTTTTCTTGTCTTGCCCCCATGATGTAGGGCGAACATTTGTGGGCATACACTCTCTCCAAAAATCATGTGTTGCAAAATGGAAAGTGTAAAAGAATCATACATTATTATGTCAAATTTTCATACACTATGGGTATTTTTCCATAAAAGTGATTGGCAATACAAAATAAATGAATACCTTTGCATCACGAAATCTGAATAACATGATAAATATGAAAAGAAGCATCTTTCTATTGGTAACATTGCTCAGCATGATTAGCGCGTGGGCTCAGAAGACTGTGGTTTGGGAGAAACCATTGTCAACTTTTAATCGCATCTCAGAACGCTTTAACATCAGCAAGGTGGAGTTCTGCGATACGGCTACCGTGCTCACTTTACACTTTCAGTTCTCTTCCGGAATGCAGGTTGGCTTCACAAGCGAGACCATGCTGCAAGCTGACGGCAAGGACTATAAGGTGAAGGGTATCAAGGACTATGCCCTCAACGCAGGAATCACCATCCCTCAGTCGGGAGAACTCGACCTTGACATGATCTTCAATCCTCTGCCAAAGGATGTGAAGTCCTTTACACTCAATATGCCTGGAGCATTCACCATCAACGACATCCGCGACCGCAATCGCATGAAGGATGGCATCAACGATACCTACTGGCGTAACGACCATACTGGCGATTGGATGCTTGGCATTGGCAAGTCGCATTTGGTTTATGATGGCAAGGTATGGAGCATCATTTCCCAAGCGGAAAAGAAAGGCGCTTACACCATCAACGCCAATAGCGGCAACGGTGTCATTACCTTCAACATAAGCAAGCCGAAGGGCAAAACTCGCACCATCACCATCGGCAAGGATAAGACCGCTTGCAGCTACATCACCACCAGCTATCTCCCTGATTACCCAGCCACCGTTCCCGATGCATCCGCTTCGGGCTCAACACCCTCCGTTCCCGGCGCTTCTTCGCTGGGCCTAAAAGACAACGCCTACCGCCCTAGCGATAGCATCACCATCATTGGCTGGTACAAGGACATGCCTCAGGACATTCGTGACCTCAGCCATGAGTTTGAAGCCTCATACGAGGGCATCTTTACCGATAAAGAAAACATGTATTCTGCCCCTATTGACTCTCTCGGATTCTTTACGCTCCGTATGCCGGTTGAGAACACTCAGATGCTCTTTTGCGACTGGAGCAGAAGCAACGTAGTGCTGATAGCAGAGCCAGGTGAGACATACCTGCTACTGAAGGATTTTGCCGAGGACAAGACCCTCGTGATGGGACGCAACGCACGCTTGCAGAATGAGTGGCTGGCAAATGAAACCTATTACGAGCACGGCAACTATCAGAAACTGCGTGAGCTTGGAGGTCCGATGCCTTATCTTACTCATTGCGACAGCCTTAAGAATGTGGCACTATCGAAGTTCGACGCCCTATGCAAGGAGCACCCAACACTCTCGGCACGTACCGTTAATCTCCTCCGTAACGATATTATCACCTCGGCAGGTCGTTCATTGATGCAGGGGCGTTTCATGGCACCGGGCTACACCCTGCCACAGGAATACGTTGACTACGTGACGGAAAACTATTGGAACAAGATTGAAGGCCCATACACCGCCCTTGGCAACAGCTATAACACCTTCATTCGCGACTATAGCGACCACTTGCTCCGCCATCTGCCAGAGCCAGACGAAATGCCATCAATCTATGCTCTCAAAAGAGCTAACAAGGAAGGCAAGATAAAGCTGAGCGATGAGGACATGGCTATCGTCAACAAGCATACTGCTGCCTACCAGGCGTTCAAGAAAAAGTTTGCAGAGGCTCCCGACAGTCTTAAGCCGAAGGTGGTGGATGAGTTCAACAACAGCGAAGTCGTGACAAAAACAAACGCCATCATTTCTCGCGAAGGTTTGATAGATGCCATTACGCCTTACCTTGAGCTCTACGACAACGAGCGTCTGCTTGCCGCTACCGACTCGCTCGGTTGGAACAAGACGCAACAGGACATCGTGCTTGCTACAAAGTTTTATGGTATGATTGACAATGGGCGCACTCCATTGAAGCCATACATGCTCGCCTTTGTCGATGCCAACATTCAGTACGAGGCAGCAAGACAAGCCATTCACGAGCTCAACGATAAGTACGAAGCACTCGGCAAGCGTACACTATCTTCCGACAACCTCAAGTCAAACGATGACGTAAAGGATCTTAGCGAAGGCGAACAGATACTTCGCAAGATCATTGAACCTTACCGTGACAAACTAGTCCTGGTCGATGTATGGGGCACATGGTGCGGTCCTTGCAAGGAGGCTCTCGCGCATTCGCAGGAGGAATACGAGCGCCTGAAGGACTACCCTATCGTATATCTCTACCTCGCCAACAACTCGCCGGAAGATAACTGGAAGAACGTCATCAAGGAATACAACATCACTGGCGACAACGTAGTTCACTACAATCTGCCATCCGCCCAACAGAAGGCTGTTGAGAACTACCTCCAGATAAATGGCTACCCTACTTACAAGCTCATCGACCAAGAGGGCAACCTCCTTGGCGTAAATGCCGATCCTCGCAACCTCAATGCTCTTGAAGGTTTGATAAAGAGAATACTCGGTAAGTAATATCCATAAAAAAGGCCATCCGCAAAACCTGAATGGATTTTGCGGATGGCTCAAGGATATAATACTTATTATTTAATAATCTATTTTTCCATATTACATGCCTGGTCTTTTCTTTGACAAGCGAATCTTGAAGAGGTCATCGAAGGTTTCGTAAATCTTCTTGCCATCCTTGTCGCGGAGAAGGTTTTCACGGTGGTATCCAAGTGCCTGCTTAATGGCAACTCCGTCGAAACCGTAGTGACCATTAGCCTGGAACTCCAAGTAGCCGAAGGCACAGCTAGCTGCGTAATAGTATTCTTTCTCTGGGTCCATAGCGTTTACTATGCCCTCTGCCTCTGGCTTCAGTGTTGAATTTGCCTCTACATAGTCTATGTTTTTGATGCCGTCCACGTTGTCGAAGTCGAAACGATAGCCAGGGAGATTGACGGATGGCTTATTCATGCGCTGATATTCAATATTAACTGGAGTGCCCATTGATTTGTCGAGCTTTACAACCTTTGATTTGTCACCGCTGTGCAGTGTTAGTGAAATGTCGTATAGGTTGAGTGCGTCATCGTTCACATAAGCAGAGTACACGGTAACCTTGTTTGTTGTCTCCTTCTGTACGGATGCTGGTGTTGGGATGCGCTGATCGTCATCGTTGTTGCAAGATGTGAAACCTGCTACTGAGAGAACTGCTACTGTAGCGAACATGATTTTTGAGAGAAACTTTTTCATAATGTTTTGAGTTTTTAATGAGTTAATGTTTTAAGTTTGAATTTAATGTTTTTAATTTTTAATGTTAAAGTTTTAGTTTTGAGTGTCATTTTGTTTGTTTGACGATGCAAAGGTATGGAGTTCTGAAAAAGTTTCGCAAACACTATATGAAAACAAAACGTACAATCTGTGAATTTCACAAACTGTACGTCTTATTCATTCTGTATACGGAAAAAATGCCTTAAAATATGATGGAGAGCCTTTTGTTCTCTCTATTCAAGAGACAAATATTGTATTTTTTTCCATTTGCCCTACTTATTTCTCAAAATATGTCTATATTTGCAGCAGATTATTAAAAGAAACGACAATGAAGAAACTTCCTATAGTCATATTCCTTTTTATAATGACAACGGCTATTTGCTCGGGGCTATGCAGTTTCCGCAGTGCAGAATACAGAATAGAGAAAGATGTCAGCAAGGCGCTCGAGCTTACTCTTGCCCAAATGCCTTGCGATGTGGTAAATGCTGATACCATCCGTTGTTATCGCAACCACCTGACTATTCCCGAACTGAGGGACACGGCTTGCATTGCCATGAGGACGGTAAGGAGAGACGGCAAGCACGAAACGGAAATGGTTGCAGAAGCGAACTGCAGTTTCATGACGATCTTAAGGCTGTCAGACCAAAGAGCCTCCGGCACACTTCTGGTCATAGGGATACTATGGATGATAGGCAGCATGTGGTATGTGCGGAGGTTTGAACCGAAGCTGGCGGTGCAAAGGCTGTCGTATGGAGGCATCGTGTTTGTTGATGATAAGTTCATGACGGAAAAGGGGGAGAAAATACACCTTACGCCTATGCAATATTCTCTCCTTGAAATGTTTATGAATGCAGAGACGCATTCAGTCTCCAAACAAGAGATCTGCGAAAGGCTTTGGCCTAAGAAGCCGGACGCAAGCGATACGCTCTACACACTTATCAAGCGCATAAAACCTATCATTGAAGCAAACAGCAACTTGAAAATAGAGTCTAATCGTGGCAAGAGCTACTCTTTGGAACTCAGATAGTTAGGATTTTGTCAGATAAATGTCAGGGAAATGTCAGTTAGGAAAATTGGCGTTTCTATAAATTGATTGTAATTTTGCAACAAAAATCAAAATCCAGATGTAAAATGAAACGTTTTTGTTGTTTTTTATTTCTTGCATTCTGCTCATTCTCTCTCTATGCCCAGAATGAGGAAAAGTCGGTTACTCTAGATGAAGTGACGGTGCAGGCTGCAAAGGTCGTCAGCAAGGTTGACGGGCAAATGATTTATCCAACAGAGGCACAGAAGAATGCTTCGAACAATGGCTACAGCATCTTGCAGAAACTTGCATTGCCTAACCTTCGTGTAGATAATGTTGCTCATTCCATTTCGGCAATTGACAACCGTGGTGGCGTGCAGATTCGCATCAACGGAGTAATCGTTGGAAAGGAAGAGATGCTAGCGCTCGATCCAAAACTAATCAGTAAGATTGACTTCATAGACAATCCTGGTGTGCGCTATGGCGAGGATGTGGCGTATGTCATTGACATCAGTACCAAAAGACAAACAAACGGTTATGTGTTGGGAACGGATCTGACTTCGCACTTAACATCATTTGACGTAGATGGCACGGTTTATGGAAAATGGAATACGGGCAAGAGTCAGTTTGCTTTGTCGTACAACGTAAATGGAGGAAGGTTTGACAAGATAAAAAGTGATGAGACCGCTGACTACACACTAAGCGACGGAAGTATTTACACGATAGGGCGCAATGACCTGGAAACATTGAAGAAGGGCGCTGCGCAGAATGTGAAGCTGACCTACAATCTTGCTGACACTACGGCTTATCTGTTTCAGGTTACGCTTTACAAGAACTTCAGAAATTTGCCGAAGGACTATCGCCTATGTAGTATAACAGACGGCTTACAGCAATATGAAGCCACACAATCTAATTCCTCTCGTGGTGACAACCAATGGATTGACCTCTACTTCTTCCGTCAGCTAACTCCTAACCAGTCGATTACAGCCAATACAGTCGGCACCTACATAAGTACAACGAACAAGAACTATTACGATGAAGGTAAGCCTTACCAATACGATGTGAAAGGCAAGACGGCATCCGTTCTCTCCGAAGTGGTTTATGAGAATCGGCTGAAGCCATTCACCTTTTCGGCAGGTTTGAACCACCGCTATAAATATACGAAGAATGATTATATGGGCGATGCTTCTGCTTTGACCGATATGAATCAGCACAATGTTTATGCTTTCAGTGAGATTAAAGGAGCATTCAAAGACTTCCGCTATTCGCTGGGCTTAGGAGGAAGCTACATCCATTATGGGCAAGGTGAGCACAACTACGACTTTTTGACATTCCGCCCCAAGGCAACGCTCTCATACAACTTCCTACAAGGTATGAATCTCCGTTATACATTCGAGATGAATGACAGAGCTTCCCGTATAGCGATGATCAATGATGCAACGATAATGACAAACAGCATGGAATATACTGTAGGTAACCCCTCCCTGAAACCAAGCAGAGATATGGATCAAAGCCTACGATTATCATACAACAACCAAAGATGGAGCACATTTTTAGACGGATTCTATCGTCATTGCCACAAACCTAACATGGCACATTACGAACGAATAGCAGACGACAAGTTTATCTATACCCAGATTAATCAGAAGGAGATAGATCTATTACGTATTTCTGCAAATGCTAGCTATTGGTTTTTGCCGGAGAAACTTCAGGCTTCCGTTTACGGAGGTATGCAACGATGCTTTAACTATGGCAATGACTATTCGCATTTCTACACCTCATGGTTTTATACCTGTGACATAACCGCATATCTGGGAAATTTCACCCTTCAAGCTTACGCAGACAACGGTAATCGTTTTCTTGAAGGTGAAAAGAAAGGATTCAGCGGATCATTCACTGCTCTACAGGCAACCTACCAATATAAAGACTGGCAGTTCTCGCTGACATGGGGAAATCCTCTAACCAAGAACTACAAATCCGACGAGGATGAAATTCTAAACAAAGACCTTCATAAACTTACAACGGTCTATGACAGGAGCAGAGGCAATTGTCTTATTCTGGGCGTTTCATGGCGCATGAGTCGTGGCAAGAAATACCGATCAGCAGAGAAGACCATTAACCTCAGAGACACGGATGACGGAATCATGAAATAATCTGAACTAATAATAAGGTAATAGTATATCCCATTATCACACACAAAAGCCATCCGCTGGTACCTCACGGTAGCGTTGCGGATGGCTTGACATTATATATGAAAAGTTTCGCTCTATTATTTCATTGCGTAAACTTCGTTGCACTGGTTGATGGCTGCCTGGATGTTCTCCATTACTACCTGTGAGTAGATGTTTGCCATAACGAATGCCTTTGAAGATGTCTTCTTGTGGCTGTCCTTTGATGCGAATGGATAGCAGTTTGCGATCTGCCATGTCTCGCCCTTTGCATGACCTGATGAGAGAGCTGCGTCTGCGATGCAAGATACGAGGAGAGCGTCAGAGAATGTTGTGCGTGGACGGTAAGTGCGGCAAACTGTTGTTGAGTGGAAACCATGACCATAGTCACGGTGCTCTACGTAAGTCTTGCGTGGGGTTGAAGCATCTACGATGGCGCCTGTTACAGCTGCTGCTGTAAGACCGATACCGATGCCTGCTGCTGTGTTGCCACCGCCCTTTTCCACTACTACGTTGTAGTCGCCGAGAGTGTAGGTTACATCTACCTTGCCGTCCTTTACCTGAGCGCGAACCGTTGGACAGATGCTGATGTCGTAAGCGTTGAAGCCGCCAGCGTAGCGTGCGATGTTCTCAATGTAAGGACGAGCGATGATGAGGCCCTGTTCCTTGTCGGCGAACTGGATGGCGTTGTTGTAGTTTGCGATGAACCAGTTTGCCATTTCGTAGTAGAGTTCATCCTTTGTGAGTTGTGGGGCATTGATTTCCTTTGTGAAAACCATGTTGCCTGTATTGTCGAGAGTGCTGCCTTCAGCGAGTTGCTTAACGGCTGACTTTTCCCAGCTTTTGCCATACTGAGCCTTTGCGTATGACTCGAGGTTTGTCTGACTGATCATCTGAGCGTTTACACTTGTTGCTGAGAAGATGAATGCGATTGCGATTGCGAGGATTGAAGCGAACTTTTTCATAATGTTGGTTTTTGGTTTTTAGTTTTAAGTTTTTAGTTTAATGTTTTGGGTTTTTCCCCTCCCCCCTGTGGGGGAGTCGGAGGGGGTCTTTGTTTTGTTTGACGATGCAAAGGTAGGGAGTTTAGAAAAAGTTTCGCAAACAATTCATGAAATGCTTTCGGACAATTCGTGAACTTCACAGCATGTACGTTCTTTTCACGGTATGTACGGAAAAATATGGCAAGAATGTTGCATTTGTGCAAATGCAGTAGCTATTTCTGGGGGACAACACATCATTTGATTGTATGATAAATGATATGAAAAAAGCCACTTTTCTTAACTTTTGAATTAATTGCTTGGCGAATTCATAAATAAAGTTTACTTTTGCGTCAGATTAATTTATAAGTTAAGAAATTATTGGAAACTTAAACTTTACAAGAGATGAAAAGAAGTAGTATTTTAGAAGCTCGCAGGAAAAGTGTTGATCCTGCTGTCCGCCAGAAAGTGAACCTTTCTTTTCAGATTGTTGATAGGATTCACGACATCCTGACTGCCAAAGGCTACAAGCAGAAGGATCTTGCCAACATGCTCGGAAAGTCTGAGGCAGAGATAAGCAAGTGGATGCGTGGCACTCACAATTTTACTCTGGACACAATCATGAATATAGAAGATGTTCTTGGCGAACGTATTCTTGTGGTTTATTCCGCTAAGGAAGAACCTTGCATGGCATGATAAGAGTTATGAACAGTATGAATAAATATATTGGTACATTGGCATTTTTCATTGTTTCAACATTTCTTTTTTCATCATGCTTGATGAAACGAGAACACATGTATCATTTTACCAAACAAGATAGCTTATATTTCGAGATATATGATACTCTGAAATATTATACCTTCAAGACAAACAAAGGAACAGACACACTAATCGTAAAAGAAAAATATTTAGACGAGAACTATAACGAATGGTACTGGGATCAAGTAGATGGTAGTGAATTTAATGCCTATTTCTATTACGATGGTATGTTAAGTCATAATGGGGCAAAAGAAAACTTCCACATTTCTTATGAAAAAGAAGCCCTCAACCAAGATCCTATAATGTGTATAATATTTGCTGAACGATACGCAATGGAAATTAGGGATAGTCGGAACTTGGATAAAACAGGATTATATAAAGACACCATTATTGTAGATGATAGCAATTCGCATCAAAACAGCTATGAACAACATTCTTTCAAGATTAAAAGCCTAAAATGGCATAAGTACAAAGGTTTTGTTGAATATGAATTATCAGACGGTACGACATACATGGAGTCAAGGGACGATTCCATAACTCATTCAAGCAATTAAAGCCTCTGTAAAACAACACAAAAAACAGCCATCCGCAGTTACCTCTTGGTATTCTGCGGATGGCTTGACATTATATATGAAAAGTTTCGCTCTATTATTTCATTGCGAAAACTTCGTTGCTTGTCGTTTCGCGCCATGGTCGCTGAGCCCAATAAACCAGATAATAATCAGCAGAAATACAAAAAAGAGTCCGACAAAAGAACATTGTCGAACTCTATTGAATGAAGAAAAATAATGTTGTTTATAGTTGTTGTTAAAAATGAATGTTTCTGTTAAAAACGGTAGCCGAGAGAGAGCTGCACTGTGCTGTTGCGTGCACTGAGATTCTTATCCTTGAATACGCTTATCACACCCAAGTTGGCACGAGCGTCGAGAACAATGTTCTTGAATTCATAAGAAATGCCGACAGGAACTGAGACATCGAAAGACTTTACGGTTGCGTCTCCGCCGACCAATTTGCTCATTGTATCCAGATCAACGCTTACTCCGTTTGCGGTTGCCTTGTCGTTAACCTTGAAGCCTGCCTGAACACCAGCTTTGAGAGCAAGACCTTTTGCCACATAGCCGTTCAGCATGACAGGAACATTCACATAGTCGATGCCGAGAGTTGTGTCCTTGACCTTGCAGCCTTGCTGTGAGTACATTGCGCCAATAGAGATACCGATGTTATCGTTGCACATATAGAGAGCTTCGGCTCCGACATTGATGCCCACCTTACTGTCCAAAGTCTGGTTGTTGTCGCCCTGGAGGTTTGTGAAGTTCACACCCACCATTGGAGTTACTGTGATACTACCTGCTGCAGGAGTCTGAGCGTTAACACTAGTTGCTGAGAAGAGGAATGCAATTGCGATTGCGAGATTGTTTACGAACTTTTTCATAATGTTTAATTTTTTAATTGGTTTGTAAATTTTGTTTTAAGTTTTGAGTGTCATTTTGTTTGTTTGACGCTGCAAAGGTATGGAGTTTTAAAAAGGTTTCGCAAACAATTCATGAAATGCTTTCGGACAATTCGTGAACTTCACAGCATGTACGTTCTTTTCACGGAATATACGGAAAAATCAGCCGAGAATGTTGCAGTTGTTGCAAATGTTGCAGTAGCTATATTGGTACGAAACAGAAACAAAAAGATCTTAATATATTATTATGCCAACTACAATTACTATATGACATTTATCTAATTACAATTACTATGCCCTATTATTCCAATAACAATTACTATATGGCATATATAACTATTATATAAATGTTGTCCCCAAAAAGTCGGGCGTGCCAGATTATGTTGCACAATACCGAAGGGGTTGTAGAATTAACCACAATTCGGAAGAACGATGATAAGCCTGTTTA
>JAKSLJ010000046.1 GCA_024401275.1 Bacteroidaceae bacterium | reverse complement strand
AGTTCCGTCGTATCACTCGTTATCGTTACAATGGCGTGCCTATGGACAACGGCGGTCGCTATTTTTATATTAATGATAACGGCACAGTATGGAACCCAGGTTGGAAGCCTTGCAAGACTCCACTCGATAGCTACGAGTGCCGTCATGGTATGAACTACACTCGCATCACAGGTTCAAAGAACGGCATCGAGGCTTCTGTTCTCTTCTTCGTTCCTCTCAAGACTTGGGCTGAAGTTCAGAAGGTTACTCTCAAGAACACTACTGGTGAGGTTAAGAAGATCAAGCTCTTCTCTTTCGCTGAATGGTGCCTTTGGAACGCAGCAACTGACATGGAGAACTTCCAGCGCAACTGGTCAACAGGTGAAGTTGAGATTGATGGCAGCGTAATCTATCACAAGACAGAATACAAGGAGCGTCGTAACCACTATGCTTACTATGCACTCGCTAACGCAAAGATCGACGGTTACGATACTGACCGCGAGTCTTTCATCGGACTTTATAACGAATTCGCTGATCCACAGTGCGTAATGGCAGGCAAGCCAAGCAATTCTCTTGCTCACGGTTGGTCGCCAATCGCTTCTCACTATGTAGAGGTTGAACTTCAGCCAGGTGAGAGCAAGGACTACATCTTCCTCCTCGGATATGTTGAGAACGCTCAGGAAGAGAAGTTCTGCGTAGAGGATATCGAGCGCAAGAAGAACGGCACTCTCATCACATCACAGGCAAGCGACGTTACTTTCGTAAACAAGGCTAAGGCTAACGCTCTCATCGAGAAGTTCTCTACTGTGGAAGCTGTTGATGCTGCTTTCGCTGAACTCGCTCAGATGTGGGACGAGCTCCTCGACAAGTATGTTGTTAAGTCTGACGACGAAAAGCTCAACCGTATGGTTAACATCTGGAGCCAGTACCAGTGTATGATCACATTCAACTTCTCTCGTTCTGCTTCATTCTTCGAGAGTGGTGTTGGTCGTGGCATGGGCTTCCGTGACTCTAACCAGGACCTCGTAGGTTTCGTTCACCAGGTTCCTTCTCGTGCACGCGAGCGTATCATTGATATTGCTTCTACTCAGTTCCCTGACGGCGGCTGCTACCACCAGTATCAGCCACTTACAAAACATGGCAACAACGACATCGGTGGCGGTTTCAACGACGACCCATGCTGGCTCATCTTCGGTACTGTTGCTTATATCAAGGAGACAGGCGACTTCTCAATCCTCGACGAACCAGTGCCATTCGACAACAAGCCTGGCACAGAGGTTTCTCTCATGGAGCACCTCCGTATCTCTTTCAACCACGTTGTAGAGAACCTTGGTCCTCACATGCTCCCACTCATCGGTCGTGCTGACTGGAACGACTGTCTTAACCTCAACTGCTTCTCTTGGGATCCAAACGAGTCATTCCAGACTACAGAGAACAACTCTGAGGGCTCTAAGGCTGAATCGCTCATGATTGCAGGTCTCTTCGTTGTTACTGGTAAGGACTATGTAGAGCTCTGCAAGCAAGTTGGCAAGGAAGAGGAAGCTGCTCGTGCTCAGAAGTGCATTGACGATATGGTTGAAGCTGTGAAGAAGCACGGTTGGGACGGCGAATGGTATCTCCGCGCTTACGACTTCTACGGCAACAAGATTGGTTCTAACGAATGCGAGGAAGGCAAGATCTTCATCGAGTCTCAGGGTTTCTGTACAATGGCAGGTATCGGTCTTGAAGAGGGTATGGTTGACAAGGCTATCGACTCTTGCAAGAAGTATCTCGACTGCGAGCACGGTATGGTTCTCAACAACCCTGCTTACACTACATATCATGTTGAAATGGGTGAGATCAGCTCTTATCCTGCAGGTTACAAGGAGAATGCTGGTATCTTCTGCCACAACAACCCATGGGTAATAATCGGCGAGACTGTTGCCGGACGTGGCGAAGACGCTTGGGAACTCTTCCGCAAGATTTCTCCAATGTGGCTTAAGGATCAGTCTCTCCATAAGGTAGAGCCTTACGTAAACTGCCAGATGGTAGCCGGTAAGGATGCTGCTAAGCCAGGCGAAGGCAAGAACTCATGGCTCACAGGTACTGCCGCTTGGATGTGGTACACAGTAAGCCAGTTCCTCCTCGGCATCAAGCCTACATACAACGGAATCATGGTAGATCCATGTCTCCCAGCTGACATCAAGGGCTACACTGTAAAGCGTAAGCTTCGCGGTGGCACTTACAACATTACTGTCCAGAACCCTAACGGTGCACAGAAGGGCATTTCTAAGCTCATCGTTGACGGCAAGGAAATCGAAGGCAACATCATCCCTGCTGCTACAGGCGAGCATGAAGTTACAGTGATAATGTAACAACTCAGCACAGAAACATTGTATAAAACATAACATTTCTCTCAAAAAAGAGTCACTTCGGTGGCTCTTTTTTTGTTTTCTTCAAAGCGCAATAAGTTAAGAAAGTTTACGGAATTGCATAAGGGAGAGTTTCTTTCCGGAATAAAAAATCCTCCTCATATTGAAAAAATCGTTTATTATTATTGTTTTTAACAATAAAATTCTTTAACTTTGTCGCGATTTATTATTGGTATGAACTGCAAGTTTCATCCATACTCCCACAACAGGAAGCAGCATAACCACCTGAACCACAGCACTTTACTCCATAGTTCAGGGAAATAGGTTATTGTTTTCTCGCGAAAAACGGTTGCACAATACGGGAACATTCTCCACACTTACCTTTCTTTATATTTTGCCTTAATGCCAGAAAGTATTGTCTCACAACTTGCCACAGCCAGAAAACTCTTCAACGAGATTTCTACGAATGATCCAAAGATTATCTCTGATTATGGTTGGACTATCGTCAAAGCGATTCTTCAGAACCTCTCGGAGATTGATTCCATTACTGCCCGACAGCTGTTGGCAGATTGTCTAAAACTCCCTACGAAGCGACCTTCAAAGTTCCATTCGGCACTCCTATCGGCAGCTGTGAAAGTAGCTCATGCATATCCGGAATTCCATTTCGCAACATTCCTCAAGATGTGGGGCGTTGAGAATTTCCGTCCAGAAGACAAAGAGCATCAGCATTCTGCTGACGGCAAGGTATTCCTCTCGTTAGAAGAGCGAACGATAAGGATTCTCGGACATTCTCTCATGCTTCATCCTGATGATCGCCCACTCTTGCAGGCCTCAGGCTTTGGCGCCCTTATTTCAGCCTTTGGCCTCTCCATCCTCCCTATGCTTGTTACCCGTATAAAGCAAGCCACAGGCAAGGACGGTCGCAAATACACATTCGTCACCCTAACCTCTCCCGAAGGCATTGAGACAGAGTGCATCTCCCATTCACTCCAACCTTCTCCCCTTCACCCTCTCCCAGAAGGCAAGCGCCACTACGTCAACATCGGGCAGCTCTATGACACCCTCCTCTTCAAAAAAGGCACCATTCCCAAAACCACCGTCCCCGATGCTTCTCCATCGGGCTCAAAACCCGCTTACACCCTCCTCTCCTCTTGCCTAAGTCCCCAGCGCCCTTTGGACACATTCCCAACAGAAATTGGCTACATTGAGCATATTGACACCGAGCATTCCCACATGCACATCTACGACTGCCACTCACGCCATTTCGTAGCGCCAGTCCAGCGCTTCTCTCGAGAAAAGGAAGGCGACTTCGTCCGTTTCATCCCAATAGTACCGCAAACCTCGAAGTTCAAGACCGCCATTATCCTAACCACCATCCCCTCCACGTCTGTGGAGGTTAAGAGTCTTCTCCGCGAGATCCGCATAACCTCCATCAACCAAGAAAAAGGCTACGCCGCATGGGAACTGACAAACCCAGATCCCCCCATCACGGAACTCCTCTCCCCTCTCCAACTCTCCCAAGGCGAAACTTCCCCATCCTTCACCACAGGCTTCCTAAACTTAGCCTCCTTCCCCCAAATCTCCGCTTTGGCCAAAGCCACCATCCTTGATGCATCTCCATCGGGAGCATCCCCAACCCTCCGCGCCCTCATCTACCTCAAACGAGGCAAAGACAAGCAGAAGCGCCCCTTTGTTGCAAAGATATTAACACACTAAATCCAACTCTAGAACAACATGGCAACCCACAATGACTTCGGAAAATGGGGAGAAGACAGAGCAGAGGAATATCTTCGTCAGCAAGGCTATTCCATCCTCTCCCGCGATTGGCACAACGGGCACAAAGATATAGACATCGTTGCCTACGATAACCGTGACGACACCCTTGTCATAGTAGAAGTAAAGACTAGACACAGAGAAACCGTAACAACAGCCCTTCAGGCCGTTACACTGAAAAAAGAAAAGAACATCATCGGCTCCGCCTTCGCTTTCGCTCGTTCCACAGGGCATTTCTTCCCCAACATCAGGTTCGACATCATAACCATCGTCGGCACAACCGATAACCACAAACTTACCCACTACCCCGGCATCCTAAAACCCGGCAATCACAGAGGCAGAAGGATGTTTTAAAACACAAACCAACAACTATGGAAAAATGGGATTTTCAGATACAACCGCAGAGTAGCTTATTCTCACTCAAGCTGGGTGAGGTGTGGCGTTACCGTGACTTGTTGCGGATGTATGTGAAACGAGATATCGTAACATACTACAAGCAGACGGTGCTTGGTCCTCTATGGTTCTTCATACAACCAGCCATTACCACCATCATGTTCATGTTTGTGTTCGGCGGCATTGCAGGCATCAGTACCGACGGAGTGCCGCAGCCACTGTTTTACATGGCAGGACTTCTCTGTTGGAACTATTTTTCTGATTGCCTAACCAGATGTTCAGACACTTTTATCGCAAACCAGAGCGTCTTTGGGAAGGTCTATTTCCCACGCCTCGTTGTGCCGTTGAGCATAACCATTAGCAGCCTTGTGAAGATGGGAGTACAGGCAATCCTTTTCATGCTCATCTATCTCTACTATCTATGCACCGATGGCAATAGTTACATAAACGCATACGCGCTCTTGCTTCCTCTCCTTGTCTTGATGCTTGCAGGACTCGGTTTGGGATTTGGCATGTTGATAACGAGCGTTACCACAAAATACCGCGACCTAAAGTTCCTCATCACCTTTGGCATTCAGCTGTGGATGTATGCCACACCTGTCATATATCCTCTCAGCACTCTTGCAAAGAACCATCCCGACTATGTGTGGGTGTTGCAAGCAAACCCTATGACCAGCATCATAGAAACCTTTAAGTACGCTTTCCTCGGCAGCGGAATGTTTTCTTGGACAAGTCTCATATACAGCCTAATATTCACCCTTTGCGTATTACTCTTCGGCACAATCGTGTTTAATAGAGTCGAACGCAACTTCATAGATGTAGTGTAGTCTCCCACAAATCTCTCAGATAAACACAGATCTGATATAATAGAATCTCACAATCAATCAGTTGGAGAAAATATCTGTGAAAATCTGTGGAATCTGTGAGGAAAAACAATACCTTCTCACAAATCCACTGAAGCACAAATAATCTGTGCAAATCCGTGAGATCTGTGAGAAATAATGAATAATCCGTAAAATGACAGAGAACGAAATATCTTACAAGATCCGTGGTGCCATATACAAAGTGTATAATGAACTAGGTCCGGGATTACTTGAATCTATATATGAGGCTGCATTATCTTATCAACTTCGTAAAGGTGGATTAAAAGTAGAGACCCAGGTTCCTATAAACGTATATTACGATGGTGTTCTATTGCCAGTAGAGTATCGATTGGACATACTTGTAGAAGACAAGGTTATCATTGAACTTAAATCTGTTGAAGAATTGAAAAAACTGCATCATAAACAATTGCTAACATATTTGAAAATCAGTGGTAAAAAATTAGGTCTTCTTGTGAATTTCAATACAGATGATATAAATTCAAGCATCATCCGTAAAATTCGATAAGATAGGCTCCCACAGATCTCTCAGATAAACACAATCTCCCTCTCAATATACTAGAACAAAACCTATCTGTGTAAATCTGTGTTATCTGTGGGGCAAACGAAAACAACTCCCACAGATTTCACAGATTCACACAGATGTATGTAAAATAAGATTCCTCAATAATTTGGAAATAACCTCTCTGTGCCAATCCGTGTTATCAGTGGGAAAACAAGCAACCACCTCCCACAGATTTCACAGATTCACACAGATGTATGTAAAATAAGCTTCCTCAATAATTTGGGAATAACCTCTCTGTGCCAATCCGTGTTATCAGTGGGAAAACAAGTACCCCATCTCCCACAGATCTCACAGATTCACACAGATGTATGTAAAATAAGCTTCCTCAGTAATTGGGAATAACCTCTCTGTGCCAATCCGTGTTATCAGTGGGGAAACAAGTACCCAATCTCCCACAGATCTCACAGATACCCACAGATATGGGAAAAAATTGAATGTATCCTCTCAAATATGCAATAATAATCTGTGTAAATCCGTGGAATCCGTGGGAAAACAAAACCAACTCCCACAGATCTCTCAGATAAACACAGATTGAAAATAATAGAATATCCCCATCAATCGTTTTGAGCAAAAACATCTGTGTTTATCCGCGGAATCCGTGGGAAAACAAAACTAGCTCCCACAGATCTCTCAGATAAACACAGATTGAAAATAATAGAATATCCCCATCAATCGTTTTGAGCAAAAACATCTGTGTTTATCCGTGTGATCTGTGGAAAAAACAATCCACTCCGGTTAATCTTCCATAATAATCATCTGTGCAAATCTGTGCTATCTGTGGGAGAAAAAATAAATTTGCAAATCCGTCGGAGCAAAACCCATCTGTGTTTATCCGCGGAATCAGTGGGAAAAACAAAGATACCAATGACAGCCATAGAATTTGAAAATATCAGCAAGCAGTACCAATTGGGGAATATTGGCACTGGCACTTTGAGCCGCGACCTCAACCGTTGGTGGGCACGCATACGTGGCAAGGAGGACCCATATCTGAAGATTGGGCAGGTGAACAATCGTGCCAGCAAGGCAGAGAGCGATTTCGTTTGGGCGTTGCGCGATATCAATTTCAAGGTCGAGCAAGGCGAAGTCCTCGGCATTATCGGAAAGAATGGCTCAGGCAAGAGCACCTTGCTAAAGATACTGTCCAAAGTCACCTCCCCTACTACAGGTCGCATCCGTGGCCGCGGTCGTGTAGCCTCACTCCTTGAAGTCGGCACAGGCTTCCACCCAGAGATGACCGGTCGTGAGAACATCTACATGAATGGCTCCATCATGGGCATGACTAAGGCAGAGATTGATCGCAAACTTGATGAAATCGTTGACTTCGCCGGTGTCCAGATGTATGTTGACACCCCCGTCAAGCGTTACTCCTCAGGTATGACCGTACGCCTCGGTTTTGCCATAGCCGCCCATCTAGAGCCAGAAATTCTTGTCGTTGATGAAGTCCTCGCTGTAGGCGATGCCGAATTCCAGAAGAAAGCCATCGGCAAGATGCAGGATGTGGCAAAGGGAGAAGGCAGAACCGTGCTGTTCGTCAGCCATAATATGGCAGCTGTGAGAAGCCTCTGCACCAGAGGAATCGTGCTGCAAAACGGCTTGCTGGTGTTTGATGGAACATCAAAAGAGGCAGTAGAAACCTATACAAAGCAATGCAACTCTGTTGACATTAACAAGATTGCCGACGCCATAAATCAAAAAATGGATTTTGTTGACAATCTCCGTATCCACTTCAATGGTACCGAGCAGCCAGAAAGCATAATATATGGGAATCAAGAAACTGTAGAACTCAAGATAGAAGGACACACATCCGTTCCTATAGACGCATCCGCAAAACTCATTTTCAAAACACTTTCTGGCACACCAATCATGTCCTTTGCTGAAGGCCGCTGCACAGGTGAACTAGAACTTCTTGAAGGAAACTTCTCATACGTTCGCGACATCTGCCTGCCAAAGTTCAGGGCACAAGGCGATTATATGATAGACATCTGCCTCCACAAGCCAAGTGTACTTGACTATTTCTACGCAAAAGACTGCGCCGTGGTTCATGTACAAAACTCTGATAGTATCAATGGATTGCCTTTGAAACTTAACAATGAGGGAGCATTTAGTCTGATCTCTCAAGAATCAACCTTGTTATGAAAACAAAGATTGTATATGTTGTGGCATCGCATGACGATGATATTTACATGGAGCAGGCGATAGTATCTGCTTGGTCAGCACGATATTACAATTCGGATTGTAGCATAGAGATGGTGTGCGATCAAGATACATTCGCCACTCTTCGCTCTGGCATAAGAGCCCAATACAAATCATTGTTCGACCAGATTCATGTCCGTGAGTTCCAACCGGAACAAAGCATGATGGAACGCTCGCGCTGGATGAAGACCACTTTGCGTGAGATAATTGAAGGCGATTTCCTTTATCTTGATACAGATACTGTGGTTTGCGAAGATTTATCGTATGTTGATGATTTCAAATTTGATTTAGGTATGGTATTAGATTGTAATTGCGAATTTAGGAAAACCTTGGTTTGTGATTGGGTAATACCAACGATGAAAAATATGTACGATATTGATGTCTCAAATGAAACACTATATTTTAATAGCGGAGTTGCTTTTGTCCGTGATTGTCAATTAACGAGGGATTTTTACATTTTATGGAATGAATTGTGGGTGCATTCTATACGCCATTTTAATAAGTTGAAAGATCAGCAGCCTCTCATGAAGGCAAACATAGACATGGGGTATGTAGTAACAGAAATGTCTGGTGATTTGAATTGTCAAGTGGCAGAGAGCATTCAACACCTTCATACTGCACATATTATACATTTTTTCAATAATCTGGTTGGGAAATCTGAAGATTTGTCACCATTGTTCAAGGAACTGTTTGTGCAAGTTAAACAGAGTGGAATGACAGACAAATTGAAAACAACAATTTTGAATTGCAAGTCCTCTTTTGTCTCACCTTCCATGCCTGTACCTTATGAAGGGGCTATGTTATGGAGACATCATGTATCATCAGGTAAGTTTGATGAAAGAATAAAGCAAAGCAATTCTTATTACTTAATATGTTTTATTTATCAACGCTTTCCAATGCTGATGCGTATTATGGAAAACTTTTTGGGAATGCTTATTAGAATAAATAATAAAAGAAAACGTAAGTTTGGGAAGAAATAGTTTATATGAACATCGCTTTGCTAACTGCTGCAGGTTTGGGAAGCAGAATGGGAGGAAAAACCCCGAAGCAATTCATGCTGATAGATTCCGTACCTGCGATAATATACACCCTACAGGCATTTCAGTTTCACAAGCAGGTTGATGCTATAGCTGTGGTTTGCTTGAAAGGTTGGGAGGAATACTTGAAAAGAAATGTCCAGCAATATAATATCACAAAACTTCGATGGATATTCGAAGGGGGTGATACAAACCAGGAATCAATCTCCCGAGGCATCAATGGTCTGAAGAATGTCGGTTGTTACGATTCTGACATTATATTGGTTCATGATGGTGTAAGACCGTTGGTTGACGAACGCATTATTTCTGACAACATTGAGACATGCAAGAGGTATGGTTATGCCGTTACCGGAATGATATGTAAAGAAGCCATGATGCAGCTTGTAGATGATACGGTTGACAACATTGACATTCCACGCGAGAGGATGATTTCAACTCAGACCCCTCATACTTATACGCTCGAGAACCTCATGAAGGCACACCGTATTGCATCTGAGCAGAAGATTACAAACACGATAGCATCATGTACCTTGATGCCTCTTACGGGAATAAAGGAGCAGCATCTTGTGGAAGGTAGCGAAAGGAATGGCCTTAAACTGACACGACAACAGGATGTGGAGATTTTCAAGGCTTTAATCAGAATACATCCTGAACCATGGATGCAGAATGCGCAATGAGCTACAAAGGCGACTTGAAGAGGATTTCACAGAGCAGTTTGCCTTGGGAGATGCTGAAGGGCAAGAATATCCTGGTGGTGGGGGCTACTGGCATGATAGGCTCAGCTTTCGTGGAAATGCTGCTTTTGCATAGTCCCATAGACTACCATGTTTATGCAAGTGGACGTAGCCAAGAAAAGTTCAAGAAGCTTTTTGCATCATATCTGGACAAGCCGAACCTGCATTTTGTGGAGTATGACGTATGTGAAAGTTTGCATGGTGACACCGAATTCCACATTATAGTCTATTGTGCCGGCATTGCGTCTCCCTCGTTGTATCTCAGTAGTCCTGTTGAGGTAGTCACTTCAAATATCATGGGAGTAAACAATGTTTGGGCGTACGGAGTGAAACATGGATTAGAAAGGTTCCTGTACCTTTCCTCAGGTGAGGTTTATGGTGAAGGAAATGGAAGAGCATTCAAGGAGGATGAATTCGGTTATGTCAATTGCACTCAGCTGAGAGCCGCTTATCCGTCAGCAAAGCGTGCGGCAGAATCTTTATGCATAGCCTATGGCCATCAGTACGGCATTGAAACCGTTATTGCTCGCCCATGTCATGTATATGGTCCAGTATTCTCGGACTATGACAATAGAATATATGCAGAATTCATACGAAAGGTTATCGGCCATGAGACGATCGTCCTCAAGAGCAAGGGCAACCAGATGCGATCATGGTGCTATGTGGCAGATTGTGTTTCTGCTTTGCTATATATATTGTTGAAAGGGAAAAATAGACAGGCATATAATATTGCTGACAGTTCATCGGTAATGTCTATACGGGTGCTTGCCGACATGTTTGCATCAATAGGCAACACGGAAGTTGTTTATGACATTCCTTCTGAAGAAGAACAGCGAGTCTTCAATCCGATGGAATTCTCTGCCCTGGATGCTTCGCTTTTGTCTTCCTTGGGATGGACCTGCGAAGGGAGCATGATAGAAAAGGTTAAACGAACCATAGACGCAAGGCTTTTGTACAGATGAACGACCACCTTCCTATACATTTAACACTCCCTAAGGGGTATCTTAATGGTGAGACAAGGAACGGATACTATGTGTCGCCAGAGAAGAAGAAGGTATGGGCAGTCTTGCTTGACATGCTCAACGAGGTGGCTTGCATCTGCAAGAAATACGACATCAGATGGTTTGCCGATGGTGGTACTATGCTTGGCGCAGCCCGTCATGGCGGCTTCATTCCCTGGGATGATGACATTGACGTGCGCATGCTTCGTCCGGACTACGACAGATTCGTGGAGGTGGCACAGAAAGAACTCAAGCACCCTTATTTCTTTCAGACAGAACAAACCGATCCGGGAAGCCTTCGTTGCCATGCTCAGATAAGGAATAGCGAGACGGCCGGAATGCTCAGGGGGGAAGCCGATATCAATTTCACGTTCAACCAGGGCATCTTTCTCGACATCTTTCCTTGGGACAACATAAATGATGATGATGAACTTGTTAATCAGCAAGTGGCTGAGATGCGTGAAATAATCAGTACGTTGAGACATAGCCGATATTTCCCCATCATCTACTGGAAATATAAAAGGAGAAATGTGATTGCATGGTTGTTTAATTGTGTGAAAGCTTGGTGGATTCGCAACTTCCGTCCACTTCCTGCGGATTGGAATTCAAAGTTCGATGACATCCATGCAATCATTACACGCTATCAAAGCATAAAAACCAGAAGAGTGGGAAATCTTAGCTTGCTGCAATTCCGTAATAACTGGTGCGGCCTGCGAGAAGACTATGACGATGTCGTGTATTTGCCATTCGAAATGCTGACGATCCCAGTTCCCAAGAATTATGATAGAGTGCTGACTGCACAATATGGTGAATGGAAAAAGCCTCTGCAGGTTCCATCTACACATGGCAATGTCATTCTTGATACCAGTCGTTCGTATAAAGTGGTATTGCGTGAAATCGATTCTGAAGGATTGAAAAAATGGCTGAAAAGAAATGGCTACGATAAACTCAAATGATAGTATGGACAAACTACTTTCCATCATAGTCCTCACCTACAATATGGAGGCATATCTGGACAAATGCCTTACCTCCCTTATTGTCGGAGAAGCCGACAGTAAGCTGATGCAAAAACTTGAGGTACTCGCGAATTACCTGTTCCTTCCGGCTGGCACGATTACCTAGCTGGACTTTATGGCGACTATATGACACCTTTGCCGGAACATAAGCGCAAGCTACACCCCAACGGTACCCCATACCTGATTGTCAAAACAGAAGAATAAGCGAGTGAGAAAATAAAGTTTTTATGGCATAATCATCCATGGGTTCCAGAATTGCAAAAACAAAAAAATCACTCAAATTGAAAATAAAAACTTTAATATTATTGTTTTTTCAATAAAAAACCTTAACTTTGTCGCGAATTATTCTTGTTTTCTTGCCATAAATATCCAATGCCAAATGGCTAATAATAACCCTAATTAATGCAACATCACGTAATAACCCCGCATAAAGGTCTCCTTGACATCGACATAAAAGGTTTGTGGCGCTATCGTGACCTGTATGTCATGTACATTAAGCGCGATATCGTCACAAAATACAAGCAGACCATCTTAGGACCACTTTGGTATATTATACAGCCACTTTTCACCACAGCCATGTATATGTTTGTGTTCGGTGGACTGGCTGGCATCAGTACTGATGGAGCACCACAGCCACTCTTTTATATGGCAGGAATTCTTCTTTGGAATTATTTCAGCGAGACATTCACCCTTTGTTCTGACATTTTTACCGCCAATGCAAATGTCTTTGGCAAGATATATTTCCCGCGCCTTGTGGTCCCGCTTAGTAACGCCACAAGCAATCTTCTCAAGATGTTCATCCAGTTACTCCTGTTCGGGATCATCTACATATATTATTATTTCACTCTCCCATCAGGAACTCTCAGCATAAACCTGTCCATCTTGCTTTTCCCTTTTCTCGTAATCCTGTTAGCCTTCCACTCCATCAGCTGGGGGCTTATCTTCACAAGTCTCTCTACAAAATATCGCGACCTCAAGTTCCTCATACAGTTTGGAATCCAGCTCTTTATGTATGCAACCCCGGTTATCTATCCACTAAGTGCTGCACCCGAGAATTATCGCGATATCATTTCACTCAATCCGCTCACTCCAATTTTCGAAGCATTCAAGTTCAGCACCCTCTCATGTGGTTCTCTTGATTGGGGCGGACTACTATATAGTACAATCTTCATGATTGTCACATTGTTTCTCAGCATTATAATATTCTCTCGCACAGAGAAGACTTTCATGGATACCGTTTAACACACGAAAAGCCATAATGAGCACAGCCATAGAATTCAATAACGTCGGCAAGATGTACCGCTTAGGGCGTGTCGGCACAGGTACACTCTCCCACGACCTCAACCGTTGGTGGCAGACTACAATCCTTGGGAAAGAGGATCCCTATCTGAAGATTGGCCAGACCAACGATCGCTCTTCCAAAGGCAGTAGCGATTACGTTTGGGCACTTCGCGATATATCCTTCAAGGTAGAGCAAGGCGATGTGGTGGGTATCATAGGGAAAAATGGAGCTGGCAAATCCACTTTGCTCAAGCTCCTCAGCCATATCACAGCACCCACCTCCGGCAGCATCCGTTACACAGGTCGCATAGCATCCCTACTTGAAGTCGGCACAGGCTTCCATCCAGAGATGACCGGTCGTGAAAACATCTACATGAACGGTTCCATCATGGGCATGACAAAGAATGAAATCACCCATAAGCTTGATGAAATCGTTGACTTTGCAGGCATAGAACGCTACCTTGACACCCCCGTCAAGCGCTACTCCTCAGGTATGACCGTACGCCTCGGCTTTGCCATAGCCGCTCATCTTGAACCAGAGATTCTTGTCGTTGACGAAGTCCTCGCTGTAGGCGATGCCGAATTCCAAAAGAAAGCCATCGGAAAAATGCAGGACGTGGCAAAGGGAGATGGCAGGACCGTGCTATTCGTCAGCCATAATATGGCAGCGGTGAGGAACCTCTGTAATAATGGCATCGTGCTGAAAAATGGCATGTTGGAATATATGGGAACAGCTGAAGACTGTGTAGATAGGTACACAGCTGAAAGTCAATCAGACATTGTAACCAAAACCCAGATAAAGGAAGAGCATCATTACCCAGGTTTCATGCATGATTTGGAATTCATGGAAGTTGAAATGCTTGGTGATGCTCACAATATGGCTACTGACGACGATATTGAATTGCTCATTACCATGCGTTGCAATAATCATTCTGTTAAACAATGTAATTATACGTTCTATGTGAATGATTCTTCCAATCAAAGGATACTACAGTTCATCAGCCAACCCACAAAGGTGCCCAACAATGCGGATATTTACAAAATAAAACTTAAAATTACTGACCACTGCTTGGCTTGTGGACTTTATTACATAACTCTTGAGGTTGGGCAGAAAGACCTTGCAACGGCAGTCTTGAATTATGATCATGTTTCAAACGTCCTTTCATTCAACATTAATCGATTGCATAGTAACCCAAGCATAGGATATGCGGTTTGGAATAGAAGCTGGGGCGGTTTCTATATAGATGAAGGAAAAAAGATAACAACAGAATTATTATGAAGATAAAAGAAAAGCTCTCGTGTCAAGCAGAATACCTGAAATATTCTTTGAGACATAAAGTAAAGAAACTACAAATAGGATGCGGAGATAACATCATTGAAGGTTTCTTTAACACCGACATAAACATTAAGCAAGGAGTAAGTTATCTGGATGCTACCGAGCCTATGCCATTCAAGAGCAAGACATTCCACTATATCTTCTCTGAACATAATTTTGAGCATCTTACTTACCATGAGGGGAAACTGTTGTTAAACGAAGCATATCGCATACTAAAAGAGAACGGCGTAATAAGACTGACAATGCCATGCCTAGAGTTTTTGATGGACATATATGATAATCCAGACAAAAAAGAAAACCTAGAGTATATGAAATGGCATTTCCAACATTATGCCCCAGAACAACTAAATGATTTTGGAGAAAACTATTCCACAGCATTCTTGACAAATAACTTTATGAGGTTCTGGGGACATAAATGCATATATGACAAGGATACCATAAAAAGAATGCTCATGAATGCAGGATTTACGGATATTACTTTTTGCAATGTTTCTGAAAGTAGTCACGAGCATTTGAAGGGTATAGAGAAGCATCAAGAGGTAATACCTGCTCAGTTCAACTTGATGGAAACCATGTGTGTAGAAGCAACTAAGAAGAATTAAGAAAAGATAACAGACAGCAATGCATATACTTGTTTCAATTTGTGTACCCATATACAATGTAGCACCATTCATAGAGAGGTGTGCCCGCAGTGTATTTAATCAATCGTACCCAAATTGCGAGTTTCTATTTGTCGATGACTGCTCACCTGATAGTTCTATTGCCACACTAACGGAAATTGTATCAGAATACCCTCATCTTAAGGACAGGATAAGGGTTATTTGTCATGATAGGAATCTAGGATTAGCTGCCGCTCGCAATTCTGCGGTTGTTGCAGCCAATGGCGAATTCATAATGCATGTAGATTCGGACGATTGGTTAGAACATAATGCTGTCGAACTACTTGTCAGGGAACAAAAGCGGACAGATTCGGATATTGTATCAGGAAATGCGATTGCGCACTACAAAGATAGAGAAGAATTGCTACAAGAGCCTGATCTCGAAGACAAAGATGTTTTGATGCGACATATGGCGGAGTTAACTCTCAATCATGTAATTTGGCGCAGACTGATAAGAAGGTCTTTATATACAGAAAATGGTATAGAGGCTGCATCAGGGGTAAATATTGGAGAGGACCATCACACTTTGCCTCGTCTTATCTATTATGCCAAGAAATGTGTGAAACTTGATGTTGTTGTATATCATTACAATCGACAGAATGACAATTCCTATACGAGTTGCACCAATTATTCGCATATGGTTAAGAGAATGAAAGACGATCTTGCTTCAATCAACATCTTGCTTCAGTTTTTTGCAGACAAAGACCCCATTTGTATGAATCAGCTAAAACAGGCTAAAGCGAAGTACACATTAAGATGCTTGAATCGTTGTTATGAGCGGCACGATGTGAAACTTTACAATAGTATGGCGAAAGAATTATTTTCGACTGACAAAAAAAGTCTTCTAGCCCTTGGGCTTCCAGGTATTAAGGTTCTACTTGCAAAAGGCCTTCAGACACTTGGCCTCCCAGGTGTTAATCATCTGCTTATAAAAAAGCAAAGTAATATTGGGCGAATGTAACATAAAAACTATTATAACTACAATTTATGTCATCATTAACTCCTGTGTCAAAGCTATTAAGCATTATCGTGCCTACATACAACATGGAGGCATATCTTGACAAATGCCTTACCTCCCTTATTGTCGGAGAAGCCGACAGTGAGCTGATGCAAAAACTTGAGGTGCTCGTTGTCAACGACGGTTCCACCGATCGTTCCTCAGAGATAGCCCATGGCTATGAAGCACGCTATCCTTATACCTTCAAGGTAATAGATAAGGACAACGGCAATTATGGCTCATGCATCAATGTCGCATTGCCTCTTGCAACAGGCAAGTATGTGAAAACATTGGATGCTGACGACTGGTTCGACACAGATGCCTTCAAAGGTTTCCTTTTATGGTTGGATGATAAAGACTTTGATGCAGTATTCACAGATTACTATACAGTCAAGGATGGCATAGTGTCAATGGCACGCAAACTGGATTTCTCCCCAAATACAGAATTGCGATTTGCCGACCATTACCATAAGTTCTTCGATGTCTATATGCATCGCACCACCTACAATCGTAGAATCTTTGAAGGACTTGATTACCACCAAACAGAAGGGATTTTCTATACCGATGGAGAGTGGATGTATTTGCCACTGTCCAAAGTCAAAACATTCATCTATTACCCCAAAGGAATATATTGCTACCTGTTAGGAAGAATCGGACAGTCTATGGATCCAGTGGTATATCAGAGCAACTTCTCAAAGCGCATAGAACTACTGTATAACTACATCCACACTTATACAGCATGCTATCTGGAGGGCGGAAAACGAAACGGAATTTCCGTAAACTTGGACTTCTTGCGTATCGTTTGCTTACATAGGGCAATGTCCATATACACGTCTTTGTTAACCATACCTAATAAAGAGGTACGAGACAAGCAACTAAACCTGATCGAAAATTACCTATTCCAGCATTATCCGCATTTTTATAACCAGCTGAACACTGCATCCTATCCCACTTGGTATGTAGATCATCCGCATTTAAGTTTCCGCATCATCCGCACATGGCGCAAATATGGAATCTTTGCCACGAAAATCCAAATGTGGTTCGCAAATCACAATCTAGGTATAGTAGAAAGATGGCGCAGATTCATTAGTCGCAAATCATTTTAACACCCAGATTTCTCCTTTTCTGGCAAATTTCTTTGTTAATAATACAAAAAATCATTAACTTTGCCCCGATTATAAAAACATTTTGAAACAGTTTTTATCTATCACTCCAACAAAAGAACAACATAATCACCTGAGCCATAGCTTCTTATGCTATAGTTTAGGGAAATAAAGAAGTGTGCCTATACGAAAACTTCGGCGATGAGAAAGTGATAAAAGAACACTCATAGTTGCATACCCATAACATGGCAAACGATAACAACATACAACCCACAGATGGAAGCAATAGCCCAATCGTCATCTATACCTCCTCCGATGGTAAGGTTAACCTCGAAGTGCAGATAAATGCGAATACAGTTTGGCTTACGCAACAGCAGATTGCACAACTCTATGGTAAAGCTGTCTCAACAATCAATGAGCACATCAAAAAAATTCTTGCAGAAGAGGAACTCAAAGAGGATGACTGCGTGAAGAAATTCGGAAATTCCGAATTTCAGCAAAAAGCACCATTCTACTATAATCTCAGCATGATAATCTCAGTCGGTTATCGTGTTCGATCAAAGCAAGGTACGCTTTTCCGTCAATGGGCAACAAAGCGCCTTGAAGAATATCTCATTAAAGGCTTCACCATCGACTCCGAGCGTCTCAAAGGTAACGGAGGAGGACAATACTGGTACGAGCTCCTTAACACCATTAAGGACATCCGCTCTTCCGAAAAAGTCCTCTATCGTCAGGTGCTTGACCTCTATGCCACCAGCGTCGACTACAACGCTACAGACGAAGAGACCGTCCTCTTCTTCAAGATGGTTCAGAACAAACTTCACTATGCCACCCATGGTCAGACCGCTGCAGAACTTATCTTCAATCGTGCAGATGCCGAGAAGGAGTTCATGGGACTCACCACATTCCGCGGGTCACAACCCACCAAAGCTGAAGTAGTTGTTGCCAAGAACTACCTCAGTGAGACAGAGCTACGAAAGCTCAACAATATGGTATCCGGTTATTTTGATTTTGCAGAAAATCGCGCCTTGGATCACATCCCCACCACCATGCACGACTATCGCGTCATGCTTGATAATATTCTCTCAGCAGGAGATAATGCCGTTCTCGAAGATGCGGGTACCATATCTGCTCAACAAGCCCGTGCCAAGGCCCTAGAAGAATACCGCAAGTACCAAGTCCGCACCCTTTCGCCAGTAGAACAAGCCTACATAGCCCAGCTCAAGCAAGAAGCAAAGACAGCCAAAGGCAAGAAATAAATTCCACAAAATTCCTTACAAGAACAAGATTATTCCTGTAAAGATTCCTGTCTGATTTGTTTCCAAGAAAAAATAGGCAAATCCCCATAGAAATCTTAAAACCTGATAATAACATGTCAGAAAAAGATATACAGTTGCAGATGGACGCAATGCGCGCCTTGGATGAACCCATGCCGCAAGTAGGCATCTTCTGGTTTGATCCTAACGACCACACTTTCTTTGGTGTTCGCAAGCAGGAACTTACCCCAAAGCAAGTTGAGGAATTTGCTGCTAAAGGAGTTCAGACTATTGATATAACGGCATTTAATCCGAATATTGATGAGATTATCAGCCCTCGCCCTAAAAGGGAGAGCGGGGAGAGGGTCCTCCCCCGTGGTCGAGTAGCTTGGAACATCAATAAATTCATCGTCTTTGTCGGTCAGTGGGCAAAGCCCATCGAAGCAGAACTTACACAAATGATTGAGCAAGAGTTCGCGCTCCCATA
>JAKSLJ010000045.1 GCA_024401275.1 Bacteroidaceae bacterium | reverse complement strand
ATAGTCGCTGTAACTATATATAGATGGTACTACCTGTGGTTCATTGAATGCTTACTCCACAATCAGATTTGTGCTTCGCATCCCTTCGGGACTCCCTGACGGTCGCGACTACGCTGACGCTAGTTCTAGCCGTTAGGCTATAAAAAAATTGACGATTAAAGAATCAATGCTTCTTGTACCATTTTGCAGGGCGGCAAGCCATTTCCCCCTTGCCGATACGTTTCTTTTCCCTTGGCCTTAGGTGTAGTTTTCTTATAAGAAAACAAAATTTTTCTTATAAGAAAATGAAAATTTTCTAGCAAGAAATAAATTCTTTTCTAGTAAGAAACTGATACCTAATCCCAAGGAATACATATTCCATTCCCCTAGGAAACAAGTTCGCTCCCCAAGGGTAAAAGAATTTGGCGACTCACATAATCAATTGCTTTGATGAGGGAAAGATGTTTATTAGGATTTTGGTTAAGATTCTTTTATTTTGCTTGAAGCAAAAGAAATCTTAGGCTTCGCCAGAAATCTACTGGCTCTTTGAGCAGGTTAGACCATAGGTCAAGCAATTTCCTCAAAAGATTTCAAGAGCCAAAGGCTCAAAGATTTGTGCTTCGCATCCCTTCGGGACTCCCTGACGGTCGCGACTACGCTAACGCTAGTTCTAGCCGATAGGCTATAAAATAATAGGTGGCTATGCCTAAAATATTGCTTGGAAACAATATACGAGTTGTCCTTTTGCTTGTAGGGCGAAGATTTCTGAGCCGTTTCCGTGACAAAGTTTGCTGATTGGGCGGCTCGGAAATCCTCGCCCTACATCCTGTGGACAACATGTATCAAACCGAGTGCGGCTTCCTTGTCCTTGTTTATCTGCTGGATAAGTTCCTCTGGGGAATTGAATTTCTGTTCGTCGCGAAGCCTTGCAACGAGATGGACAGTGATTTCCGCATCATAGATATCCTCGTTGAAATCGATGATATGAACTTCCACCGTTGTTTCGTTACCATCAAATGTTGGTCGGCTACCGATATTCACAATGGCTTTCAACATGGCATCTGACAATTGGGCGATTTGATGATTTGAAGATTGGGCGATTTGATGATTTGACGATTTTATTTCAGCCAACGCCGCATAAACGCCGTTCTTCGGAATGAGTTTTGTTTCATCGGCTTTCAGGTTTGCAGTTGGAAAACCAATCTTTCTTCCTATCTGATAGCCGCTAACAACCTTGCCCGTAAGCGAATAGCGGTAACCCAATCTGCGGTTAGCCTCCTCAAGATTACCGTCAAGAAGCAACTTTCTTATCAGAGTAGAAGAAGACGTGGCATTTGATGATTGGACGATTTGATGATTGGGCGATTTTTCATTTCCCGATTTTTCACTTCTATACTCCTTCAGCAGCTTTATTCTCACTCCCTCTTCCTTTCCTTTCTTCACATAATCTTCGAAAGTCGGATTTATGAAGTTGCCATTTTCGTCCTTTTCTTTCTTGCCGAAATGATTGTCATAGCCGAGCAACAGAGTATCTACGCCATAATCTTCCTTCAGGATTTGAAGGAATTCATTTGCAGTCAGCGATGCCAGTTCTTCGTCAAACTCAAACATCACGACATCTTCCACGCCACAAGCAGCAATCTTCTCCATCTTCTCTTCTGGAGTCAGCAGCATCTTTGGCACGCGATCGGGACAGAACAATGCTGCAGGATGACGGTCGAAGGTAAGTACAACAGAGCCGTCGCCACGCTTTTCCGCAAGTTCCATAACCTGCGAAATAACATAGCGATGCCCCTCGTGCATACCATCAAAGAAACCTATTGTGGCAACCATCTGATTAATTTACGGATTTACTAATTGACTATTTACGGATTTTAGCAGTGTAGGGCGAGGATTTCCGAGCCGTTTTCGCCGCATAAAACCTGAATTGCGGCTCGGAAATCCTCGCCCTACAACCAAAATCATCACATTTTTTCTTTTTAAAACTCTACGAGGATTCTGAACACTTTAGCCGGTGCAGCAAGCCATTTTTCCATTGCCTCCTTAGCCTCTTCCGGCTTAACTACAGCAGAAATCAGTTTCTCCTTTGGATATTCGTTGTTCTGCATATAGCGGATAACAGCGCGGAAATCCTCTGGCATAGCGTTGCGAGAACCGCGGATGTCCATTTCCTTCTGAACGAAATGCTTTGTGATGAATTCTGTGCCAGCCTTTGCATAGCCGATGAAAACCACACGACCAGTAAATGCAAGTTCTTCTATAGCCTGATTCTGAGTTATAGGACTTCCTACAGCCTCAATGACAACATCAGGTCCACAACCGCCAGTTATCTCTTCCAAACGAGCGTGAAGATTTTCCTTGCCTGTGTTCACAACATATGTTGCACCCATCTGCTTTGCGAGTTCAAGCTTCTCGTCGTCAAGGTCAGTAGCGATGACCGTAGCGCCACGCAGAGCAGCTCTTACAATAGCACCAACACCAATCATACCGCAACCGATAACCATCACCACATCAATGTCTTTCACCTGAGCACGATCTACGGCATGGAAACCAACAGACATTGGCTCTACAAGCGCGATCTCCTTCTCGTCAAGACCTTCAGCAGGAATGATCTTCTCCCAAGGCATAACGATATATTCGCGCATTGCACCATTACGCTGCACGCCGAGAGTTTCATTGTGTTGACAAGCATTATAACGGCGATTGCGACAAGAAGGGCAATCGTTGCAAGCAGAGTATGGATTGAGCGTAACTTTCATGCCAACCTTCAGCGTAGAAGGAACATCCTCGCCAACGGCTGCAATCTCAGCAGAAACCTCATGACCAGGAATTACCGGAAGTTTCACAAGCGGATTTCCACCACGATAAGTGTTAAGGTCAGAACCGCAGAAACCCACAAAGTTCATTTTTACCAGCACCTCGCCAGCCCTAAGCTGTTCCGGCTTTTCAATATCAACGCATGCCATCTCGTTGGCACCTGTTATCTGTATAGCTTTCATCGTTTATGTATTTTCAGTTTTTAGTTTTCAGTTTTTGGTTTTGGGACTATAGTCTCTTGAGACCAGTTTTATGGGGGGGAGTTCTATGTTTTGGAGGATACCCTCCCCCTGTGGGGGAGTCGGAGGGGGTCATCCCTTTACCAAGTAGAACACCACCGGCACGAGAAGCGACGGCAGCAGATTTACGGTCTTACAATCTTTTATGCCAAGAATACCCAATCCAGAACTGATAATCAACACACCACCGACAATACTCAGTTCCACGCGCATCGGTTCCGGCATTCCGTCACCGCAAAAATACGCTATCATGTAGAACATTCCCTGCCAGCAGAAAAGCACTGGAGCTGCAAGAAGCATTATCCAGCCATAGCTTGCCGCAAGCACAGCCGATGTTACAAGGTCGAGCGTTGCATTCGTGTAGAGGAAGGTGTTTGCCGACTCATTAAAATCCCATCCTTGACTTGGCGAGAGATACGACAATACAGGTCCGACGATGCTGAAAGTTCCGATGCAATATAGCAAGATGCCAGTTACGAGACCGTTCAAGGCGTTGTTCTCGTTACCTTGCTTCTTGTTAAGCTTTGCGTTCATTCGATCTAAGCGTCCAGACAAGTCGAGTTTTGTACCTATGACAGCGCCAATGGCAATGCTGAGAATGAACAACACAGGGAATTCGCTCTTCGCCATATTCGGCAACGCCGCGTTCATTCCAAGTGCGAGACAGCAAAGTCCAAGTCCATCGAAAAGTGCCTTCTTATACTTTTCTCCTATTCCAGAGCGCACAATAGCACCGAAAGCACCGCCAACGATAATGGTTGTTGTATTGAGTATAGTTCCTAACATAACGCCCGCAAAATTACTAAGAAAAAAACATATATTGAGTCTTTTTCCTATAAATATACTATTTTCTTGATATTCATAGAACAGATGCCGTTTTTTACATATTTGATTTTTAACTGTCTTATAAGATAGTAACCAAAATATACAATCATAGTACAATGAAAAAGCAATTCCTTACAATTCTTATGCTCTTTGCCTTCGCACTCTCAGCAAGTGCACTTAAACCGGTGAAGGAGTACGGTCAACTGAAAGTCGTAGGCAGTAATCTTTGCGACCAGAACGGCAAGCCAGTCATGCTTCGCGGCATTAGTCTCGGATGGCACAACCTATGGCCAAGATTCTACAACAAGAAGGCTGTCAGCTGGCTTATCAACGACTGGCACGCAACCGTTATCCGTGCTGCCATGGGCGTTCAGATTTACGACAACTACATCGACAATCCGGAGTTTGCCATGAAGTGCATGACTCCGGTCATTGAGGCTGCCATCAAGAACGACACTTACATCATCATCGACTGGCATGCTCATAAGATGCAGACAAAGGAAGCCGTTGATTTCTTCGGCAAGATGGCACAGAAGTACGGAAAATATCCTCATGTTATTTACGAACTCTTCAACGAACCTGAAGGTGCCAAATACACATGGGAGGAACTTAAGGTATATGCGGCAACTGTCATCAAGGAAATCCGCAAGTATGATCCGGACAACATCATTCTCATGGGCAGCCCACACTGGGATCAAGACCTTCATCTCGTAGCCGAAAGTCCGCTTCAGGGTTTCAGCAACATCATGTACACAATGCATTTCTACGCAGCTACTCACGGTAAGGACTTGCAGGATCGCACCGTAGCGGCCATCAAGAAAGGCATTCCTGTCTTCGTTTCTGAATGCGGATGTAGCGAGGCAAGCGGCAACGGTCGTCTTGGCGACAAGGAGTTCCGCGAGTGGGAGGCTCTCATGGAGCAATACAACATCAGTTGGGCAGCATGGAACCTCGGCGACAAAGATGAGACAAGTGCTATGCTTTATCCTCGTGCCAGCTCTTTCGGCAACTGGAAAGACGATGTCATCACTCCTGGCGGCAAACTCGTAAGGAGTTTCCTTTTGGAGAAAAATAAGTAGAGTTTTCCCTGACTATCACACATAATACAAAAACATCATGAAAAGTATTATCTCAATCATCATCGCACTCATGTTCTGTTCTTCCATATCTTTCGCTCAGAACAATATAACATTGCCAAAGAAACTTTCAGAAAACATGAGTTCATCACAGCAGAGTGCCGTTAAGCGACAGATTGCAACATTCAAGAACAAATACATGGCTTCCAATGAATTTGCTGGCAAGGCTGAAGTGGAATTTGCGGTTGACACATTCAGTATCAGTCTTTGCGAAGATGTGCTGATAAATGACGACAGCTCCACTCTGGGCATGATGCAAACCATCTACGCCGCAGCTGAAGACTATGATGCTCTGCTCAACAAATACTATCAGAAGTTGCGTAACAGCCTGGACAGCAATGGCAAGGCAGCTCTCTTAAAAGCACAGAAGGCGTGGCTTGCATTCCGCGATGCCGACGACGAACTTTCAGGCGCTGCCATGCCACCTGACGGTTCAATGTGGCGCGTAGTTCATGCTTCGAACCATCAGGAGCGAATCAAGCAACGCGTCATTCAGTTGTTCGATTACTACTCAGCTGGCAGAGAGTAATAACCATCCGAATACGGTAAAAAAATAGGGAATTGCAGAGCTATTTTGCAATTCCCTATTTTTCATTTCTTCTCTTTGCCGGTTATCACGCCGCGACCGTGAGTGCCAATATACACTCTGCCAAACTCCTGCATATCGCCGTTGATGTGCAGAACATGACCGTACTGATGGGCATCGTCGTTTATCTTCTGCCAAGAACAGCCCTTGTCAGTTGAGCGGAAGAAGCCATACTTGCCGTTCACGATACCGATGAGATAGAGCGAAGGATAATCAGCTGTTACGCCTTTGCCAAAACCGAAAGCGTAGATTGTGCGAACTTGAGAGAGAGCTTGCGGTGTTAATTGCGAATCCGTAAATTGTAAATGATAAAGTCCATCGTAAGCTGCAATCCAAAGATCGCCTTCGTGACCTGGAGTAGCATAAACACGGTCTTGTCCACCACGATTGTCGCCTCTTCTTTGCGGCTGCTGGTTGCCGAACATTGGCATCTGCTGACCGCCAAGACGGAGCGAATCTGCCTTGAACGAGCGACCGCCGTCAGTGCTTGAATAAAGTTTTCTGCCAACAACATCCACGGCATAAAACCTGTTGTTGTTTTCCTTATCGGCAATCGTGCGAATGTTCTGTGGCAATCCGATGCATTTTGTCCAAGTCCTGCCATTGTCGGAGGTGTGGTAAGCAGCTTCGCGATTTGGCGTCCATATCCAATTGTCGCCAAGAGCGGAAACAGCGATGTGTCCGTGCTGCGATCTTTCTGTCGGACGAGTGTCACATTCCATCCAGTTGTGGCCGCCGTCAACCGAGTAAGAAACTGGTCTTCTATCGGCAGAACCATGGAACACCTCCCCCACTCTAACGGCAATCTCCGGCTTCTTCCAAGCGCCTGTTATGCCATCGGTGTTCGCAAAATGCGGAGCGAAGTTCGAGCCTTCTGCCACATGCTTCGTAATGTCGTCGAAAGTGAAGCCGCCATAATCGCCGATGCCAACGAGAAGCTTTGCGCCAGACGGTGAGCAATACATCTCAAGTGGCACTGTCTCTTCTATTCCTTTTGCCATAATCTGCCAAACAACCTCGCCTTTTTTCTTCTGGCAATCGAGCAGATTAAAGGTTTCCCAACCGCCGAAACCAGTTGTTACGATAGCATGATTCGTGTTGAAAGGATCAATTTCTATGTCGAACATCCAGTGCAGCGGAGCCATCTTTGCGTAAGGAGCTTCTGTGCAATCATAGCGATAGCCGTGCTTGAAAATCGGTGTCCAATGCTTGCCTTCATCTTCCGAGAGAAACAGTTCCTCGTCGCCAAAGCCATACTTGCCCCAAAGACCGTGAGTGCTGGCAATAAGCGTTTTGCCTTTTGTTGAAACGGCAGCATAGCCGAAGCCGGCAACCCCTGTTTTCTCTGGACGGAAAGGTGTGATATTCAGCCACTTGCCGTTCTTTGTATCGTAAGAGAAGACAGCGCCATCATTCATTTGCGAAGGACCAGGAGTGTCAGCGTATGAGACGAAGAGTTTGCCATTTTCAGACATTACCATGTGTGTTGGTCGCCATTTCGTAGGCTGACCTACCAACGCTTGCCAAGTGTTGCCGTTGTCTGTGCTGCGGAATATGCTGTTTCTGTCTTTTACAGACGCAGCGACATAGATGTCATCTCCGTCAAAGAGCGTGCAGATAATGCCAGAACCACGACTTTGGTAGTCACGCCAATCCTTTGGCATCGGTTCGCTCATGTCGGGAAAACTCGTCACTTTCAGCCAGTTCCTGCCGTCGTCAGTTGTGCGCCAAAGTCCGTCGTTTCTCGTGCCAAGATAAGCCAACTTCGGATTCTTCAACGAGATCATCATTCTCTCGCCATTGCCTCTGCCGTTCTCGTTGCCGCCGAAACCGAAAGGCACGTCAGTGCGATGCACGGTCTTGAAGCCGTCGTGGGTTATAAGCACAGCGCCAGGAGTACGAGTGCCGGTGCCGCAAGCCATCATCACATGCTGCGAATAGTTCGGATCAATCGCAATGCTCTCCACGCCTTGCAGGTTGCTGTCGTCATAAGAAAGAAAGTCCAGCAGCTGCTGCCACTCGCCTTTCTCCGCAATCCATTTGTACGCTCCGCCCATGTCCGTCCTGCAATATCGCACGCCCTCGTCTTTCGTTGAGAAGATTACGCCAGGCACGAAGCCACCGCCTGTTATCGGCACGCTTGCCCATTCATATTCAATGGTTTCCTGCGCGCAAACCATCGTTGTAGAGAACAGAGTTATCAGAAGTGATGTCAGTTTTCGTTTCATAATGTTTAAGGGTTAGTTCTATGCAACTTTCAGTATGCAAAGATATGAAAAAAACTAAGAATGCCAACAAAGAATCAAACACATTCCGTCACTTTTTCAAGAAAATTGCCGCTTTCACAATATTTTTCCCATATTCCTTCCTATTTCGCATTAAAATGTGTAACTTTGCAAAACTGTTGGAGAAATACTGATTATGACAGAGAAACCGAAACAATTATACTTTGACTTTGACGAATACATCCGTCAGGGAGAACCTAAAGCTGCTGAAAGTGCAGAACAATGGAATACCGCGATAGGTCTGCAGGCTGTTGATGGAATAAAACCATCAAGCTATCTTATAGATACAGCCCGCAGAAACATTGAGGGCGAAATATCTATGGATGAGGTTCAGGAGCTTCTTCGATCTTATTATGCAAGTGCGGAAAACAGAAGCAATGTTGATGATGATGACGAAGAGGCGGACAAAGCAGCTGTCAACATAAAACGTATTCTTTCAACTAAAACACTTGCGTTTAACACTAACGGCTTTATTGCTACCCATAGAAGAATTTTTGACGGAGTTTTCAAGCACGCGGGACAACTGCGCAAGTATGATATAACAAAGAAAGAATGGGTGTTGAAGGGCGACACTGTAAACTATCTAAACTGGGAAGACCTCAGACGCGCCTTGGACTATGACATCCAACAAGAGAAGGTGTTCAGTTACAAAGGGCTTACAGAAGAAGAAAAAGCAAAACACCTTTGTCGTTTCACTTCCGGACTATGGCAGATACATCCATTTTGTGAGGGAAACACACGAACTACAGCTGTGTTTCTCATACAATATTTGCGTTCTATCGGCTACAAGGAAAACAATGACATGTTTGCTCGTCACTCTTGGTATTTCCGTAACGCATTAGTTCGTGCAAACTACAAGAACTCCAAACTCGGCGTCGATTATGATTTCCAGTATTTGGAAAGATTCTTCTATAATCTCTTGCTTGGACAACAACACGAATTGAAGAACCGCTATCTCATCATTGAAGCTCCAGACAATTGGAATATGACGCCCAAAAGGGAAGATAAGTTGGGAAAAAACTTTGAAGAAATCGCAGAAAAGTTGGGTAAAAGAGCTCAAAGGTTGGGTAAAAAGTTGGGTAAAAACAGGATAGAAATACTCAGGCTAATCTATGAGAACCCATTTGTCAGCACTGTTGAAATGGCAAACCGCATAGGCATTAGCACAACAGCCATAGACAATAACATAAAGCTAATGCGTAACACCTTCATCAAACACATAGGTCCAACCAATGGCGGACATTGGGAAATCATAAAAGAGGACAACGAATGAAATTCACCTCTTTTATTGAAAAAAACTCGAAATAATAACTTTTTTCATGTAAACGTTCTCGTTTATCATCAAAATTCTTAACTTTGCACCAAAATATAAAATTATATGGCAAAGAAATACGACATCCCAAACGACGAACCGCAGATGGTAAGTGAGCCAGTTGTGGCGTATGGCTATTCTGCTACTCAGCAACATCTGCCATTAAATACGGTTGCGGAAATGTCAAATTCAGAGAAAAAAGAATTCCTTAGAGCCAATCTTCACGATGCTACCGCAAAGTTTCTCGAATCAGTCGATTGGATGGAAAACAAGCCATATCCTATGTATCCGGATTCCGATGATGACTCTTGGATTGATGCTGCGGAGGCGGTAAATTATGCTGACATTGTTGACGATGCAATAGTAAATAAGGACAGACAGGCATGGCTAAGCTTTGCAAAATTAGATATTGGTATGATGAGAATGAGATTCACATCATAGATTTTAAACCAAGTAAAACCAAATAACATGAACAATGGCAGAAACGTCGCCATTGGTTCAATCCAGATTGGAAGGCAGAATAAATTTTCATGAATAGAATGAAAAATTCTAAAGAATTATATTAAAATGAAGAACAAGAAAATGGGTTATGCTTTAGTTATAATTGGTGTGCTGCTTGTTGGTATTGGCGTTTGGATGGTAAAAGGTTCGAAAACCGCAACAATTGAAGAGCCTGCGTCAACAAACGAGTTTGTATCTGAACAGAAAGATATTGATGCTAACTTGGATGGAGCTGACGAGAATGGCACTGAAAATGGTTTGACAGAGTCGGAAGAGAAAGGTCGTGCCTTTGAAGAATACGTGGTCAGTCATTTCAACAAGAAATATTTCACTTTGAAGGAGTGGCGTGGCGACAAGTACTACGAAGGAAACTACGCAGAGTCAAATCGCTATCCGGATATGGAGTACGAGTTTTCTCTTGGCGATAAGATAGTATCATTTGCCGTTGAATGTAAATGGAGAAGCAAGTTTAAGAATGAACAGATACAATGGGCAACAGAAGAGCAAGCTGACATTTACCGCAAGTTTGAAAAGGAAAAAGATATGCCCGTGTTCGTGGTTATTGGTGTCGGCGGTTCTCCTTCTGACCCAGAGCGAGTATATGCTATTCCACTTAAAGTGTTGAAACTGAGCATTGCTAAGGAGGATTATATCCGTGACTTTATGCGTGAAGACAAAGAAAAGAATTTCTTCCTTGACACAGAGAATTTGTTGTTAAGATAAAACGAGATGTTGATATTTCTTAAGTTATTACTTCTCCTTCACATAAATAAGAAATGATACTGACGCAAATCTTCACATCAATATAATTGTTAGTTTTTGTGCTAGTATCTTAATTTCTGTCTGTCCGTCTGTCCATACGGAAAGAACCCTGACATAGCGTTTCCGCATATACCGAAAAGCCTTTATATTAGGGGCTTAGGCAGTCGGTATATGCGGAAATATTGTTTCTTCCTTTGAAAATTTCGCCGAATTCTGCATATTCCCAGTGCAATATCTCGTAATTTTTGCATTTTTTCGTACAGTTTGTTTGTTTTTTTGTAAAGTCGGCAACTTTTTGGCCGACTTATACTTTACCTTTGCAGCCGACAACAAGAACAAGTGCAGATAGTCACTAAATAAAAGTAGTATTTTTCTCTTTTCATCAGCATAATAATGTTGGTCGAGTCCTACCTGTTTTGTTCTATTAGTTAGAAAATCTAAAGCTCCAAATAAAATGAAAATCATACTCAGCCTTTGCGCAAACAGCGCTATTTCCGATCTTTTTTCAAGAAAAACGGCGGAACAGTGACTTTTTTTCTTATATTCATTCTTATTTAACAAAAAAAATGTACCTTTGCAAAGTCATTACCCACAACATTTCTTTTTGAATAATGTATAACTGGGCATGACTTAACAAAATAGAAATGCGTTTATGGACGCTTGTTTTTGGTACATCAAAAATTTCCACAATTCTTATTACACTATCAAAAGCAAGTCAGAAGTAGATGCTACGGTTGGATTTTGCATCTACCCGTTAGCGTACAGAGGGCAATCTGTCCTCATGTACGCTTTATGGGTATATTATATCCTTCTAGTAGGTATCTTCTCTGCAAGCTTATAGTGTAAAGGTCGTGGAAAACCTTGATGTACAAGCGAGCAGAAGTAAGATACCTACACTTTTTGTGTATATAGTCTAACCAAAAGAAAAACTTAAAACCGAAAAAAACGGAAAATAGAAAGATTCTTTCCGACTCGGAAGTGATTTTTCCGACTTACACCTTAATTTTGCAGTCAAGAACCAATAAAACACAGAATAATGATCATTAAACTTGACAAAAAAGAGTACTGCAATTACGCAGAATCTCTACTCAACAGCGACAAAGCACATATCTATGAGGAGTGCAATAACTTTGAGAACTTCTACGAAATCTACGAGGATTGGAAAGAAGCACTCCTTGAAGATGGTCCTGACTCAGAAGCTTTCTATGAAGATGAAGAGGCAGCAGAAGCTGTCATCGCTCTTGCTTTTGAGAATCCAAATGCGGAAATAACACCTGAGATGAAAGTCTTTCTTGTGTATATTTATGAATGTGCCATAGTTGCTGGCGACGCAAAGGCGATGGAAAGCTACGGCAATATATTCTACTCCGGTACACTTGGTGTACAAGACTTCAATATGGCTAAGAAGTTGTATGAGATGGCTGTGGCGCACGGACTTGATGAAAGCCTTCTGAACCTTGGCTATATCTATTACTATGGTCGTTGCGGAGAACAAGACTACCAGAAAGCTTACGAATGCTTCTCAAAGTATGCGTTGATTTCTGATGACACTCAGTCTTACTACAAGTTGGCTGATTTGTACTTCCATGGGCGTTATGTGCAGGAAGACAAAATCTACGCTTACCGACTTCTCTGCAAAGCACTCGCCATTGAAACCGACAAGCCAGAAGATGAGACTGATGCACGCAGTTTGTCAGGCATCTTCAAGCGCTTGGCAGATTGCATGTATTACGGTTTCGGCACGGAAATCGATTACGACGGCGCTCTAATGGCATACCATAACGCAGAACATTCTTACTATGAGTTGCTCAAAATGGGTGATAACATGGTGCGCAATCTCTACGACGAATGCATTGAAATGCAGGGTAAGTGTAGGGAGAAGCTACAAAAATCCCTTTTATCTTGTTAGGAAATTGGTAACTATGCAATTAATAGATTGTATTTAAGAAATTCATATTCCTTTTTTGGAAATATATATTTGCAGCTACCAGCTGATGCTAGGTTGAATGGCGAAAAGCATTATAAACTATTAAATACTGATATATATGAAATTTAAAAAAACTTGGGAATCCATAAAAACGACTCCGGAAGCAAAGCGTTTCATCAAAGTTTTCAATAAAACTGTAGATGCTAATTCTTCTATAGAGGAAATTGTTGCTGGATACCATGAAGTAATGGCGAATATAGGAGAAGAATTGTCTCCTGAAGATGCTTCATGGCAAACATTTCAACTAATGGCCAACTTACCAGATATGGAAGACAATGCCAATGAAGTAGTTTTCTTTGAATCTTTTGTTGATAATCTTGAAATATGGTACACATACATAGACCAAGAACAAAATATTGTACAGTCAACAAAAAAGAAGGATTGTTTTATAGGTAAGGGTAATTATCGTGCACTTAATAATTGGATGAATATCATATCATGTTTCTTATACAATATTAATCCATTCTATAAACCAATGTTTTATAGTAATCACTTTGATTGGATACAGAGAAATTGTGACTTCTTGGACATTAGGTTGCCAGAATTACCACGAACAAATGATTATAGAAAATATACAATGTATTATCTTGAATTATGTAAATCTTTTGCAAAATATCAAGAGGAGAATGATTTGAATGATGCTGAGTTTATTTGCTATATGTATTATTTTGCGCATCTACAAATTGATGAAACCCAAGAATCGGAATTACCAAGACCAACAAATGTATGGTTAACGGGAGCCAATCCTTGGGACTACGAACGATTGGAAACAGAAGGGATTTGTAAATCGGCATGGGCTTGTAATGAACGAACCCAAAGAGGTGACATAGTGATTGTGTATGCGGTTTCACCCAATAGTTGTTTCCATTCAATATGGCGAGCAAACTCTGGTGGTTGTTTTAATCCATTTAGTTACTATCATTGCCGTACTACTGTGGTCGATTGTCATCCTATTCCACATGTGACATACAAAGAATTCATGAATGACCCAGTCCTATCAGATTTTACTATAGGTCACAAGAATTTGCAAGGTGTCAATGGATTTGAATTATCTTCTTCAGAATATGCGTCATTCATTAGTTATTTGGAGAAGAAGTGTGGTTATGACATCTCAGAATTGCCTCGTTTGGTTAATATCTCAACATGGACAGCTCCTGAAATTGTAAAGGGTAATAGAGATGAAGAAAAGCAGGTGGAAAACAAATACATTAAACCACTTTTGCACGATATTCTTGGGTACACAGAGGAGGACTATACGCAACAAGCTCGTCATAAGAGTGGTCGTAAAGAAAAGTCTATTCCTGATTTCGTTTTCTTCCAAAAAGGAGAACATGGATTGGAACATTGTCCTTTCCTTATAGAGGCAAAAGTGGATTTTAAATCTACACGTCAACGTCGAAAAGATTACGAACAAGGATTGAGTTATGCCCAAACATATCGTTCTAAGTTAATGTCTATTATGGATAGACACAGAGTGATTGTATATCATGTTGACGAGTATGGTTGTGCTGACTATGCACACCCTGCTTTTGAACAACAATGGGAAGTTATTTATTCTGATCCAGGAATACAATCTAAATTAATAAGTCTGATAGGACGAGAAGTTATTAAGAATATTAAATAAAAATACTATGGCAAAGAAAATCGTACCGATTCTTTTAGAGGAAGAAATACGTGCTCAACTCTATGAAGCAATGTTAGGTGACGCTGTATTGAGAGTCATGAAAACAATCGGTATGGAGAAGAACTCTGTATCAGACATAATAGAACGCCTTAAATAAGTTATTCCAAAGATTTCAAACTTATTAAACTAATAATAAAAACTCATGAGAGAACTTAATCCAAGTATTGAACTACAGGAAATCCTTGCTCAGCAGATTTTCAATGTGCTGCAAGGTTCTGTAACAGAATTTGTCCGTCAACAGTGTGAAGGTGTTGGCTTTGATGTCAACTTCCGTAGCGTGATGGAAGGTAACAGCCTAAAGGTTAGTGAAACGCTATTGCCAAAATTCTACGCTCTTTGCCAAGAAGTTAAAGAGAAGTTGGAGTTTGTGGGCGATATAGATTTCTATATTACAGGCAATAGCACTGTTAACGCTTGCTCTTATAGCTCTGGCGATGAACAGCGTCCTCATATCATTGAGATTAACTCCGGCTTGTTCAATCTTATGAATGAGGAAGAGTTGAAGTATGTTGTTGGACATGAGATTGGTCACTTGATCAATAGTGATGCAACAATATCTCAGTTGTATGGCTTTATTTATCCTGATGATGAGGCTAAGGAGGATGTTCCAGCTTTCCTTAGCAAGCGTGTTCAGCTTTACAACCAACTGGCAGAACTGAGTGCTGACCGTTACGGGTATATGGCAAACGAGAATCTTGAAGCGTGTGTAACTGCGGTGTTCAAGATGGCATCAGGCTTGTTCCTCGAAAAGATGAACGTGAGCATTGACACCCTTATGGCTGAGAATAGTGAACGACTGGAATTTTTCCTGAAGGATGCAGGTGTTAGCGAAGGTTCACATCCTGTTAATCCTATCCGTATCCGTGCTTTGGAGTTGTTTGCTAATGCAAAGACTCAGACAGGCTTGAATCGTGGAATGAATGAGTTGATAGGCGTTCTTCAGAATTTTATTTATAGTGATCTTGATGCTGCACTTGCAAACTTCGTGGCTTCTGCAGGAGTGTTCGTATCTCAGCTAGATGGTAAGCGTGACAAGAATGAAGAGGAATTCATCTTGGCACAGTTAGGAGCATTCTGCTTGTTCCCTCACAAGGAATTGAAGCGCGTGGAGAAAGGTGATGTTTTGAAAATCTTCAACGATTCTGTTGAAAAGATTCTTGACCTTGCTCCACACATGCGTAGCAGTCTTCTCCGCTATTTCATAGATATCGCTTTTGCAGATGACGAACTGAATGAGGATGAATTGAAACTGATCTTTGACTTCGGTGAGAAGCTTGATTTCCCACAGCCAGAGATTGCTCGCGCTTTGGGCATGAAGATTCGAGAAGACTTCTCTCCATTGGCAAAAGCGTTGAAATGAAAAGTTTTTGCGTAAAAAAGTTTTTACTCGGTAACGTTTTTTCCGAATTGGTTCCTACCTTTGCAGCATCAAAATACAAAAGAAGAGCAACTGCCGCCACGCCTGCACTCAGGGCATTAGTGAGGTTGCTCTTATTTAAGTAATTTTGTGGAGTTTTTCTAAGGCCAGGACGACCACAACCACCCTCCGGGATACAAGGGTTAAACTCCGAAAGTTACACAGTGTGGTGTCACTGCTTTCAATCCAAGGTGCAGAATATAGTACCTATATGTTCTGGACTTCAGGAGCAAGATGATGGTCGCAGTGGCAGCGGGGCTCCTCTTTTCATAAGAGCAGCATATTGGAGGTTCAAGTCCTACCCATCTTGCTCCTAACTTTAGAAAAGTGCAGCAAATAAAGACTGAATAGGCGAGAATAACTAGTGCCATTGCGTAGCCGAGATTTCCGATATTCAGTTGATATTTTGAAGGATCGTGTGTCGCTTATGGTCGCATCGGTAGCGGGGCTGGCGTTCATTCGTGAACGAGAGTATATTAAAGGGTTCAACTCCCCTACAAGCGGCACACAATTATCGGAAAAGAAGGGTAAGTCTTGCGCCACGCCCGTTGTTGAGGGTGCTTTTGTGCAGTTGCTCTTCTTTTCCTTCCTTTAGAAACTAGAAACAAAACAAATAAACTATGATAAGTAAATCAAAGTAAAATACAAAAATACTTCATGTTAAACTATAAAAATACAATTATGACAAAACTTTTTTTGGTTAAGTGGGCAATGTTACTTATTTGTTTTAGCTGTGTATTATTTTCGTGTAACAGTGAAGATACTACTGATGAAAGTAAACTGTTGGAGAACACTACTTGGCATTCTGTAGAGTTTAATTCTCATACCAATGTTCCTATCTATAAAGATAGGGTTGAAGAGAATTCATACGCAAAAGCAAGAATACCGTTGTTGGGAGGCCTGAAATATACAGTGGACGAGATAAAGGAAAGTGACAATTTATCTTCTAACATCTGTATAAAGAACAACCACCAAGAGGACGGAGTAATGAGTTTGTCATTTACTTCTGGAAAGTGTAAAATTCAGTATTCTACTTTCCAGTCAGTTATGAAAGCAAAGCGTACAATAGCCAAAAGTATTTATAGATTCCAAGAGGGAACTTTCACCGTTAGTACAGCACCTCACACTTATGAAAGCATTACTATTTACAGCTATGGAATTTACAGGGCTGATGGTACTTGTTTTATCCCTTTTGACGGAGATGGATATGTTGCTATACAGACTACGACAACATACACAGACAAAAAAACTGAGAATATTAATCTGAATGAGAAAACTATTTTAGCTGATTACAAGATATCAAAAAACAAGATAACCTTCTCTTGCACAGAGAATTCACAGGTTAGGTCGTTTGCAGGTACTCTCTCCGATGATGGACAAAGCATAACTCTATATGAGAATCCTTTTGTACCTACTATTCTGACCTTCAAGAGGTAAGAATGAGTGCCTTACAAGAGATATCAAAAAAATATTGTTTTTGACTTTGCAAAGTTTATCATTGGCAATGAAGAAAAAATGATGTCTTACCCTATTTATCACGTAAAAAGCTAACATATATTATAGATTATGAGCGTAGATACTTGTTATTTGATTAAACATTCTTTTCGCAAGATTCATGACAGAGATGCTTGTATTCGCTTCTGCGAGGATACAATGTCAAGAATTTGCGAGTATCTTCATGAAGATATTTGTTTTCTGTGCAGAGACTATGAAGATGATGATTGCTACTCGTTTGAGATGTATAACCACATGACGACATTTTATCTTCGTGCCGACTTTTGGGAAATAGTGAGCATAGAACGACAGCTGGATCATATCAGCTGTGATAATGTACATCCTATCAATAGCGCAAGAGCTGACATTTTCAACCTTGCCCTTGCACTCGGTCAGAAGGAATGTTGGTTCTGTGAGGATTACCTTTGCTCTAACAGTGACCTTGACTCATTGTACACTACATTTGATGAATGGATACGCTTTAAGCCTGAGGAATGGGTTGACCCGACGGTTTATGAGTTCGACGTAAACGACTTCTTGAACAAAAAGGATAAGGATATTTACGGTTTCATCAAACATAAATATCATGATGATTTCCGTGATATCTTCGCAAAAATGCAGGAAGTGGAGACGCAGTTCCCTGGATTCAAACTGATAACAGCACCAGCGGGAAATCCTAAAGCGGAGAAAGACGGTCAGCTCTATACTATAAATTTGAGGAAACAAACTGTAGAACTTGTTGAAAAGGAATATGAACAGTTTGATGATGACGAATACATCGATGCATTCTACCGCATTAGGAATCATAGTTTTGAGGATTGTCTGAACGATCTATGCTTTGTGAAAGATGACCGTATTATTAAAAGAATGATAACAGCTATTATTCAAAGCGAGATAAAACGAATGGAAAGCTTCTTTATCACTCCAAAACGAAGAGAAAAGATTGCTGAATACAAGAAAGCTTTGGAGTATCTGGAGATGTGATAAATAACGGCCATTGCAGATAGAGCCACTATACAGGAACGGTGGCACGAGGTAATAAGGTAACGACTCCTCGTGGTGAGAAGGTTCGAATACTTCCGTCTGCGATGACTGTACTTTATTAAGATTACAACAAAATTAATCAAATTAATTGAGAAAAGTTTGGTCGTAACAATAAAAAACACTAATTTTGCAGAGTCTAATAAAGAACTACATTATGCAAACAGCTACATTTGACGCAAAGAAACTGAACTTGATGGAACTTGTCATGGCAATAGATACAGAGAGTATGCTTGACAAGGTTCTTGGTTATGTTCGCATGAACATAAATACTGGTGTGAAGGAGTATGATGTTGCGTATGAAGAAGAACCGATGATGCTTCGTGAGGATACTATTGAAGCAATCAAGGAAGCTAAAAGCAGAACTCTTTACGAAAGGGACAATCTGTTTTCGTCATCTGAGGAATTATTCAAAGCTCTTGATGCGGAATGAAAAAGATTTATCCTTCTACGCAGTTCAAAAAGGACTATAAACGCTATCGAAATAATCCCAAACTGATTAAAGCCTTGGGAGATATTGTTGATAAGCTTGCAAATGAACAACCTATTCCTCACGAAAATAGACCTCATCCTTTAAAAGGCGAATATAAGGGTTGTATGGAATGCCATGTTGGTAACGATTTCCTACTAATCTGGCTTAATGGGGATATTATTGAATTGGTTAGATTAGGTTCTCATTCAGAATTATTCAAAAGTAAATAAGTTTTTATATATGGTCGGAAACGAGTTTTCCGACTTTTTTGTTACCTTTGCACCAGAAATCAAATACTTTATGATTATGAACACGAATCAATACCTTTGGCTTACAAACCTTCTGAGACGTAATAGTGAATTGACTTTCAAGCAGATAGCGGAATATTGGGAAGTTGCGAACTGCAATGTAAAAAGATCTAAGCTTGGTGAGAAAACATTCTATAATTGGCGCACAAAAATTGCTGAGGAGTACAAGATTTATATTGAATGTAGAAGGAACAAATATTACTATATAGCCAATCCTAGAGCTATAGAAAGTCGTGCATCGCTGAACTGGATGCTTGAATCGGTGGCTGTACACGAAAGTATAGCCGAAAGCGAAAGCATGAAAGACCGCATATTGCTTGAAAACATCCCGTCGTGTTACGAATGTCTTACAAGAATTATGGAAGCCATGAAGGACGGGAAACTGATGTCAATGAGCTACGAGAAGTTCAATAGCGACAAGCATATTCCGCCTATCAGATTTGCTCCAATGTGCGTTAAGATGCATCAGCGCAGATGGTATGTGTTGGCTAAGCTCGTTGACAAAGAGCCGAAAGACGATGATCCTTCACCTTTCAAGAAATATGGTGTCCTTCGCGTTTATGCTCTAGACAGGATAAAGGCACTCTATACACTTGACAAGACATTTGAATTTCCACAAGACTTCAAACCTGAAGACTACTTTGCAGATTTCTATGGAGTGTTCTCAAACTTTGATGTACCGATGGAGCGTATTTTGCTGAAGGTGCCTGCCTACCAATGCGACTGGGTAAAAACTCTGCCGCTACATCATTCACAGCGCATAGTTGAAGAGCACGAAGATTATACAATCTTTGAATATAAAATGCGAATAATGCAAGATTTCTGCCGCGCCATCCTCTACCAAGGTCTGGACACAGAAGTCCTTGCGCCAAAATCATTACGCCAAGAAATGGCTTTCATAGCAGAGGAACTGAACATGACGTATCATGCAGAATGAAAAAGAAAGGAAAGGCTGACCTGAAACAAAAAATTGCACAAAGGGGTCTGACCCTTTTGTGCAATTTCTGTTATAATCATTACTTGTGCACTGAGCTGTTGCACTTGCAGAAATGACCGCCACCTGCACCACTGGCAGATGATTTCGGATCATGGTAGGTGTGCCTTACGCCGCAGTTGTCGCATGAATGCTCATTGCCTTGGTTTCCGGAGAACATTCCCGACTGATAGCCGCATGATCTGCATTGGAATACTCCACCAGAACATCCGCCTCCACTCATAGGCTTCTTCGCCTTAGGACATGTCTTGGTCTTGGTAGAAGTTCTTGACGATGTGGAAGACGATGAAGTGCTCGTTCTTGACGATGTGGAAGAACTGCTACCTGTGCTTGAATAAGAGCTGTTGGCATAGGCAGTTTGCGATCCGGCATTATATGCAGAAGTGGTGTTGCCAGTGACATAGGCAGGTCTTGACTTTGGTGTGTCAGACGAACCGAAAACCAAATCGAGAACCTCGAGCATCTCCATGCAGGAAGTGAGAGTGGCAGTCACACAAAAAGCAAGTGTGAGTTTCACCAACTTTGATCTTAAGAATCTGTTGCGTTTCATTTTCTTCGTTTAGTCGATGATGTCGTAACCGAGATATGGAACGAGAGCCTTTGGCACGCGGATG
>JAKSLJ010000044.1 GCA_024401275.1 Bacteroidaceae bacterium | reverse complement strand
ACAGAGTCACCACCACCGATGAGAGAGAATGCACCGTTAGCAGTTGCCTCAGCAACAGCAGCACCGATAGCGCGTGAACCAGCAGTGAACTCTTCTACCTCGAATACACCTGCAGGACCATTCCAAAGGATAGTCTTAGCGTTCTTGATAGCCTCAGCGAATGCCTTCTGTGACTCAGGACCTGCATCGAGACCCTCGAAGTCAGCAGGAATCTCCTTAGCGTCGCAAACCTTAACCTCTGCGCCAGCCTTGAAGTTCATTGTATCCCAGTCGATAGCGTCCTTAGCAACAACAGCGTCAGAACCGAGAACGAGGTTTACGCCGTTTTCCTTAGCCTTAGCGATTACGTCAAGAGCAACCTGGAGCTTGTCTTCCTCGCAAATTGACTGACCAACCTCGCCACCGAGAGCCTTAGCGAATGTATATGTCATACCACCGCAGAGGATAAGGTTATCTACCTTACCGAGGAGGTTTTCGATGATACCGATCTTAGTAGAAACCTTAGAACCACCCATGATAGCTGTGAATGGGCGCTGGATGTCACCAAGAACCTTATCTACTGCATTTACTTCCTTCTCCATGAGGAAGCCGAGCATCTTGTTGTCAGCATCGAAGTACTCGTCGATAACAGCAGTAGAAGCGTGCTTGCGGTGAGCAGTACCGAATGCATCCATTACGTAGCAGTCAGCGTAAGAAGCGAGCTTCTTAGCAAACTCCTGCTGCTTAACCTTCATTGCCTTCTTAGCCTCATCGAACTCAGGAGTACCCTTCTCAACGTCAACTGGCTTACCTTCTTCCTCAGCGTAGAAGCGGAGGTTCTCGAGAAGAAGTGCCTCACCCATCTTGAGGTTAGCAGCCTCCTCAGAAGCGTTAGCGCAGTCTGGAGCGAACTTTACGTCAACACCGAGAGCAGCTGATACGTTAGGAACAATCTGCTTGAGTGACTTCTTCATATCTACCTTACCCTTTGGCTTACCCATGTGTGACATCATGATGACAGCGCCACCATCCTCAAGAATTTTCTTGAGTGTTGGGAGAGCACCCTTGATACGTGTTTCGTCAGTTACGACACCTTCCTTTGTAGGAACGTTGAAATCTACGCGAACGATGGCCTTCTTGCCAGCGAAGTTGAAATCTGAGATCTTCATACCTTTTGTATTATTTGAAGTTTAATGTTGATTTTGCTTATATATAAATAATGTATGCGCACGGGCGTGCGCATACATTTACTTTTTATTTTAGAAGAAGATGTAACGGTTGTCCTTTACATTAGCATTGCGAACAAGTTCATTCATGAACTGCTGAGCTGCCATGAGAGACTGCTGCTGAAGCTTCTGAGCAAGTTCCTTCTTATCCTTCTTGCCGTTGAGGTTCTTCTTATCAGTTACCTTAAGGATGTAAACACCTGCATTACCCTTGATAGGCTTTGAAACCTTACCCTTTGCAAGAGCTGCAGCAGCACCGCTGATAGCAGGCTCCTGAGCACCGAGTTCCTGGATGAATGCTGGAGAAGCAAATGTAATCTGCTTAACCTCTGACACCTTAGCGCCCTGAGCCTTAGCAGCATCTACAGAGTTGCACTTAGCTGCCTTAGCCATGAGGACTTCAGCCTTCTTATCCTTGATAGCAAGGTTCTTCACGAACTCCTTAACCTGCTTGTTGTCGAGAGTAAGGAAACCTTCCTCGTTAACCTGATCGAGAACAGCTACCATGAGGTGGTCGCCATTGTCACCGCACTCAAGGTGCTCAGTGTACATATCACCGATATTAGTGTCCTTGTTGAAGATCCACTTGAGGAGGTCGCTTGTAGAGTTGATGCCTGCAACCTTATGATCCTGCTTTGTAACATCAGCAGTCTTCACTTCATAGCCAGCAGCCTTAGCACCCTTCTTGAGACCTTCAAGGTTCTGAGCGTTTGCTACATAAGCGCTGAACTTATTGTAAGCATCTGTGCTTGTCTCCTTAGAGAACTCGATAGCCTTCTTGATAACAGCTACATCGTACATTTCCTTTGTAGCCTTCTTTTCTGTTACCTGAAGAACGAGTGTCACGTTAGTCATGGCAATTGTCTGAACATCGTTTACAGCGCCATCAACGATAGCGTCGATGTACTTCTTGTTATCACCGTCGATTGAAGGAGCGTTCTGATACATATCAGTAGTGAGCCACTGCTTAGCACCTGTCTGGCCATAAGCCTTAGCGATAGTCTCGAAGTCAGCACCACCCTTGAGAGCCTTGCTTACAGAGTCAGCCTTAGTTGCAATCTTAGCAGCGTCAGCATCAACAATCTGAATAGCGCGGTACTCAATAGAGTCTGGGCGTGAAACTTTACCGAGGATTTTAACCACATTCATTGTGTTGTCGCCCTTGCTCTCCTTAACAGCTGTTGTTACGCCTACAGCAGTTGAGTCAATCAAAGCGCGTATATCTGCTGGGAAAGATGACTTAGTCTTTGGCATACCATTGTATGAAATGAGAGAACCAGCCTTACGAACGATGTCAGAAACATTGCCGTTAGCAGAGTCGAGCTGAGCCTTGTAGCCTTCGAAAGACTTTCTGAGAGCTGCCATATCTGCAGAAGAAGGAGTAATCTGATAGTCAACATAGCTGATGCTGCGAGACTCTGTTGCATTCACGAACATGCCCTTAACCTCATCATACTTAGCCTTGATGTCAGCATCTGTAACAGCAACACTCTTGTCGTCGTCCTTGATAGAAGTGTAAGCGAAAGAAGCGAGCTGAACAGAGATTTCCTCGTTCTCTGCCTTGTAGAGAGCATCCTCAGAAACGCTGTTAGAAAGCAAACAGCCAGCAACGAGAGCCTGATACTTCTGCTGAAGGATCTGCTGACGGAGGTTCTTCTCGATGAACTGCCAGTAGTCGTTGATCTGCTTCATCTGCTCAGCAGCCTGTGGGTTTGTTGAGCGGAGTGTAGAATAGTTCTTCTTGAAATCCTTGAGCTGTGTAACATCGAACTTACCAGTCTGCTGGTTTACGAAAGGAGTCTGAAGGAGCATTGGGTTTGTACCCTCAGCAAGAACAGCCTGCATTTCCTTGTCTGTTACCATGAGACCGAGCTTTTCGCATTCTGCGCCGAGAACCTTGTTCTGAACATACTGGTTCCAAGCCATGTCGCGAATCTGGCTGAGTTCGTCAGCAGAGAAGTCTTCGCGATTCTGCATGATCTTCATTGCACTTGTGTACTCGTCAACCATAGCGTTGAATGAGTTCACGTCAAGTTTTTCACCAAGCACTTCACCAGCACGCATGTTCTGCTCGTTGCGAGTTGACTCACATGAGCGGAAAAGCTCTTCTGCGATGAAGGCAAAAAGGGCGAAGCCGATGATGCCGATGAGCAAGAGGCTTCTTTCTCTAATTTTTCCTAATACTGCCATTATTGTAATTTTTTATTTATATTTTCGTTTTGGTTTTGTTTTGGTTGTTTTGAGAATTATGCATTCTGCATATAAGAATTCTGCATTGTTTTTCACGCACTATGCGCACTAAACGGGTGCAAATTTATGAAATTATTCATTAATAAGAAAAGAAACACAAGAAAAATTAGGTATAAAGAAAACAAAAATTAATTATTGGCAACAATATATTGCCATATTTCTTACAAATTCAATAACTTTGCCGTAGTTTGAACGCATATTGTCCTATAATATATTAAATGATTAAGAACTTCCTGATAGTTGTTTTGGCAACAGTTTCGCTCCATGCTTGTGCAAAAGTTACGCCACAGGCAGAGAAAGCCGTGTCACAAGATGCGGAAATTGTCGCGTCACAAGAATCAAAAGTGGCGGACATCACTGCTACGACAACCGAGAGCCAACAGACTGCTGCGACATACGAAATAGATTGCGCCGTCGCTAATGACAGCGCAGAAATAAGCCAATGGCTGAAAGAGGCGGAAGGCGTTCCTGCTGAGCAATTGCCGGATTTCTTCGGAAAGAAATTCCTGGGCAGACCATATGTCGGCAAGACTCTAGAGCACAACAAGACGGAAAAACTCGTCATCAACACCCGCCAGCTCGACTGCACCACATTCACGGAAAACGTCATGGCGCTAACAATTACAAGAAAACTCGGCAAGAGCACTTTCAAGGATTTCTGCGAAGTCCTCATGAATCTGCGATACGAAAAACCTTTCGGCGGACAGGACAACGAGCCACGTGTAGCCTATAGCCACCGAAACCACTACTTCACCGGCTGGGCTATTTCAAACATTGCGCAAAGTTACTTCCAGGAAATCACCGAGCCAAAGAGCGCTTTCACTGGAGTACAGCATGTGAAAGTGGACTTCATGACAAAGAATCCGCAGTATTATGTCATGCTTGACGAGACTCCTACAACACGCGACAGTATTGCCGCAATGGAGAAAAAGCTATCCGATCCTAAGTGCAACACATATCCATTCTTCCCAAAAGACAAGCTGAAGACCACGAACACGAAGGAATTCCGCGATGCCATCCACGAGGGCGACATAGTGATAATCCTGACAAACAAGGCAGGACTTGACACGCAGCATATCACTCTTGCCCACTGGGAGAACGACGGTCTCCACATTCGCCATGCTTCGTCTATCAGGAAGAAGGTAGTGAACGAGCCTCTCACGCTCTATCAGTATCTGCAGAACCAGAAATCTGCTACCGGCGTAAGGATTTTAAGACTGAAATAAAGAAAACAAATGATACCACATCTTGAAGAACTCTATGGCTGCATTGCTGCCACAATCCTGGAGAAAACCGAGGAAAAGGGCGAAAATCTGACCAAAGACGAACTGATTACCATTCTTTCCGACTTTGAGAATCAGCGGAATAAAGTAACATACAATCCGGAAGTCATGGAGGAACGTCCGGAGATTTTGGAGTGCGATGTGGTCAGATTCCAGAACAAGAAAGACAAGTGGGTGGCGCTCGTCGGACTGCTCAACGGCTATCCTTATGAGATCTTCACCGGTCTTCAGGATGACGACGAAGGCATTGTGTTGCCAAAGTCTGTCGTTTCCGGAGAAATCATCAAGAACAAGTTCGAGGACAAGCCATCGCGTTACGACTTCAAGTTCCGCAACAAGCGCGGTTTCATCACCACCGTGGAAGGACTTTCAGAGAAGTTCAACCCAGAATATTGGAACTACGCAAAGCTCATTTCGGGAGTGCTTCGCTATCGCATGCCAATCCAGAATGTCATAAAGATGGTGCGCTCGCTACAGCTTGATGGCGATGGCATCAACACATGGAAGAACGGTGTGGTAAGAGCACTCAACAAATACGTCAAGGACGGAACAGAGGCTAAAGGTCAGCTTTGCCCAAGTTGCAACGAGGAATCTCTCATCTACCAGAACGGAAATCTCGTCTGCGCAAAATGCGGACACATCATAATTTAGCACATGGCTAAGGAATGAAAATAACACTCTCCGACATAGAATTCTACGCTTATCACGGCGTTCTTCCACAGGAACGAACCGTGGGAGGATGGTACAGCATGGACATCTCGGTAACTACGGAAAACGAAGATGCCACCGATACCGACAACCTCAGCGATACGATAAACTATGCGGAGATCTACGACATAGCAAAAAAAGAGATGGCTGTCCCATCGAAACTCATTGAGCATGTGGCTGGCAGGATATTGCGCAGCATACATCGCGCTTTCCCGCAGGTTGACATTGCCACGATAAAGCTCACCAAGAAGCACCCTCCTATCCCTGGAGCAAGCATAAATGCAACGGTGGAACTCAGTCTATAACCCTCAATAAAAAACAACACACAAATGCTTTCAAGACGATTATTATCCATATTACTAACGATGTTCTTCGCACTGACATCATTTGGCAAGCAGTTCACGCTCGTCATTGATGCCGGACATGGGGGTCATGATGCAGGCGCTGTTGGCGAATTTTCAAAAGAGAAAGACATCAACCTGAAAGTGGCACTTGCTTTTGGCAAATATGTGGAAAAGAATATGCCAAACGTCAAGGTTATCTACACTCGCAAGACCGATGTCTTTATTCCTTTGGCAGAACGAGCAAACATCGCCAACAAGAACCACGCTGACATCTTCATTTCCATCCACACAAACTCCGTTCCAAAAGGCAGAACTGCCTATGGCATAGAGACTTACACCATGGGATTGCGCCGCAGCGAGGAGAAATTCTCTGCCGCATTGAGGGAAAATGAGGTTATTACCTACGAGAAAGACTACAAGCAAAGGTATAACGGCTACGACCCAAAATCGCCTGAAAGTCTGATAATGTTCGAGCTCATGCACGACAACAACATGACGGAAAGCGTTGCCCTTGCCAGCCATATCCAAAAGAATATCTGCGCCGAAGCCGGTCGCCAAAGCAAGGGTGTAAAGCAGGACGTTTTCCTTGTTCTCCGCGAAACTTCCATGCCGGCATGTCTCGTCGAATTAGGATTCATCTCCACTCCCGAAGAGGAACAATTCCTGAACTCGGCATCAGGCATTGACCGTCTAGCTCTCGGCATCTACAAGGGCTTTGCAAAATATTCCAACCAAGGCAGTTCAAACATCGCTCTTGCGGGATATGCTCCACAGACAACGGCAAGCAACAGCACAAAACCTGCTGCCAATCAAGCCGCTAAGCCAAACGCCGCGCAAGCTGCAAAGCCAAACACCGCACAAGCTGCAAAGCCAAATGCCGCACAAGCAGCTAAGCCAAATGCCGCACAAGCAGCTAAGCCAAATGCCGCACAAGCAGCGAAACCAGCTGCACCAGCTGCCAAGCCGCAGTTTGATCCTAACGCAAAGAGTACATACAAGGTGGTAATCCTCTGGGGCTACGCTCCTATCAAGGCGGGAGATCCTCAGTTCAAGGGGCGCAAGGATGTCAAGCAGTTCAACGACAACGGCATTATCCGCTATACCGTAGGCGGCGATTTCACCGACCAGCAGCAAGCCTTCCAGTACCGAGCTTCACTGCTGAAAGACTTCCCTAAAGCCTTCGTCTGCACCTTCCAGAAAGGCGTCAGAGTAAAATAGGCCTGGGCTATGAAAATTGGAAATTGCCAATTGCCAATTGAAAATCCCCGCTCAGCCCCCGTGCCCAACGGTTTTCCGTTGGGTCTCCCCCCTCAAAAAACCAAAACCAACCCCAACCCCAAAGCTAAATCTAGAAAACCAAAACCAAACTAATAAATAAATGAACGCAATAACAAAAGAAGTCAAGATAGCCATCGCGGCAATATTGGGAATAATAGTACTTTTCTTCGGACTCCAGTTCCTGAAAGGTCTCAACATTTTCTCAAACACAAACACCTACACCGTTCTTTTTGACGACATCAACGGACTCGGTACGTCAACTCCAATCTTTGCCGATGGCTATAAGGTTGGTCATGTTTCTGCTATACATTACGACTACAACAAGAGCAAGAACATTACGGTTGAGATAGATGTTGACAAGGACCTCCGCATTCCAAAGGGAACAACGGCAGAGATCGATGCCGACCTCATGGGCAACCGCAAGATCAACCTGCTTATGGCCAACAATCCACGCGAAGCCATTCAGCCAGGCGAGCAGATTGACGGTCGCCTCTATTCCGGCGCACTCGACAAGGCATCGGCAATGGTACCTGCTGTAGAGCAGATGCTGCCAAAGATTGACTCCGTGCTCGTTTCTCTCAATGCGCTTCTTACGAATCCGGCTCTCATCCAGGCGCTATACAACCTCCAGACGGTTACAGCCGAGCTCAACAACACAGCCAATCAGGCCACTCAGCTTGTTGCCGCTCTCAACGGAAGTGTGCCACAGCTCGCAAACAAGGCTGACGGCATTCTTGGAAAGGCTGATGCCACCATGGGCAATGCACAGACACTGACAGGCAATCTTGCAAAGCTTGACATCACACCAACGATGAACCTCGTCAACACCACACTCTCCAACACCCAGGAGGCAATGGCTAAGCTCAACACGTCAATGAACGACATCAACCAGCTTACCTCAAACCTGAACAACAAGAACGGTTCGCTCGGTCTTCTCATGAACGACGACCACCTCTATACCAACATGAACAATACCATGCGCTCTGCCGACTCGCTCCTTCTGGACCTCAAGGCACATCCAAAGCGCTACGTACATTTCTCCATCTTCGGACGAAAAGACAAGTAAGAGACTATGCTTAATGGGTAGAGTTCAGATGACACATCAAAAAAACCGCAAAGCCCTTTATCTTTAATAACTACGGATAAGGTATCAGAAAAACAACCCTTGCTGACGCTTTTCATAACCTACACAACATCAGCGGAATAGCAATACCCGCTTATTGTTTCACAAATCGGAGCCACACTCTTTTTGCGAAACAAGAACTCTCTGACTATCAAAAACTTGCAACATTCCAAACGGTATTTTGCGCTTTTACTAACCAACACAATTGCTAAACCTTATTGTACAACGGATTAGCGCATTTTTACCGCATTTTGAACAATCAAACACATTTTAATATTTATAAAAAAATAGCTACCTTTGCAGCGTGAAAAACGAGAATGGACATAGACTGAAGTGGGAGCAATGTCTCAGCATGATTCGCAACAATGTGGGCGAAGAGACATACAATGCATTTTTTGCCACTATGGTTTTCGAGCAGTACAGTGAGGCTGGTCGCACCCTTCTCGTGCAGTTACCTAACCATTTCATTTACGAATACATCGAGGAACACTTTGCTCATCTCATGAACAAGGTGATCTGCTTTGTCTTCAAGACAGAGGTTATATTAAAGTATCGCGTGCGCATAGCCAACGACCAGAAGAAAGGCTCCGTTGACATTCAGCCGGACAAGACTCCGTCAATCCCTGCTTCAAACATCAAGAAGCAGCCACAGCACGCACCTACTGTCATTGAGGCACATACCGACGACGAGTTCGATTCACAGCTTTCGCGCGACTATACCTTCGACAATTTCATCGAGGGCGACGCAAACCGTGCTGCAAGAGCCATCGGCTACACCGTTGCACAGAATCCGGCAAGCCGTCAGTTCAATCCGCTCTTCATCTACGGACCTTCAGGCTGCGGAAAGACTCACCTCATCAACGCCATCGGTGTACGCACTAAGGAACTTTATCCGCAGAAGCGCGTGCTCTATGTCAGCGCACGACTCTTCCAGGCACAGTTCGTTGATGCCCGATTGAACAATAACATCAACGACTTCATCGCCTACTATCAGCGCGTGGACCTTCTCATCGTGGATGACATCCAGGAATGGGAAACTTCACCAAAGACTCAGGACGCTTTCTACCATATTTTCAACCATCTGCACCGCAATGGCAAGCGCATTGTCCTTGCGTCAGACCGTCCGCCAGTGGCACTCACATGGCTCAACGAGCGACTCATCACCCGCTTCACATGGGGTACAACGCTCGAAATCGGAAAGCCAGACCAGGAGCTCTGCCGTAACATCCTGAAGGCAAAGATACAGCGCGACGGACTTGACATTCCGGAAGATGTCATCGACTTCATCGCTTCCACTGCTAACGGCAGCGTGCGCCACCTTGAGGGAATCATCAATTCGCTCATGGCATACGCCATTGTCTATAACCACACAAACATAGACATGCAGCTCGCTGAGCGCGTTGTAAAGCGCAGCGTGAAGATTGACGACACGCCACTCACCCTCGACGACATTCTGTCGAAGGTGGCAAGTGCCTATGGCATTTCCGAAGATCTCATCATCGGCAAGAATCGTCAGAAGAACATCGCCGAAGCACGCCAGATTGTAGTCTTCCTCACCCAGAAGCACACCAAGATGCCTGCACAGCGCATCGGAAAACTTCTTGGCAACCGCAACCATTCCACTATCCTGCACAGTTGTTCGCAGGTAGAGAAGAAGCTCGCTGCTGACAAGGACTACGCCAACCGCGTTCAGGAGATAGAAAAATCATTCTCACTGAAATAATTTCCAGAAAACATATACATTCGTGTAAAAAAAAGAGTGCGTCAAATCGGCATATGCAACTACCGTTTTGACGCACTTTGTTTCTTTTAGCGGGACTTTTCGCTGAGCGATGTCCCTGAAAGCTATCGTATATGTTATTATTTACGAGCCTTACCGTAGCGTGACATGAACTTGTCAACGCGACCTGCAGTATCGACAAGCTTGCTCTTACCTGTGTAGAATGGGTGAGATGTGCTTGAGATTTCGACCTTAACAACTGGATAAGTCTCGCCTTCAAACTCTACTGTATCGTTTGTCTTGCAAGTAGATTTTGTAAGGAACATATCGCCGTTAGACATGTCCTTGAACACGACGGGACGATAGTTTTCTGGATGGATTCCTTGTTTCATTTTTGTTTAATGTATTTAATGTAAATAATAATTTCTTTCGCTGATTCCTACAAATCGGCTGCAAAGGTACGAAACATTTTTGATTTATCAAGCATGATTAATGATTTTTATGCAAAAATGGCCGATTTTCTTGCGTAAAACATACTTATTTCATATATTTGCACGAGAATTCAGGTACTTTTTACCGCATTCAGCAAACAATTTTCCAAAGAACAATTCAGTTTCTAACCATATGAAATACAGTGTTTACAATGCAGCCTCAAAGCTGCTTTCCTACGACGACATCAGCAACATCACTGCTAATGCCACAGCCGACTATCTGATACTCACACTGAAGGAAACGCCTATCATCATGGGCAAGGGAGCCATAGAGAGAATGATTCGCGTTGCCGACGAGACGCAATGCCTTATGCTCTATTCTGACTACTACGAGAAGAAGCAGGACGGCACTGTGGTGAAGCACCCTACAATAGACTACCAGAAAGGCAGCATAAGAGACGATTTCGACTTCGGCTCATGCATTCTGCTGCGTGCCGACTTCCTGAAGCTCTACCTGCTGCGCGATCCAGCTCAGTACAAGTTTGCCAGCTTCTACGATTTCCGCCTCTTCCTGTCACGCCGTGGCGAGATTTTCCATCTCAACGAGTTCCTCTACACCGAGGACGAGACCGACGCACGAAAGAGCGGCGAGAAGCAGTTCGACTATGTAAACCCAGCCAACCGCGATGTGCAGATAGAGATGGAGAAGGTGGCTACGGAACATATCAAGAAGATAAACGGTCAGGTAAACACCTATGTCTATCGCTCGCCTGACTTCCAGGCAGAGCAGTTCCCTGTGGAGGCATCGGTCATCATTCCTGTCTATAATCGCGAGAAGACCATTGCCGACGCGGTGAAGAGCGCACTCAATCAGCAGACAAGCTTCGACTATAATATTATTGTAGTCGATAACTACAGCACAGACCAGACGGGCAACATTCTCGAAGAACTCGTTGCAGCACAGTCAACGGCAGGACTTCCAAACGCCCAGAAGCAGCCTAAGCTCATCCATCTCATTCCCGATGCAGAAGGTCTAGGCATAGGCGGTTGCTGGAACGAAGCCATCAACTCGCCATACTGCGGACGCTTTGCCGTGCAGCTCGACAGCGACGACCTCTACTCTTCGCCAAAGACCTTGCAGCGCATCGTCGATGAGTTCTATCGCCAGAAGTGTGCAATGGTCATCGGCAGCTACCGCATGTGCAACTTCGCCCTTGAGACACTCCCTCCAGGACTCATCTCGCACAGCGAATGGACTGAGGAGAACGGTCCTAACAATGCCCTGCGCATAAACGGACTTGGAGCGCCACGCGCGTTCTTCACGCCTATTGTACGCAAGCTCCAGTTCCCTAACACAAGCTACGGCGAAGACTACGCCATCGGCCTTGCCATCTCGCGCAGATACAAGATTGGTCGCATCTACGACGAGCTCTACCTCTGCCGTCGTTGGGAAGGCAATTCCGACGCAGCGCTCTCCATAGAGAAGGTCAACGCAAACAATCTCTACAAGGACCGCATCCGCACCATCGAACTAACCGCAAGACAGGGAAGGCAGTTCTAAGAAGCCCCTCCCCCACCGCAACAAATTCGCCGCATTGGAAACGATGCCTCATGGCGTCGTTTCCCATAAACCACAAACCAAAGAAAACAATAACTAACATGAATACAACTACTATTAACACCTCCCTTTCGGGGAACTTGAGTGGCTCCCTCAAGCAGGAAGTCCGCGACTGCCTCGACAACAACATCCTCTCCTTCTGGCTCAAGATGCAAGACCAGGAGAACGGTGGCTTCTACGGTCAGATGACTGGCGAAGGCGTTCTCGTGAAGGAAGCAAACAAAGGCGGAATACTCAACGCACGCATCCTCTGGGCATTCTCTGCCGCCTATCGCGTAACAAAGAATGCAGAATACCTCAAGGCAGCTACACGCGCCAAGGACTACATCCTCAACTACTTTATTGACAAGGAATATGGAGGCACCTTCTGGGAACTCGACTGCAAGGGAAATCCTGTTGACACCAAGAAGCAGTTCTACGCCATCGGCTTCACCATCTACGGCATGTCGGAATATGTCCGCGCCGCTGAAGTGGCAAAGACTGCCGATAGCGCCCTTTATGCAGAGCTCAATCTGGCAAAGTCGGCAGCAGAAGCTTTCGACACTGCAAAGGAACTCTTCAGCGTAATCGAAGAGCACTCGTTCGACAAGGAATACAACGGCTACATCGAGGCTTGCACACGCGAATGGCAGCCTATCGAGGATATGCGACTCTCCGAACTTGACGAAAACTACCCTAAGTCGCAGAACACTCACCTCCACATCATTGAGCCTTACGCAAATCTCTACCGCATCTGGAAAGACGAGCGCTTGGAGAAGGCACTGCGCAACCTCATCTTCATCTTCACCGACAGAATACTCAATCCTGAGACGCACCATCTCGACCTCTTCTTCGAGAACGACTGGACACGCGGCGCAGGACAGCTGGAGAGCTACGGCCACGACATTGAGTGCTCATGGCTCATGCACGAGGCAGCCCTCGTTCTCGGCGACAAGGAGGTTCTCGCCAAGGTGGAGCCAATAGTGCAGATGGTGGCAAAGGCTTCTGAGAAAGGACTCAACCCAGACGGCTCGATGATTCACGAGGCAAACCTCACGAAAGGCACTGCCGATGCCGATCTACACTGGTGGGTACAGGCAGAGACCGTAGTCGGATTCATCAACATCTACCAGTATTTCGGCGACGAATCAGCCCTTGAAAAGGCACTCCATTGCTGGCAGTTCATCAAGGACAAGCTCATCGACCGCGAGAATGGCGAGTGGCACTGGAGTCGTCGCAAGGACGGCACCCTCAACACCGTCGATGACAAGGCAGGCTTCTGGAAATGTCCTTACCACAACTCCCGAATGTGTACAGAACTCATCGAGCGTGAGTTTTAAGGTGGATTCTATAAATTAGCTTTGTTAAATTTCGGATTTATTTTTTAGATCAAAGTCTATGTATTGTATAAACTGTGGAGCAAAACTGCAAGATGGCGACTCATTTTGCGACCAATGCGGCACCGCTGTAGTAAGGGAAGTCAGCGAACCAGCACGCCCTGTAGCGGCACCAGTACAAGCTGTTGCGGCACCAGTACAAGCTGTTGCGGCGCCAGTACAAGCAGTTGCGGCGCCAGTACAAGCAGTTGCGGCGCCAACACGCAACATTAGTGCTTATTCCCAGAGAATCGATTCCCCAGAGGTAAAAGCATACCTCGCCATGCAAAGACGATGGGTTTACATCTGCCTCTGCATAGTCGTAATAGCCCCTATTGTGGGATTCCTCATCTATGCGAACTGTTCTGACGACATCACCGTTTCGGAGGCATTGAAGTACGGTCCCATCGTTTCACTGATAATGTTCTGCTTTGGCATATCCCCTACCGTCAAGCAGAAACTGCAGAAGTCGTATATCGGAAGAGTGACAGAAATGTACAAGAAGACAAAGGTCTATGACGATGACAACTCCTCCTACACAAAAACGACATATTACATAGAAACCATTGACACAAGAGGCAAGAAGCATAAGCACAAGAGCACCGGTTATGCAGGAATATTCCATTATCTGCAAGTCGGAGACGAGGTGCGCTTCATGCCGCAGTTCCCCGCACAGTTTGAGAAGAAGAAAGAACCCACCGACACTCAAACCTGCTGCATCTTCTGCCAGAGCATCGTAAGTCTTGACGACGACACCTGCCCACGCTGCAAGGCACCTATATTAAAATAGGGATTGTTGGTCACTAAATAAAATGTCCAATTGTATATAACCTCTTAAAATATAAACCAAAAACTAAAATAAGAAAAGGGCACTTATCTTGTTTGCTTACATAAAATACAATTTCTCGCTTAGCATGAAAATATGGCTAACACTGATATTTTCTGCCTTGCTGTCTGTAAACAGTTACGGTCAACAAGGCTATGGCAAATACATCTCTGAGCTGTGTATTGCGGCTTACAACGGAGAGGAAGAAACAGCCAAGTACCTCACTGACAGAGGCTACGATGTGCTGCGTTATGGTGATGATTACGCAGACTTCAACGACGGCTGCGGCTCCGACAGCTACTACGCATTACTTGGCATCAAGTACACCAACGAACTAGCTGAAGCCATCGGCGACCTCTACTTCATTGACAACGAAGACAATGACACCCGCGGTCATGGAGACATGTACAGCAAGGGGTGGAAACTGATAGAATGCAGCCCTAACTCTAACAACGGCGACTTCAACAAAGGCGGCGGCGGCTATTGGATACGACTGTTCTACAAGAAGGTCAACCCGACCGACCGAAACTGTCATCCGCTGACAAGCATCGCCATGACCAAGGATTTCAATGCGGACAACATTGTGCACGGCAACGATTACTGGAAATCGTGGTTCTTCGGATGGAATAACGAGGAGAGAATCAATGTGCGCATAAACCTCAACGACGGAAATAGTGGCGACAGATTGTATCTTCAAGCATTCTATCATACTCACGACGGAAATTACGACATTCACCAATCCACTAGCACGTCATCATTCATCGGCTATAACTGCAGCAACGACAATATTCATGGCTGCCATTTGTATAACCTGAAAGGTGCCGGTACGGAAGAAAGTCCTATCGAGATAGGCAATGCCGATGTGCTGTTCCAGGTAATGAACATCATGCAGACTTCAGCAAGGGCGAAATCTCTACACTACAAGCTGACAGCGGACATCGACTGCTTCTATGCCGGTCTTTCCGTTTTCCTGTCAAACACGTTCAAAGGAACCTTCGACGGAAACGGCTATGCACTCGTTAACCTACGCAATACCGGCGACATGAACAACCGGAGCGTCTCGCTCTTCCAGAATATTGAGGGTGCCACAATCAAGAACCTTACCATCCGCGATGCTGCAATAAGTGTCAAGGACAAGGGATCTATCCTGATTTCCGGTGGCATTCTGTGCGACAAGGCTTTAAACTCCACCATTGAGAATTGCCACATCGTCGGTGGTAGTTTTTACCACGAAGCGGGCGATGGAACGGATTCTTCCGTTTTCGGAGCATTAGTAGGCAAGGCTACCAACTGCACGATACAACACTGCAGCTCATCGCTCTCCATTTTGCCAAACGCCGACGGCGACGCTAACGAAGGATTGAATACTGCAGGTCTCGTGGGAATGCTTTTAGGCAGCAAGATGACGAGTTGTATTGTCTATGGCGACAAGCTCGAACTCTGCGACTATCCGCTCGTATGCGAAATCAAATCGTATTCAACAAGTTCTACGCTCAAAGATTGCTATGCACTAAAAGGACAACTGAAGAACGAGAACGCGACTGACTGCCACAACCATGATTCAGGAAGTACTATTGCGGATTGCGACTATGTGTCAGAAAGCAACCTCAGCTCTGGTCGCGCTGCATGGCTGCTCAACGGCAAGAGCGACGCTGGCTTCTGGCATCAGAAACTCTCTGACGATGGAGATGTGCGTCCAAACACCTTGCAGAATGCCAACACAAGGGTTTATAGGGTTCATAAAGAGATCGGTTGCGACGGGCAACCTGTCAGCGAGGCTTACATCTACACTAATGACCCTAACAGCACAAGGAAGGCCCATAACATGACGTTCTACCCTAAGGCACTTGACGTCAAGACTTGCCTTCATCCGCAGAACTTCAACTACTGGTATTGCGACAAATGCCTTAAGTTCTATCGCAATGCAGATGGCACAGAGGACAGCGAGTTCACACCAATAGAGCCAAAGCAACATGCGGAAATGACGAAATACGACAGCGCGTTCGACTGTATTGGTGGCACCGTGTTTGAGCATTGGTATTGTGCCGACTGTGACAACAGTTTCAGCCTAAGCAACAGAGACACTGACGCTTATTTCGTCTGCCACGGTCATTACACAAAACCAAGTCCATACAACACTCATGATATGTATTACGTGCCGGAAAGCACTAACATCGGGGCATTGAACACTTGCCTCAACAAGAACCTTAATCAAGCGCACTGGCACTGCCGACGCTGCAACGGCAACTTCATGGACGAGGAAGGCCTGGAACCTCTGAGCAATACGAGCAAGCCGCACAGCTTCTCTGATGCCAACCATGTTGATGGAGGTTATTTCTTCCAAAACGATGAAACGACTCTTGCTGACGGAACGCACCTCACTTTCAACGAAAATCTATCTCCAGATAAGCATGCGTTTATCCCTGAACATTGGTACTGTCCTGTCTGCAAGCATTTCTCAACTGCTGCCAATAACTTCAGCGACGCTGATATTGTCCCAAGTCCTATACAGACAGCAGAGCACGAGGTGAAGGATGCTGGAACTGTTGAAGGTACTGGCGTACACATCATGCAGTGTGTCTGCGGTCATGGCAAGCACTATGTGTATGATGCCGGAAGAGAAACAATCACCGTTGAACTTAAGGAAAACACGACGGACGTATTTGTGGCAAACAGCCTAGACTTCACTCTCAATGCCGAGGGCAAGACTCTCATCATTGGCAATGACATCATACTGGAAGCCCTGAATGCCACCTTTACGGAGGCTTGGACAAAAGGACGCAAATGGGGCACGAAATGTCTGCCTTTCAGTTTCAAGCCATCAGATAATCCTGCTCTCCGTTTCTATCGTATGAAGTCAATAGTGCTTGACACTGAACCTGCCGGCATAATGCTTCAGGAGATAAAAGACGACGAATTGATTCCTGCCGGAACGCCTGTGTTTGTCAAGGCGACAGATCCTGATATGGAGAACTACACCATCACAGCCAGCAACACGAATATCTGCACTACGGCTGAGAATCGTGGTGTAAGGATAGACGATGCCTGCAGGCCTTTCTTCCTGAAAGGTGCAATGGAGAATTTCGTCTTTGATACTCAGAAACGAAACACCAACGGTTACTACATTTCTGCTGACAAGCTGTGGCACGCAACTTCCAAGTTCAACGTAAAACCTTATCGTGCTTACATAGAGAACACATCCAAGGACGCGGACGGTCAAGCTGCGGCAAAGTCCTTTGTCCTGATGATAGAAGACAACTCTGGCGCTACATCTGTTGAAGGCATTGCCACCTTCGAAACTGACGGCGAACTGAACGTAAGAGAAATCTACGACATCAATGGCCGTCGTGTAACAAAGCCTATGACAAACAAAATTTACATCATTAACACCAAGCACGGATATAAGAAAGTTTCAAAATGAAAAAGCGCTGTTACAGAACTCCTTACTTCAGAATCATACTTACAGATTCCGAGGACGATATCCTTGCCGTCTCTCCTGACATTCCATTCGCAGGAAATGATGACTATAACCCGGAAAAAGACCCGGAAAATATACCAGAGGCGGAATAAAGGGAAAATCCCCCAAAATAAACAAAACCAATACCCGTCAATATCCAAAGGTCGTTTTACGACCGCCTCCCCCCCAAAAAAACTAAAAACCAAAAACTAAAAACCAAAAACCAAATATGAAAAAACTGCTTCATTCATTTGCAGCTATTTTGCTTGCAACGGTTACATTCGGCATTACCGCATGTAACGACCACGACATTAATGCTGGTCGCCACAAATCTCCTATTGAAGACAACGACTATGAGTCAAGTTCACTGGCTGAAATCTGTCCGTCTAACATCATCCTCGACCCTACAGAGGAAGACGGAACTATCATCGAACTCGGCAAGGAGAATCTGACATACGACCTCTTCAAAGTTTACAACAAGAAGGTGGCAGGAGCGACAAAATTCTACACTCTTCACGGCGACACCGTTCAGATCGCTCCTTCCAACGATCTCAAGTTCCGTCGCTCTGGCAACACCCTTGAACTCATCAACACAGATGCGCCTGAAGGTCTATACGTTATGTGCGTATATGACAAAAATGACGAAGACGACTGGTATCCTATCACCATCTCCATGCGACCATCGAAATACAACATAGAAAATTCCACACAGGATGATCTCGACGAACAGATGCGCAAGCGTGCTGCTGACATCATGTGCCATCCGATGAGTTTTGGCGACAGTACGGCAACAGTCATGAGTGAAGCATGGCTTAATCCAACGCAACTTACCAAGTTTCAGGAAGAACTCAACGACTACCCTATTTTTGCCATAAAGGATGTCAAGTCACATGAGGAATCTGTCAGCGGATCAACCAATCAAAAGAATTCCAGGTATTTTGACGTGAATGTAGGAATCGGATGTTTCTTCCCTATTGTCGGAGCTCTCTTCAACCTCGCTGCCGATGTCAAGCATAGCGAGAAACATGAGAGCGAAAGCGATCGCGAATACTTCTCTGCTTATAAACGCATCGAGGCAATGAAGGCTAGCATACAGGATGACTACATCTGTGATAATATTCCTCAATATATCAGTTACAGCATAAACGAGGCACTGAACAAGCCTGGCTCTAGAGGCTATAAGAAATACGCAGACACACCCGACGGAGCATGCAAGCTCATTGACCACTTCGGTCTTTTCCTTTCGCCAACAGCTCTTTTCGGTGCTACATGCAGCTATAATTACAGCCGTACAAGCAATATCTCCGGAACAGACATAAGCGATGACGTCAAAGTGAGTATGTCTCTCAAGAAGCCTGGCTCCGACCCTGCTTCCATTGCACAGGCAATAGTCATGACGGCTAAGATTTTTTCCGACAGAGAGACGGCATCAAAGGGTTTCCAGGCTAAAGTGGACGTAAGTACTGGTCACTCTGAATACACAAAGGTGACACACGCACAAGAGAGCTGCGTCTCTAACGGAGGAAATTCCGCTACTGCTAAAAGCGTAGAAGAATGGAATGCTACAGACAACCCTAACAACTGGAATCTCCTTAGTTTCGACTATGACGGAAACAACACTGACATAGAGCCTATCAGTATTCTCGAACTTGTCGTTGACCAGAACTCAAAGCGCTTTCAAGCTATCCATGACGTAATCTATGATGAAGACGGCGAACTTCTGACAAAGGACTGCTACTATCGCAAATACCTTGAGCAAAAGATTAAGCAGAAAGCCAAGAATGCTATCGTTGCCGACGTTTATGCTGAGTGGATGAAGCCATCTGACATCAAGGCAAAGATAATGAGAAGTCCTGACGGTGTGACACGTCTCTATCAGCCGTTCATCTTCAACAACAGATTCCCTATTGCCGAGCGCGAGAGACATCCGGTGGCCATCAGCAACTCACTGACGCCTAACATCATCACACGAGGTGCTGCTGACGGCAAGGCGATGGTATTCTTCTATGCCATGGACGACCGTCGCTACACTTCTGGTCTTCTTGACATCGTCGTTGCCGAGAAGAACGGACAGGCAGGAAATATTATCAAGGGAAAAGACTACCATCTGCGCGGACAGAGTTGGCACGAAGGTGGAGGTAGCGTTAGCAAGACTAGTGATGACGGTACAATCCTCGACGCCGCTATCTTCGTACGCTATGCGCCTGAGAACTTCCCTACTCCTATCACTGCCGTAGGACTTGCAGCTGCTACACAGCACATCACCGGTGGCACAAACTTCAGTCCTGAAGTTATCGGATTGCCATTCGCTTCTTCACTAGGAACAGAACTTATGACTACGACGCAAGGTGACACTAAGAAGATATGGAACCACTATTGGAATCCGGCAACGGCACCGGTATATTTCAGTTGGTGTCCGTCTGAAACACATCCTGCCGGTCATCCTATCATCAATGTCTGCACAAAGAACGCTGCACCTGACCGTATTCCGGAATACACCATCGGTTACTGGCTCACTGACGAAGGATTCTCAAGCCCATTCCGTATGGATTGGCGCGGAAACTGGCACACATACAAGTACTCCTTCCACGTCTATGGCACTGCCTTCCTAAATGGCAGCGCTGCACAGACACCGTCTGCAACGCTAACTCCTAACAACTGGATTCAGGATCCTCGTCCACCTCTCTTCGCAACTGTCCGAGGTAATTACGGCGGTGACGGAGACGGAGACGGTAAGGGCGATGACGACAACAATTGCTTCGGAATTGTCTATAGCACGCAAATCGTCGCTGACGACTACGTTTCACCACCTCGTATGTTTGAGGCATATTAAAAGGGTAAATGATAAATGATAAATTGTAAATGGATAATTGACAATTTGGCTGCGCGTCTAATTGATTATCAATTATCCATTATCCATTCTCAATTATAAAGATGATTCCCAAGCATTGACCCAAATGGCAAATCATTTGCCACTACGTGGCCTTACCACAACCCTACCTTACCCCATATTCCACATCCATTGGAGTATGGGGATTTTTGTTAGGTTATGACCTACAATTAGGCATAAATTAAATTCATGAAAATTAAACATAAAAATTAATTAATGACTAATTCGTGGTTAATTAATGAAAATTCGTGTAAAAAAACAAAACATTGAATTCTCGTGAATGGCACGTGAATTTTCGTAAATTTTCTTGTTCGCC
>JAKSLJ010000043.1 GCA_024401275.1 Bacteroidaceae bacterium | reverse complement strand
AGCACTGGTCTCCAAAACCAGGTGTCGGGAGTTCGAGCCTCTCTTCCCGTGCTAATAAAATATAGATAAGATGAGTAAGATAGTAAATTACTGCAAAGCTTGTTTTGACGAACTTTTGCATAACACTACTTGGCCTACAAGAGCTCAGCTTACACACAGCGCTATGGTCGTATTAACAGCTTCCTTGATCATTGCGCTGATTGTTTTTGCTATGGACTCTGTATTTCAGTTTATAATGAGTGCAATTTATCCAAGTGCGTAATTAAAGATGGCAGAAAAAGGTACTAAATGGTATGTGCTAAGAGCGGTTAGCGGCAAGGAAGTCAAGGTGAAAGAATACATCGAGGCTGAAATGAAGCATAACCCTATTCTTGGTAGAGCAGTTTCGCAAATCCTCATTCCGATGGAGAAACATGCTTCTATGAAGAACGGCAAGCGAGTTCTCAAGGAGAAGACTTCTATGCCAGGATACATCCTGATTGAAGCTGATATCTCTGGAGAAATTGCTTCCACTTTGCGTTTCATGCCTAATGTCTTGGGCTTTCTGGGCGGTTTGGATAATCCTACTCCTTGTAAGCAATCAGATGTTAATCGTCTGCTTGGCACTGTAGAGGAAACCGAGGTAAAGCAGGAATTCGATATTCCTTATTATGTTGGTGATACTGTTAAGGTGACAAACGGACCTTTCAGTGGCTTTGATGCTACTGTTGAGGAGGTTAACGCTGAGAAGCACAGACTGAAAGTAGAGGTTAAGATCTTCGGACGTAAAACTCCGTTGGAAGTTAGTTATACAGAGGTCGAAAAAGTGTAAGATATATTTGTTACGGATATCTTATGCTTATATGCAGGGAACTGTCCCTGCTATAATCTTTTAAATTTTTACAAAAATGGCAAAAGAAGTTGCTGGATTTATCAAATTACAGATTAAAGGCGGCGCTGCAAATCCTTCACCTCCAGTAGGACCTGCTCTTGGTTCTAAGGGTATCAACATCATGGGATTCTGCAAAGAGTTCAATGCCCGCACCCAGGATAAGGCTGGAAAGGTGCTTCCAGTTGTTATCACTTACTATGCCGACAAGTCATTCAGCTTCGAGATCAAGACTCCACCTGCAGCTGTTCAGCTCATGGAGGCAGCCAAGATCAAGAGCGGTTCAGCTGAACCAAACCGTAAGAAGGTAGCATCTGTTACTTGGGATCAGGTTAAGGTTATCGCTGAGGACAAGCTCAAGGACCTCAACTGTTTTACTGTTGAGTCTGCAATGAAGCTCATTGCCGGTACAGCAAGAAGCATGGGTATCACAGTTACTGGAGAATTTCCAGCGTAATTAATTCACTGCGGGAGGTGTTTCATTCGGGACAATTAATACTCAATTCCCCGATGCCGTTATTACCGCTTAATTAACAAAACAATGAGTAAACTGACAAAAAATCAAAAGGCTGTAGCTGGATTGGTTGAGACAGGTAAGGCTTACACACTTGCTGAAGCATCAGAGCTCGTTAAGAAGATCACAACTACCAAGTTTGAGGCTTCTCTCGACATTGATGTTCGTCTTGGTGTAGACCCTCGTAAGGCAAACCAGATGGTTCGTGGTGTGGTTACACTCCCTAACGGAACTGGTAAGTCTGTACGCGTTCTTTGCCTCTGTACTCCTGATCAGGAAGCTGCTGCTAAAGAAGCTGGTGCTGACTACGTTGGTCTTGACGAGTACGTAGACAAGATCAAAGGTGGATGGACTGACATCGACGTTATCATCACAATGCCATCTTGCATGGGTAAGATTGGTCCTCTCGGCCGTGTTCTCGGTCCTCGTGGACTCATGCCTAACCCAAAGAGTGGTACTGTAACAATGGACGTTGCTAAGGCAGTTAAGGAAGTAAAGGCTGGTAAGATTGACTTCAAAGTGGACAAGACAGGTATTGTTCATGCTTCAATCGGTAAGGTAACTTTCACTCCAGAGCAGATTTACGGTAATGCAAAGGAATTCATCCAGACTATTATCAAGCTCAAGCCTGCTGCTGCTAAGGGTACATACATCAAGAGTATCTTTATTTCTAGCACTATGAGTAAGGGTATCAAGGTTGATCCTAAATCAGTTGAATAACTCTGAAAACTAAAGTACAATGAAAAAAGAAGTAAAAGATACTATCATTGCTGAACTTGGTGAGAAGGTAAAGGAGTACGGTCACTTCTATCTTGTTGACGTAACAGGATTGAACGCTGAGCAGACTTCTGCACTTCGTCGCAAGTGTTTCCAGAAAGAGGTTAAGATGGTTGTTGTTAAGAACACCCTTCTTCAGAAGGCACTCGATGCTTCTGAGGTTGATTTCGAGCCTCTCTATGAAGTTCTCAAGGGCAATACAGCTATGTTGTTCTGCAACACTGCTAATGTTCCTGCAAAGCTTCTTAAGGAGTACACTAAGGACGGAATTCCTGCTCTCAAGGCTGCTTACGCTGAGGAAGGCATCTATGTAGGTGCTGACAAGCTTGAGGAGCTTTCAGCTATCAAGAGCAAGAACGAAGTTATCGCGGATATCGTTGCACTTTTGCAGTCTCCAGCGAAGAACGTTATCTCTGCTCTCCAGTCTGGTGCTCAGACAATTCACGGTGTGCTTAAGACACTCGGTGAGCGTCCAGAATAATTCACGCGTTGCGTGACCCCCGGTACTACCGGACAATTAACTAAATTCAAAAACAAAATTAAAACATTAAATATCATGGCAGATATCAAAGCTATTGCTGAAGAATTGGTAAATTTGACAGTAAAGGAAGTAAATGAACTCGCAACAGTTCTTAAGGAAGAGTACGGAATCGAACCAGCTGCTGCTGCAGTTGCAGTTGCTGCTCCTGCAGCAGGTGGTGCAGCTGAAGCTGCTGCTGAGAAGGATTCATTCGATGTAGTTCTCGCAGAAGTAGGTGGCGCTAAGCTCGCAGTTGTTAAGGCTGTTAAGGAAGCTTGCGGTCTCGGTCTTAAGGAAGCTAAGGATCTCGTTGATGGTGCTCCTGCAACTATCAAGGAAGGTCTTTCTAAGGCTGAAGCTGAGAACCTCAAGAAGGCTATCGAAGAGGCTGGCGCTAAGGTTGAGCTCAAGTAATCTACCTTACAACAATAAAAAGTTTGCTAATTATCTGCTTTATGCTGCATAATTAGCATTCTTTTTCACTAAAAATCTAAAAGAGTTAGGATTTGCCCAGTAGGCGAGTCCTGACTCTTTTATGTCTTAATCCCTTACCCCAATATATAATGGCTTCAAAAATCGTTGACAACAGAGTAAACTTTGCGTCGATTCATAATCCGATGCCACTGCCGGACTTCCTTGACGTGCAGCTTAAGTCGTTCAAAGACTTCCTGCAGTTGGATACTCCACCAGAGGACAGAAAGAACGACGGTCTGTATAAGGTGTTCGCTGAGAACTTCCCTATCACGGATACACGTAACAATTTTGTGCTTGAATTCCTTGATTACTATATCGATCCACCTCGCTATTCTATTGCTGAGTGTTTGGAGCGCGGTCTTACATACAGTGTGCCTTTGAAGGCAAAGATGAAGTTGTACTGTACAGACCCAGACCATGAAGACTTCGGTACAGTAATCCAGGACGTGTTCCTTGGAACTATTCCTTATATGACCGACAATGGCACCTTTATTATTAACGGTGCTGAGCGTGTAGTTGTATCTCAGCTTCACCGTTCTCCAGGTGTGTTCTTCGGTCAGGGTATCCATTCAAATGGTACAGTTCTTTACTCTGCTCGTATCATTCCTTTCAAGGGATCATGGATTGAGTTTGCTACAGATATCAATGGTGTGATGTATGCTTACATCGACCGTAAAAAGAAGTTGCCTGTAACAACTCTTCTCCGTGCTATCGGCTTTGAAACAGATAAGGATATCATTCAGATTTTTGATGCTGCACAGGAGATTAAGGTAAGCAAGAAGTCTCTCAAAGCTTGTCTTGGTATGGCACTTGCTGCCCGCGTTATCAAGAGCTGGACAGAAGACTTTGTTGATGAGGATACAGGTGAAGTAGTATCTATTGAGCGTACTACTGTAATCCTTGACCGTGGTACTGAGATCACTGAGGAGAATATTGAAGACATTCTCGACAGTGGTGCCAGCACAATCTTCATTCACAAGGATGAGGATACTGCGAACAAGTATAGCCTTATCTTCAACACTCTCGGTAAGGACCCAACAAATACTGAGCGTGAAGCTGTTGTTTATATCTACCGTCAGCTTCGTAATGCTGATCCTGCTGATGACGCAACAGCACGTGAAACAATCCAGAACCTCTTCTTCTCAGACAAGCGCTATGACCTTGGTGAGGTAGGTCGCTACCGTATCAACAAGAAACTTGGTCTGCACGAGAGCATGGATGTTCGCATCCTTACTAAGGAAGACATTATTGAAATCATCAAATACCTCATCCAGCTTGTTAACTCAAGTGCAGCTGTTGACGATATTGACCACCTTTCAAATCGTCGCGTGCGCACAGTTGGTGAGCAGTTGAGCAACCAGTTCGCAGTAGGTCTTGCTCGTATGAGCCGTACTATTCGTGAGCGTATGAATGTTCGTGACAACGAAGTGTTCACTCCGACAGATTTGATCAACGCAAAGACTATCTCAAGCGTTATCAACTCATTCTTCGGAACAAACCCACTGTCACAGTTCATGGATCAGACGAACCCACTTGCTGAGGTTACTCACAAGCGTCGTCTTTCTGCCCTCGGTCCTGGCGGTCTTTCTCGTGAGCGTGCCGGATTTGAGGTTCGTGACGTACACTACACTCACTATGGTCGTCTCTGTCCAATCGAGTCTCCTGAAGGTCCAAACATCGGTCTTATTTCTTCACTCTGTGTGTATGCTAAGATTAATGACCTCGGCTTCATTGAGACACCATATCGCAAGGTTAACGATAGCATCGTTGACCTGAATAACGACAACATCGTTTATCTTTCTGCAGAGGAAGAGGAAGGCCACATCATCGGTCAGGGTAATGCTCCTCTCAATGAGGATGGTACATTCATCCGCGAGACTGTTAAGTGTCGTCAGGATGCTGACTTCCCTGTTGTTCCACCATCAGAGGTTAATCTCGTTGACGTATCTCCACAGCAGATTGCTTCTATTGCTGCCGGTCTTATCCCATTCCTTGAGCATGACGATGCTCACCGTGCATTGATGGGATCTAACATGATGCGCCAGGCTGTGCCACTTCTCCACAATGAGGCACCTATCGTAGGTACTGGTATTGAGAAGAAGGTTTGTGAGGATTCTCGTACAATGGTTACAGCAGAAGGTGAAGGTGTTATCGAATATGTTGACGCTACAACAATCCGTATTGCTTACGACCGTACAGAGGATGAAGACTTTGTAAGCTTCGACTCTAACGTCAAGGAGTATAGCATCTCTAAGTTCCGCCGCACTAACCAGAACATGGTTATTGACCTTCGTCCAATTTGCGAGAAGGGACAGCGCGTGAAGAAGGGCGATATCCTCACTGAGGGTTATGCTACTGAAAATGGAGAGCTTGCTCTTGGTCGCAACCTCCTCGTGGCTTACATGCCATGGAAGGGTTATAACTATGAGGACGCCATCGTGCTCAACGAGCGCATCGTTCGCGAGGACGTTCTTACTTCAGTTCATGTTGATGAATACTCACTCGAAGTTCGTGAGACAAAGCGTGGTGAGGAAGAGTTCACTTCTGATATTCCAAACGTAAGTGAGGAAGCAACTAAGGATCTTGACGATAACGGTATCATCCGTATCGGTGCGCGCATTGAGCCAGGTGATATCATGATTGGTAAGATTTCACCTAAGGGCGAGAGCGATCCTTCACCAGAAGAGAAGCTTCTCCGTGCCATCTTCGGTGATAAGGCAGGCGACGTGAAGGATTCTTCACTCAAGGCTAACCCTTCACTCAGCGGTGTAATCATTGACAAGAAACTCTTCAAGCGTGTTGTAAAGACTCGCGGTTCACGTGCTCATGACAAGGCTGTTCTTGCAAGCATTGATGAAGAGTTCAACATGAAGGTTGAAGACCTCAAGATGATTCTCATTGACAAGCTCTTGACACTCACTGACGAGAAACTCTCTAAGGGTGTCAAGGACTATACAGGAGCAATCATCATTCCAGAAGGTGCTCGTTTCACTGAGTCTATTCTCAGCAACCTTGAGTACGACGGAATTGAGTCTAACAACTGGACTGACGATGAGCATACAAACGGTCTTATCCGCCAGCTCATCATCAACTATCTTAAGAAATATAAGCTCCTTGATGCAGAAAGCAAGCGCCGTAAGTTCGCTGTAACAATCGGTGATGAACTTCCATCAGGAGTTCTCCAGATGGCTAAGGTTTACGTTGCCAAGAAGCGTAAGATCGGTGTCGGCGATAAGCTTGCTGGTCGTCACGGTAACAAGGGTATCGTATCAAAGGTTGTTCGTCAGGAGGATATGCCATTCCTTCCAGACGGTCGCCCAGTCGATTTGGTTCTTAACCCACTCGGTGTGCCATCTCGTATGAACCTTGGTCAGATATTTGAGGCTATTCTCGGTGCTGCAGGTAAGAATCTTGGCTGCAAGTTCGCTACTCCAATCTTCGATGGTGCAAAGCTTGAAGACCTTGAGGAGTGGACAGAGAAGGCAGGACTTCCAAAGAACTGTTCTACTTATCTTTACGATGGTGAGACCGGTGAGAAGTTCGACCAGCCAGCAACAGTAGGTATCACATACTTCCTCAAGCTCGGCCACATGGTAGAAGACAAGATGCATGCTCGTTCTATCGGTCCATACTCACTCATCACTCAGCAGCCACTTGGTGGTAAGGCACAGTTCGGTGGACAGCGTTTCGGAGAGATGGAGGTTTGGGCTATCGAGGCATTCGGTGCCAGCCATGTACTCCAGGAGATCCTTACTGTTAAGTCTGACGACGTAGTAGGCCGTTCTAAGGCTTATGAAGCAATCGTTAAGGGCGATCCAATGCCAACACCTGGCATCCCTGAGTCACTCAATGTGCTCCTCAATGAGCTCGGTGGTCTCGGTCTTTCAGTACGTCTCGACTAATCACAAAAACCTTAAAGAAAATGGCATTTAAAAAAGAATCAAAGATAAAGAACAATTTCTCGAAGATTACAATCAGTTTGTCTTCTCCTGAGGAAATTCTTGAACATTCATACGGTGAGGTTACAAAGCCTGAAACCATCAACTACCGTACATACAAGCCAGAGCGCGACGGTCTTTTCTGCGAGAAGATCTTCGGTCCAACAAAGGACTTCGAGTGTGCCTGTGGTAAGTTCAAGCGCATCCGCTATCGTGGCACAGTCTGCGATCGTTGTGGTGTTGAAGTTACTGAAAAGAAGGTTCGTCGCGAACGTTCAGGACACATCAATCTCGTTGTGCCTGTAGCACATATCTGGTATTTCCGTTCTCTTCCTAATAAGATTGGTTATCTTCTCGGTATTCCAACAAAGAAGCTCGACAGCATCATTTATTACGAAAAGTACATCGTAATCCAGCCAGGTTGCTTCTCTAACAAGAAGAATGCAGACAAGGAGCCTCTCCTCGGTTCTCAGCGTGGTGATATCCTCACTGAAGAAGAGTACGAAGAGATCATGAATAAGATCCCAGAGGACAATGAGTATCTTGAGGATACTGATCCTAAGAAGTTCATTGCCAAGATGGGTGCTGAGGCTATCTACGACCTCCTTAAGGACCTCGACCTTGATACACTCTCTTACGAACTTCGCGACCGTGCTACTACTGACGGTTCACAGCAGCGTAAGACTGAGGCTCTCAAGCGTCTTCAGGTAGTAGAGGCTTTCCGTCAGTCAATGTCTAAGAACGTCAACGGACAGCCACGTCAGGAAGGTGAAGAGCCAATGAACCGCCCTGAGTGGATGATCATGAAGATTCTTCCTGTTACTCCTCCAGAGCTTCGTCCGCTCGTTCCGCTGGATGGTGGTCGCTTCGCTACATCTGACCTCAATGACCTTTATCGTCGTGTTATTATCCGTAATAATCGTCTGAAGCGTCTCGTTGAGATCAAGGCACCAGAGGTTATCCTCCGTAATGAAAAGCGTATGCTTCAGGAAGCTGTTGACTCACTCTTCGACAACTCTCGCAAGTCATCTGCTGTAAAGAGCGAATCAAACCGTCCTCTCAAGTCACTCTCAGACTCACTTAAGGGTAAGCAGGGACGTTTCCGTCAGAACCTCCTCGGTAAGCGTGTTGACTATTCTGCACGTTCAGTAATCGTTGTAGGTCCAGAACTTAAGATGGGTGAGTGTGGTCTTCCAAAGCTCATGGCAGCCGAACTCTATAAGCCATTCATTATCCGCAAGCTCATTGAGCGCGGTATCGTGAAGACTGTAAAGTCAGCAAAGCGTATCGTTGACCGTCGCGAGCCAATCATCTGGGACATCCTCGAGAACGTTATGAAGGGCCACCCAGTTCTCTTGAACCGTGCGCCAACACTTCACCGTCTCGGTATCCAGGCATTCCAGCCAAAGCTCATCGAGGGTAAGGCTATCCAGCTCCACCCACTCGCATGTACAGCGTTCAACGCCGACTTCGATGGTGACCAGATGGCTGTCCACCTCCCACTTTCCAACGAAGCTATCCTTGAAGCACAGATCTTGATGCTTCAGAGCCATAATATCCTCAACCCTGCAAACGGTGCGCCTATCACAGTGCCTTCACAGGACATGGTGCTTGGTCTTTACTATATTACAAAGATCCGTCCGGGTGCTAAGGGGTCTGGCCTCAAGTTCTATGGACCAGAAGAAGCTATTATCGCTTACAACGAAGGTCGCTGCGAGCTCCACGCTCCAGTACAGGTTGTTGTAGAGGATCTCGATGAGAATGGCGAGTACGTACAGAAGATGGTAGAGACCTCAGTTGGTCGTGTTATCGTAAACGAACTCGTACCACGCGAGATGGGCTTCGTAAACACTATCATCTCTAAGAAGTCACTCCGCGACATCATCACTGATGTTATCAAGAAGGTCGGTTTCGCTCCAGCATGTGAGTTCCTTGATGGTATTAAGAACCTTGGTTATCGCATGGCTTACGAAGCAGGTCTTTCGTTCAACCTCGACGATATTATCATCCCAGATTCTCGTGCGTCTATCATCAAGAAGGGTGAGGACGATGTTAAGCAGATTACTGACAACTACAACATGGGATTCATCACCGATACAGAGCGTTACAACCAGGTTATCGATACATGGACTCATGTTAACAACGACATCGGTGATGTCCTCATGAAGGAAATGACAGAGGCTGACCAGGGCTTCAACGCAGTCTTCATGATGCTCGACTCTGGTGCCCGTGGTTCTAAGGACCAGATCAAGCAGCTTGCAGGTATGCGTGGTCTTATGGCTAAGCCACAGAAGGCAGGTGCTGAAGGTCGTGATACTATTGAGAACCCTATCCTCTCTAACTTCAAGGTAGGTATGTCAGTGCTTGAGTACTTCATCTCTACTCACGGTGCTCGTAAGGGTCTTGCCGATACTGCGATGAAGACTGCCGATGCCGGATACCTCACTCGTCGTCTTGTTGACGTTTCTCACGATGTTATCATCAATGAGGAAGACTGTGGTACTCTTCGCGGTCTTGAATGTACTGCACTTAAGAAGGGCGATGATGTCATCTCTTCACTCTACGATCGTATCCTCGGTCGTGTGTCAGTACATGATGTCATCCACCCACAGACAGGCAAGCTCATCGTTGCTGCCGGTCATGAGATTACAGAGCCACTCGCACAGGCTATTGAAGACTCACCTATCGAGATGGTTGAGATTCGCTCCGTACTCACTTGCGAAAGCCGTCAGGGTGTCTGCATGAAGTGCTACGGCCGTAACCTTGCAACTGCCAAGATGGTACAGAAGGGTGAGGCTGTCGGCGTTATTGCTGCACAGGCTATCGGTGAGCCAGGTACTCAGCTTACTCTCCGTACATTCCACGCCGGTGGTATTGCCGGTGGTGCTGCAGCCAATGCATCTATCGTTGCCAAGAACGAGGCACTTCTCGAGTTCGACGAGCTCAAGACAGTTCCATTCGTTGATGAGGCAGGCAAGGAATGCGAGATGGTTATCAGCCGTCTTACTGAAGTTCGTTTCATTGAGCCACATACAAAGATTCTTCTTTCTGTTATGCCTATCCCATACGGTTCTACACTCTATGCAGCCGATGGTGATAAGGTTAAGAAGGGCGACCTCGTTGCCAAGTGGGACCCATTCAACGGTGTTATCGTATCAGAGTTTGCCGGTAAGGTTCGTTTCAAGGACATCAAGGAAGGCGTTACATTCTCTGCTGAGACCGACGCCCAGACAGGTTTCGCTGAGCGTATCATTATTGAGAGCAAGTCAAAGACAGATATGCTGGTTCCTACTTGTGAGATTCTCAATGAGGACGAAGAGATCATAGCTTCATACGTGTTCCCTGTAGGTGCGCACATCAGCGTCGAGGATGGCGAAACAGTATCTTCTGGTGCTACACTCGTTAAGATTCCTCGTAATGTTGCCAAGGGTGGTGATATCACATCAGGTCTTCCTCGTGTTACTGAGCTCTTCGAGGCTCGTAACCCATCTAACCCAGCAGTCGTTTCTGAAATTGATGGTGAGGTTACTCTTGGTCGCGTTAAGCGCGGTAACCGCGAGATCGTCGTTAGATCTAAGTCTGGCGAAGAGCGCAAGTACCTCGTTAACATGTCTAACCAGATTCTCGTTCAGCAGGGCGATGCCGTACGTGCCGGAACACCACTTTCCGATGGTGCCGTTACACCAGCCGACATCCTCTCTATCAAGGGCCCTACTGCCGTTCAGGAATATATCGTAAACGGTGTACAGGATGTTTACCGTGCACAGGGTCTTAAGATCAACGACAAGCACTTCGAAATCGTTGTTCGCCAGATGATGCGCAAGGTTCGCATTGACGATCCGGGCGACACTACATTCCTTGAGCAGGAAATGGTTGACAAGCTCGACTTCCGTGAGGAGAACGATCGCATCTGGGGCAAGAAGGTTGTCACTAAGGCAGGCGATTCTGAGAAGCTCAAGCCAGGTCAGATTGTTACTCTCCGTCGTCTTCGCGATGAGAACTCAGCTCTCAAGCGTCGCGATATGAAGCTTGTTGAGGTTCGCGATGCTGTGCCAGCAACAGCTACTCAGGTACTCCAGGGTATCACTCGTGCTGCACTCCAGACTAAGAGCTTCATGTCAGCAGCATCATTCCAGGAGACAACCAAGGTGCTCAACGAGAGTGCTATCCGTGCTAAGTCTGACTACCTCCAGGGTATGAAGGAGAACGTTATCTGCGGTCACCTCATCCCAGCCGGTACAGGACAGCGTGAGTTCAGCGACATCATCGTTGCTTCTCGCGACGACTATGAGCGCGCTCAGCTTACTCGCCAGCACATTACAGACCTCTATTAAAGAATCTTTCTTCACTTCTATATTTCCCTCTCATTCCTTTCGGAGTGAGGGGAATTTTTTAGATTACTGAATTTCCCCTTCCTTTTTAACAAAAAGCCGTTATCAAGGCACTGAGCGTTGAAGACAAGGCCCATCTCATCATCGGTACCGGCATGGCGGGATTCTCCGGCAACGATGCCGTCATTGGCTGTACGAAGAACCTTGTGCCAGGTGCAGCCGGTACAACCTATCCGCTCAACGGTCGCAACTTTGAGTGCTATTCGGAAGATCCGCTCGTTTGCCAAGACACAGGTTCTTGAGCTAGGCGAGGCGGCGGAAGTTACGATGACTTTCAAGGCATCCGACCTTGCTTCATACGACACTGACGGCGCACAGTGGAAGGTGGATGCAGGCACATACGAAGTGCTGATTGCTGCCTCTGCTACCGACATCCGACAGAAGGCAACAATCAATGTGAAGGCAGCTACACAAAAACTCCACGACGTGATGAAGCCATCTGTTGAGCTTAACCTTCTGAAGAGATAAAGGGTTTGCGATAATCCATAAGCTATGTAAGCGGCAGATTTCTGCCGCTTTTTTCTTGTTGTGTCCGCAAACATCTGTATTGTTTTGTACTTTTTCTTGTTTTTGTTTGGCAGAATGACAATTAATCATTAACTTTGCGGCATCAATCTTAATATATAGTCTAAAGAAATTGAATTCTGAAGATGTAGGATTCGTGTATTTTGACACGACTCTTGGCAAACCGATATTTTGGACGGGTACAAAATGGGTAGATGCTTCTGGATCGAATGCTTAGTATAAAGTTAGTTTTTCTTAAATCAATATATTAAAGTATAATCAATTTTAGCTTATGAAAAAGTATATATTTTCATTGATGGTGATGATGTTGGTTTCACTGTCAATACATGCAGAAGAGGCTGACAGCCTGAACGGAAAATACAGGTTCACAGCGGATGTGGAGTTGGACGACAAAACATACGCCAATTATATCAGCAGCGAATGTGATGTACTGATTGTGGGCGATTATTATAATAAATATATTATAGGACTGGCTGGTGCAACTGAGAAGTTAAGATTTTATAGGGATCCAAAAACCAATAATAGATTTTGCTTTTCTAGTAGCAATACTACTTTATGTGGAATTAGTATTAGATCAGGCTCAGATTCGCATATTTACTTCGACTACAATCCCGAAACAAATGAATTCGTGTTTGATGATATTGAACTGAGCTGTGGTTACATCCGAAATGGAAAGATGAGACTCATCTCGAAGGAGATATTGCCGACGAAGAATTTCAGTGGGCAGTATTCCTCTGGATCTGCCACAGTAGAGCTGAAGAGGTTAAACGATGATGAGGAGTACGAGGCAAACTTCAAGTATAAAGACCTTAAGTTCACCATGAACAGTAGGTATCAAGACGAGAAACTCACATTCGATTTTGACAATATGACCCTTGATGAAGAGCAGACCATATACCTTCTTGACGCAAGCGGGAACTACACACAGGGAAGCTACATCTTGGAGCCTCAATACGACGGAAGCTTGTATGCTCGCACAGGAATGAGTGTATGGAAGAAAACAGGCAGAACGGACAAGAACGGAGTACCGGAATGGGAGAAATTATGCGGATTTTCTTCATTGACACCTATCAAAGAAAAGGTCTATACCAAAGCCGACTCCATTTGGGACAATCTGGCAGGATACTACAAATACACGGTAGATGTTTTGCAATCTTATCATTGGAAAGATGAACGTTTAGCACCACCACCAGAGACAGGCATCATGAGAATAGAGGAAAGTGGAAACCGATACTATAAATATGGTATAACAGAATTCCTATATGGCAAACTCACATCCAAATACTTACATGCAGGAACTGGATATTATTCTATTTCTATAGACCGCGACATACGAGATGGTTACAAAGGACATCTGGAGAATATAACACCCTATGGTGTAACTCTTCGTGAATACGAGGAACGGGATTACTGGTGGTATTATTATGAGCTACGGCCTCTGGACGAAGACTACAAACATATCGTGTTTGATATTACCGATGAGGGGGACATTGTATTCCGTAATATAAAGCTCTGTCTAAACGAAGTGTATGGTTCAGGATATAGTACAATAGCAGACTATGCCACTATAGTTGCCAAAAAGATGACACCAGAAGAGGTGGCTGCCATCATTGAAGTAAGGCATACAACACCAGACACAGGATACTTCACACTTTCAGGTATAAAAGTCGCGAATCCACAGAAGGAGCACATATATATAAGGAACGGAAAGAAGTTTCTCCAAAAATAAGTAATACTTTGTTTCTTGGATTTCGTATGCACCAAGCATTCTCATGGTAATTCATGGGAATGCTTGGTTATACTTTCCCCTCGTCGCCGTAGCTGTAGTAGTCGCCATCGACGATTACCACGTGGTCGATGAGTTTCATGCGCATTGTCTGACATGCAGATGCGAGACGGCGGGTGAGCTCGTCGTCAGCGCGACTTGGGCGGCAGTTGCCGCTTGGGTGGTTGTGGCAGAGGATGATGGCTGTAGCGTTGGCTATTAGCGCCTCTTTCAGGACTATCCGGATGTCAACAAGGGTTTCCGTGAGTCCGCCGGAAGAGATGCGGAGTTTCTTTATTAGGCGGTGATTGTTGTTAAGTAGTAGCACCCAAGCTTCTTCCGTTGTTGCGTCGCGGAGGATTGGCACCATTTGTGAGTAGATGTCAGACGATTGCATTATCTTAGCCCGCTCGTCCTCGTTATCTGCCTGTCGTCTTCTGCCCAGTTCCGTTGCAGCCAGTATGGTTATCGCTTTAGCCGGACCTATGCCGTTGTATTGGCACAAGTCGTGAATGGTCAGCTTGCCCAATTGGTTGAGGCTGTTGTCAACATCGGCAAGTATTCGCTTCATGAGGTCAACGGCAGACTCCCCCGTAGAGCCGCTGCCAATAAGGATGGCAAGCAGTTCCGCGTTCGACAGCGCCTCCGCTCCATGTTGCAGCAGGCGCTCACGAGGACGGTCGTCTTCCGACCACTCTTTTATTACCATATGGACATTTACTGATTTGCGGGTTTACGGATTTCCCCTTATTTGAAAGCTTCGTCGAGAGCCTTCGCTTCGCGAGCTTTGCGGAATGGGCGTTCCTTCTTGTGCTTGAAGAATGTTGCTACGCAGATGAGGCTGACAACGGCTCCTATGCCGAGACCAATCCACTCGCCAAGTCCGAAACCGCCTTGCTCCTTTGGACAGACGAGGATGAAGCTGGTGCAGGTGAAGGTCATGAACATGGCTGGGATGAGCGAGATCCAGATGTTGCGACCGTGCTTTGACATCCAAACCGTGATGCCCCAAAGGGTGAAGACGGCGAGGCTCTGGTTTATCCAACCGAAGTAGCGCCAGAGAATGCTGAAGTCTATGTTCATGAGGAACACGACGATAGCTGCGAGTGGAAGGGCTACAGCAAGGCGGTTGAAGATCTTGTCCTGCTTGTAGTGGAGGAAATCGGCTGTGATGAGTCGTGCGCTGCGAAGGGCAGTGTCGCCGGTAGTAACAGGTGCAGCTACAACGCCGAGGATGGCAAGAATGGCGCCGACATGTCCCATCCAGTCCTTGCAGATGGCGTTTACGATGATGGCAGGATTGCCTTGCATCTCATTCCAGAGTCCCTCGTAGCTACCTGTGTATTTGATGGCAGCGGCAGCCCAGATGAGTGCTACGACGCCTTCCGTGATCATTGAGCCGTAGAAAATAGGGCGAACATTCTTCTCGTTCTGCGTACAGCGTATCATGAGCGGGCTCTGAGTGGCATGGAAACCGCTTATAGCTCCGCAGGCAATAGTGATGCAGAGCATAGGGAAGATTGGGGTGCCGTTAGGGTGCTGGTTCTCGAATGCTTCAGTAATTTCTGGCATCCATGTAGTGCCGTTCAATCCATCTTGGAAGAATATGCCGAAACCTACGCCGACGGCCATGATAAGGAGAGCGGCACCAAATATTGGATAAATCTTTCCTATGAGCGTTGAAATAGGAAGGAGTGTGGCTAGGATATAATATGCAAAGATAAGTATTGTCCAGAAAAGTATGCATGCATCCTTCACTTCCATGCCGAGCGTTGCAGCCATAGGCTCAAAGAATCCCCAGCCGCCAGTGATGGTCTGCAAGAGTGAAGCTGGTGTACTGACGAATACGGCTACTACCATGATAAGCAGAACCATAGTGATGCAGCGCATTACCATGCCGACATTCTTGCCGAGTGTCTTGGTAATCTGTTCTGGCAGCGACTCGCCACCGTAGCGGAGAGAGATCATTGCGCTATAGAAGTCGTGCATGGCTCCTGCGAAGACACAGCCGAACACTATCCAAAGATATGCCGCTGGACCAAAGAGGATGCCCATGATGGCACCGAATATCGGACCTGTTCCGGCAATGTTGAGGAACTGTATGAGGAAAGCCCTCCATGTCTTCATTGGTACAAAGTCTATGCCGTCGTTCTTTGTGTAGCAAGGCATAGTGCGCTTTGGGTTTGCTCCGATAGCCTTCTCAAGCACCTTGCTATAAAAAGCGGCACCAAGGAGAAGTGTGATGATTGAGATGATAAAAGTAAGCATCTTGTGGATTTATGATTTACTATTTACTGATTTGCCATTTACATTTTCGCGCAAAGTTACGAAATAATAGTCTGTGCTTTATATATTAATGTAATTGAAAATCAAGAAATTGACTTTTTTCGTGATTTAAGTAAAAAAAACGAAAAAAAATTTTAGAAATTGATTTTTTAATACTAACTTTGCAGCCGAATTCGTTGAAATTCACCTGAAAATACGATAATAAAAACAATAATAAAAGAAACATAAAGTCATGACAAAAGCTGATGTAATAAGTGCAGTCGTTGCTGAAACTGGTATCGCTAGAGCAGACGTAACTGCAACGATAGAAGGTTTCATGAAAGTGGTAAAGAAGGCCATGATCGAGAATCGTGAAGATGTTTATCTCCGCAGTTTTGGTACTTTCGCTGTAAAGCGTCGTGCAGAGAAGCTTGCTCGTAACATCTCTAAGAATACAACTGTGATTGTTCCTGCACACGACTATCCTACATTCAAGCCATCAAAGCAGTTCTGTGACGAGATGCTTGATAAGTAAACATTGGAAAATTAAAAACTAAAAACTTAGATACTATGCCAAACGGTAAGAAAAAGAAGGGCCACAAGATGGCTACTCACAAGCGTAAGAAGAGACTTCGCAAGAATCGCCACAAGAGCAGAAAGTAAGTCTCTCACACTAAGAATCAACAAAGGAGTAAGGAGGAAATGCATAGCAGTATGCACTCTCTTTGCTCCTTTTTATTTTGACCTAATATGACAAGTGAAATAATAATTGACGTACAGCAGAACGACATCTCAATAGCACTCCTTGAGGATAAGAAACTGGTGGAATATCAGAAGGAGCCGCGTGCGCAGAACTTCTCTGTGGGAAATGTGTATGTGGCTAAGGTGAAGAAGATCATGCCAGGACTCAATGCGTGCTTTGTTGATGTGGGCTATGAGCGCGATGCTTTCCTCCACTATCTGGACTTGGGACCGATGTACTCTTCCTTTGAGAAGTATCTGAAGCAGGTGGAGAGCGATCGCCAGAAGCTCTATCCGTTTGACAAGGCGCACAGACTTCCGGAACTGCCAAAGGACGGCAGCATACAGAATGTCCTGAAGACCGGCCAGGAGGTGTTGGTGCAGATAGTAAAGGAGCCTATATCAACAAAGGGACCTCGACTGACAGGCGAACTTTCGTTTGCGGGTCGCTATATGGTGCTCGTTCCTTTCGGAGAGAAAGTATCCGTTTCCACAAAGATTCGCAAGAGCGAGGAGAAGGCTAGACTGAAGCAGATAATAAACCGCGTGAAGCCGAAGAATGTGGGCGTTATCGTGCGCACTGTGGCTGAAGGTAAGGAGGCAGAGGAACTTGAGACTGAGCTGAAGATGCTGATGAAGCGCTGGGAAGATGCGCTCAATACCGTTCGCACTACGACTAAGCGCCCGGAACTCGTTATTGAGGAGCAGAGCCGCGTGGTAGGAATGTTGCGCGATCTCTTCAATCCTTCGTACGAGAATATCTATGTTAATGACGATGCGGTGCTTGAGGAGGTAAAGCAATATGTGCAGATGATTGCCCCGGAAAAACTTCCTATAGTGAAGAGATACACCGGCAATCTGCCTATCTTCGATGCTTTTGATGTTACGAAGCAGATTAAGTCGAGCTTCGGAAAGATAGTAAACTACAAGCACGGCGCATACCTCGTGATAGAACATACGGAGGCGATGCACGTCGTTGATGTGAATAGCGGAAACCGCACCCGCTCGGAGAATGGTCAGGAGGCAAATGCGCTTGAGGTGAACCTTGGTGCAGCAGACGAGTTGGCTCGCCAATTCCGTCTTCGTGATATGGGAGGAATCATCATCGTTGACTTCATCGATATGAAGCTCGCAGAAGACCGCCAGCTTCTCTATGAGCGCATGTGCAAGAATATGCAGCAGGATCGTGCGCGCCATAATGTGCTGCCACTGAGCAAGTTCGGTCTTATGCAGATAACTCGTCAGCGAGTGCGCCCGGCTATGGATGTTAATGTGAACGAAACTTGTCCTACATGTATGGGCAAGGGCACAGTTCGCTCAAGCGTACTCTTCGTAGAGCAGTTGGAGCGTATGCTTGATAAACTGGTGAAGCAGGCTGGCATGAAGGGCGTTACGCTGCATGTTCATCCGTATGTGTATGCCTACATCACTAAGGGTCTCTGGAGCCTGAAGATGCAGTGGAAGATGCGCTATGGATGGAGCACAAAGGTGGTGCCTTCGCAGAAACTTGGTTTCCTTCAGTATGAGTTCTACGATAAGCATCAGCAAATCGTGGAAATAAAGGACGACAAGTTCAATTTATAAATGCAGAATTCTGAATGCAGAATTACTTGCTGATATATCGTGCAGAGAGGTTCTCACCGAATGCGGTGGAACGCGACAAGGCAGTACTTGATGCCGTGGCAGATCGTTTGAGAAACTGCGGTACTGAGGCTGTTGACTTTCTGCACGAGGAGGAACTTGAAAGTAGCGTTATAGGTCGATATGCAGGTAGTACTGTAATTCACATGACGCGCTCTGATGGCGCGCTCCGCATTCTTGAGGAAATGGAGCGCAGAAACTCCCGGGTCCTGAACTCCCCAAAGTCACTGCGTCGCTGTTCTCGCAATCGGATAGAGGCGGTGATGGAGACTCTTGACTTGCCTACGCCAAGCTCCCTACTGAAGGAGCATCCCGAACTTGGCGGCAAAGGATGGTGGGAGAAGTCCATTGACACCACCGATTCATCAGACGATCATGTTCGCTTCCTTGAAGACCGTCCGCAAGTGTCCGTAGGCAAGATTATACAACCTCACATAGAGGGCAAGCTGCTGAAGTTCTACGGCGTTCGTGGCACAGACTTTTTCGCCACTCGCGAAGACATCGCAAAGGACAGTTTCATTCAGCTAAGGAACGATGCCGACAGTCTTGCCAATGCCCTTGGACTGGACATTTACGGTGGCGACGCAATACTGACAGACAGCGGACATCTGACAATAATTGACTTCAACGATTTCCCTAGTTTCAGCAGTTGCAGAGAGCAGGCGGCTGAGGCGATAGCGGAACTCGGATTGCATAATTCGTAATTTTACTTTATAGTGGCAACTTTCTCCGAATTATTAAGAAATTCCATAAAGTCGGGCGATACGGAAGAGAATATCGACATCTACTTCACACGTCCATTGGGACTTGTGCTCACGCTTTTCTACAAGGCGCTGAACATTCATCCTAATGTGGTGACGCTCATCGGCATCGTCATTGGCATGATTTCTGCCTACTTCTTCTACCAGAGCGATTTGCAGAGCAATATCATAGCCGCTGTGCTGATAACGATAGCCAATCTGCACGACTCTGCCGACGGTCAGCTAGCACGCTTGACAGGGAAGAAAACCCTCGTGGGCAGAATGCTCGATGGATTCTCTGCCGATGCTATTTTCTTTTGTGTTTACTGGGCACTCGTCTTCCGACTCTATAATACGGATATGCCTTTACTCGCTGGTTATCAATGGAAATGGTGGGCATTCATTCTCTGTCTCTGTGCCGGCATCTTCGGTCATGTTAGGCAGTGCAACGTTTCCGACTACTACCGCCAGATTCACCTTTTCTTCCTGAAAGGCAAGGAGGGCTCGGAGCTGGATACCAGCGAGGCGCAGACTCCGATAGTGGAGGAAGCCCGAAAGAACAAGAAATGGCTCGACTGGGCTTTCTTCTATAACTATCGCAACTACTGCCGCGGACAGGAGAAAGTAACACCCGAGTTCCAGCGTTTCTACAAGGCATATCTTGCTGCGGAGCCAAAGCCGGAAGGACTTAGGGAGGAATTCCTCGCTGGCAGTCGTCCGCTGATGAAGTGGACAAACTTCCTGACCTACAACTGGCGCGCCATCTTCCTTATCGGCTCTTGCCTTTGCGACATTCCGTGGCTTTACCCTTTGGCAGAACTTACTCTCTTCAACATTGTGAGAAACTATATGCGCCATAAGCACGAGGCGCTTTGCAAAAGAATGACCCTTGCTTTAACTTCGTGTGGAAAGTAATAGCTGATTAAGTCTCGTGTGGAAGGTAATAATTTAAACTCGTGTGGAAATTGTGGAATGTGTGGAAATTAAATATGTCCCTACAACACAAAATAAAACTTCCACATATTCCACACTTTCCCCAAGAGGATAATTTAAAAACACTTTCCCCAAGAAAAACCGTACCCCCCAGATGAATGTAAAGATAGAGCCTTCATGGCACGAAATATTGCGCGATGAGTTTGAGAAGGACTACTTCATAAAACTTACCGACTACGTCCGCGCAGAGTATCAGACGCAGGCATGTTATCCACCGGGACGACTGATATTCAATGCGTTCAACCTTTGTCCGTTTAACGATGTCAAGGTCGTGATACTTGGTCAAGACCCTTACCATGAGCCGGGACAAGCCATGGGCTTGTGCTTCTCCGTTCCCGATGGCATAAGAGTGCCGCCATCACTGGTGAACATCTATAAGGAGCTCGGCGTTTCCGGTCGTAATGGCGACCTTACCCACTGGGCACGCCAGGGTGTTCTGCTGCTCAACGCTACGCTTACCGTTCGTGCTCATCAGGCAGGATCGCACCAACGACGTGGATGGGAAGACTTTACCGATGCCGTGATAAAGCATATCTCCGACCGTAAGGAACACGTCGTCTTCGTGCTCTGGGGCAGTTATGCCATAAGCAAAAAGAAACTCATCGATACGAGCAAACACCTCGTTCTAACCAGCGTTCATCCGTCGCCACTCTCTGCCCACCGCGGCTTCTTCGGCAACCACCACTTCGAGCTCTGCAACAGTTACCTGAAGCAGTGGGGCAGAGGAGAAATTGTGTGGTAGCCAGCACTGTTAATTATTGGAAACAATATACTTTTTGGCACAAAAGTGTATAAAGCAAAACGGCTGTTCTTTAATTTTATTGCTTACGCAAGAAGGTTTAGCTCGACGGCCGAAGGGAAAGTCAAATCTTAACTTCGTAGAAATCTTAAGGCTAACGCCAGAAGGTTCTCTGCACTAAAGGCAGAGCATCGCAAGCGCTGAGCGTAGCTCGACGGCCGAACTCACTTGTTAGTCGCGAGCGACAGCGAGTCCCGAAGGGATGCGAGAGCACAAGGGAAAGTCAAATATTTCCTCAAAAGATTTCCTCAATCAGATTTGTGCTTCGCATCCCTTCGGGACTCCCTGACGGTCGCGACTACGCTAACGCTAGTTCTAGCCGATAGGCTATAAAAATAAGTTAACGATAAACCGTTTGACTAAAATGCCGAATTGCTTTCATTACCTAATTATTCGTTTCTCCAAGGCTTACGAATCTTCCCGCCTAGCGGGAGCACTCATTTTCTTATAAGAAAATAAACTTTTTCTAGTAAGAAACTATACCCTTTTCTTATAAGAAAATGAATCTTCCGGCTTGGGGATATAAATTGTCCGGCTTGGGGATAGAAATTGTTTGCTTTGGGGATAGAAATTGTCTGCTTTGGAGTCTAAGGGACGCAGGGATAGGGTCCGTTGACCCGAATTCAGAGTGAAGTGAACCCAAGAAGTTGGACAAGTTAAACATTTAGTGAAGCCTGGTATG
>JAKSLJ010000042.1 GCA_024401275.1 Bacteroidaceae bacterium | reverse complement strand
GGCGTCTTTTTGCATTACTGCCGCTATTACCATTTTCCACGCTGACTTTAATCTCACTGATGAAGTCAATAGCCCACGCCCCTTGTGGCATGAGCATGGCGATGAGGAGCAGCAGCGTGCTCACCATCGACTTGGCGCTCAGGTTAAACGCCGTTCGCTTGAATTGTTTTGTTTGTTTCATTTGCTTTTTTATTTTTACTTTTTGATTTTTTTTTTGCGTATAGAATAATGCTTGCGCGCGTAATGAGGTTGCAAAGGTAATAAAAAAAAGTGAATTAGGCATTGTATCGTACCGTCTTTTTTGTCATGAACGGGAAATAGCGTTGTCATGAAATCAAATTCATGACAACGCCGTTATGTAGAGTGCTGAAATTAAAAGGATTGGATTATCAATACATGATGTTTTTTTATTCTCTCTATAGTAATTCGTTGAAGTTGAGTTTGTAGATTTGCTTGTCCACTATGGGATGTTTGTGTATGAACATCACCATATAAATCGGTACATATATCTTTTTGTCTTCGACAGAAAGATTACCATTGCACAAGACATAGGAATTATGAATGTCATAAAGCGAATTCTCCAACACATTCTTTAACGCATTATGACGTTCGTAGCTTTTCCCCGACTTTACTTCAATAGGAATGACAGAACCATATTGCTCTATGACAAAGTCAAGCTCGCCTTGCTTTTTGTTATTGAAATAGTACAGACTATGGTCATCACCGCCAAACCCATGACAGCACAATTCCTGAGCGACAAAGTTCTCGTATATAGAACCATAATTGATATTTATTTCATTCTGCAATAATTTAAGTTGAATGCCGGATGCGTATTGGCAAGCCAGTAATCCCACATCGTTTTGGAACAGCTTGAACAGGTTTCGCTGCTCATTGAGTTTTAGTGGCACTCGCGGTTCTGTAATGTTATAGGTAGGTATAGCAACACCAGCATCCTTCAACCATAGGAAACTATCTTCATATTTAGAGAACCTTGCATGTTCATTTAGATTCTTCAATATGAAGCGCTTGTTTTTTGCGTCAAGCTCTGAAGGTATGAGGTCAAATATCTCATTTACTTCAAGTTTCTTATCGGGATCATATTTGCTGATATCCAGTTTGTACAATGATAGTATCTCTCGTTGCTTCTCTTCTACAACATTTATGTCGTTAGTATCAATATACGCCTGCACTGCAGCTGGCATACCTCCAACAACAAGGTATAATTGTACAATCTTCAATAAAGACTCATGTACCTTGGCGTCAACAGCTGTTTTGTTTTCCCATGCATTGGAGAGTGCACCAAAGACGTTTTCGGGCAATCCTATAGCACGCGCAAATTCCTCGAAATCCAATGGAAAGACATCCTTGACAGCCATATATCCAACAGGAACACTGTCAATGTTCTTCAACTCTACCCCAAGCAGACTTCCACTGAGCGCATATTTGCAACTTCCTTCATCCACCAGAAATTTTATCCAAGTAACAACTTGAGGACACATCTGTATCTCATCAAAAAAAATCATTGTATTTTTGCTGGATATTTTTCTTTTGGTATGTGCGGAAATTCGCAACAAAACATCTTTCACGTTATCAGCTCCTTCAAAAATAGTACGTGCAGTCTTGTCCTCATAGAAATTGATTTCTATAAGATACAATCCGTGCACCTTTGCATATTTTCGAATAGCATAGGTCTTTCCTGTCTGTCTTGCCCCTTTTAAGAGCAGTGATGATTTGCTCGTATTATAATGATTCTCAATGAATGAATCTAGTTTTCTGCTTATCATTGTGGCTGTTTTCTAATATACATATATACTATTCTTGACATTTTTCCAATATGGGATATGTAACTTTTTGACACTTTTCCAATACAAAAATATCCGTTATGTTACATTTTTCCAAGTTTGTTATGATGCAAAATTAGTATTTTTTATTCAATTCTGCAAGCGTATTGAACAAAAAAGTACGTTTTTTATTCAATACAGCTTGATTATTGCATAAAATATATCTTTTTATATGTTTTCCTTCTGCTTAGTGAGCCACTGTCCTGGCGTCATGCCCTCTTGCGCCTTGAAGGCACGGGAGAAGTTGCTACTGTTGGCATAGCCACATTCTTCGGCAATGGCTTGGAGCGAATAGTCGGGGTGCTCAAGCATATAGCGCTTGGCTTCCTCTATGCGGAGGTGAGGAAGCCATTGGCGATAGTTTTCTACAGTGGTGTGCTGCTCAAGGTAGTAGCTGAGGGAGGTGGCGGTGATGCCCATCTCCTGGAGGGCATCACTGATGGTGATGTTTGAATCGGTGAAGTGGCGCTCGCTTACCCATTGCTCTATGCACTGTCGAAGCTGTTCGTTCTGGTTCTCAGCTTCGGCTGTTACGGCTTCTGCTATCTCATCGTCCACCTTGATGCACTCTGCCATATTCCAGCCATAGAAAATGAACGTGACAATGAACATCAGCAAGAGTGTGAAGACGATGATGCCGTAGAAGGAATTGAGCAACAGGGATGACGACATGCCCACCCACGGAGAGAAGAGGGACACAAGGATGATCCACTTCATGACACGGGCAGTGAAGCGGAGTGCGTCGTGGCGTTGCGTCAGCTCTTCGTCCGTCAGGCGCGTATCGGTCTTCTTCATCTCCTGGAAGAGAACCCATGAGAGTTCGATGACCTTCAGGAAATAAAGGAATGCCACGACGAATGTTGCCGTCAGCCATGGTTGCTGATCATTGATGAGGGTGTCGGTGAAGTAGCCAATGGCGAGGATGACGTAGCAAAGAGCCATGAAGATACCGTTCCACCTGTATCTGCCCCGCATATTGTGACCGGCACGCAGCAGGTTGAGCTCTGCCATGTTGTAGAGTGGCGTAGCAATGACATAGGCCATCATGTTGACCGTCCAGCAGAGTGTGACGCTCTGCTCGCGCAGCTGTCCCACAAACTGTATGGCAAACTGAATGCCGAGTATGAGGGTGGCAGCAGTGATGAACCAGCGTGAACGGTTATAGACAGCCGACTGCAGCTTGCCTCTATTGAAGAACACGAGGCAAACAGCAGCTACAAACATTGGCAATGCGCCAAGGAAGCGTACACTTGATATGATCAGTTCATCCATCCAGGAATATGAGTTACAAATTAGTTCGTTTGTAAGAGCGACACAATGTCTCCAATTGCAAAATTATTAAATAATTTGCAAATACTCTCCCGACCATATCCCGAAATAAAATGTTTTCACGAAAGTTTATGATTTGCGTCATTTTGCAAATAACTATCCCGCAAAAAAGAAGGCAATTCTATTTAGCAATAAGGGCTGCAACGGCACATTCACCATTGCAGCCCTTTATCGTAATTCTATTTGTAAGATGTTCTTTAGCTTGTAGGGCAAAGTATTTCGTTGCCTTATTTCTTCGGTCCGCGGCGATCATCTTTGCCATAAGGCTTTTTACCGCGGCTGTCCTTGCCGTAAGGCTTTTTAGGTCCGCGGCGATCGTCTTTCTTGAATGGGCGCTTCTCTCCGCGACCGTCATCGTCGCCACGGCGGAACTTACGCGGTCCCTTGAAGTCGCGCTTGCCACCCTCGCCGTCAGAGAACAATGGGCGCGACGGCTTGCGGAAAGTGAATGTGAGGATGTCGCCTTCCTCGTTGTCCTTCAGTGCTTGCATGCGCTCCTTGAACTCGCGCGTTTTCTTGAAGCGATGACTCTGAGCCATCTCCTTGCGTTCGCGGTCAGTCTTTACCTCATGACCTTCACGAAGGAACGACTTTGTCTTTCCATCGAAGCAGACATACTTGCGAAGCTCGCACTCAAGGGCGCCGTTGTAGAGCGGATATTTGATGGAAGGTTTCAGTCCGATAGCATCGAAGCATTCCTTGCGGTAACTGAGCACCCATGCCTCGTTTCCACCGAAAGCATGCTTCAGTCGCTCGCCAATCATCTCGTATGTCTCAAGCAGATTCGGGGTAGAGATGCGCTCGCCGTAAGGAGGGTTTGTTATCATGATAGCCTTCTCCTTTGGCTGTTGGAAGTCGGCAAAGTTCTGCAAAGTAAGCACTATGTCGTTTGAGAGTCCGGCAGCCTTGACATTGGCACGCGCAATGCCAATTGCCTTTGGATCGATGTCGTAGCCGTAAATCTTATGGTCGAAGTCGCGCTCCTGAGAGTCGTCGTTGTAGATGCGGTCGAAGAGTTCCTCATCAAAATCCTTCCACTTCTCGAAGGCGAACTGCTTGCGGAACACGCCGGGAGCGATATTCTTGGCGATGAGCGCTGCCTCGATAAGGAAAGTGCCGGAGCCACACATCGGATCAATGAAGTCGCAGTCAGCTTTCCATCCGCTCTGCATGATGATGCCAGCAGCAAGAACCTCATTAAGTGGTGCCTCCACAGCCTCCTGACGATAGCCACGACGGTGCAGACTGTCGCCGCTGGAGTCAAGGGCGAGGGTGCAGTCGGTGCCGGCGATATGGAGGTGGATGCGCAGGTCTGGATTGGAAATGCTTACATTAGGGCGCTCGTTTTCCTCTGCCATGAACTTATCGACAATGGCGTCCTTGACCTTGTAGGCAACAAACTTGGAGTGGGTGAATTCCTCAGAATATACAACAGTATCAACGGCGAAGGAATCCTTCACGGAGAGGTGCTGATGCCAGTCGTACTTGCGGATTTCGTCATACACCTGCTCTGGGCTCTTTGCTCTGAATGTCTTGATAGGCATAAGGATGCGCAGTGCGGTACGGAGCGAGAAGTTTGCTCGATACATCAGTTCCTTATCACCAGTGAATTTCACCATTCGGCGACCGATTTCAATGTCGTTAGCACCGAGGTTTGTAAGTTCTTCGGCAAGGATCTGTTCCAGGCCGACAAAGGTTTTTGCTATATATTCTGCCATAATGATAATTTGGCGCAAAGTTACGATTATTTCGCCAATAAGCAAAGGAATCGGGGCAAAATGCGTAATTTCTGTTGATAAAGCAAAACTGAAAACGCTTTTTTGTCGGCTTTTTACCAAAATATTATGTTATTTTGCAGATATAAGAATAATTTTGAACACCTACTTAATGATGAGTTCAATAGCATATAACATTCTGCGCACGATAGGCGATGCGTGCTCCAAACTGCCGTTTGGAGTGCACTATTTCTGCAGCGACTACATCTTGTACCCGCTGGTCTATAAACTGGTGGGCTATAGGAAGAAGGTGGTGCGCAGGAACCTAGCGAACTCATTCCCCGAGAAAAGCGAGGAGGAGCGCCGCCAGATAGAGCGCGACTTCTACCATCTGTTCTGCGACTACATCGTCGAGACCATAAAACTCGCCGACATGAAGCCGGAGCTGATGAAGAAACACATGGCGTTCAAGGGCATGGACAAGGTGGAAGAATACGCTAAGGAGGGACGCTCGGTAGTGGTTTACATAGCCCACAGCCCGAACTGGGAGTGGATAACATCGCTGCCACTCTTCCTGAAGGATCAGTCCATTGTTTTCGGACAGATATACCATCCACTGCGCAACGATGCCTTCGACAGGATTTTTCTGGAACTGCGCGAACAGTATGGCAGCATAAGCATTCCGATGAAGCGTACTCTGCGACAGATTCTGGAGATGAAGAAGCAGGGCAAGCACTTCTGCATAGGCTTTGTGGCTGACCAGATTCCGAAGTGGGAGGCAATACACCATTGGGTGAACTTCATGCACCAGGAGACTCCGGTCTTTACCGGCACGGAAAAGATAGCGCGCATGACGGACAGCGCGGTATTCTTCATGTCGCTCAAGAGAGTGAAACGCTCAGAGTATGAGGCGGAGTTCCACCTCATAACCGAAGATTGTAAAACGGTGCCTGATAACGGCATTACCGAACGATACTTCCAGCTCGTGGAAGACCATCTGCGCCAATATCCTGCGCAGTGGCTATGGACACACAACCGCTGGAAGCGCACCAAGGAAGAGTGGGAGAAGAGAAAGAAGAAATAAGCCCAATCTCCCCTCCCTTAAGGGGGAGAGACTGGGAATGGGGCTTAAAATACAACCGGATATTTCCAGTTAGGTTTTGTATCTATCTCCTTTACCTTATCGCCAAGGCGCACGCGGAGCTTTCCGCCCTTGTAGCTGGCGATATAGATGCGGATAGGCTTTCCGTCTTTCCAAGTGAGTTCCTCAATAGCGAAACCGCCGCGCAGACGAAGTCCTTTTACGCTACCGTCTTTCCACACATCAGGCAGAGCAGGCAGGATATGCACCTCATCGTTGTGGCTCTGAACGAGCATCTCGGCAATACCGGCAGTGCAGCCGAAGTTACCATCAATCTGGAATGGTGGGTGTGCATCGAAGAGGTTAGGGTATGTGCCGCCGCGCTGACTATGCTCTACAATGGCTGGAGAGAGCTGGTCTTTTATTATCTGGTGAGCATGGTTGCCGTCGAGCAGACGAGCCCAGAAGTTCACCTTCCATCCCATAGACCATCCCGTTGACTTATCGCCGCGGCTCTCAAGAGTCTTGATGGCTGCATTGTGGAGTTCTGGAGTAGTATAGTAGTTTATCTGCTTGCCCGGATAGAGTCCCCAAAGATGCGAGATATGGCGATGGCGGTCTTTCGGATTGTCATAGTCTTCAAGCCATTCCTGAATCTGTCCCCAGCGACCAATCTTTGTAGGAGGAAGGTCGGCAAGGTAGAGGCGCAAAGAATCCACGAAGAGAGGATCGTCGTTCAGGTTCATTCCGGCTTCGATAGTGTTCTGGAAGAGTTCGCGAACCATCTGGTTGTCCATAGTGGCACCGGCTACGACTTGGAAGTTTCTGCCTGGAATCTGCGGTGTATTCTCTGGAGAATAAGAAGGTGCCACGACAAGGTAGTTTGTCTTTGGGTCACGAACGAGGAAATCCAAGTAGAACTCGCACGCGCTCTTCATGAGCGGATAAATCTCAGTGAGGAAATCCCTATCCAGAGAGAAGAGGTAAGTATCGTAAAGATGTTGGCAGAACCAAGCGTTGCATGTAGGCCATATACCCCAACTTGGACCGTCAACAGCTCCCGTAGAGCGCCAAATATCGGTGTTGTGGTGGAGAGTCCATCCGCGGCAACCGTACATGGCGGCTGTCTGCTTTCCCTGCTCGGCACATTCCTTGATAAGACGGATCATCGGCTCGTTCATCTCGTGCAGTCCGGTAAGTTCTGCCGGCCAGTAGTTCATTTCCACATTGATGTCGGTAGTGTATTTGCCGTCCCACGGAGCCATACGCTGGTAGTTCCATATACCCTGAAGGTTGGCTGCCTCACCGCCAGGCTGCGAAGAACAGATGAGCAGGTAGCGACCAAACTGGAAGTAGAGTGCTGCAAGTTCCGGATCCGGCGCATCGGCATAGTTGCGAATAGCCACATCGGTTGGAATCTGCTCAAGACTGGATTTCGTCTTGTCGCTCACACCAGCAAGTTGCTCAGCTAGGTCAGTGATGGAGTCGTTTCTTATCTCAAGCTTTACGCGGTTGAAGAATCCCTGATAGCGGGCTATGTGGTCTCTCTTTGCCTCTTCATAATCGCGATATGATTTCTTCAACGGAAGCATAGCCTCGGCAAACGCACTGTTCGAAACATCCTTATAGTTTACGAAGTTTGTGCCTATTGAGATATAGATCAGTGCCTCGTCGGCTTCGCTCACCCAGATGCAAGAGTCGGTAGCAAACTGCTCTCCGCCGAAGATCTTTGACTTCACTACGGAGTAGAAGTTCACTTTTGCCTCTATTCCCTCGTGGTCGTCAGCCTTGCCAGCGAGCGAGAGAAGGGCAACGGAAGGGTCGCTCGTGCCGCGCTTCTCTGTTTTGTAAGTACCTCGCTCGTAAGGTGTTGAGTAGTGCATTCTAAAAGACAGTCTGCCGCTCTTTGAAGCTGTAAGATGAACGATGATCATGTCGTCGGCAAAGCTGGCGAAAGTCTCGCGGGTGTATGTTACGCCGTCAACGGTAAAGCGTGTCGTAGCAACCGCATCCGAGATATTGAGGTCACGGTAATACTTTGTCTTTGAGTGCTTTTCTATCTGCTCAACATCGCTGTTAGCATCATATCCTCTCAGGTCGAAATCAAAGTGAAGTGAGCCGACGGTCTGGTATGCCATGCCGTTAGGACCTGGCGAGCAGATTGACGGACCGCAGAGGCGCTGAGCCTCCTCGTTACGACCTTCGAAGATGAGCTGACGAATCTTGTCGAGCGAGTCCTTGGCGTTCATGTTCACATTGTTGTGAGGACCGCCAGTCCAGATGCTCTCTTCGTTCAATTGAATCTCTTCGTGGAGCATGCCGCCATAGACCATGGCGCCGAGTCTGCCGTTACCTATCGGCAGTGCTTCCTCCCAGAAGGATGCAGGCTTTGTGTACCAAAGCTTCATCGGCTTTGTACTAACATTTGTGTCTTTGCTGTCAGCCTTTGACAATGATGGTATCAGAAGGCAAAAAAGGGTTACCGCGAAATGCGAAATGCGTGATGCCATAAATTTATTATCAATTTTCAATTATCAATTTTCAATTTAATGAAGACTATCCCACCGTTCCTTCCAGGCTTACGCTCAGAAGTTTCTGTGCCTCTACGGCAAACTCCATCGGGAGCTTGTTCAGCACTTCCTTGGCATAGCCATTTACGATGAGTCCCACCGCCTGTTCCATCGGTATGCCGCGCTGCTGACAGTAGAACAGCTGCGCTTCGGAAATCTTGCTTGTCGTAGCCTCATGCTCCACCACGGCAGTGTCGTTGTGGATGTCCATGTAAGGGAAGGTATGGGCACCGCACTGGTCGCCGAGAAGCAGCGAGTCGCACGATGAGTAGTTGCGGGCGCCTTCCGCTGTAGATGCAGCGCGAACGAGTCCGCGGTATGAGTTCTGCGAATGACCGGCAGAGATACCCTTCGAGATAATGGTGCTCTTAGTGTTCTTTCCTATGTGGAGCATCTTGGTGCCGGTATCTGCCTGCTGGTAGTTGTTGGTTACGGCTACGGAGTAGAACTCTGCCACAGAATTGTCGCCACGAAGTATGCACGAAGGATATTTCCATGTTATTGCCGAGCCTGTCTCCACCTGTGTCCATGAGAGCTTTGCACCCTCGCCGCGACAATCGCCGCGCTTTGTCACAAGGTTCAGCACGCCGCCCTTTCCGTTCTCATCGCCCGGGTACCAGTTCTGTACGGTGGAATACTTCACCTCTGCCCTCTCCTTCACCACGATTTCCACGATGGCCGCGTGGAGCTGGTTCTCGTCGCGCATTGGTGCCGTACAGCCTTCAAGATACGATACATAGGCTTCGTCATCGGCTATGATGAGGGTGCGCTCAAACTGACCGGTATTGGCTGCGTTGATGCGGAAATATGAGGAAAGTTCCATTGGCGAGCGGACTCCCTTTGGGATATAGACAAACGAACCGTCGGAGAATACCGCTGAGTTCAGTGCTGCGAAGAAGTTGTCCTTGTAAGGCACTACCGAGCCAAGGTATTCCTTAACGAGTTCCGGATGGTTCTGGATAGCCTCGCCTATGGAGCAGAAGATGATGCCCTTCTCTGCTAGTTTCTCCTTGAATGTGGTCTTCACCGATACGGAGTCCATGATGGCATCCACGGCAACTCCGCTCAGGGCAAGGCGCTCTTCAAGCGGAATGCCGAGTTTGTCGAAGGTCTTCATCAGCTCAGGATCAATATCGTCGAGCGACTTCGGACCGTCTTTCTTCTGCGCGAGCGGATCGGCATAGTAAGAGATAGCCTGATAGTCTATCTCTGGCATCTGAAGATGGCCCCAGTCCGGCTGCTCAAGAGTCTGCCAGTAGCGGAAAGCCTTCAGGCGGAACTCCAGCATCCAGTCGGGTTCGTTCTTCTTTGAGGAGATTATTCGTATGATGTCTTCGTTGAGTCCCTTGTCGATGATTTCGGTATAGACATCGGTGGTGAAACCGTGCTCATACTTCTTCTCGGCAACTTCTCTTACGAACGAGTTCTTTTCGTCTTGCATTTCTTATAACCTTCAATTCTATTAAAAGTTCCCCCTTCGGGGGCTAGGGGGCTTTCTACTGCTCCGCCGTTCTTTTTACACCTTCAGGCAGCAGCACCTTCGGTTCGTAGCCCAGTTCCCTTTGCGCCGGAGTGATGTCGCACATCCAGTTGCGCTGTTTCAGTATATTGTATTTGTCCTTGTTCAGGGCGGTCATCTGCTTTGTCAACTGACCGAAATACTCGCCGCAAGTGGTTACTATCTTCAGCACCCAGAGCGGTGCCTTTATGCGGAGTACATGCTTCACGCCAAGCTCCTTGATGATAAGATCGGAGAAGTCGGTAGATGAGTAGTTCTGACCGTCGGAAAGGAAGTAAGCCCTGCCCACGCAGTCTTTCTCAAGCGCCAGGAACACTGCCTGCACCACATCGCTCACATAGACGAAAGTGATGACCTGCGGCTTATAGCCTACAGCGAAGTCGGAGTGCTTCTTTATCGAGTCGAACATCATGTAGTAGTCCTTCTCGCGCGGACCATAAACTCCCGTCGGACGGAGTATGACATAAGGAAAATCCTTCTGACTGCGCAGATATTCCTCAGCCTTCAACTTGCTCTCGCCGTAGGCTGTGTTTGGCTGCGGAATGTCGTTCTCGGTAATCGGCTCGTAAGGCTGATTCTCCTTGATGGCACCGAACACGCTCAGACTGCTTATGAAGACAAAGCGCTTCAGGTTGGGCTGAGTCTCACGAACGGCCTCGATGAAGTTCTTAGTGCCGTCGGTGTTTATGCGGAAGAAGTCCTGCTTGTTGAGGCACTTTGTTGCGCCGGCAGCATGCACGATGTAGTCAAACTCATGCTGCGACAGAGCCTCTACGAGCTGCTCTTTGCTCGACAGATTGAGTTCTATCTTCTTTATCCGCTCGTCGGCGATGTACTTCAGCGAACTCGTCTTGCGTATAGCCGCGTATGTCTCAAAGCCACGGTTTACGGCTTCCTCGCAGATGAAACTGCCTATGAATCCAGTGGAACCAGTTATAAGGATTTTCATTTAATTCTCAATTATCATTTTTCAATTATCAATTCCCCCAATGGGGAAGGGTTTACATCTGCATCAACGTGCGGATATCTGTTCCCTCCTCGAATGCCGAGCGACCGTCAAGGCCTTCGTCTGAGATTTCAATCAGGAAGTTCACGAGAATCTTCTTCGGATTGAACTTCTTCACCAGATTATATGCAGCGCGCATTGTGCCGCCAGTAGCGAGAAGGTCGTCGTGAAGGAGCACCACATCGTTCTCATTGATGGCGTCGCAGTGAATCTCGATAGTGTCCGTTCCGTATTCCTTTGAGTAAGTCTCCTGGATAGTGTCAGCAGGAAGTTTGCCTGGCTTGCGGCAGAGTACCACACCGGCACCGAGACGAACGGCAAGAGCAGACGACATCACGAAGCCGCGACTCTCTATGCCCACAATCTTTGTAATACCTGCGTCCTTGTACATTTCGTACAGCTCGTCAGTCATTATCTTCACACACTCTGCATCCTTGAAGAGCGTTGTAACATCGCGGAAGTTGATGCCCTTGATAGGGAAGTCCGGAATAGAACGGAGGTTCTTTAAGAGTATTGGATTGTTCATATATCTTTTTATCGTTACTTTAATCTTTAATTATCAATTTTCAATTATCAATTTTCGATTTTCCCCACCACCAATCTCGTTTCCCCATTGATGGTAGTGCCGAAGAGGAAGGTGTCGCCACCGTCTTTCATCTTGAGAGACTTGCGCAGCTCAGCCGCTGTCATTGGGAAGTTCCTGACCGCAATGTTCGCCTTTTTAATATCTTTCAAGGCAGACTTCAGCACCTTGTTGTTCAGAGCGCAGATGGTCTGCACGCGGTATTGCTTGCCCGGGAAGTCCGCTATCTCATGGTCGGCGAAGTACAGGTGCGAGTTGCGGTCGGCTTGCGTTACGCCGTAGCGCTGAACGATGAAGTCCCAGCAACCGGCTTTCATTATCGAAGCGTTCGGCAGGAAGAGCGTCAGCGGAGTGTCGGTACATTGCCAGTTCTGCAGGTTTCTTAGGGCATTGGCTGTTGGTCGGCTTACACCATGTTCCGAGTCGGAAGAGTCAGGTCCATTGACATCGGTTATCTCTATCACACTGTCGTCATTCTTGCAGATCAGCCTAGTCTCTGGCAGCGGTTCGCACTGAAGGTCAACCAGCAGGAGCAGTTCCTTGCATTCGTTCTTCACTGAGACTATATGCACCTCACTCACATTTGCGCCGCAGCCCTCAATATCCTCCACCGCCTTGTGCCAGTCCAGCATCGGCGACAGTTTCAGGAAGAGCGTTTCGCCCTGCCGTTTCAGTTGCGGCATCAGTAAGAGCACATCCGGCGTACAGTCGCTGATGGCAAATATGCGGGCGCCATGCGCTGATCGACGGGCTGGGTCCATGAAGAACAGGCACTTCTCTGCCGTCGGATTATCCAGAAAGTCCTCCGCCTCAGCATTCACAATCTCCGCATTCCCCATGCCGAGAGTCGGAAAGTTATGGCGGGCTATCTCGCAGAGTTCCTCGCTGCGCTCCACATAAACCGCCTTTGCGAATTGTGGGGCAAGAGCCATGAAATCAATGCCGAAGCCACCGGTCAGGTCGGTCAGTACAGTTGGCTTTTTCTGTCCGCCTTTCTGCTTTTCAGCCAGATAAGCTTGCAGGATGCTCGACTTGTACGCGGCGGTCGCCTCAGATGAACATTGCTCTACGGAGAGATGAACTGGGAAAATCACATCCAGGTTGGCGGCAAGCTTAGGCAACTTACTCTTCGCGCGCTGTCGCCCATCTATCTGCTGCAAGGCGTAGCGAAGGTCTATTCCTTCAGCCACTTTCTTCAGTGCCAGCCGTCTCACATCGTCAGAAAGATGTTCCCGTATGAAGATGTTCGTCTGTTCGTTCATAATGCGCGGCAAAGTTAATGAATATTTTTGAAAAAGAGAAAGAAAGAACGGAAAAGCACTCCCGACCACATCGTTTTTTTGTGTTATATCTTATTCCCACCGCTCCCCGACCGCACTTTTCGTCCTAATTATCTCAAAGATTACTTTTATTTTGCTCGAAGATTTAGAGCCCCTTGATAAGGGGCGGCTATAATGCAGGGGTACTTCGCAAAGTGAGTTTCTTTTATTTCATATCCAGTTTCTTTGAGCTACATATAATAATCTTTGAGGGGTGCTGTTGCGCGAATGTTTTTATGTTTATCGCCTTAATCTTTAATTTTTAATCTTCACAAAAAAGCCCGCCAGCAGCGCAATAATCAGATATAGGAAGAAAACTTGTGGCAGCGTGATATAGCAGTTTTCTATTTTGGAGAATGGGAGCGAGGCTATGGCATGGACAAAAGAGGCCATCAGGGAGGCAGTGCCACCGAGAAGGTGGCGGCAGAAAGAGAGTATTGGCAGCAAGAAAGGATCGCCGTGGACCATCAAGGAAATGCCCTCATTCAGCAGCGCAACCGACAAGGTTACGAACGAGAGGGAGAGGATGGCAGTGGCGAATAGACCAATCAAGAGATTGGAGAGGAGGAAGTAGGTTGGGAACTGACCGAAATGGTAGAGCAACAGGGGCAGAGTGCCAATCTGGGCGGCGAGGGAGACGAGGAGTATGTCTTTGACGCAGGTAATGATGACGGAGATTGATTTGTTGCTTTTTGACTTCGAAGACTTTTTCTTACTGCCTTTGCGCCATTGCACAACCAAGACTATGAAGAACACGGCGGTGAAGGAGAGTTGGAAGCTCACGTCGTAGAGGGATTGGGGTGAGGCGAGGAGGATGAGGAAGGCGGCGGTAAAGAGGGTGTTCAGGGTGTTGGAGTCGCGGTTTGTGGTCTTTGCCAAAATCATTATGGTGAACATCACGGCGACGCGGAGCAGGGAGATCGGCATGCCCGTGAGGAACGCGAAAGACCAGACGAACAGGAGCTTTATCAGGGCGGAAAACCAGTTGCGGAAACGGGACAGGAGAAGGGACAGGAGGCCAAGCAGTATGCTCACATGCAGACCGGAGAGGGCAAGCACATGAGACACGCCGACGGCAGAAAACTCATTTCTAATTTCAGCGGACAACTGAGACTTATCGCCAAGAACCATCGCAGAAATGAGTGCCCAATAAAACTGGGAATGCACAGAAGGAAGAAGCAAAGACAGCAAACGAAAACGAAGTGATGGAGTGCCTTTCGAAACAGTCTCGCTTTTGGGGAAATCAAAATTTATAAATGTTGTGGCGGCATAACCGTGGCGCTTGAGATAGACGGCATAGTCGAAATTGTCGGAAAAGGAAAAGTTTTTCGGCTCATTCCACCGCGACACGCAACTGAGGGTGTCGCCCTCTCGCAGTTCCCTACTGCAGACCACATAAGCTTTCAGTTTATACTCCCGGGAAAAGGAAACGGTCTTCAGATCGCAACTTTTCCTTCCCTCTCCCCTACTCTGTACTCTCTCCACAACGGCACGATACTGCACTTCGCCCTCCGGCAACTGCACCGCCTTTGACCGCCAGTCAAGACTCATGCAAAAAGCCCCAAGAAACATCGCGGCGGTTAGTACCATCAGTGAACCTGCAACGGCTTTCCTCCTCAACAGCCAAGCGGCAACTAGGCTCACTGCCAGCAACACCGCCCAGAAACATGGCATTGCATCAGCAAGAATTTGTTTTGCGGCAGATGGTGCGGCAGATGGTGTGGTTAGGGCACCCCACCTCCATAATATATCACACAGGAAAGGCATTGTCTCCAAACGATGCATCTGATCGCCTAAGACAATGCCTATACAAAGGAATAACAATATTCGGGGAATGGGATACTGGAGCATGGTGTCCTTAACATCCGACGGCCTGACCGCCAGGAACGGAAACTACTCTATGGCTGCAAGGATTTTCTCTACCGAGAGTTGGATTTTCTCAGACGAATCCATGAGGGAGACATCAATGGTGTGCTTCGCCCTGCTATAGAACTGCTCACGATACTGCAGCTGCTCTGTGATGAACGCCTTTGTCTCCTCCGGTGTCTTGTCCTTCAGCAGTGGTCGCTCCGTCTTGCCCATCTTAAGATGCTCGAAAAGGACTTCCGGGGTGCACTTGAGATAGATGGTCTCGCCCTGCTGATTGAGATAGTCCATATTGTCGAAGAAACAAGGTGTTCCGCCACCGCAAGAGATGATGACATCCTCAAACTCCGCTACCTCATGGAGCATAGCCTGCTCTATCTTGCGGAAGCCTTCTTCGCCCTTCTCGGCAAAGATGGCAGGCACGGTGGTACGATGGCGCGACTCGATGTACCAGTCAAGGTCGTAGAACATCATGCCGGTCTTCTTCGAGAGCTGATGGCCGAGCGTTGTCTTTCCCGCTCCCATATAGCCGATAAGGATTATTCTTTTCATAACTTTATTTATTGACCACAGCCATGCACTCGTCGTAAGTGAGGGCTTCGGCATTCTGCTGCTGCGCCTTAGTGAGACGGAAGTTCTTGCCGCCATAAGCGAGATAGATGCCGTAGCGACCGGTGCGGATCTCGAGTTTCTTATCCTCCTCGAATGTCTTTACGACCTTCTTCTCCTCTGCCTTCTGCTTCTCCTCGATGAGAGCAATGGCATCCTCGAGGGTGAGAGTCATTGGGTCCACGCCCTTAGGGATGGAAGTATATTTCCTATTATGAAGCACATAAGGTCCGAAACGACCTGTACCGATGCTCACCAGTTTACCCTGATGGTTGCCGAGTTCCTTTGGCAACTGGAAGAGTTTGAGTGCATCCTCAAGAGTAAGGTCGCCCATAGTCTTTCCGGCAGGAAGCTGTGCAAAGACCGGCTTCTCGTCCTCATTAGCGGCACCGAGCTGCACAACAGGTCCGTAACGACCAATCTTAACATAAATTGGTTTTCCTGTCTTAGGATCGACACCGAGTTCGCGCTCGCCGACCTTATGCTCGCTGTGCGTGTCCATAGCCGCCTCGACCTCCTTCTCGAAGTCCTTGTCGAAAGACTGTACAGACTCGAGCCAGTCGGACTTGCCCTCAGCGATATCATCGAAGCCCTGCTCCACCTTCGCAGTGAAGTTATAATCAAGAATATTAGGGAACTGATCAAGAAGGAAATCGTTTACGATAGTACCGATATCAGTAGGCATGAGCTTACCCTTCTCAGAGCCAGTCTTCTCCTTCTTTACGGTAGAAGAAATCTTGTCGCCCTTGAGAGTCAAGAGGTCGTAGTCGCGCTCGAAAGCAGGCTTGTCGCCCTTAACGACATACTCACGCTGCTGGATAGTGGAAATAGTTGGCGCATAGGTAGATGGACGACCGATACCGAGTTCCTCGAGCTTGCGAACGAGGGTTTCCTCCTTATAGCGTATAGGACCTTGCGAGAAGCGCTGTGTGGCAGTGATCTCCTTGCGAGAGAGAGCATCGCCGACAGTCATCTGTGGCAACATATTCGCCTCACCATCCTGCTTGTTATCGTCATCGTCAACACTTTCGCGATAAACCTTGAGGAAACCGTCGAAGACTACTACCTGACCATCAGCCACGAAGCACGCATCGGTGCCACTGACAGCGATATTGACGGTAGTTTTCTCGAGTTCTGCGTCAGCCATCTGCGAAGCGATAGTGCGCTTGCGGATAAGCTCATAGAGACGCTTTTCGGAAGTGTTGCCTTCAATCTCAGTCTTGTCCATATATGTAGGTCGGATAGCCTCATGAGCCTCCTGTGCGCCCTTGGAACTGGTGTGGTACTGTCGCACCTTGCTATATTCCTCGCCATACTGCTCGGTAATCTCCTTCTTGCTGGCATTGATGCAGAGTCCGGAGAGATTGACAGAGTCGGTACGCATATATGTGATGTAACCGTGTTCGTAGAGATGCTGTGCAATGAGCATGGTCTGCGAAACGGTATAGCCCAACTTGCGGGCAGATTCCTGCTGGAGAGTGGAAGTAGTGAAAGGAGGTGCAGGATAGCGCTTCATTGGCTTTTTCTGCACATCGACAACAGAGAACTCGGCATTCTTGCAATGCTCAAGGAACTGCTCAGCCTCTTCCTTAGTAGAGAAGCGGCGGTCGAGATCAGCCTTTACGAGCACCTTAGCATCGCCATTGAGAGAGAACACTGCCTGCACGCGGAAATAAGGTTCGCTCTTGAAATTATTGACCTCACGCTCGCGCTCAACAACGAGTCTAACGGCAACGCTCTGCACACGACCGGCAGAAAGCGCTGGCTTAACCTTGCGCCAAAGCACTGGAGAGAGTTTGAATCCAACAAGACGGTCAAGGACGCGGCGAGCCTGCTGCGCATTGACAAGATTCATATCGAGAGTTCGTGGTGATTCAATAGCTTCGAGAATGGCATTCTTTGTAATCTCGTGGAAGACGATGCGCTTTGTCTTCTCCTTATCGAGCTTGAGGACTTCGCAAAGGTGCCATGAAATAGCCTCTCCTTCGCGGTCTTCATCGGATGCGAGCCAGACTTGTTCAGCCTTCTTAGCATTAGCACGCAATTCAGAAACAACCTTTTTCTTATCCTCTGGTATCTCGTAGGCAGGCATCAGTGTCTTATCATCAAGTGAGATGCCCTTCTTTTTCAAGTCGCGGATGTGGCCATAGCTAGACATAACCTTGAAATCGTCTCCGAGGAAACGCTCTATGGTCTTAGCCTTCGCCGGGCTCTCCACAATAACTAAGTTCTTCTGCATATATATTGTTTTTTCCTTTTTTCGGGCTGCAAAATTATTACTATTTTTTCTGTTACACATTATTATATAAGGAAAAAAGTACAAAAAGACAAAAAAAAGTGATTTATTTGTGTTTTTTGTTGAATTTTGCCAACTTATTCTTATCTTTGTCGCATGAAACAGCTATTATTTACCATAACCCTCGTATTTTTCTCTCTCGTAGCATTCGGTCAGAAGGCTACCGGTCCGGTAAAAGTGAACCTTTGGCAGAACGGTGCGCCGAACAATAACGGCGATGTAAAAGACACTGCCCAAGTGTATATATATTTCCCTGCAAAAGGCACCAACACAGGTCGCGCCATAGTGATTTGTCCTGGTGGTGGCTACTCTCATCTCGCAATGGACCATGAGGGCTTCCAGTGGGCTGAATTCTTTCAGGGTCAGGGCATTACGGCAGTTGTGCTGAAGTATCGCATGCCACACGGCAATCCAGATGTGCCTATCTCTGACGCTGAAGGTGCGATGAAACTGGTTCGCGCAAATGCCCAGAAATGGAATGTGCTGCCAAACCAAGTGGGCATCATGGGATTCTCAGCCGGCGGTCATCTTGCCTCTACCATTGCCACCCAAAGTCGCGGTCAGGCAAAGCCAGACTTCCAGATACTGTTCTACCCAGTAATCTCGATGATGGAAGGCATCACTCACCAGGGATCGCTTCAGAATTTGCTTGGCAGAATGGCATCAAAGCGCCTGCAGAAGCAATACAGCAACGATGTGCAGGTTTCGCGCATGACTCCAAGAGCTTTCATCTGCCTGGCTGATGACGACAATGTTGTCCTACCAGCTCACGGCAACAGCTACTACACGGAACTCTACAAGCACGATGTCCCAGCCTCACTGCATATCTATCCTAATGGCGGTCACGGCTTCGGCATGAGACAGTCATTTGCTTACCACATAGAAATGATTCTTGAGCTTAAGGCTTGGCTGAAGAGTTTTTAGGAAGCCCACCCAAGTCCTCCCGAGGGGGGGATGTTTAATAGGTTTTGAGCGGATTTGGGTGTTACCCCTACAAGACTCGCCCACTAACGACGCCATGGGGCGTCGTTAGTGGGCGATGTTTATTTTGCGGCAGTTTAACGACGCCATGGGGCGTCGTTTCCAACAAGAGCGTCATTGGAACTGTTTTTCTTGTTTATTGCCTTGAAGAGTATGAGAGCCTTCGGAACGAAGGTGATGTTATGCTTGCGGTTTGGGCGTTGAATGCTCGCATTCATAAGAACAAAGTGGAAGCATGGCATCAGGTGCTGATAAGCCCCCATAATCTTCAAGGGGTTTATCTTTGTTTTTGTTTTTATAATCAGTTTGTGCCGAATAGTATATAGTTTCCCCGTTTATTTTCCCTTAACGATTTTCTTTATATCGTTGAGTTTATTAAGAGCTTCAAGCGGTGAGAGATTATTGATGTCGAGGTTGAGGATCTCGTCGCGCACCTGCGAGAGTACAGGATCATCAAGCTGGAAGAAACTCATCTGCATATTGCTTGCATTCTGGAGTTTCTTTGTCTCTGGCGAAACGGACTTCTTGTCGCTCTCCAACTGCTTGAGGACATTGTCGGCACGCTTAACTACACTCTTCGGCATACCAGCCATCTGGGCAACATGGATACCGAAGCTGTGCTCCGAACCACCACGTTCCAGACGACGGAGGAAGATGACCTTATTGTCCATCTCACGAACCGACACATTATAATTCTTAATGCGCGCGTAAAGAGATTCCATCTCGTTGAGCTCATGATAGTGAGTGGCAAAAAGCGTGCGCGCATTGCGGTTCTTCTGCTCATGAAGGAACTCAACGATGCTCCACGCAATGGAGATACCGTCGTAGGTGGAAGTGCCTCGACCGAGTTCGTCAAAAAGGACGAGCGAGCGGTCGGTAACATTATTCAGGATATTCGCGGCTTCAGTCATCTCCACCATGAAGGTAGATTCGCCGACGGAGATATTGTCTGACGCACCGACGCGGGTGAATATTTTATCGACTATGCCGACATGGGCTGACTCGCACGGAACGAAACAGCCTATTTGTGCAAGAAGGGTAATGAGCGCGGTCTGACGGAGCAGAGCCGACTTACCCGCCATGTTAGGACCGGTAATGATGATGATCTGTTGCTTATCCGTATCAAGATAGACGCTGTTTGGGATATAGCGCTCGCCAACAGGAAGTTCCTTCTCGATAACCGGATGGCGACCGTTCTTAATGTCGAGTACGGAGTCGTCGCTAAGCACAGGACGGACATAGCGGTTTTCTTCAGAAACCTCGGCAAAGGAATGGAGACAGTCGAGCTGCGCAAGGAGCGAAGCATCAATCTGGATCTTGCCCATATAGCGCTGCGCCTCCTGTATGAGTTCGGCGAAGATGCGGTTTTCAATGACTGCAATCTTGTCTTCCGCACCCATGATCTTCTCCTCGTATTCCTTGAGTTCCTGAGTGATATAGCGCTCTGCCTGAACGAGAGTCTGCTTGCGAATCCAAGTCTCTGGTACCTGGTTCTTGAATGTGTTGCGCACCTCAAGGTAATAGCCGAAGACATTGTTGAAACCAATCTTCAAGCTGCTTATGCCGGTAGCCTCAATCTCGCGCTGCTGGAGCTGAAGGAGATAGTCCTTTCCGCTATAAGCAATGCGGCGGAGCTCATCGAGTTCGGCATCAACACCCTGGCGGATGAAGTCGCCTTTGGCAGTGAGCAGCGGTGGAGTATCAGTAAGTTTCTGTTGTATGCTTTCGGCAAGTTTCTCGCAAGCATCGAGTTTCTTGCCTACGCCCTGCAGCATAGGATTTTCAGCATATTCGCACGCAGTCTTGATAATCTTGACAGCTTGCAGTGCAATCTTCAGGGAAACCATGTCGCGCGGACCGATGCGCTGTGTGGCAACCTTGCTGACGATGCGCTCCATATCGCCGAGACGATGGAGCTGTTCGGAGAGCAACTGGCGATATTCCGGCTGACGGAAGAAATACTCCACGATGTCGAGTCGCTCGTCAATCTTCTCCTTGCTCATCAGCGGAAATACCACCCAACGGCGAAGCAGTCGGGCGCCCATAGGCGAAATGGTGCGGTCGATGACATCAAGGAGCGACTTGCCGTCGTCCTGCATAGAGCCGAGGAGTTCGAGGGAGCGGATAGTGAACTTATCCAGTCGCACATACTTATTCTCATCAATGCGTGAGATGCTCGTAATATGCTGATTGTTAAGGTGCTGCGTCTGCTCAAGATACTGCAGAATAGAGCCGGCAGCCGTAGTGGCCTTCTCCAGTTTCTCTATGCCGAAGCCCTTGAGCGACTGCACATTGAAATGGCGAAGAAGCTTTTCGCGGCAAGTCTGCGCGGTGAAGTACCAATCGGCAGTTTCGTAAGTATAGTATTTAGTGCCGTAGAGTTCCTCAAAGAGATGACGCTGTCCCTGCTCGAAGATGACCTCCTTAGGCTGGAACTTGGTGAGGAGCTTATCAACATAGTCGCGGTCGCCCTCGCCGCAGAAGAACTCTCCCGTGGAGAGGTCGAGGAAAGAGATGCCCTGACTGCCTACTGCCGGAATGACTACGGAGCAGACGAAGTTGTTCTCCTTGAAAGAAAGGACATTCTCATTCGTGGTAACGCCCGGCGTAACGAGTTCCGTAATGCCGCGCTTCACGAGTTTCTTCGTTGCCTTTGGGTCTTCAAGCTGGTCGCAGATAGCCACTCGCTTGCCTGCACGGATAAGCTTTGGCAGGTAGTTGTCAAGGGCGTGGAACGGGAAACCTGCCATGGCAGTGCCTTGCTGAGAGCCGACACTTGAGCGGTGAGTGAGCGTGATGCCGAGAATGTGCGCAGCCTCTTCTGCATCGTCGTGGTAAGTCTCGTAGAAGTCGCCACAACGGAACAGTAGAAGTGCATCCGGATGTTTCTCTTTCAAATCGAAAAACTGTTTCATCATCGGTGTCAATTCACCGCTTTTCTTTGCCATAGTGTTTGATTGTTTAGGGGTTAGGCGTGTTTTTTGGGGAAAAAGAAGATGAACCCGAAGTTGACACTTCGGGCACAGGGGCTTCTTGGGGCAATTAGAAGGGCTTCTGGGAAATCCAGAAGAGCTACTAAAGCAAACCAGAAGGGATTCTAGATTGTATTATACGGCAGCATTGCGAGCATGTCAGCAATCTTCTCAACACCTTCAGTCAGCGGCTTCTGGACCATGCCCTTCATAAAGAACGGCACATCAGCCTTGATGGTAAGTTTCATCTTTGACGAAGTGTCAGATGTAGGAAGGAGCTGAATCCACATGTTTCCCTTCACCATCGCCACGCTAGCCTGGAACTTGATGGTCTTCGGTTCCTCGCGCTCAATGATGTTCATGGCAACAGCACCAACACCAGGAGCTGTAATATTGATGCCGTTCTCAGTAAAAGTGACTGCATCAGCCTTATCCTTCATGTCAGCAGGGATATTCTCCTTCATCTTCTCCAAGCGAGAAGGGTTTGAGAGGATATCATATACCATCTGCTGAGAGAAAGGAATCTGTTTTACATTGCTTGCTACTTCCATTACTGCTTCCAGGTGCTTGGGCTCTTACGCCATTCGTTAAGGAGTTCAATATCGTCTGTTGAGATATAGCCGATTTCAGCTGCCACCTTAACTACCTTCTCGTAGTTTGTCAGTGTAACGAGCTTAACATCAGCGTTCTTGAATGCTTCCTCAGCAACAGGGAAACCGTAAGTGTAGCTTGCCACCATACCGAGAACCTCGAAGCCTGCTGCACGGAGTGCCTCAACAGCCTTGAGTGAGCTGCCGCCAGTAGAGATAAGGTCTTCGATGACAACAACCTTTGCACCAGCAGGAAGTTCGCCCTCGATGAGATTCTGCATACCGTGATCCTTAGCCTTAGAGCGTACATAGCAGAAAGGAAGGTTCATTACATCAGCAACGAGTGCGCCCTGAGCGATAGCGCCAGTAGCAACGCCGGCAATGCCCTGTGCCTCAGGGAAATTCTCCTTTACAGCCTCAACGAGCGCATCCTTAACGAATGAGCGGAGCTCTGGGAAAGAGAGAGTCTTGCGGTTGTCGCAATAGAATGGTGATTTCCAGCCAGAAGCCCAAGTGAATGGATCGTTTGGCTGCAGCTTTATAGCCTTTACTTCAAGAAGTTGTTCTGCAAGAGTTTTCATATTGTTTATATTTTTTTGTTATTTATCGTTATAATGAGAGTCCATAGAGAAATTTATCCAGTTCCTCTTTATTATGACATACTACATACTCACCGCGACTATATTCCTTCATAGATTCCGCACTTGATTCTGCTGTTTCTTTTGAAAGTCCATAGCCTTCCCAAGTTTCAGCAACCATATCCAAAGGTTCCACTTCCATAGGCTCATTATTATACTTCTTTACAGAAGATTTCTTTACCTGTGGAATTGAAATCTTGGCACCTAATCCCTTCAATACCTCTATGGCATGCACAATAAAAGTATTTTCAGAATCATATTGTACTGTAATGGTTGTTGTCATATTATTTAATCTAATTACTTTGTTATAACATCTTTTATAAAACTTGCCGCGCCATCATTAGGAACAGGTTTCTGAGCATAGGGATTGACGCGCTCATTCGGTTCAGGAAAAACCGGATGATAAGTAGTACAACTATTCAAAGAAACAATAGCGACTATTATAATAATAAATTTCTTCATTATCACTTTTACTTCTCCCCTCCTTGGGAGGGGTCGGGGGAGGTCTTATTTCTGCTGATAAAGCACCTGAACGAGAGTCTGTCCGACTGCCTTGAGCGTTTCCTTGCTGATGTTCTGCATGTTGTCATTCACCGTATGCCATGTAGGACCGAATGAAGATTGCTCGCAATCAGGATAGTATGGTATGATGTCGATGCAAGGAATGTTGAGATTTTCATTTACAGGAAGATGGTCATCCGTGATATATCCGCCATCTTTATATGGGAAGAAACTGCCATATCCCGCTGTACTTGCAGCACCCCAAACAGCCTGCTGAACAGACTCTGCCTTCTGTTTTGAGAATAATTCAAAGCAGAACTGTGCGCCATTGCCGCCAACCATGTCGAGAAGAATACCACAATTAGCCTTGTAGCCTTCCTTATGAGGGTGTGTTGACCAATACTGCGCACCGAGAGCCCAAGTCTCGTCGCTGTTGTCTGTAGGTTCTTCCCACTGAGGCAAGCCCCAGTCTTCAGCATCGAAGCAGATGAAATCCACACCATAGCTCAATGAATCCTTCTGCAAGAGTCGTGCTATCTCAAGCATTACAGCAACTCCCGATGCACCATCATT
>JAKSLJ010000041.1 GCA_024401275.1 Bacteroidaceae bacterium | reverse complement strand
ATGGTAAATTTACTGAGAAGATTGGTACTTACAACCCTAACACCAATCCTGCCACTGTAGATTTGAAATTCGATCGTGCTCTCTATTGGGTAGAGTGTGGCGCACAGCCAACAGACACAGTTCGTAACATCCTCTCTCGCGAAGGCGTTTACATGATGAAGCACCTCCGTGGCGGTGTTAAGAAGGGTGCTTTCGACGAGGCTGCTGCTCAGTCTAAGTTCGACGCTTGGAAGCAGGCTAAGGAATCTGGTCTCATCGCTATCAAGGAGAAGGAAGCTGCTGCTAAGAAGCAGGCTCATCTCGCTGCTCTCGAGAACGAAAAGAAGGTTAACGCTGCTAAGGCTGCTGCTATCGCAGAGAAGAAGGCTGCTGCACTCGCTGCAGAAGCTCCAGCTGAAGAGGCTGCTGAGGAAGCACCAGCAGAGGCTTAATCCCCAAAAGAGCGCAAGCTCTACGAAAGAAAAATCAAAGGCGACGCTCATCCAGGCGCCGCCTTTTTTGATTTATCAATTAATACATTCCATGGCAAACGACTCTTACATAATACCCGTTAAGGAAGAAGCTCCCCTCCTGGAGTTCCTCCTTAAATCATTGCCTCATCTCTCGCGCAACAAGATAAAAGACATACTGCAAGGACGCGGCATAACCGTCAACGGCAAATGCACCACACAGTTCGACCTGCCACTGAAGCCAGGACAGACCGTTGCCGTCAGCAAGCAGAAGCGTTCGCGCAACATACTCCAGTCACGCTATGTTAAGATAGTCTATGAAGACCGCTGGCTCGTTGTCGTGGAGAAGAATGTCGGAATACTCTCAATGGCTGCCGGACACAAGTCGCTGAATGTCAAAGCCGTACTCGACGACTACTTCGTAAAGAGTCGCCAGAACTGCCGTGCACATGTTGTCCATCGTCTCGACCGCGAAACAAGTGGACTCATGATCTATGCCAAAGACATGGAGACTGAGCAAATTCTCGAGCACAACTGGCACGACATAGTCTATGACCGCCGCTACGTAGCACTCCTCAGCGGAGTTATGGAGCAGGACAACGGCACCATAACCTCTTGGCTTAAGGACAACAAAGCCTACTTCACCTACTCCTCGCCCGTAGATAATGGCGGCAAATTTGCCATAACCCATTTCACCACCCTCAGGCGCGGCGACAACCACTCCCTCGTGGAGTTCAAGCTCGAGACAGGTCGCAAGAACCAGATTCGCGTTCATTCCGCCGATATGAACCACCCCGTCTGTGGCGATATCAAGTACGGCAATGGCGACAACCCTGTCCATCGTCTCTGCCTTCACGCTTACAAGCTCTGCTTCCATCATCCTCGCACCGGCGAGCCTATGGAGTTTGAGACACCTTTCCCAAGAGACTTCAAACAAGCCCTAAAACAAAACTAAAACTTCATTCAATAGAACCATGTCTTCAGAATTAACTTCATACGTTTTCTATCTCGTAGTCCTCGTAGTAGGATTCTTTGTACTGAAAAAGCTCGCAGGCTGCATCATCCGCGTAGTCGTAACCATTGCCATTGTCGCTCTCCTCGCCGCAATATACTACTATTACAATATGGGAGGGCTTTAGGTTGCTATTCACCTTAGGCTATAGTTTTCCCTTTTTTATCTTTAAATCCCCCCAAAAATTGGGCTCCCCGACCAGGACTTCCTGCGAATTCATAGGCTTCCTAAAACAGTCTTTCCTTTGATGCGATTGTTTTTCCTAAGGAATAAATATCCTATTCCTTGTCGTAAGCATTCATTTTCTTACTAGAAAAAATAAATTTTCTTATAAGAAAACGGTGAATTTCTTGCAAGAAAAATTTTGGTTTCTTATAAGAAAACTATATGTAATCCTTGGAGAAACTATATGTAATCCTTGGAGAAAAGGTTCGTTCCCCCTGAGATTATCTCTTTTTTACACAGTTCATATGATGGCTCTGCCATTTCATTTTTCATCTATAATTGTTTTGCTCATACACTTTTCTGCCCATTTCCTTGCATAATTGAAAACAATTACATAACTTTGCACCGAATAATCCCAGTTTCTTATGGGAACTAAATAATCAAAAGTCCGAGTGCGGACTTGCAAAGCCCTTATGATGTCGTAAGGCTCATTGGGCACACATATTATAATATAAAGGACGTTTACGAACGTTATCTTCTATCTTTCAAATCTGGTAAATTTGATAAATACGCAGAAGGTATCGCAACTAAGCGTCCACATTAGACGTATTATATCCATACGTTCCAATTGACGTATTCCTATAATACCTTCTGACGTGGGCTACTGGTTGTTTATCCTTGCGTATAGGTTTACCAGAGCCTGAAAGATGTGGATAAGCTATAGTACCGCTGCCCACGTCTTTTTAATATATGTACTAATCACACAAATCATAGAACTTTAAGGTTAGGCAGCCTTAGGAGGGTCGCAGCCTCAGCGACCATGGCGCGGAGCGACAAGCATAAAGCGCAAATGTGGTTGTGTATATCCGCTAACGCGGATTGGTCGCTGAGGCTGCGACCCTCCTAAGCCATGCGGACAGAACAATAAAAATTCAATTAATTTCCCCATACGATCCGTTTACCTTTTACCTAATTTGGTATTAAGAGGTAAAGGAGTACTATTGTATTCAACTTAATGTATAACTATAATAAATAACAATGAAAAGATTTCTAACAATCTTTAGCCTGTTCCTGTGCGTAGCGGCTAGCCTCGCCCAGAACACGCTGAATGTCCATCAGAAGGATGGAACGGTGGTGAAGTACGGCTTCTCCGAGAAGCCGACTGTCACCTACACCGACGCAGGAATTCACCTTGCTACAACAAAGGTGGAAGTAGATTACCCTTTTGCCAATCTCGAAATGTTCACTTTCTCTGACGAGTCTAGCGCCATTGATGTTCTCACAACCGAAAGAACCAGTGACGATGTGCGCATCTACAACACCAACGGCGTGCTTCTCAAGACCGTAAAGCAGAGCGATGGCGCAGCATCATTCTCAACATCAGACCTGCCAAAAGGCATTTATATTATCAAGAACGGAAAAACAACCTATAAAATCACAAAACGATGAAAAAGATTCTTTTTACACTCATCTCCATGCTTGCGTTTGTAGCAATGGCAAACGCTCAGTCAATGAAAGTTTATCAAGACGGTCAACTTAAAGCCATCTACTATGTGTCAAAAGATGATAAGGTAGAATTCAGTGACGACTTCCCTTTCCCACAGACCAATAACATGGTCAATGGTCATGAGTATGTTGACCTTGGTCTTTCTGTAAAATGGGCAACTTGCAATATTGGCGCAGACACCCCCGAGGATTATGGATGGTACTTTGCGTGGGGCGAGACGAGTCCTAAAAGCTACTATGAATGGGATACATATAAGTGGGGCACTGGTGTTGTCTATATCGTGACCAAGTATTGCGAATCATCAAGTTATGGTACTGTTGACAACAAGACTACCCTTGAACCCGCTGATGATGCCGCATATGTGAACTGGGGCGGATCTTGGCGCATGCCAACAAAAGCGGAGCTAGATGAACTTCGAACAAAATGTACTTGGACATGGACAAACCAGAATGGCATTTATGGCCGCAAAGTTGTTGGCCCGAATGGTAACAGCATTTTCCTCCCTGCTACAGGTTGGCGCTTCCAAGGTTCGCTCAACGATACTGGTTCCATAGGGAGTTATTGGTCGTCGTCGCTCTATCCGCGCTCGTACAATGCGTATCACTTGTACTTAAGTGAGGGCGAAGTTGACTGGTGGGGCAACTATCGCATCTTCGGTCGCAGTGTCCGCCCTGTTTGCCCGTAATCAACCATAAACTTATACGGAACAACAAGGAACATAAAAGAAAATAACTACGACTCAAGTGAAACATTCATTATGTCAATAAAAATCACAAAACGATGAAAAAGATTCTTTTTACACTTCTCTCCATCATTGCTTTTGTAGCAATGACAAACGCTCAATCTATGAAAGTCTATCAGGATGGTCAACTGAAGGCAATCTACTATGTATCAAAAGATGATAAGGTGGAGTTCAGTGACGATTTCCCTTTCCCAGAAAACAATAACATGGTCAATGGTCACGAGTTTGTAGATCTTGGCTTGAGTGTTAAATGGGCTACATGCAATGTGGGTGCAAAGAAGCCAGAAGAAGCTGGAGGGTACTATGCATGGGGCGAAACTCACGAGCACAGAAATGCAGATGGTAGCTATAATATGTATATCCTCTCCAGCTACAATGGTAGCTACTTTTATGCTGGTGATGAAGGGTATCAGTATATTTCCAAGGATGGAAAGATGACATATATAGGCAAAGAAATATCAGGTCAAAGGGAATACGATGTTGCAACATTAACAATGGGGAACAATTGGAGGATGCCAACTTATGAAGAAATCCAGGAATTATTAAATAACACAACATCAATCTGGACTAATAATTATAAGGGTAGTGGCATTGCTGGAAGAATATATACAAGTACAAAAAGAGGATATACAAACGCCTCAATATTTTTTCCCGCTGCAGGTTACAGAAATATAAACACTCCATCTGGATACAATTCTGAAGGAAAATATTGGAGTGGAACTCTATGTGATATAGCTAATTATGATAAAGCCCCTAATAGAGCTTATACACTTTCGTTTGACTCTAAAAATGCCCAAGAGCCTATCTTTTATTATCCCGAGCGTTTCTTTGGTTGTTCCATCAGACCAGTATTTATAGGTTCAAATTCTCAATGAATAGGAGAAAAATAATAATCCTCGCTCAACAAATGAAACGAATAATATTCATTACAAAAAATATGAAAACAAACAAATTCTGGAGCATCCTCATGATGCTCACTTTTACGCTCTGCGCAACAATCTCTTTTTTGTCGTGTAGTTCGCAAGATGAACCAGAACCTCCTATTGTTGTTCCAGAAATAACTTTTGGTTCTTCTGCTTCAGGCATGTCCCCTACAGATCTGGTTTTTCCCTCAGAAGGTGGAATCCAGACAGTGTCGTTCAATAGCAATGTTGACTGGACAATTAGCGTCTCGTCCAATCTAAGTGGTACACAATGGTGTAAAACTTCTATATCAAATGGCAAAGCTGGTAATAATACAGTTGAAATTTTAGTAGATAAAAGCACAAGCGTGGACGAACGAAGCACTGTAGTTACTATTACTGCAGGTACATTGACTAAGAAAATCGTAGTTACCCAAAAACAGAAAAACTCCATTTTGCTCACAAAACAGAAGTATGAAATTGATGTTCAAGGTGGAATTATCGATGTTGCGGCTGAAGCTAACGTTTCTTGTCAGGTCATCATTCCGTCAGAGTTTGATTGGATTTCACAAGTTTCTACATCCAGAGCAATGGTTACCAACAAATACCAGTTTGAGATAAGCCCAAGTGAGGAATATGAAAAAAGAGAAGGCTATATTGTGATAAAGGGGGATGACGTGTCTGATACAGTAAGGGTTTTCCAATCTGGTTCAAGTATCATTCTTTTAACCCAGAACGCATATACTGTAGATGCCAATGGCGAAACCATATCAGCAGAAATCAAGTCAAACTGTGACTATGAGATAATAATGCCTGATGTTGACTGGATAAAGCAATATTCAGGATCACGTGCAGTATCTAGCCATAGTGTTTCATTTGTGATTGATAAGAATGAAGGGTATGATTCTCGTTCTGCAGAGATTATAATCAAAGATGCCAATAGTGACAAGAAAGAAAGCATTATGGTTACCCAACTACAAAAGGACGCATTCTTTACAGACAAAGACGAATACTCTGTAGCTGCTAATGGAGGACAGGTTGCCGTTAAGTTATCAACAAATGTGACTTGTTCTGCTCAGATACCAACATCATGTTCGTGGGTAAAGGTGTCACAATCTTCACAGTCAAGAGCTTTGCGCGATGAGTCTATTGTGTTGGATGTTGAGAAAAACAATACAGTAGAAGAACGTTCTGTAGCAATCAAAATTACGGACTCAAAGAATTTGTCTAAAACAATAACAGTGAAACAGGCAGCTCAGATGCTTGTGCTGGAAGAAACTTCTATGCAAATATATGTGGGAGAATCCTTGCCTATTGCTTATCGCATAAATCAAGCAATCACTCCTAGTAGCCTTCAATGGTCAAGCAATGACAATTCTGTTGTCACAGTATCTCAAAATGGAGAAATCACTGCAAAACAAAAGGGAAGCGCAGTAATCACAGTAAAAACCAATGATGGAAAACATTGGTGTGAATGTAAAATTACCGTGAAGGATGTTGATGATGATATAATCTTGACATATAGAGCTCTTGATTGGATTGGATACAAGATGGAATATAAAGTACAAAACTCAACGAAATCAAACATAGTCATTGAGCGCGCTTATATTACAGAATATTGGAACTACCAGTTAGTCGTATTGTATGACAGCAGTACAAAAGTGACATTGACTCCGGGAGAAAGCCATAGTGTTGAAACCGATGGAAATTTGGGAAATGGTTTTTATAGTTATCAGTCATACAAGTTCACCATTACATGTAATGGAAAAACTTATATAAAGGAAGGAAAAGTAAACTAATAGAAACATAAGGTTCTATCCCAAACATAAATAGTGAACTAACAAATCACTACTAATATTAATTCAAGCAATGAAAACAAACAAACTCTGGAGCATCTTTATGATGCTCGCCATTGCACTCTGTGCAAGTATCTCCTTCTCTTCATGTGAGAAGTATGATGATTCTGAGTTATGGGACAAAGTTAACAATATTGATAACCGAGTTACTAACTTGGAAGCAAAACTCCAATCTCTAAATACAGAGATTAGTTCATTAAAAGATCTTTATTCTGCTCTTAACAAGAAACTGTGGATAGAGAATGTAACGACTAACTCTGAAGGCGTTGTAATAAAGTTCTCAGATGGAAGTACTACGATAATCAAGAACGGTAAAGATGGTACAAATGGAGTAAACGGCACAAACGGTAAAGATGGTAACACTCCTGTTATAGGCGTACAAATGTATAATGGTGTATATTATTGGACGCAAACTGTGAATGGCACTACAACATGGATTACTGATAGCAAAGGAAACAAGATTCCTACAACGGGCGAGAGTGCCATGACACCATTACTAAGGGTAAGTAGTAATGGATATTGGCAGGTTAGTTATGACGGAGGTAAGACCTATTCGTATATAACAGATACCAATGGAAACTATATCTTGGCCAAAGGAACAAATGGCCAGAATGGAAGTAGTGGTAAAGATGGAAAAGATGGAGATACTTTCTTCAAATCCGTAGAAATGAAGAACGGCTATCTTATCATCACGCTTCTTGATGAGACAATCATCATGCTTCCATTGGATGATGCTACTGTAGTTAAATCTCACCAGAGTGTTGATATGGGTGGCTCGGTCAAGTGGGCAACCATGAATGTAGGTGCAGAGGAAATTCAAGAAAATGGAGATTATATTATATGGGGTGATGGTACTGGTGAGATGACTTTCTTGGATAACTTTACAGAGAAAAAATATCCTAAGGACATGTCTATGACAAACATCTCTGGAACTTCTCGTGATTATGCTAAAACGAAATGGGGAAATGATTGGAGAACTCCAACTTACGATGAGTATTATGAAATGATCAACTATTCCACATGGACAAACAAAACTGTAAATGGTGTAAAGTGCTTACAGTTAACAAGTCTCATTACTAAGAATAGCATTTATTTACCATACAATGGCTATTATTCACCATCGAGGTATTGGCCGTCTACAGGAGAAATAGAAGAAATAAAAGGTGGAGAATCAGAAATCATACACCTATTTACTGCAAATGCATCTAACGAGTGGGAAGATTACCTATATTCAAAAATTATTGGTAACTTTAAAATTGGAACTTCTGAATGGGGGTATTGGCATACTATGGTAGGTGGCATCAAATGTGGCGTTAGAGCAGTAAGAAATAAGTAGAAATCATTAAATATCACTCAAAAAAAATGAAAACAAACAAACTCTGGAGCATCCTAATGATGCTCGTCTTAGCACTCGGTGCAAGTGTTTCTTGTACAGAAGACACTGTAACGCCAGAAGTGTCTGTCGCAGAAGGAACAGTTGATTATTTTACAGAAGCTATGGATTTTCCTTCAACAGGGGGGACCAAGACCTTAAACTTTACATCTAATGTAAAATGGTCAATTGCCATTTCCGAAACTCAAAATTCTGTAAACTGGTGTACTGTTTCTCAATCTGAAGGTTCTGCCGGAACGTACAATATTAGCGTTACGGTAGGCGAAAATGCAGGATACGATGACAGAAACGTCGTCCTTGTTTTATCAGCAGGAGAATTGAAGAAGAACATTATTGTGAATCAGAAGCAGAAAAATGCAATTACATTAACAACGAATCGATTTGAAATTGGTAACGAAGGAGGGACTATTGATATTGAGGTAAAAGCTAATGTGGATTATTCAGTAGAAATCCCAGAGTCATATAAAGGATGGATTAGCCAATCGTCAAAGACACGTGCCATGTCGACAAAAAGTCTTTCTTTCAACATTTCAGAAAGCAAAGAATATGACAAACGAGAAGGAGAAATTAGGCTTGTGTCAGGTGATATAATCGAAATAGTTAAGATATACCAATCGGGATCCGCTATTCTTGTCTTGTCTCAAAATGAATTCAATTTAAGTAGCGAAGGTGGAACTGTATCCATAGACATTAGCAGTAATTTTGAATACGAAGTTGATATGCCTGATGTAGATTGGGTTAAGCCTGCGGACAAAACACGGGCCGTTTCCAGTCACACTTTAGTATATAACGTAAGTGAGAATACTTCACATGATAATCGTGAAGCTGTAATTGTGTTTAAAGATACCAATTCAGACAAAAAAGAAAGTGTAACAATTAAACAAAAACAAAAAGATGCCATTATTTTAACAAATGATAAGGTGGAGTTGCCACAAGAAGGAGGCGTATTCCCTGTTGATGTTAACAGTAACGTAGATTATAGCATAGAAATCCCTTCTTCATGCAGCAGTTGGCTTAGTAGAACATCTGCACCAGCCTCTACGGTCACACGTGCTCTTGTCAAAACAACACCTTATTTCAAGGTTTCGAATAGCGAGAACTATGATAAGAGAGAAGGAGAAATAATCTTTAAATACAATGAGATTACCGAAATTTTTAAAGTATATCAAAGCGGCGGAGCTATTCTTATCCTTAGTCAAGACACGTACAATATTGAAGGCGGTGCCACTACAATAAGTGTGCAGTTAAAGAGTAATATTGATTATACGGTTTCAATATCTAATGATTGGATCTCCGAGGTCTCAACGCGAGCAGTATCAAGTAGTATCAAGAATTTTAATGTCGCCAAGAATAAAACAGGAAAGAGTAGAACAGGAAAGATTTCTTTCACATCTTCAGATGGGAAAAGGACAGCAACCGTAACTGTTACTCAAGCCACATTTGTAGAAGCAAAATCATTGACCATCACTCCTTCTGGTCAATACAATACGACAGGTGGAGATAATATTTTGCTTAATGTTAACACACAAAAAACTTTCACTGTTTCTTGTTCGCCTTCTAATGCCGTAGTAGATTATGAATGGAGTTCATCAGATCCTTCTTTGCTAACAGTAAATGGTAGCGGTTCCACCGCAACTATCAAAGTAGTAGGATTCGGAAATCCAAAAGTTATTGTAAAAGAAAAAAATAGTGGGATGACGGTCGAAAGAGGTATACAAGCAAATGTCGATGGCTTTAGGTTTAGTGATACTGGCGAAACGTATGTAGTATATCCTCAATTGACTATAGCCGTTGGAGAAACAGTAAAGCTTGAATATACTACCAACCAAGGCTCTAATATACCGAATTTATTTGGCGACATTGATAATTGTTGGAATATATACGAACCAAATATAGTAGTAGACAAACCTTCTACTTTTACATTTGATGCAAATGGCAATATTACAGGAATAAAAGCTGGCACAACAGGAATTGGCTCAAAGAGTGCTTTTATTCAAAAATTGGGTGGCAATAATGACAGAATCTATATTAAGGTTGTGAATGGATATGAAGAGAATGAATATAATAATGATTTTAGCTACGCTAATACGATTAAACCAAATCAAAAAATGAAATTCAGGTTGTCAAGTTCTGGAGATGTGGATGTCTTTAAGTTTACTCGTCCCGCACAAGCCTTTAATGTAATAGTTAAGTATGAAGGCGATTTGGGCTCTTCCACAGGATCAAGAATTTTAAGTTACGACTTGTATAATTCTTCTTATTCATTATTCGGATCGGGCGGTTTTGTATTTGATGCCTCTGGAGGTGAAGAAAGCCAAGCTCGTATGCTTGACACTACTCAGGGATACATAAAATTCTATATGCAAGACGAACACAAGTCTTTCTTTACGCCAAATGGCTATTTTACAGTAGAGTTTAAACCCAAATAGGAGATATACCTATGTATAACTATAATTGCTCTGGCCTTACCTGTATCTCCAATGTTCATTATAATTATTAAAAACAACTCAAAAAATGAAAACAAACAAACTCTGGAGCATCCTAATGATGCTCGTATTTGCACTCTGTGCAAGTATCTCATTCTCATCATGCAGTAGCGATGATGACGTTTCTGGTTCCTCTTCAGGTGGAGGAGCTTCTGCCTATTCTGTACCAGGTTCTTACACGGGTGTTACGAATGATGACATAGAAACATTGACTGCCATATTTGCGGAAGATGGCACAGGTGTCATTAACGTAAATGGTCACCAGTATTCATTTACTTATTCTATGGGTGGAGACACAGGTATTGCAAAAGTAAAAAAAGGTGGTTCCACGTACACATATACTATCAAGTTCGTTGAAGGTTTTATGCTTTTTGAAGAATCGAAAGGCTCTGTAAGGTTCTTCTTCTATAAAACAGGACAGAATCTTGGCAGCCCTAATGCAAAGAAACTTATTGGTAATTGGGAAGGCAACCGCGTTAACAGCTCTGGAAAAAGATTCAAGTTCAATTGCACTTTCAATAGTGATGGCACTGGTACATTAGTAAGTAATGTAACAACCACTGATGGTGATCAATATGAAGACAAGGAAACCTTCACATATAAGATGGAGAACTCATACGTGGCCAGCTATACAGAACACGATGATGATGAGTATGATCATAATGATGCCATTATTGTGCTCAATAACAAAGCTTATTTTTATGGCGAAGTAGCTGATGTAATTCTCTCAAAGAAATAATCGTTACATGGAGTCTATGTACTAACACGTAGCTCATCCCAAACACTAACCGCCGCAGATGCAAGTGATTGCCTCACAAGCGTCTGCGGCGGTTGGTTTGTTTTGGGAGAGAATACTGTGAAAAGGAGAACCGTTTTTCTTTTCTTGGTGGAAGGGTGTCAAGTACCCAAATATCCCATATTTAGGAAAATATTAAGATGTTTGTTTATAATTTTGCAAATTAATTTGCAGAATTGCAAAGAAATGCATACTTTTGCATAATGAAAGATTATGGACAAGAAGATTACTACACGTGCAGAATATGACGCACTAAAAAACAGGGTGGAGATGCTGATTTCAGAAGTTACATCCAAAGGATTGCTTGAACCCGACATGGATAATGAATATACGCGTGAGATAAGCAGCATTGGGCATCTGATGGCTGATTATGAGGATGAATACCTCAACATACTCCCTCTAAGGGAAAAGAATCCGCTGCTTGTCTGCATAGAAAACTATCTTTACGCACATAACATGAAGCAGAAGGAAGGTGCTAAAATGTTGGGCGTAAATGAATCAGTGTTGAGCCAGATTATGTGTGGCAAGAGAAAGATCACAATGCCTCTTGCCAAGAAACTCCATTCTGTGTTCAATATAGAGCCGAGTATAATTCTACAGTTTGCTTAGCAAACCTGATGAATATTATGGCAGTAAAGAACAATGATAACATGATGTATAACGTTACCGCTGAGTTGGATAGCGTCTTTGGTGCTCCTGGCACAGAATCTCGTCGTGCAGCAGAGGATCTTGCTTGGCAGGAGTATAATGCCCAGATACTACTTGATGCACGCAAGAACTCAGGACTTACGCAAGCCGCTCTCGCCGAGCGTATTGGCGCAAGCAAAGGTTACATCTCGCGTCTTGAACGAGGTCTTACAACTCCTACCATCTCAATCTTCTACCGTATAGTTGCGGCAATGGGATTAGCAGTTGAGCTGAGACCTTCGCTGTAATTCAGATGTTTCTGGCAACCGATACTTGACTCATTCCCAAACACCAACCGCCGCAGACGCAAGTGACAATCTCACAAACATCTGCGGCGGTGGTTTATATTCGGAAGAATACGATTCCTATTCTATCTCAGTAAAGCACTCGAAGTGGGTTATGATGAGTTTGCGCTCAGGGTTGTAGGTGCCAAGATAAACGTTGTCGTATGGCGTGGTGGCAAACTTGTTGAGAATCTGAGAGAATGAGAACACGGACAGGTCATAGACAATGAAACTGTGGCCTTTCTTTTCCTGGAACTTGTGGTGGTTAATCTGTTTTATCAGATCGTTGGAATGTTCGGGCGCGAGTGTAATGAACTCGGCATCAAGGGCGTTGTCGTTTGCAATGGTGCGGCAGGATTCAAGGTTGTCCTTGGAAACGACAAAGATGTAGTAGATGTTGTCAGTCTTATGACTACCGCTGAATCCGAGCATCTTCTTTATCTTGTGTGATAGGGTAGAGCAAAGGGCAATGCTCGCCTTCAGATAGATGGCTAGCTGGATAGGCATACGAAGGAACATGCTCATGCTGCTAAAGTGCTTGCTCATGAAGATAAGCATCGCCTGATAGAAGACATGAACATAGCGGAAGCTTGATTTCGTGGTGCTTTCGCCCTTGTAGTGGAGTATGTCCAAAGGAAGGAAGTAGTTTTTGTAGCCGGCTTGTTTTATGCAATATGAGAGATCAATGTCCTCGCCATACATGAAGTAGTCTTCATCGAGCATTCCCGCTGCCATAATGGCTTCTTTCCTAGCGAAGAAGAATGCGCCGCTGATGACTTCTATCTCATTTATTTCCTCCCACGACAAGTAGCTCATGTAGTATTTGGCAAATCGGCGACTCTTTGGGAAGCGTGTGGCAAGTCCGCTCATCTTGTAGAAAGAAGTCATCGCAGTTGGCAGACCGCGACGGCTTTCCATGGCGCGACTTCCGTCTGGATGTCGTTGGCAAACTCCCAGTGCTCCGCAGTCGGAATGCTCGTCCATGAAGGCTATGCATTCCTTGAGCGTGTCTTTCTGAACGATGGTGTCTGGGTTGAGCAGCAGTATGTATTCTCCTTCAGCACGCTTGATGCCGATGTTGTTGGCACGCGAGAAACCGAGATTGTGGCTGCTTGCCATGATACGGACATTAGGATAGTTCTTGCGAAGGAAAGAAACGGAACCGTCTGACGAGTGGTTGTCAACGACAATTATCTCTGCATCAAGTCCATCAATGGCTTGCATCACACTATCGATACACTGTGCGATGTAGTACTTGACATTATAATTTACTATGATGATGCTGAGAGTCATTTGTTTCTTTTGCGTATAAGCAGAAGTGATATGGCGTCTACAAGGGCAAGATAGCCGAATGAAGGCTGTTGGTCAAACGCTATATATAATGCCACGTTTACGATAAGTGGAAGAAGAATGGCTGTGAGGGTGAACTTGCGGTTCTTGCTCTTCAATGCAAAGGGTATGAGACATACCGTCAGCAAGATCATTATATTTGATATGATGTATTCTATAGTCATCTGTTTGTTGCTTGTAGGGCGAGGATTTCCGAGCCGTTTCGCCGATGAAAACCTGAATCGTGGCTCACAAATGTTCGCCCTACATTTTCTAATTTCTTGCGCTCCGTAGGTGCTCAGGCGAGCAAGCTCGGAGTCCAATTTACGGATTATTGAATTCTTTTCTGTCTATGATGGCACGTCCGAGTGTCACTTCGTCTGTATATTCAAGTTCGCTTCCCGACTGAATGCCACGGGCAATGATAGACAGCTTTACTTGAGAGCTTTGAAGCTTTCTGGAAATGAAGAAGTTTGTCGTGTCGCCTTCAAGGGTAGGGGAGAGCGCAAGTATGATTTCCTTGATTTCCGAGTCGGAAGTCTCCACCCTTTCAACAAGACTTTGGATTTCCAGATTGCTTGGACCGATGCCTTCCATTGGCGAGATTACTCCACCAAGCACATGATAAAGTCCGCGATACTGCTGTGTATGCTCTATGGCAATGACATCTTGGATGTTTTCAACCACGCAGATTGTCGTTTTGTCCCTTCTGTCGTCACTGCAAATAGGGCAAACCTCGGTGTCGCTAATATTGTGGCAATACTTGCAATAGATTATGTCGCGCTTAGCCGAGAGAATGGCACTGGCGAAGTCTTCTACCTCTTCGTCGCTTCTTCGGAGCATGTTGAGCACAAGACGAGTTGCCGTCTTGCGACCTATACCCGGAAGTGTGCTAAACTGCTTGACTGCACTTTCCAACAGCTCTGATGAGTATTCCATTGTTAGTTTTAGGAGATTTCAGTTCCTGTTATTTCAAGATGTTGGCCATTGTGGCAAGCATGGTTGCGATAGATGCAAGGTTTGCACCGATAGTGAGTGTTTCTGTAATAGACAATCTTGGAGTTGTTTTTGCCGGAATAATGATTTCGCAGCCAGGCTTTGGTTTTGCGCCATTGGCAATCTTGTCAACCGTACCATTCATGTAAATGATGTAGGCGCGTCTCCTCTTGGCTCTGTCAGAGTAACCTCCAGCCTGGTCAATATAGTAGCTTGCTTTCTTGCCCTTTATGTAGCCGACAGTATTTGGATACATGACTTCGCCGTTAATCTTGACTGTTGATATGTATTGGGGAACAATGATTCTATCGCCTTCTCGAAGAACTATGTCGGCATCTCCTCCAGGGTTCTTCATCGCTTCAGCAAGATTTATACCAACATAATAAGTATTACCAAATTCGTATTTAGATGTACTTACAAGTTGAGAATACTGGGTAAGATTAGCATTGGAGCTCTTGAGTGCTTCTGTTTTCATTTCGTCTTGCGCTTCTTGGCGTGCCTTTTCCAGGACAGCCTCCATTCTGACGCGCTCGTCCGGAGAAATCTGACGCTCAAGTCTTGCACCAGCAGGATAAGCCATGTCGGTAAGTCCGCCTGCTGCCTTCATGGCATCAGAAAGTCGCATGTTCTTCTTTGACATGGTGTATGTACCAGCAAACATAACTTCTCCTTCAACAACAATGTTCTGTTGTCTAGAATAACCAGGGCTCTTGCGTACATATACTTCATCAAATGGCATGAGATGGAACCCCGGTTCACCATCAATCACAAATCCGTCTTTAAGCGCGAAAGTATATGTGTGAGCTATGAGTGAATCCGTTGCGAGAGCCTTTGGATTGCTTGTGCGTCGTGCAACATCAACTTTCACCGTAGAAGCAGTTTCCTTCAAGCCGCCAGCTTGCAGAACAAAGTCTTCCAATGTCTCGTTGTCTGCATATTTGTAAGTGCCAGGATAATGTACATCTCCATGTATGGTGATGGTTCTTTCTTCTATCATTTCTGTTTTTGTAGGAACGAAGAGCACGTCATTTGGCTTTAAAGGAATATCCGGAACCTTTCCGTCCATTATTCCCTGTACATCAACCTGTACCACTTCCAAGGAGCGGTCAGCTTTCATACGGTGCATTATGGCGTGTGCAGTAAATGCTTCTTCCTTAACACCTTCGGCGGCATTGATAAGGGCTCTAACGGAATTGATGCTTCCATCTACCTGATATTTGCCCGGGCGGAATACTGCACCCTTGATTTCAACCATGTTGGAGAAGCGCGGAATGATGGAATCTACCGTGATGGAGTCTTCATCGTTAAGAAGGAATGAAGGGAAATCGTACTCGTCGATACTATGGATTGAAAATTCCTTGCCTGTTTTTCTTATCAATCTGATAGACTTTTTGTATGCGTCTCCAGTAAACCCACCTGAATATCGTAGAATGTCAGCGAGTTTTTCGCTTTTCTTCATTTCGTAGAACATAGGTCGTTTCACTTTACCTGTAATGTTTACGAGACAATCGTAAGCTCCGACTATAATGACATCGTTATCTGCAAGACGTACGTTGCCAGTGAGTTTTCCGTTAAGAATATAGTCATAGATATCTACGACTGTAACAAGTTGGTTGTTGCGATAGACCTTTATATTACGTAATGTACCGAGTTCATCTACACCTCCAGCCATATATAGGGCGTGGAACACAGAAGCAAATGCCGAGAGTGTGTATGTGCCAGGCACTTTTACATTACCCATCACGTTTACCATGATTGCTCGTGTTTCACCAACGCTGAGCCTTATGCTTGAAGACGTGTAACGTGAGCCCATGGTGCTGCGAATCTTTTGGTTAGCCTGATCTACTGTCAGTCCACTAATGCTTATCGGGCCGAATCCTTCAATTGTTATGGTTCCATCTGGGGCTACCGTACTTTGAATGGATTTTGCAGATGCTCCGTAAATGTCAATGAAAACGGCATCGCCAGGTCCCAAGTGATAGTTTTTTGGTGTGGCAATGTTCATGTTTGGCTCGAAAGACAGCATTTCGTTGTTGAAGATATCTCGTCCGAAGACCTTCCTTTTGCTTTGTTTTTCCACTTGGGCAAGGAGTCTTTCAAGCATTAAGGCTGTATCAGGGATGATCTCGTTGATTTCATCCTGGGCGTCAAGCCAATCCTGATTCGTTCCATCTGTGAGATTGCGCGTCTTAAGCTTTTTTTCGTCTTGTAGATCCAAGAGATAATCGCTTTCGGATTCTCTCTTCAAAGTACTTTCGTCCTTTGTCTTGCTGTTTTTTCGGTTGTTCTTGGTGTTCTGGCCACTACGCATACGAGTGTCCGTGTCCAGTCCATCGGGAAAAGAATAGTCAGAAGCACCGAGAGCTTCCTGTTTTTGCATACGTTCAGCCTTTCTCCTGACACGACGGATCTGCTCGATGTTTACACCTTGCTGCATCAGTTTTGTTACGATGCGGGCGTTTGATGTGCCCTTTTCGCGTTCCTCAAGTATTATCTGTAAAACTTTTTCGTCACTCGTGGATTGGGCAGAGATGTTTATGCTGACAAGTGAAAATAAGAATATGAGAGATAGAATCTTTTTCATTGATCTATTGTAGTTTGCGGTTACTGGTTTTCAAAAAAACTTATTGTAAAAGGCAATTTTTGCATTGTTGCTATTTACTCAAATAAATAACGAAATGCTGTCTATTTTATTGCAAAGTTACATCTTTTTTTTGTTCAATTGAATTTTATTGGCTTTTTTGTACAATAAAACGGCTATTTCTTAGTTTTAATTTAGACAAATTGCTCCGAAAAGACTCAAATTGGCAAAATGAAGCCAAAAAATGAAGGAGGCTTTGTCGCAAGAATAAACACTAAAAGAAAACTGAAAATCCGTGATATACTTAATAAGCCTTACATCTTTTTTATTGAGTGGAATATTGGGGTTTCTGATAACTCCGCGTATTCTTCATTTTTGCAGACGAAATAACATCTACGATCGTATGGATGAACGAAAACTCCATTCTACGAATGTTCCTCGTCTTGGCGGAATGGCTTTCCTTCCCTCAATGCTTCTCTCGTTTATGATAGCCATTGTTGTTTATCATTTTTCTTGTGTTGAAGTAAAGATAAACCTTTGGACTGTAGGTGTTGTTTCCGGTATGGTGATAGTCTATGTAACCGGACTTTTTGACGATTTTAGCGAACTGGCACCGAAATACAAGTATTTTGCTCAGTTTATTGCAGCCTCATTGATGCCTTTGTGCGGGCTTTACCTGAACAATCTCTACGGACTGTTTGGCTTGTACGAAATCTCTCCTTACTTTGGTGTTCCGCTTACAATCTTTCTCATAATGTTTGTGAATAACTCCATAAATCTCATAGATGGAATTGATGGTCTTGCAGCCAGTCTTTGTATCATTGCCTTGATTGTATATGTTGCGGTGTTTATCCATTTTGATTTCGTTGTTTATGCAGCTCTTGTTACTGGAATAATCGGTGTTCTTGTCGCTTACATGTACTTTAACATTTTCGGCAATGCAGAGAAAGGAACGAAGATATTCATGGGAGACAGCGGCAGTTTGCTTCTGGGCTATATGCTGAGCTTCTTTGCTTTGAAGCATTGCGTTCAGAATGAGAGTGTTATGCCTGATCGCGACTATGCGCTTCTTTTGCCATTGACCATTATGATTGTTCCGACATTTGATGTCGTTAGAGTTATAATCGTGCGAAAGATGCATGGCCTTTCAATGTCGCAGCCAGACAAACGCCATATTCACCACAAGCTTCTTGCGGTAGGACTCAATCAACATCAGGCGCTCGGTGTGCTTGTTGTGTCACAATTGTGCTTTATTGCCCTTAATTACGCTCTATGGCTGATGGATATAAACTGCAATATTATCGTTGCCGTTGATGCTGTCGTATTTGTTTTTTGCAATTTTATTCTTAATGCTTTAAAGAAAGACGAGGAATAATGATACAAGTGAAATTCAAACAACTCATGGAGATAAAACAAGCAAAACTTGTTGGTTTGATAATGCTTGTTGACATGGAGGAAAAGCGACAACTTATTGTTGTTACTGATCATCCAACATCCATGTATATATCGGCAACGAGTGAGGCAAAGAGACATTCACAGGCAAGGTCTAAGTTCTTTGAGCGTTCTGCACTTTATGCTGCGGTGTCATTGTTGCCTGATGAGATGAGGAAGCTTATGTACGTTCATGTTGATGGGCTTTTCGGAGGTCAATATCAGGCACAACTGATACGCCGGAATGCTGATATTAACGAAGAGCCTCACTTGCTGCGCATGTCGGAAGCCGTCTTACTCTCCATTGTATCAGACATTCCAATGTACATAGATGACCATCTTTGGCGCATTCAATCTACTGTATATAAGAAGAATTCTTCCGAAACATCTATTCCGATGAACACACTTCCGCTGGATATGCTCAAAGAAGCTTTGCGCCAAGCTATTGACAAGGAAGAGTATGAAACGGCAAAGTTGCTCAATGATGAGATTCATAATAGGTTTCCAGAAGAATAATTGAATCTCACACGAATTATTATAGCAACTTGATGCTTGGTAGGGCAAACTTCAGAAGAAGTTGCTTTTTGCCTGCCGAGTCAAAATCCACGAAAGCTTTCTCATTGTCGCCTGATCCTTCTATGGCTGTTATTGTGCCATGACCGAAACGGATGTGGTCAATTCTTGTTCCTACAGCAAGGTTGCCGCGGTCTGATTTTGGCTTTCTCTCGGCTGCTTTATTTGCCGTTGGTGACGATGAAATTCGGCTGAAATTTCCTGCTGGTGATGATGAAACTCGGCTGAAGTTTCCTGATGGTGATGAAGAAACTCGACTGAAATTGCTTGATGGCGATGAAGAAACTCTGCCAAAGCTACCAGTTTGCGATGCTGAACCTCTGCCAAATCCCTCAAAATCATTCTTTTGCGCAAAACTGCTGCCAGAATATTGCGTGTTAAGGAGAGACGGATTTATGTCTTTGAGGAAACGGCTTGGCGGATTGCTCTGCGGTTGTCCGTAGAGATAGCGGAACTCTGAATAAAGCAGGTAGCAATGTTTCTTTGCTCGTGTGATGGCTACATAGAGCAGTCGGCGTTCTTCTTCCAAGCCACGCATGCTTTCAGCACTTCGTGGTGATGGGAAAATCTCCTCCTCAAGTCCGACGATGAAGACGCTGTCAAACTCAAGTCCCTTGGCTGCGTGCATTGTCATCATTGTTACCTTTGGAGTGCTGTCGTCCTTCTCGCTTTCAACTTCCTGGTCGGTTTGCAAGGCTGCTTGTGCAAGGAAGTCAACAAGAGTGATGTTCTCCTGATTTCCTTCTTCCATCTGAATGTCAGTAAACTCCTGAAGGCTGTTCAGCAGTTCATACAGATTCTCCTTACGGCTCTCACCTTCAGGCGATTGGTCGGCTTCAAGGTCCTGCTTTATGCCAGCCTCCAGAATGATGTGCTTTCCGAGAGTTGCGGCATCAGTGTCGTATAGTTTCTGCTTGAATCCGCTTATCAGTTGCACGAAATTGTCCAGCTTGGCACGCGTTCCCTTGTTTATGTCTATCGGGTAAGCTGTTGGATTAGCCAGAGCTTCCCACATTGTTACTCCGTACGCAAGCGACTGGCTCTCAATCTTGCTGATGGTTGTCGAGCCGATACCGCGTTTCGGATAATTTATGATTCTGCGTAGCGATTCGTTGTCGCGGGAGTTTGCTGTCAGGCGGAAGTAAGCAAGAATGTTCTTGATTTCAGCGCGTTGGTAGAAACTCATTCCGCCGTAGATGTTATACGGAATATGCTGTTTGCGGAACTCGTCCTCAAACTTTCGGCTTTGGGCGTTGGCTCTGTACAGCACCACCATTTCGTTGAATGGGACATGCTCCACGGCGTTTTGCCTTATGATTGTCTTTGCCACGGTTTGCGCCTCAGCATCATCGCTGTGCGTTTTTATCAGCATCGGCTTGTCTCCGTCAGTGTTGTTGCTGAAGACATTCTTGCGAATCTGTCTGACATTATGTGCTATCAGGTCATTTGCCACGGCAACAATGTTCTTCGTAGAGCGGTAGTTCTGTTCAAGTTTGAAGAGCTTGAATTCCGGAAAAAACTTTTCGAAGTTCAGGATATTGTCGATGTTCGCGCCACGGAAAGCGTAAATGCTCTGAGCGTCATCGCCTACAACGCAGAGTCTGTGGTGGTCTTTTGCCAGAAGTTCCAAGATGCGTTGCTGAACGGTGTTCGTGTCCTGATACTCATCCACAAGGATGAATTGGTACATTTCAGCATATTTCTGGCGGACATCTTCGTGTTTTCTTAAGAGTTCAAGCGTGTTGAGCAGAAGGTCGTCAAAGTCCATTGCATTGTTCTCTCGGAGAATCCTTTCATATACTTTGTATATCTTATGAATCTCCGGCACCTTGCTCTGAATGTCCCTTTCCACGAGCATGCGGTTTTCGCCATATAGTTTGGCAGAAAGCATGTTGTTCTTGGCAAGTCCTATTCGTGAGGCAATTGTCTGCGGCTTGTATTCTTTCAGGGCGTTGTCAAGCTGTTCCTTTGTCTTGCAAAGTGGCTCCAGAACCTCTCTCGTAGCAGCCTTTATTACGGCTTTTGAGTCAGCGTCATCATAGATTGAGTAGTTTCTGTCGTAGCCCAATCTGTCTCCCTCCAAGCGAAGAATCTTCGAGAAAACGCTGTGGAAAGTACCCATTACGAGATATTGCGCCACATCTTCGCCAACAATTCGGGCTATACGGTCTTTCATTTCCTTAGCCGCTTTGTTGGTAAAAGTCAGGGCGAGTACATTCCAAGGTTTGTATCCGTGTTGCAGCAGATAAGCTATCTTGAAAGTGAGGACGCGCGTTTTTCCCGAACCGGCACCCGCAATAACGAGCGACGGTCCGTCTAAGTATTCTACAGCTTCACGCTGAACTTGTGAGAGTGTGTTCATTGCTTTCGTGTTCCTTTTGCTGCAAAGTTAGTGTTTTCTTGGTTGTCATGGTTGCTTTTTGGGGTGCAAAGGAAAGTTTTTGTCAAAAAAACATAAAAAAACAGTCATTTATTTGCGTAAATAGAAACTTTGTTATAACTTTGTCTTATCTAAGAACGAAAAACTATAGAAAAATGGCAAACAAACGCGATTTGAAGCAGACAATAAACTTCGTCTGTGCAGAACTTCTCTCAGAGACTTTCGTGGCAGGAATGCTCGAAAAAAACATTGAAAACGACAGTATTGACAATCTGCTTAACGCAATCATCAGAATGAATCACGACTATATCCGTCGTATCTCTCATCCGCAGCCTGGCATGAAGCATAAGGAATATTTCCGTGACCTTATCAATGGCTTCAACCAGCAGGTGGATGAGACCATTGACATGATAGGAAACTTATATTAATGGATCAAACTACAAATACGCTGATAACGGCGGTTGACAAACTCTCCGACTCCAATTCGCTCAATGATCTTTTCCATGAGCAGCAGTTTGGCAATCCGCTACCTTCGCAAGAACAGTTGCAGAGTATCATAGATATTCTGCGCAGTATTATCTTCCCTGGCTTCTACGGTCGCTCCAACGTCAATATCAATACTATAAAATATCATATTGGCGTGCGAGTGGAGCGTCTGCATAAGCTCGTCGCCGAGCAGGTTCTCGCCGGACTCTGCTTTGTTGACACCGTGCCTGTTGAGGGCGAACTCACCTTTGATATTCTCAAGAACAAAGCTCGCTACATCGCCAACGAGATTGTGGCTAAGCTGCCTATGCTGAAGTCCATTCTCGCTACGGATATTGAAGCAGCATATCTTGGAGACCCGGCAGCCGACAATAAGAGCGAAATCATTGCCTGCTACCCTTGTATCAAGGCTTTGACAAACTATCGTCTGGCTCACGAACTCTTCGTCATGGGAGTGCCTCTCATTCCGCGAATGCTTACGGAAATGGCTCATTCTGAGACTGGCATCGATATTCATCCTGGAGCGCAGATAGGCCATCATTTCTGCATAGACCACGGAACGGGTGTCGTTATCGGTGGCACTTGTATCATTGGCAACAATGTCAAGCTCTATCAGGGTGTTACGCTCGGAGCAAAATCGTTCCCTCTTGATGATAACGGTAACCCGATAAAGGGCATTCCGCGCCATCCTATTCTCGAGGACGATGTCATTGTCTATTCCAATGCCACGGTCCTTGGTCGCATCACCATCGGCAAGGGCGTAGTCATTGGAGCAAACAAGTGGGTTACGGAATCCATCGGCTAATGTGTAGGTTTTGAACATAACCATCAATTTCCAGCTATCAATTATAGATTAAGAAATATCGTTCTGTTTGCGGCAGCCATTGTGCTGACTGCTTGTTCCACTACAGCGAATCTCCCGGAAGGAGAATCGCTGTATGTTGGTTTGAAGGATATTGAATATGCCAGCCCAGACCGTTCCGACCATTATTTCGAAACGAAGGAAGAGGTTGATGCAGCTCTCCAGATGGCACCTAACGGCGCACTGTTCGGCAGTAGCTATTATCGCACGCCGTTTCCTTTCGGACTCTGGATCTGGAATGCTTTTCACGAGAAGGAGGATGGCTTCTCAAAGTGGATGACAAAGTCGTTCGGCAAACAGCCTGTGCTGATGAGCAATGTCAATCCTGCTCTCCGTTCGCAGATTGCCAACAACATCCTTCGCAACAACGGCTATTTCCATGGCGATGTGGGCTATGATATCGTTGATACGAAGAATCCGAAGAAGCAGAAGATTCGCTATAATGTCAGTATGGGCGAACCGTGCCTCATTGACACTCTTGCCTATACACACTTCCCAGAACAAGCCGAGCAGCTCATCGTACGCGATTCTGCAAAAGCACTTATCAAGCACGCCGCACCATTTACTACTGCTGTTCTTGATGCTGAGAGAAATCGTGTTACCAAGCTCCTGCGAGATTCCGGCTATTACTATTATCAAGCCTCTTACGCCTCATACCTTGCCGATACGCTTATCCGTCACGGATGGGCTGACATGCAGCTTCAGATGGCTGACAGCATCCCAGAAGAGGCTATGCGCAGGTGGTACATCGGACGCATCACGCTTGACATCAAGAGGCAGTACAGCGACCAGCTTACCGATTCCACACAGCGCCGTCATCTGAAAATACGCTACAATGGAAACCGTGTTCCCGTGCGCCCGCGTGTTATACTTTCTAATATGCGCATGTTCCCGCGCCGTTTGTATAGCAACCAGCAGCACAGCAACGCCCTGACAAACCTCTCTACACTCGGATTGTTCAGCAATGTCGATTTCCAGTTCACTCCGCGAGACAACGATTCGCTTGACCTCAATGTGCTCTGCGTTCTGGAAAAGCCTTACGACTTCTATGTCCAGACCAATTTTCTCCACAAGTTGTCGGGCAGAAGCGGACCAGAGCTGAAAGTCGGTCTTACCAAGAAGAATGCCTTCTTTGGTGGCGAGAAGTTCGATGTCAATCTCCACACATCCTACGAGTGGCAGCAAGGCAGCAACATCACTTCTTCCGAACGAAACTCATACGAGTTGGGTATGGACGCTTCCGTGGAGTGGCCACGACTGCTCATCCCGTTCCTTAAGCGTCGTCGCTACGCCATATCACCGGCTACGAAGATGACCGCCTCGTTCAACATCATAAATCGCCCGGGCTATTATCGCATGCACACTGCCGCCGGAGAATGGAGCTATATCTGGAAACCGAAGGAACACATCACTCACCAGCTTAGCCCGCTTATTCTGGCTTATCAGCGCAAGAACTATTCCACTGCGAAGTTCGACTCCATCATAGCTGAGAATTCCTATCTAGGCATTGCCATGCAGGACATGTTCATCCCGAAGTTGCAATATACCTACACCTATACTTCTGCGCTCAATTCGAGGAATCCTATTCTTTGGACGGCAACGCTTACGGAGAGCGGAAACTTCACCAGCCTTGTCAACAAACTCATTTTCGGGCAAGACTGGACGGAACCAGGCAAGACCATGTTCAAGAACGCTTATTCGCAGTTCCTCAAGTTTGATACCGATTTCAGCAAGACATGGCGACTGACGGAAGGCTCACAGCTCGTGGCACATGCCAATGCCGGCATTATCTGGGCTTATGGCAACATGAGTCTTGCGCCTTATTCTGAGCAGTTCTATATCGGTGGAGCAAACAGCATTCGTGCTTTCCCGGCACGCGGACTCGGTCCAGGAAGCTATCGTGCGGCGGACTATGGCGCTTCCTACATCAACCAGACGGGCGATGTCAAGCTCGTCTTCAATCTGGAGTATCGTCGTCATCTCTTTGGCAACCTTCATGGCGCAGCCTTCATTGATGCCGGAAACATCTGGGCACTTCGCGACGATGAGCGCAAGGGTGCAAGGTTCCAGTTCGGCAACCTCGCTCGTCAGATGGCACTTGCAACCGGTGTCGGTCTGCGTTACGATATGGACTTCATCGTGCTGCGACTTGATTGGGGTGTCGGACTCCATGCACCTTATGAAACGAATGACGGTCGCTTCTACAATTTCGGAAAGTTCAAGGACAGTCATACCCTTCATTTCGCCGTAGGTTATCCTTTCTAGGCAATGTTTAACCGATCTAGCAAGTAAGTTGGAAACACCTGCTCCAAGGTAACTGCAAGTAGGAAGCAAACGCTTTGTTTGCCTCTTACTTGATTTCTTGTTTTTGTCTTTTTTGGGGGTGTCTTTTTGTCCTTTTTCTTCTTTTATTGTTCTTCTTCGGAATTCGTGGGTTGAATTGTTCGGATTTCTTTGTTTTGGTTTGTGTAAATTAGTAACTTTGCACTTGAAAAAATCACTATCTAAACATTTATTACCATGAATGTACAAAAAATTATGAGCCAGCTTGAGGCTAAGCACCCAGGCGAGGCTGAGTATCTTCAGGCGGTAAGAGAAGTACTCATCTCTGTTGAAGATGTGTATAACCAACACCCTGAGTTTGAGAAGGCAAAAATTATTGAGCGCTTGGTTGAGCCTGAGCGTATTATCACATTCCGTGTGCCATGGGTGGATGATAAGGGCGAAGTTCAGGTGAATCTTGGCTATCGTGTTCAATATAACTCTGCTATTGGACCGTATAAGGGTGGGCTTCGTTTCCATTCTTCCGTAAACCTTTCTATACTGAAGTTCCTTGGTTTTGAACAGACATTTAAGAACGCTCTGACGACTTTGCCAATGGGCGGAGGTAAAGGCGGCTCGGATTTTTCTGTCAGAGGAAAAAGCGATAATGAAATCATGAGTTTCTGCCATGCGTTTATGAACGAACTGTTTAAGCATATCGGCCCAGACGAAGATGTGCCTGCCGGTGATATTGGAGTCGGAACTCGTGAGATTGGCTATCTCTTTGGCCAATATAAGAAACTTACTCGCCAATATGGTGGGGTTCTAACCGGAAAGGGAATAGAGTGGGGTGGAAGTCGTATCCGCCCTGAGGCTACAGGATATGGAGCCCTCTATTTCGTAGAAGAGATGCTCCGCTCTCATGGACATGATATAAAAGGAAAGACTGTTGCTATTTCTGGATTTGGAAATGTTGCATGGGGAGCTGCAAAGAAGGCTACCGAACTTGGAGCTAAGGTGTTGACAATCTCAGGTCCTGATGGATATGTTCTTGATGAGGACGGAATCTCTGGAGATAAGATTGACTATATGTTGGAGCTGCGCGCATCTGGAAATGATGTTGTTGAGCCATATGTAGAGGAATTTCCGAATGCTAAGTTTTACGAAGGAAAGAAACCTTGGGAAGTTAAGGTTGACATCGCTCTGCCTTGTGCTACGCAGAACGAGCTCAATGGTGATGATGCGCAGAAACTTATTGAAAATGGAACTCTCTGCATAGCTGAAGTTTCAAATATGGGATGTACAGCTGAAGCTGCGGAACTCTTTGTGGCCAAAAACAAGATCTTCGCTCCTGGAAAAGCCGTAAATGCAGGAGGTGTTGCTACATCTGGTCTTGAGATGACACAGAATTCTATGCGTCTTCTTTGGACAGAAAGCGAGGTTGATGAGCGACTTCACTATATTATGCGCAGTATTCATGAGCAATGTGTCAAATATGGAAAGCGCTCAGACGGCTATGTTGACTATGTAAAAGGGGCTAATGTGGCTGGTTTTATGAAAGTGGCTAAAGCGATGCTTGCACAAGGTGTGGTATAATAAATATATAAAATGTACGCACGCGAGGGTAATTTGACACTTCTCAATTAAATGCCGATTTCTGCAACTTTCCTTCAAAAATACTTGCGAGGTTTGCGGAATAGTCATACCTTTGCACCCGCTAAAACGGAAAACCACCCGCTTCCGATGAA
>JAKSLJ010000040.1 GCA_024401275.1 Bacteroidaceae bacterium | reverse complement strand
TAGGGAACGTCGCTCGCAGAGCGGTGCCCGTCTTTGATTTTCTGGGTGCAATGTAGCGAAGCGATTCGTGCCCAGGAAATAGGGAACGTCGCTCGCAGAGCGGTGCCCGTCTTTGATTTTCTGGGTGCAAAGTTACGAGCATGGTGCGAACAATTTCTTACGAAAACAATCTTTTTTTTCGCTATAATTCTTCAAAATCGCCAATAAACACGAAAAAACAACGCGAAATGAACGTTTTTATAGTCTTTTCCGCATATTTTTCGCTCTTTTTGAGTAATTTTGCAGTCGGAATATCGCTTTTTTTCATAACCATTATGCAGTCAATAGTCACAGTAATATACTTCCTTCCGAGCATCATCGCACTGATTTGGACCGTCTCTTTTGCGTTCAAGAAGCGCTCCATGAGGCAGAATGTGTTCATGTGCTCGCAGTTGTTGGCAACTTTCTACTTCCTTTGCTATGCCCTCTACACGCTTCCAAATGTGGATTATCCGCTCATGGTAAGGATGGATGCGTTCAACATTCCGATTTCGCTGACCATGATGGCGCTCACCCTGATGTATATGCACATGTACTACAGCAAGTCGTCGGAACTGAAGCCATGGTATATGCTGCTCATTGCTCCGGCACTGGTCATCGGAAGCGTTTGCGGAACGATATACTTTATCCTGGGCTTTGACAATGCAGCCGAGGTAACGCGCATATACGACCAGACGGGAGTCTTTCCGAAAGTCGATGCGCAGACCATGAAACTCTATGAAACCTACAACATCTTCGCCGAGCATGTTTTCAGCATTGTGGGAGGCATTCTCGGATTGGCACTCATGATATTGTGTGTAAAGCTTTCAAGGCGAGAAGGTTACAAGTTTGGCGATGTATTCAGGTTCTTCTTCAAGCGCCATGAGTCAACACCGGGCAGAATACTCTCCACACTGTTCATCTTCCTCTTCCTTCTCCTCATTCCGATGATCTTGCTCGGTAGAACATACTTGATGCACCACACCACGGTTTCCATCGTCATCAACCTGCTTCTTGCCGTTGTCCAGCACTGCATCTGCCATGTGGAAAGCTACAGCGATGCCTGCCCTACGATGACGCTGCACAGCCTCGCAAATGTCAATCTCGCAGAACGCGCCATCGTGGTAGAGTCAGCGCCTGTCGTGGCAGAGGAAGTGCCTGCCGCAGTGGAGGAAGAACCTAAGCCACAAGATTCCGCATTCATGAAGATGGTTTACGACAAGTTCCATCAGCTTATAGAGGAAGAAGAGCTTTATCGCGACGAGAACCTCACGCTGATCACTCTCTCGGAGAAGATAAATGTCAGTCGCACCACACTTTCCCAGATGATAAAGATACACTACGGAATGCCTTTCCGCGATGTCATCACCAAGTATCGCATAGAGGCTGCCATGCGCTTCATGCGTGCCAATCCAGCTGCCACACAGGATGTCATAGCCGCCAAGTGCGGTTACAAGAACGGCAACTACCTCAACAGCAAGTTCAAGGAGGTCGTTGGCGAAACTCCATTGGTCTGGCTGTCAAAGCAAACCGCATCCGAAGAGTAGCGCTCCAAGATGATATGTGGCTCAAGGAAACATGATAAGAAATAAAAGAAACTTAACTGACGAAAATTCCTTATAATATTTTTTGCGGAAAAATTATTTTTTGTAATTTTGCAGCGGAGTAATATCATTAACCCAATTTAACAACAACTATGAAAAACTATTTTGATCTGACAGGTCATGTGGCTATAGTCACAGGCTGTTCTACTGGACTTGGTGTTCAGATGGCAAAGGCTCTTGCTAGCCAAGGTTGTACAATTATCCCTATCGCTCGCCGTTTGGAGAAGCTTCAGGAAGTGGCAAAGATGCTCAACGAGGAGTTTGGCGTAGAGGCACACCCTATCCGTTGCGACATCACTGACACTGAGAACGTGGAAGCTATGGTGAAGGAAGTCATGGAGAAGTACGGACGCATTGACGTGCTCATCAACAATGCGGGCACTGGTGCTGTGGCTCCAGCAGAAGACATCACTGACGAGCAGTTCGCCAACGAGATGAACATCGACCTCTTCGGTTCTTTCAAGGTAGCTCGCGCTGTGGCAAAGCAGGCAATGATTCCTGCGAAGTACGGTCGCATCATCAACATCGCCTCAATGTACGGACTCGTGGGCAACAAGATTGCGCCAGCATCTCCTTACCATGCAGCAAAGGGTGGTGTAGTAAACCTCAGCCGTGCTCTTGCAGCAGAGTGGGGTAAGTATGGCATTACCGTGAACACTATCTGCCCAGGCTATTTCGTTACTCCTCTCACAAAGGAAACTCTCGACAGCCCATGGTTCCAGGAATATGCTCATGATGCCATCCCAGAGGAGCGCTACGGCCTTGAAGGTGAGCTCGACACAGCAGCTCTCTTCCTCTCATCGCCAGCTTCTTCATACGTGAACGGTATCGCTGTTCCGGTAGATGGTGGTTATACTTGTATCTAATAAGATACTATAAAATATGTGTTGTCCCCGAGATGTAGGGCGAAGTTTACTGAGCCGCGATTAAGGTTTTATTCCCGCAAACGGCTCGGAAGGTTCTCTGCACTAAAGGCAGAGCATCGCAAGCGCTGAGCGTAGCTCGGCGGCCGAAGGGAAAGTCAAATCCTCGCCCTACAAGTAGAAAGGACCACTGCGTTGAATTAATTAAATGACTAAGAAGAAAAAGATAACATACTCCATTCTCTCCGTAGTGCTAGTGGCGCTTTGTGTCTGGGTGGGCCTTCGCTGGAAGGTGTGGTTCGGTCAGCCGGAAGAAGAGGCTTACAAAGTCTCTGAGAAGCCGTGGCGAGTCATGCTGACCTTCGGCGATGGCGACGAGAATAGCCGAAACGTCAGCTGGCAGTGCGGAGACTCGGTGGTGGAAGATGCTTATGTGGAATTGGCCCCCCTCCGACTCCCCCACGAGGGAGAGGGGGAAAACCCGAAAGATTCCGACTTTGAGCGGCCTTCAGTCCTCCCCCCTGTGGGGGAGTTAGAGGGGGTCGTCAAGGCAAAGGGTGAGGTTTTTCAGTCGCGTGCTGGAAAGGCGGCTTACTATGTGGCAAAGCTGCGCAACCTAACGCCAAACCACAGATACAGATACCGCGCGGTGGTGGGAGGAAAAGCGTCCGAATGGCATGAGTTTCGCACATATCCGGCGAATGACGATGCGCTGAGCTTCATCTTCGTGGGCGATGTGCAGGACACCATCGGCGGCTCGGCAAACAAATTCATCAAGTCGGCTTTTGCGGCTCACAAGGATGCAGAGTTCCTGGTCAGCGGCGGCGACCTAACCGAGCGACCTAGAGACGCTAACTGGGCGGAGACCTTCCGCAGTCTAGAGGGCATCGGCACACGCTATCCTGTGCTCTGCATAACGGGCAATCACGACTATCTGAAGGAGCTGCCGCGTAAGCTGGAGCGCCGCTTCTCGCTTGTGTTCTCTTACTTCCTCGACTCCATGGTGGGCGAAAACCAAGTCTTCTCACAGCGTTACGGCAATGCCGAGTTCTTCCTGCTCGACTCCGACCGCGAGCTGCCTTATCTCTTGGAGCAGAAGGAATGGCTCGAGAAGGCACTCGATTCCTCTACTGCGAAGTGGAAGATCGTGCTTATCCATCATCCGCTCTACTCCCTTCGTGGCAGCAACAATCTGATACAGCGTTGGGTGTTCGACGACCTTATCCGCGAGAAGAAGGTTGACCTCGTTCTTCAGGGCCACGAGCACAACTACGGTCGCATGCTCGCCGACCATAGCCACACGCCACTCTACACCGTAAGCCATTGTTCGCCAAAGACTTACAGTCACAAGAAGAGCGACTATTTCGACAAGGTCATCACCGACAGCCGCTTCTATCAGTATGTGAAGATAAAGGGCGACACTCTCGAGATGTCAGCCTATAAAGTTTACGATAACAAGCGAATCGATTTCGTGAGACTATCAAAGAATAAAAAATAAAGGAAACCTACCTCGTTTTCTCCAAGATAATATGTAGCTCAAAGAAACTGGACAAGAAATAAAAGAAACTTACTTGGCGACGAAAATTTCTTTATTTTCTTTGAATTTCTTCGAGCAAAAACAAAAGAAATCTTTGAGATTGAAATTCTAGAGATGCGAAGACTTCTCCGCCACATATCCTGCACAGTTCTTCTCTGTCTGCTCTCCGGCTTAGCCGTGGCGCAGAGCGATAGTGCGCGCTATGCCGTGAAGGTGGGTGGCGGCTTCATGAAAGGCTATACCGTTCCGCACAGCCCCTCAGCCAAGAGCATACTCACCGGCAACAAGATACTCACGGGATACAGCCTCAACCTGTCGTGGCAGGCAAGGGGCGACAGCGTAAGCCTTAGCGACGACATGTTCGGTCGCCCGACCGTAGGCATAGGCATAGACATTACGGACTATAGCAGTGTGCCGCTTCATAAGAAAGAGCCGGAAGAGTGGCCGGGTAGGGAACCTTCTACCATGGGCCAGATGATAACGCTGCTTGCCAGTGCCAAGCGACCTATCATAAAGAACAGTGCTGTCGATGCCGGATTGTACTTCTCTCAAGGCATTGGCATATGCACCAAACCCTACGAGCGCACGGAAAACCCAGAGAACTATTTTGTCGGCGCACGCGCAGCCTTGCTCGTCGGTCTTGGCTTCTATGGCGATGTTAGGCTGGGGCGCAACTGGACATTGGGAGCTCAGGCAGTGTTGCATCATTATAGCAACGGTCGCTTTGCTCATCCTAACCTCGGCATAAACAGCATCGATGTGGGCGTGCATGCCACTTATACGATAAATCCCGACAGCGTGGTGCATGGAGCGTACGAATGGCCTCGCATAAAGAAGGAGCGCCGTCTGGAGTTCGATAAGCACTTCTATGTGGATGCTTCGGTGTCGCTAATGCCGCGTGCATTGGTTTCGGAGCATTACTATTACTGGGGGCTACCAAAGGAAGATCCTAACTTCCGCAACGGCAAACTGAAACTCCATCACAGCGTGGCGGCAGATGTGGCTTTGATGTACCGCTATGGTCGTAAGTTTGCCTCTGGTCTGGGCGTGGAGTATGTCTATGCTCCTATAGGCGACGATGTGCAGCATTGGGAGACGCTGCGCGGACTGGACACGCCGTACCAGAGTCCGCATGGCTTCAACATTGTGGCACATCACGAAGCGATGTACAAGAACATCGGCATACACATTGGCTTCGGCTATTATCTGAAGCACGAGCCGGAGCAGGAGGGCGATCCGCGGAGTCCAGTTTTCGAGACTGCGGGACTGCGCTACTACCTTCCTTTCGACAAGCGCCGCATGTATATTGGCTACAACATCCGCGCAAGGGGCATCACCGCCGACTGCTTCCAGTTTACGCTAGGCTACAGGTTAGGCCGTTTTACATTTTAATGACGCAAATTGAACAATATGCTCGACATAAACTCTCTACTTCTCATACTGCAATCCTGTTTCCATGGGAGGGTGATGGTATGGTTTCGGTTTGGGCGTTAAGAGCTCGCTCTTATAAGAACAAACCGGAATCATACCATCAGGGGCAACAGCCCCCATTCTCTTCAAGGGGTGGATTTTGGTTTTTGTCTTATAAAATACGCGCACATCATTGACTAATGTTGGCAAAAATGTTAGATTTGTTACGAATCTAACACCTAAATCATAGAAATCTAACACCTACCCATAGGAGTCTAACACCTTGTTAGGCTCTTTTTTTGTACCTTTGCGCCACATTATTAATTACATAAAGCAATGGACATATCACATCCTTCATTCTGGAGCATTCTCTTGCTCTCCATCCCTACACTTATAGGCCTTGCCATCTTCGGCTACCTACTGTGGAGCGATTCGCGCTATTACAAGGGGAAAGATAAATCAGTAAACAAACAATAATTAAAAACAAACAATATGAAGAAAACCAACCTATCACTAACCCTGTGGAGCCTCCTGATGCTCCTTTCACTCATGCTCGTGCCGCAGAACGTATGGGCTCTTGGCGGAAGCGGTACGTCCAGCGATCCGTTCACTATTGCAAATGAAAACGACCTCTTTGATTTTGCCGATAGGGTAAATAACAGATCGTATGGTGATAAATGTTTTAAACTTGTTGCAAACATCACCCTCACCAAGGCCTGGACTCCTATTGGTACAAGCAGTAATCCTTATACCGGCACTTTCGATGGTAACAACAAAACTATCTCCGGTTTGAACCTCACAGCCACAGCAGCCAACGCAGGTTTCTTTGGCTACGTCAATGGTGCTACTATCAAGAACTTCTCGCTTGCAGGAAGCATCTCATCTGGCTATGAGAATACAGGTTCGGTAGTGGGTTCAGCCGATGGTGCAACTAAAATCTATAATGTTTATAGTAGCGTCAATATCACAATGACGGCAGCCAAGAGCCATATTGGTGGTATCGCAGGACAGTTACTCCAGGAAAACTCTAAAGTTTCCGAGATAAAGGGGTGCGCCTACAGTGGTACGATGAACCTGGGCAGCTGCTCGGACAGTAATGGCGGTATCGTGGGTTATTGCGAGAAGAACGCCAATATCGAGATTGAATACTGCTTCTTCTCCGGCTCTATGAGCACCTCTGTCAATAGTCCCAATGCATTGGGTGGCATCTTAGGTTATGCCGACGATGATGGCGACTCTCAGAACTTCCAATCTCTCAAATATTGTTTCGTCAGCGGTACTCTGAGCCCAAACAGGGGCACTTATGTAGGTGCTATTGCAGGTCAGCCAAAGGGCAAAGTGGCAAACACTGGCATCATTGCGAACAACAACTATGTCAGCGGTGTGGCAGCCAATGCTCTTGGTAACAGCAAGACTTCTGCTACCTCAACCCCTATCACCATCAGTGTCACCGCAGGCAGCAACGGTACAGTTAGCAAGAGCTACGTCAACCCAACCATTTCCGCAGCTACACAGCTGCAGGTTGTGGCTACTCCAAATGCACACTACCACTTCGGCAGTTGGAGCGACAGCGGAGCGCAGACACACAGCGTAGGTCTTACCGCCAATGTCAGCCTCACAGCCTCTTTCGCTGTTGACCAGCACCAAATCACGGTAAAGACCAACAACAGCGACTACGGTACCGTCACTGGTGGCGGCACATACGATTGGAACTCAAAGCAGACCATCAAAGCCACAGCGAAGACGCACTATCACTTTGTGGAGTGGAATGACGGCGACACCGATGCTACACGCACCATCACCGTGACAGGAGACAAGACCTACACCGCTACCTTCGCTATCGACCAGCACACCATTACGGTTAATGTAGCCAATGGCCAGACCGACATGGGTACAGTCAGCGGTGGCGGCACATTCGATTATAACTCAACAAAGACCATCACAGCCACACCTAAGGAGCATTATCACTTCGTAAAGTGGAACGATGGCAACACCAATGCCTCACGCACTATTACAGTAACCGAAAACAAGACATATACCGCCTCTTTCGCTATCGATCAGCACACCATCACGTTAGTGGAAAACTATGAAGGCAGGGGTACACTTAGCGGTGGCGGCACATACGACTATGGCACTCAAGTAACCATTTCTGCCACACCAAATTCTGATTACCACTTCAGGGCATGGTTTGGTGAAGGCTCCGAGAATCCTAAAACCATAACCGTGACAGGTGATGCAACCTATAAGGCTGTGTTTGAAGTACACGTATTCGGCGAATGGATCACCGATGTTCCTGCCACTTGTACAAATACAGGCACCAAGCACCGTAATTGTAATCTTACAGGATGCAACGCAAGAGAAGATGGCATTAGTTCTGCCAAAGGCCATAGCTACGGCGAATGGATCACCGACGTCGCAGCCACCTGTACAGCAGAGGGTACCAAGCACCGCGTTTGTACCGTTGAAGGATGCGACGGCAGGGAAGATGGCACTATCCCTGCCACAGGCCACAGCTTTGGCGAGTGGATTACCGATGTTGAAGCCACATGTATAGCAGAAGGCACCAAGCACCGTGTTTGTGTTCATGCCGGATGCGATGAAAGGGAAAATGGCACTATCGAAATGGTAGATCATACCTGTTCTGATTTTGATGCCAATGGCTTTGGCGAATGTAGCGTATGCCATGCGGAGCAATATGAGAAACCTAAAAGAGATGGCAACATTTGGCAAATCAGGAATGCTGGTCAGCTGTACTACTATGCAGATATTGTCAATAAATACAATTTTATTCTTGATAACATTGCCGAACTTCGCAATGACATAGTAGTCAACGATGGTACCTTCGATGCCGATGGCAACTTCACACCTACAGGTTCTTCCACTACAAGCACACCACGCAGCTGGACGCCGATAGGAAATAATCCTGACGCCTATTACAGTGTCTATATCGAAGGTAATCTCCATACCATCAGCGGACTGTACTTTAATGATGAGACAATTAGTTTAGTCGGCTTTGTAGGGGATGGTCGCCGCAGCTCTATCCAAAATCTTGGAGTAATCAACTGTTACTTCAAAGGATATAATTCTGTAGGAGGTATTGCTGGAGGTTTAGATGACTCTCAAATAACCAACTGTTATGTCACAGGACGAATCAGTGGTAATGGCAGCACTGGAGGTCTATGTGGTGTAATAGACGGAAATTCTACTCTATCCAAATGCTGGGCAAACTGTATAATCACATCTACAGTACATTATGCCGGAGGTATATGCGGTGTAAACCTTTCTTCTATCTCTGATTGTTATTCGATGGGTGAAGTCTCTGGAGGCGAATATGCAGGTGGTATCTGTGGATATAATATAAATCGACCTACCGATGGAGTTTATGCTTTCATCCGCAACTGCTATTCCATAGCAACCGTCAGCGGCAATAGTGCAGGCGGTATCTGTGGATGGAACTGGGATCAAGACAAGTCAATTTCCAACTGCTACTCTACCAGCACCCTTGACCCTATCGCCCAGAACGACGGCACCGCTTTCCTCTGCGAAAGCAATGTCTCAGTCGAACGCCTTGCATCGGGCGAGATTACCTATAAGCTCAATGGCAGCGTGGATGGCGAGGGCAACTGGACAGCAGGCCCTACCGACGGCACACAGACATGGTATCAGCTGCTAGGCACCGACCCTGCTCCAGGGTATAAAGATATTGGAAACAACAAGGTGTTTTATGGCTATGATGATTGCCGCTTGACAAGCCCACGCTACACCAACCTCCGTACCTCTGATTCGCCAGATAAGGCTCACAAGTACACTCTCGAACATCTGATTCCTGCGCAGGACGAGGACGGTCTCTATAAATTTACATGTATTTATGGATGTGGCACAATTGTTCCAGACAAGTATATACTTCTGTATGACCAGAATCTCACCGAAACAGAAATGATTGAACTTTCAGTCGATGCTGAAGGCAAGTATTATAGTGATTTTAATATTCATATTTCGGATGGCCATTCATTCCATTCACCGGTAGAGTTCTACTGTCGTGGTCATATATTTATGAGACCCAATGTCCCATATATCGACAATGAAACTCCTACACCAGCTACTACTATGCTGCCGTTCAGTATCGATATTGACAAAATAAATGCAGAACGAAATGTGATGGAGTCTCTGAAGTTCTATAGCTTCGCCAATCTGGAACAGAATCTCGAAACTGGTAAGTGGGTGGCAAATATGTATCGCGTTTATGATAGACTTGAGGCTTACACCCCATACATGATCCTTATATATCCCGAGACATACTATAATTATCAAGGTGATCAATATAGCCCTGCGATCTTCCCTGTCACCCCTGATCCAGAAACTTTGAAAGTCACCGAGGAAAGTGGCGACTGGAGCTTCGTAGGCACCAACGAGAGAAAGAAATGGACAGCCGAGGACTTCGGCAACGGTCAGGCATACTACGGCTTCGCAGCAGGCGACGCGGAAACACCGACAGGCAAGTTCGTGAAGGTAGGTCAGGGCGCTTGGATTCCTCCTCTGCGTGCGTATATTAAGAAGAATGTGCAGGCAGGTGGCGCAAGCAATGCTAAGGCTCGTGCTGCTGACAATAGCATACCAAAGACTATCAGCGTACGCTTCAACGATGGTGAAACCACTGGCATCGCAGAGCTCAACACTGAGACAGGCGAGATGTCTGAGGTGCAGTGGTATGACCTCAACGGACGCAAGATAGACGAGCCTACAAAGGGTGGCATCTACATCAAGAACAACAAAAAGGTACTTGTAAAATGAAAAAGGAATTGAACGAAAAGAAGTTCTATCTTGAGCCACTGATGAAGGTTATCCTTCTCGACAGCGCAAGCATCCTCGCCGGAAGCAATGATGGCGATGGCAATAATGGCAATGACGGAGACGATGACAATGGTCTCGGTGACGGCTATTGGCACGAAGGTTTGATTTAATAATAAATAAAAACAAATATGAAAATTATGACAACAAACGAAAAGAGAGTCTATGTAGAGCCTCAGATGAAGGTGATAGAGATTGCGTCCAGCGTAATACTCGCTGACAGTGTTGATCCACAACCAGAACCTGATCCTGATCCTGATCCTGATGTGATTTACCCTAACTTTAGGGGTTAATCTCTCCTGAACTATAATAAATTCCAAGGGCTGCAAGTGGCGACATGCTGCTTGCAGCCCTTTGGCTATATATAATATTATTGGTGTCCGATAAAAGTTTTAGATGTGGCTGGAAGCCACAATGCCGACAACGAGCGAGTATAAATCGGTAAAACTTGTTGTTTTTGTTGTTTATAGACAATAAAAGGTGAGTTTTTTGTAATTTTATTGTCTATACAAAATAAAATCATTACCTTTGCAGGCGATAAAGGCACTTAAAAAGTATGAAGATAATATCAAGAAAGGATTATGCTAAGCGCATTGATGCTTGGCTAGGCAAGGAGCAGATCATTGTTCTTGTCGGGCAACGTCGTGTTGGCAAAAGCTTCGTGATGAAGGATTTTGTGGCTCGCCATAAGGAGGAACCTGACTCCAATATTATTTATATAGATAAGGAGAAGAAGACATTTAACTTCATTCGGAATTATGAAGACCTGAACGCCTATATCGATGAGCATTTAGTTGCTGATAGCCATAACTATATACTGATAGATGAGGTGCAAGATATTGAGGGGTGGGAACATTCGGTGAGAAGCTATCGCACGGAAGAGGACACAGATGTCATCATAACAGGCTCCAATTCGAAGATGCTTTCTGGAGAACTCAGCACGTTGTTGGGAGGAAGATATGAAGAGATTCACATTCAGAGCCTAAGCTATCTGGAGTTTCTGGAGTTTCATGCTCTGGAGGACAGCGAAGAGTCATTGTGGCAATACCTTAACTATGGTGGTTTGCCAGGACTGAGAAACATCGGTCTTGACAATGAGGATATGGTCAATGAATATCTTTCTGGCGTATTCAACACCATCATGCTGAAAGATGTCATTGAGCGACATACAATTCGCAACATACCGTTCCTGAACAACCTGATAGCATTTATGGCTGACACCGTGGGAAAACTTAACTCAGCCAGCAGCATCGCCAAGTATATGAAATCGCAGGGGCTGGATATCTCAACGAATGTTGTGCTGAACTACATGTCCTATTTCGGTGAAGCATTCCTTACCTATTCTGCCGGACGCTATGACATCCACGGGAAAAAATTGTTGGAGTCAAACGACAAATGTTATTTTGGGGATGTAGGCCTTAGGAATTTCATTGTTGGTGGAGAAAGAACAAATGACATAGAGAAAGTCATGGAGAACGTTGTTTATCTGCATCTGCTACGACTTGGATATGAGGTGAAGGTCGGTCAATTGCGTGCCGGAGAGATTGATTTCGTTTGTTCGAAGACGGGAAAGAAAGCCTATGTGCAGGTTTCATACCTCATCGCAAATGACGAAACCCGAAAACGAGAGTTTGGCAACCTGCGCCTCATTGCCGACGATTATCCCAAATATGTAATCTCAGCATCGCCTCTACTGAAACGAAGTGATGATGAAGGTGTAACGCACATCCATATCAGAGAATTCCTGAAGAATGGACTGTAAGAAAGCATACACAATACCTCCAAAAAAACAAAGGCTGCAACGGTTGATGTTCCGTTGCAGCCCTTTTGTATTTTAAAGCTGTTTTTTTTGCATTTAGACTCGCTGAAAATTGTCAATTGTCAATTTTCTAAATCGCTCCTACTGTGGCTGATGCAGTGAGTGCTCCGAGGAGCGCTGAGAGGAGACCGATGAGAAACTTCATCCAGTCGAAAGAGCCGTTGTTAGCCACGCTGACAGCGGCCTTTTTCATAATTGCTGTTGTGTTCATAATGTCATTTGATGATTTAATGATTAAACGATTTGATGATTTTAACATCCCTCCCTTAGGGAGGGCTTGGGTGGGCTTTTACAACCTCAACACCTGCCTTCGGTTCCTTTCTCCGTAGCTTACGTGCACCCACGAGAAGTTCTTCTCGTCGATAAGCTGGTCAAAGGGAAGACGGAGCTGGCGGATGAGGTCGAAGAGCCGCTGGCATTCCTGTCGCCTTTGCAGGTCAGACCATCCTGATTGATAACGCGGCACGATGTCTGCCGCCTGTCCGAGCACGTGCTGCGAGTTCTTAGCCCCATTGATGGCGCGATTCAGTTCAGGGCTACGGTAGCCGCTGCTTACGATAATCGGTTTTCCGTAAGCATTGCGTAGTGGCTCCAGAATCTTCTCGCAGAGAAGTTGCAGATTGGCAATGACGGATTGAGATGGTGTGTTGTCGATGTGTTGCGCTGTAGCCGTGGCAGAACTTGTGAATTCCGACAGCGCGAAGTGTGGTGATAGCTTGCTGTTCATAATGTTAATAGCTTGATGAAACATTGACACTTGTTGAAGGTGATTTTTAGTCTCTTGGTGAAGGTGATTTTTAGAGATTTTATTAATAATCGGCTTTCCACACGAGTTCCTCAGGACTTGGCGGCACGATAGGCATGCCGTCCTTAGCTCCACCGATGTGCTTCAGCGGCATGAAGTCAGGACGCGGCTGCCAGTGGCGATTAGAAGGACAGGCGATAGTCTTCCATATCTCGCGACGGCGTACCTCATAGTTCTCAACTAACTTGTAGTGACGATTGGCGTCGATGTAAGTGAGGGAGCTCAGCTCCTTTATCGCATGCTCAATGCGATACTTGATTCGGAAATTGATTGTTGCTGTGTGCATAATGTTGTTTGATGTTATGGTTATTGGTTTTCGTCTGCAAAGGTAAGCATAAAAAAACTTTCCCGCAATAGGCAGGAAAGTTCAGGGAAAGTACAGGGAATGTTCAGGGAAAAACAAAACCTGCGAAGTCATTATTTCGCCTTCTGAAAGGGCGTTTTTCTTTTGTTGTGTGTGCGTAACGGTCTCTATCTTCTCACTATGCGGCTGTATTGTCGGGCAAGCGCCTTACGCAGGTTCTCGTAGTTTGCTGCCTTCAGGTTCACGCAGAACGCAGCCGTAGTGACAATGAAATTCTTTGAGTTGATGATGCCCCACGGCAGCGTCTCCTCCAAATACAGTTTATATATGAGCAGCATAGCCCATTCCCTCGGAGTACGACAGTGCATCAAACTACGTTCAATGAACGCTTTCTGGCTGCTGTCCTGAATGTAGGCGTCGAGAGCAGAGTTGTCTTCAAAATGGCTTTCCATATAGCCGATATCCTGAATGTTGGTGTGCATAGTTTTCATTGATCTCTATTAGTAATGATGTTTAGATTGGTTATAGATCAGTCGTCATACAGCGACTTCATGCGCATGGTCTTTTCCTTCATCTTCTGTCTGAGCGAATCCGGTCTTAGCACCTCCACCTCATCGCCCATGGCTAGTATTCTCGATGCCAATTCGTCGGTAGGGAGAAGATGGTAACGGAAAATGTTGCAGTTGTCCTTTTCCTCCAAAAGCATCTGCGATTTATGCAGCGGAAGAGTCTGCAAGTATTCGCTCATGCGGTTGCTCACCTTGAGCATCACATAAGCAGGAGTCTTTTCCTCCTCCTTAATGCCCTTGAACACACCGATGCATCCCTCAAAGTATTTCTCCGCACTGAAGTCTTCAGGTAGTTTGAATGTTTCGTTCGTAATACTGCAACAAGGCATTCTGTCAATGGCGTAGGTGCGCATGCCACCGCGCTCAGGACAGTAGGCAAGCAGATACCAACGGCGCTGGCAGCTGCGAAGGGCATAAGGATGGACATCTATCTCATAGCCATCCTCACCAAACTTCTCGTAGCAGATATGCAGCACCTTGCCGGCGATCATGGCACTAGTGATGACGTCCAGCTGATCTTCCGACTCATAGCTTGGCTCATTCACTACCCTACCCTTTAGTTGGCGGTTATTCAGCGCACGGCCAATTTTCTCATAGTCAATGAGCGAATAGTTTATCAATGGGATTTCTCCCTCGTCATCGTGACTGTATTCGTTCATCTCCAGATGATACTTGCCAGAGCTCTTGTCAGTCCTAACCCAGAACTTGCCGCCTTCTTTCAGTTGGACACACCAGTTATAGAATGTACGATACTGCAAGCTCTTGTGCTGTTTTTCGAGCGGAAGGTTCTTCTTCCACTGCGTCTGAATCTCCTCCAGCGTAGCTCCATGAGGCTTGCTGAGCAAGTACATTACCATCCATCCGAGCTTGTCTTTAGTCATAACCGGAATCTTCTGCTCCGGGTCTTTTTCCTCTATAGATTTCTTCTTGTGTAGCATGAAAATAAAGTTCATTAGGTTTTACGGGTGCAAAATTAATAATAATTATTTAATCTGCAAATATTCTTCCGATATTTTTTCAAGAAATCTTCTTTTTGATAAAAAAAACTTCACAAATAAAGCAAAAACGAAGCCTCCTTACCATATCTCCTAGATGATAAGGTTAGTACACTCGCGTGAGTAATCATGCCAGACATCTCACCTCTTCGTATAGTGTTTTATTGGCTGTATCTTGAAACCAAGCCTTGCAGCTTCTCACTGATTCATATAGAGAATATAGCGAACTTTCTTTTGAGACAAAGCCGAAGGTTAGTGTCTTGGCATTATCGCAAATGTATTTGTTGCAGATGAAAGCAGACTCGCGAGAAATGCGGCTTTGGTCGGAAAGAGAGATTATGAGCAGTCGGTTGGCATCAAGAAGCGGTTGCAGACGCTTGGGAATCTTCTTGTACAAACGCCTGCCGAGAACGAGGATAATAGGACAAGAACCCGAAATCAACATATCAAGAACTGCACTCTCCAACTCACTATGGAATGTGCTCATTACAGGTTCGGAACCTTTAGCACGCTCCACAGCCCAGTCAAGGCATGGCAATATCACGTTGCTCTTCGTACATCGTGAGCAGAGGAACCCATGCACCGCCTGTCCTGAGCTAGGTCGAAGGAGCTGGTCAAGGAGAGATATGTTGCCGAGGTACTCCATATCAGTTCATCAACCTCGTCCACTCAGATACTCCCTGAAAGCAAAGAGTGGTATGTTTTCTATCCATGACTGGTCTTCGTAATTCTTCATGCTAAGGCGAATGCCCTTCAAATGAGGATTGTTGTCAATGAACACCTTCATTGATTTAGCCTTAACATTCTCTTCTGCTTTCACTTCTACAGGATATACATTGTCGCAGAGTTGGATGATGAAATCCAATTCTATTCTTGATTTCTCCACAGAATGATAATACACAGGAACAGATGTCGTTGCCAATTGCGACTTCACATAGACCTCAGTGAATGCACCTTTATACTCCTTGAAAATGTTATCGCCAATCATCATCTGGCTTGCAGGCACATCTGCCATTGCTCCCATAAGTCCTACGTCAAGAATGAAGAGTTTGAATGCATCGCGATCTTCATAGAACTTCAACGGCATCTGTACTGCATTTACACGATTCACCTTATACACGATGCCCGCATCTGTGAGCCACTGGATAGCCTCTTCAAATTCAGAAGCCCTTGCACCCTTTTTCATAGCACCGAATATAAACTTCTTATTCTCCTTGGTCAATTGCGACACAATGCTCTGCCATACCATTCGGATTCGAGGTACTACACGTGCTGGAGCATGCTTGCTGAAGTCACGGTCGTAATCATTCAGAATCTGCTTCTGCAATGTTCGTACGGCATTGAGTCCTTTGCCCTCTACGTATGCCTTCACCGCGGCAGGCATACCACCGACATAGTAGTACTGACGCAAGAGATCCACATACTCGCTACTGATGGCATTGATCATTGTCCAATCACTTTCCGCTAGAAATGCCTGCATCTTATCCTTGCCGTTAGCGAGCAAAAACTCTCCAAAAGTCATGGGGTAAAGATACATCTCGTCAACTTGACCTACTGGATAAGATATGCCCTCATGCAAGGCTATTCCCAGAAGACTTCCACATGCTACGACGTGATAATCCCGAGCGTCCTCTGCCAAAGACTTCAGACGTGTCAAGGCAATGGGACAATCCTGTATCTCGTCCAGTATCACGAGCGTATCACCTGGAATGATATCCACTCCAGTGATTGCCGACAAACCTCTCAGTAATTTCTCTGCCGATTTTTCGGTTGTCATGAGTTGGGCTGCGGCATCGTTACGATCGAAACTGACAAATGCCACGTTCTTATATTGGCGATTACCAAATTCTTTTAGCAGCCACGTCTTGCCCACCTGTCTGGCTCCAAACAGCACCAAAGACCTTCTGCTTTCCGAAGATCTCCATTTTTCCAAGTCTTTATATAAGTATCTTTCCATGTATCTACAGTGTATTCATGCTTGATTTTACATTTTTTTAACGGAATATCTGCTGCAAAATTACACTTTTTCAACGGAAAAACAAGCATGAATTCACATTTTTTTAACGGAAGACATGCTTTTCCATGTAAAGGAGAGGTATGTTGCCGAAGTAATCCATTATCATTCAGCGTTCAGCTCATCGCCCATACGATACTTTATGTCGTAGTTGATGATGAAGATAAGGCAAAATAGCTACTGCAACAACTGCAACAAACGCAACATTGCAACAAATAAAACACGAATCCCGTACTCCACACAAAATGGAATACGGGATTTGTTCATATTGATCTCAATTCTGATATCATACAGGTAATACTTTAATCCGTATTATATCAGGTGCGTCACCTTAATCTTCTTCCAATGCTTGCCGATACCAAGTGCCATCGCCTGAGCATCCTTTGTTATCAGTTCCCCCTTCTGCAAACCAGTAATAGCTTGCTTCAGTTCTTGAAGTTGACTGCCGTTCACACCAAACAAATCCTTCAGCACGCTGTCGTTCTGCTGCTGTTGGCGCATGATCAAAGGATATTGCGCATTGGCGTAGAAGTCAAAATGCTTTGACTTGAAGTCATCCATATTCTGACTGGCAAAGATGATGCTCATTCCTTTGTTTCGTCCCACCTTGATAAGGTTCTTCAAAGGCTGGTTCTCAAAGCCTAGCATATAGTGAGCCTCGTCTATAATCGTAAAATGTCGCAGTTCCACACGCTCATCGTTTACCTGCTGACCAGGAAGAGTGTCGTAGATATTGTTCAGTTTTGATATTACGAAATAGACAATAGCCTTCGCCATGATTCCGTCTTTTTCAAACTGTCCGAGATTGATGATGTTGCAAGTGTGAACCAAGTCTATCTTATCCTCCTCGCTGAAGATATTGTTTCTCACCAACTGGTTGAGCACAGACTTTACACTGTCCGTATCATCCTGCTTCTTTTCCGGCATGAGCAGAGTGTAGTTGTCAAGCACATCCTTGAATGTTATCGGCTTGAAATGCTTCTTCTTGTAAGCCTCAATAATAGCCTCACTTAGACGGTTGTCCATGTTCGCACTTATCTTCGCTGGGGATATTGCGCTCAAAGCGTTTGACATTGATGTGGCATATAGGTTCAACTCATTGATAGGCTTTCCAGTGAAGTCCTTGAAAGGCGTGAATGGCAGCGGCTTCTCCATCGGATTTAGCACAGCAGAACTGTCCGTCTCAAACAGTTGCAGCCAATGCGCATTTGCCGGATCAGAGAATTCACCCTTGTAGTCAAACAGAAGGAAGTTCACAGGATAATGGGTATCGGCAGATGCAGAACGTAGTTGCTGAATAAGTACGGCAAGAAGGTTTGACTTGCCCGAGCCAGTCGTTCCAGCTACAAGCACCTGAGTGTTCGTTATAGCCTTTGAGTTCAGGTCAAGGCGTGCCTCCATCTCATCATCGTACATACCGATAAGCAACTCCAAAGCAGGAATATCCGAAGCCGATTTTCCACCACGAAGAGGCGAGAAGTGAAGCCATTCGTCCATTGTTCCCTCTTGCATCAGAAGGTCATGGCCACGCAGAATCTCCCTACCCACAACCTTACTTGCGAAAGCCTTGTGTTTCCAGTCGCCATCAATGTCATGATAGCGCATCTTTATCAAGGACTCAAACAGTTGTCCTATCTGGTTCTTCGTATAGAAAGTCGTAGCATACGGAGTATTGGAAACCTTTAGCGGGAAATCAGAAAGGTCATCCACTCGGCGTGCAGACTTGTCGCTCAATCCCACAAGCAGGCAGAATCTCAACACCGTACTCATGGTAAGTGTAACAGGTCTCACCGAGTCCGAATATTCTTTCAGATTGATATGCTGTTCAAGCATGGTCTTAACGTCTTGTATTCTGTCGTTAAGACCTTCTATCGACACAGCTATGTTTATCTTGAAACTATCTACTTTCATAATCCGTTCAATCCATTAATTGTTCGCCAAAATAGTCTTCGCTCACCGTAGTGCATTGCTGCTCCTTGTCACGATGCAAGGTATAAGTTCTTGCCACATAAGCTTCCACTTTCTTGAAGTCACGCTCTGTCGTGATTTCCGTATCGGTGCTTAGCAGGATTGTCTGATGCGCAAGATCTGGGAAGTATTGTTCCAGAATCACTTCGCGGCTTTCCTTGTCGAGCACCCCCATCACAGTGTCTATCATTACCGGTGGGTCGTAGTCACCAAGTTCATAGAGCACCTTCAGCAGCACCTGCATTACCGTCTGCTTTGCTCCAGCATTCAGTTGGCTAAGGTAAATCTCATTGCCGTTTTTATGGTAAATCTTGAAAGAAATCTCATCAGCATTGCCAGCAGACAGCTCTACCCTACCGATATATCCAGCATAGATTACGAGATTGATGTTCAGCTGGTCACGCATCATGCGCTCTATGCTTGCCTTCTTTGCTGCAAGAAGCTTTACTGAGAGCGACTTGAAAAAGTCAGGCAGTTTGCAGAGCATGTCATACTGAGGGTCAGGCACTTGCGGAATGTCGTAGTCGTAAGTGGCGATCTTCTTGCTCAGGGCTTCAATCTCCTTTGTCAGTTGGTCGATGGCAAACTTCAGTTCCTTCGTGTTCTTGTCGTTGCTTTCATACATTTCTATTATGCTGTAGTCTGCACCTAACAGCGTCTGTCGGAACTCGTTCAGCTGCTTCCTTCTATGTGGAAGTTCGTCTATTTCCAAGTTCAAGCCTGTTCGCTTCTCATCCAGCATAACAAATGGATTCACATACGCAGCCTTCACAAGATCGCCAAGCACCTTCACATCCGTATCGGAAAGGTTCGGATACTTGTCATCGCTCTTCTTGCCGTCGTTCTTGTGGGCAATAAGATAGCTCACAATAGCAGGAACATCTATTCTACCGATGCCGAAATGATGAGTCTTCAAATAATCCACAACATCATTCGTCACTCGCTCTATCTGACTGTTTGTTAGGTCATTGCTATGCTCGGCGGCGATTCGGCTCTTTTCGTTTAGTATCAGTTCCACTTCTCCACGAACCATGTCGGCGAGCTTCGGAAAGAGAACTTTCGACTCCAGTTCTCGCGCTATGCCATCAGCCTCCTGCCTGTAGTCGGCTTCTTTCTTGTCAAAGTCCCTCAGGTTCTGCTCTATCTGACGAATCTTGTCGCGCATCACATCATCGTCATCCCTACCTTCCTTGGCACGGTTGTACATTTCCCTGTGCTCATTGGCGTAGGCAAGAGCCTGGCTGTATTCCTCTTTCTTGTGTAAGAGTTCAGCTTCTTTCTCGGCTTTCTGTCGTTGAAGGTTCTCGTAGTCCTTGCGTTGCAATTCATTCTCCAACTTTGCAGCTTTTTTCTCTGCAAGCAAAGCTTCTGACATGGAGCGCAGACGACTGTATTTGTTGAAGCCCATCACGGAGTTTATGTTCTTCATGATGAGTTTGTTTATCTGCTCTTCCTTCACCAGTTCCGAAGTCTTCATGGCGTCGAATAGGAAGTAGTTGCTCAGTTCTCGTGGCAGGTTTGCCGCGATAATCTTGTTTACGATTTCCTCGTTCGTATTGCGTTGGGCAGCCGTAGAACCGCTACCGTAGATAAAGCGGTTGCCGTCCATGTTCAGTTCCACGCTTTCCCTCACGCTTCCGTCCATCAGCGTGTATGACCTTTTCAGTTTGTATGGAGTCGTCTTTCCGAGCACAACGCCGGTGAATGTCACTTCCAGCACAATGTTCTTTCGATCCATGCCTTCCTCGTTCTTCACTCCGGCATTGAATATCTCTTCAAACTGTCGCTTGTTCTTTATCTCCAACCCATAAAGAGCGCTGTAGATGGCATCAAAGAGCGTAGTTTTTCCGCATCCGTTGGCACCACCAATCAGTATTATCGGACGGTCGTCAGTAACCTCAAGGTTCAGGTCAAGTTTCCTGTACGTCTTGTAGTTCTCTGCGTATATTCTTCTTATCTTCATAATATCAGATTTCCTTTAACGCTTTCTTCAGAATCTTAGCAAGTTTCTTGTCTTCCACGATGTTCTGGTTATTACGCTCCTCGTGGTAAGGCTTGAGGATGCTTTGCTTCATCCATTCTGAATCTATGTCATTGTCTCTGCACGACTGCTCGATGAGAGCCATGTCTTCCTGCCTTACACCATAATGCAGGAAAGTGCTATCAACGCTTTTCTTCATAGTCTTTGTTTACAGTTATATTTGTATTGCTTTGTAGGGCGAGGATTTCCGAGCCGTTTATTCCGTTAATTCTAGAAATAGCCTGAAAGGCTTACAGCTCCTAGCCCAATGGCAAGCGAAGCGACGCCTTGGGTATTGTTGTTTATTCGTTGAGGGTGCGCCTTGAAAAGGCAAAAGCACTAATCTTTACCGCAACATGTAGGGCTTTTGCCTTTTCAAGGCGTTCTCCCTACCCCCCTATCCAAACACCCAGGGTGCCGCTTCGCTCTACCCTGGGCTAGGTGCTCATTGGGCTTTCAGCCCGTTTTTTGGTCTTCGCGCCACCGACCTTTAGTACTGCCCACTATTGTTTACATATTCCTCAAATCCAACACGCTCCAACCGTCGGTTGTTGCAGTGTCTTTTATAAGTCCGTTAGGATAATACCAGTTGTCGCCTTGTGCTATCAGCACACCGCCTACCATCTTCTTTCCCTTTGCACAATACTCCTCGCAATATTGAAAGAGAGCATTGTTCTTCTCTGGTGCATCTTCGTCGCTTCCTGGAGTCTTTGTATCAAATAGGCAAATGGTTCCGTTTTTCAGTCGGATGATGAAGTCAACATAGAAGCAACGCTTTCTGCCTGTCATGTCAGTATAAGGTACGGCAAAATGCTGCTTGCCCTCGTCGCCATTCTTGTACCACCAATCTACTTCGTCCGTCCGTTGGTCAAGCCATCGGGCAAAGTTGTATTCTGGCGCAGATACATTGTTCTGTTCAAAGAAAGGCTGCAAGGCATGATTGAATATCTCGCCATCCTTTGCTTGACAAACTTGAGAGTTGTAGAGTCTCGTCTCAGGCACTTCCCAAACGCATTCTTTATATTCCTGTTCTGCAGGTTTCTGCTTTTCCAACTGCCGTTCATACTTCACCAATGCCACTCGTATCAACGATTCGAAGTGCGGTTTGTTGTCACGCTGCAACACCACCTTTGGCACATCCATTGAGAATATGCCGAGATAGTTTTCCATAACATGTTCCAAGGCACCCATGAGAACTGGGGTACTATCAAATTTCGCAAACGATCCGCAGTTGTCGCGACAGAACTTCGTGAACATATCCATCAGTTCCAAGCCGTTGCGTGCCAATCGCGCCTTCTCCGTAATCTCCGTTGTGCCGTCAAACTTCGTGATACGAGTATCTTTCGGAATATCCACCATAATGCGTGTTACATCGCATCTCACTCCATGCTTCTTTGCTTGCAGGCGGTTGTATCTTATCTTCTCCTCAATGTCAACCTCATTGTCAGAGTCAGCGTCAATCTCGTCTTCATCCTTGCCAAACATATCTTCCGGCTTGAAGAGAAGCAGAGGATTCTGTCCCCATTCCTCTTCCATAACCTGTTCAAGCACGCTACGGAAAGTTGAGCCGAGGCGGTTTCGCTTTACGCCGTTCTTGTCCATATAGACGGAGCGAAGCGTGATATTCTGAAGTTCCTTGCGGCGGTTTGCGTAGATTGTTGAGAGATAGTTCATATCGTCGCCAACAATCTGGATGATGTCTGCCGAAAGGTTTGTATATACATAGCCGTAGTTCAGCAGGTCGTTCTGATAGAAACGTTGCTCTGGCATACGCAATATTCTGCCTACTGTCTGCGTCGTGAAGGTCATGCTCTTAAGGTCGCGGAAGATGAGCAGCACGCTTGCTCGCGGACAGTCCCAGCCCAAAGCTATCGCCTGCTTAAAGAGAAGCACTTCGGTCATATCGTCAGGCTTGGTAATATCTTGAAGATTAGGCGATTTGTCCTTTGAAAGCCACACAGCCAACTTGCCGTTTTCCACGCTGATGTTGCACCGTTGCTCAAGGAAAGACTTCATCTCGTCAGCAATGGTCTTGTCGTTGGCGTTCATGGATTCCGAGCTGTCGTTAGGAAGCTGAATGAGAAGTAGCGGATTTATGCCGTGCTCCATGTAAGCCTTTGCCAGTTCTTCACGCTTCTTCAAAGCCTGTTTCAGCAAACGCTGGTTAACGGTAAGTTCACTTTGCTCCTTACTGCTGTGGATATTCGGATTGAGCTGTATGCCTCGCTTTATCATTTCCTCCTCAACAACATCCTTGCGCTTCACCACTACATTGTAGTAGCTCTGCGTAACGGGAGTTGCCGAGATGCGAATCTCCACTTTCGGCAGAATGGCACGCAACACCATCTCGCTCTTCTTGGCATTCCTGCCACCAAACATGTGCTCTTCGTCTATCACCACAACAACAGGCAGATGCTTCTCCACCTTTGTGCGACGGATAAGTTCGTAGAGCGTTCGGTTCTGCTCATTGTCGCGAATCATCACGGCATTGTCCTTGTTGATACTCTCCCAGTTGAGGAAGAGCACATCGCCTTTCTCCAAACCTTCCAGATGGTTGCACTCGTCGAACATCACTGGTCGCAGCGAGCGTGTCTCGGAGAAGAAGTTCTTCATCGACTTGTACGATTGCTGGTGAAGCTTGTTCGGAGCTATCCACACCCATGCCACCTGAGTGTATTTGCACTCGCCGTCCATAGGCAGCTCGTATGTCACTTCGTCAAGAAGCTTCGATGCCATGACAGTCTTGCCCGCGCCTGTCGGAGCCTTGAATATAAGCTTCAAGCGGTCTTCGTCGTCGTTTAGGAGATCAACAAGTTGACGTTTCAATTCCCTAACGGCTCGCTTCTGATAATCTTTCAGTTCAATCATTCTTCGCCTCCTTCCTCAATGGTAAAGTTGTCTTGCTTCTGCGGTGGCAGAATGCTTCTTATGGCTTGGTTCAGAGCATCGGGCATGGCAATCAGTTCCACGCAGTCTTCCAATCCTTCAAACTCATCGTTGTAGGCGTAAGCGCCATCGCTGTAAGCATAGATTATAAGTTTGCGTTCTCGTGTTGCAAGCGTCGGATTCTCACGGAGTTCCTTGGCAATGTATTCTATGGCTCTTGGCTCATAGACCACGAGCATCTGTTTTTCTGCATTTGCAAAGTATCGGGCAAAGCGCGGTTTGAACTTCAAGCTGCCGAATTGCTTCTGTTCATCATAAAGGTCGTGCTTAATGCAAAGCATATCCGTAGCCATCTGCATAAGCTTCTGTCGATTGGCTGAACAGTTCTCACGCTCCGTAAACTCTACCTTATAGTAGCGAAGGTTATTATCTTTCAACCCTGCCACTTCAACACCTTTCGGAGTTGTATAGCCATTTATAACACGCTTGTTTCTTTCGTAGGTAAACTCTTCGCAGATACCTTCATCATTACTGTTTATTAGAATGCATTTTCTTTGACCACCATCTTCTGTATTTAATATCATTGCAGAATGTAACGTGGTACCTGAACCTGCAAAAAAATCTAGCACTAAAGAATCGGCTTTAGTAGATAACTCCAATAATCTTTTAATAAATTTTGTCGGTTTAGGAGTTTTAAATATATCAGAAGTCTTATATTCTGGAAATATCTTTTTTAATTCGTATTTAGCATTTCGATTATGACCAGTTACTTCAATATCCCAAAATATATTTGAAGGAACTAACCCTTCTTGGTCTTTTAGATATGTCTTTTTTATCAACCTTGTACCATTATCCTTAAAAACAATAGCTCCACTATCGATAAATCCTTGCATGGTCTCATAACTCCATCTCCAACCATTCTTTGGTGCATGTATTGCACACCCTTCTGGCGAGATGATATCAAACATGAGATTCTGTCTTGGATTTGGAGAAGAAACATTACTAGAAAACCATGGTCCATTAGGATCATTATCTGGGTTTTTATAATGAGTATTATCGTCGTTTGTTCGAGCTATCTTATTGGGCTGCCAGCCTTCACACTTTGAATACACTAAAGTGTTATTATAATCAGCAGAAAACTGTTTTGCATCATGGTTTGAAGAATCGGATGATCTCCATATAATATCTGTGACAAAAAGATTCTGTCCGAACACTTCATCGCACAACAACTTCAAGTTCGCCTGTTCATTGTCATCAATAGAAATAAAGATAACGCCTCTATCCGAGAGAAGTTTCTTGGCAATTCGTAGACGTTTCTCCATGAATGACAACCACTTACTATGACGATAGCTATCTTCTTTATCTATGTAATTGTCATTAAAAACAAAATCATCTTTCTTTCCCGTATTGTACGGCGGATCAATATAGATTACATCCACTTTGCCCTCATGAGTATAGGTCAAAGCCGTCAAGGCATGAAGGTTATCGCCCTCAATGAGGATGTGGTTTGGAGTTTGTGTCGGCTCAGAAATCTTCGCCCTACAATCGTCAGATGCAATAATTGCTTTGCTTTTATCTTCTACGAGTACTGGTATGTTTTCCGAAAGCACTTCCTGTGCTTCCTCATTATGCTCTTCCCATACCAGTCCATAACGCTTTTGTTCATTAAGCAACTGAAGCAGGTCTGCCTTCTGCTCGTTGCTCAGTTCCTTCAAATCTCGTATAAGACTGGCAAGAGCGGCTTTGTCTATTTTCCTTCTTGCCATAATGTTAGTTATTAGTTGCAGCACAAATGGTCTATCAACTAATAATTGCTGGCAAAACAAACGCATGTATGGACACAAAAGAAGGGTGTAAGCCTTCTTACGGTCGTCTGAGGTTGAAGCCTAGGAATGTTCTCTGACCTCTCCTGAATATAAGAAATGCCCACACCCTATCTAGGTGCAAGGCATCTTTCCATCGTTATATTCAGGATTGGCTCATTCCATCGGTTCATACCTATACGCGGTAAAACCTCCTTTCATCGGGGAAAGAAGGGGGTAAGCCAACCATCATCGTCTGTGGTATGTATCAGAGAAAAATGTAAGTTTCCTAGGCTTCATTTTCTGACGACCACAATGATAGTCTGATGCTGCTATATTTTATATTTTGATTTTTAGTTTCTGGTTATTAGTTTGTTTTTATTTTGTTTGGTTAAACATTTATGTTATCAACAAAGTTGTTAACTTCATTATTAATCTTCGGCAACATATGCCGTTTCGTATTCCGTTTGAACAGGGTAGAGTCCGAGTTCCTTGATCAGCATGTCATAGACGTATGCAGGACTTTGGACATAGAGTTCACCTTCCTCTATCTGCAGTAGTTCGAGGGTGTGGGATTGATAAACCAAATCCAATGACTTTTCTAGGGAATAGTCATAGTCCTCCATAAGATACTTCACCATCTCGCTGATGACATGGTCAGTGAGGAAATTGGCAATCTGTGCGTGGGTGGGATTCAATTTATTTTCCATACATGGGTTTTCTTTAGTAGTTCCAAAGCCTTCGGAGTTCCGAAGTAATATTGCTGATCCAGGTACTTGTCTTGCAAACGGCTTGCAGCCTCTTCTGGTGTAAGAATCTCATTTTTGTAGTTTGTTAATTGTACTACAACACCATCATCTGCTATTGGACCTGTGACTATATCGTACTGGTGAGGAGTGGCACCACTATGCCTGTCTCGGTTTCGGTCGATGAACCTAATCCATTCGGCATTTGCTTTCTCGGGAAATTTCATCATTTTGAGTTTTATTTCTTCTGCTTGTTCGGCATTAAACTCGTACTCAAGAATGAGTGGTTCCCCTCCGAACATTTTGGCTTTCTTTCGCGCCATTCGTTCTGCAGTCGCCTTATTGGGAGTAAGGTAAAAACCTTGACCAAAATCCTTGAAGCGTTTGCCAGCGGTTAGGTTAATTGTATCTATATCGTGGTTGGTTCCGTGATAAAGTTTCATGCTAATACCCCTCCATTCTTTTTGCACATTATAATAAGATCATCTACAGTCTCTTCAGGGTCTTGCAGGTGCTCCACATCATAATATTCAATGAGGAAATCCAAACCCTTATGTTGCTGCAAGTAGTTGTATGCTGCCTGCCTTGTCAAGGCAAACCGCTCTGCAAAGGAACGGACGATAAGATTTATGTATGGTATCTCGTATTTGCTCATATATTCTTTTTGACCACAATGATAGCCTGCACTGCTATATTTTTTTATGTTAGTTTTAAGTTTCTGATTTTTTAATTTGTTTTTATTTGGTTTGGTTATTTGGTTTTGATTCTTTTTGCAAGATTATCCGGATGTCGGCGCATATCCCAAATGTCTGCTATGGTTACGCTTCTATCCTTGGGTATCGTGTAAATCTGAGCACGTTTGGTCCAAATACATTTCATACTGCCAAATTGTTGATATACTGACGCATCTTGTCATGAACTTCTTCACCAGACAAGATTTCTCCAGCCATCATCTGTGCTTCTGATTCATCAATGCGAGAGTTGATTTCTTCCATTGAATATGCTGTTTTGTTTATTTCGGCGACAAAGTTACGAATAAGCGAGCGAAATAGCAAATAAATTTGAGTATTTCCGAGCGAGAGTAACTAAAAACAAAGATTAAAGTTACGAATAAGCGAGCGAAATAGCAAATAAATTTGAGTTTTTCCGAGTGAGAGGACTCCGAATGCGCCTGAGCACCTACTGGAGCGCAAGAACTAAAAACAAAGTTTAAGGTAACTATATAGGAGTTGTCCCTGAATGATCCTTGTGTGGAAACGACGCCCCATGGCGTCGTTAAGAAGCGAATATGGAAACGCAGCTTATGAACTTATATATGCTTTTGCGGCGATTTATTGGAGAAGAAGCCCCATGGCTTCTTTAAGGGGCGATGTTTGTTTTGCGGCG
>JAKSLJ010000004.1 GCA_024401275.1 Bacteroidaceae bacterium | reverse complement strand
GAAACAAAAGAAAGTAACTTGGCGAAGAGAATTTCTTTATTTTCTTAGAATTTCTTCGAGCAAAAAACAAAGAAAATCTTTGAGAAAATCTCGTGTGGAAATGCGATAGTTGTTTTGTACCTCGTGGGGAAAGTGGGTAATATGGGGAAACTAGACAATGTTAAACCTTCCCCATGTTCCACATATTCCCCAAGAGATTAATAAAAATAACAAATTCTTCAAGATTATCTGTAGCTCAAAGAAACTGGATAAGAAACAAAAGAAAGTAACTTGGCGAAGAGAATTTCTTTATTTTCTTAGAATTTCTTCGAGCAAAAAACAAAGAAAATCTTTGAGAAAATCTCGTGTGGAAATGCGATAGTTGTTTTGTACCTCGTGGGGAAAGTGGGTAATATGGGGAAACTAGACAATGTTAAACCTTCCCCATGTTCCACATATTCCCCAAGAGATTAATAAAAATAACAAATTCTTCAAGATTATCTGTAGCTCAAAGAAACTGGATAAGAAACAAAAGAAACTAGCTGAGCGACAAAAATTTCTTTATTTTCTTAGAATTTCTTCGAGCAAAAAACAAAAGAAAATCTTAGAGAAATGTATGGCGAGAATCTGTTTGACGAAATTGTTTTTGTCTAAATGCCTAATATAAGTCCCATTCATTTTCACTTTTCATTTATATGATCCGCGAAGCATTACATCAGCGAATAATGAAGCTCTTTGAGCATGAGCCAACGAGCGATCAGCTTAATGCCATAGAAATGTTCTGCCAGTTTGCCGCCGATTTCAATACGGACTCGGTGATGATGCTCTGTGGCTCTGCGGGAACGGGCAAGACCACCCTTGCAGCCACCATAGTCAAGGCTATGCAGACCCTGGGACAGAAGGTCGTGCTGCTTGCTCCGACAGGTCGTGCGGCGAAGGTGTTCTCGCTGAATTCCAACACTCCTGCCTTCACCATCCATCGCAAGATTTATCGTCAGAAGGCATATACAGGCGGCATTGGAGGGCAGTTTCAGCTAGCGGACAATATGGCGAAGAACACGCTGTTCCTTGTTGACGAGGCTTCCATGATAGCCGATTCGCCGGACGGAACATCGGAGTTTGACTTCGGTTCGGGCAGTCTTCTTGACGACCTTATCCGCTATGTCTATAACGGATCGTGCAGAATGCTCCTTATTGGCGACCGCTATCAGCTTCCGCCAGTGGGCTTCGAGGAGTCGCCAGCGCTTAATGAGAGTGTGCTTCGTGGCTATCACCTCAATGTCTATAGCGCCGAACTGAACGATGTTGTCCGACAGGCTTCTGAGTCGGGCATTCTCTTTAACGCCCAACTGCTGAGACGCATGATTTCGGAGGAGAATGTGTATGAGTTTCCTCAACTTAAGATAAAGGGCTTTTCGGATGTGGAGAAGATCTCGGGCGAGGACTTGGTGGAAACGCTTGACGACAGCTATTACGACATGGGAGACGAGGAGACGATGGTCATCACGCGCAGCAACAAGATGGCTGTGAGGTATAACAATGGCATTCGCCGCATGTGTCGCGAGAGTGAGGATTATCTTGATGTAGATGACATGATTACCATAGTCAAGAACAATTACTATTGGGCGGAGAAAGACAAGGAAGCACCTATGGCGTTCATTGCCAATGGCGATCGTGCCCGCATAGTGAAGATAAGGAATGAGGTGGAGGACTATGGCTTTACATTCTGCGACTGTACGCTGCAGTTTCCTGACTATGACAACTACGAAATGACTTGCACCGTACTGACTGACACGCTGCAATCGGAGGCTCCGGCTCTCAGGAGTGATGAGCAGCAGCGCCTCTACGATAAGCTCATGGAGGAGTTTTCTGATATTCCGTTGAAGGCAGACCGCCTGAAAGCGCTGAAGAACGATCCGTATTACAATGCTCTTCAGATAAAGTTCGCCTATGCTTCCACCTGCCACAAGGCGCAGGGCGGACAATGGGAGCATGTCTATATAGAACAGGGTTATCTGACTGAGGACATGATAGGAATGGACTATTACCGCTGGTTATACACCGCCATCACACGCGCAAAGGATAAGCTTTACCTCGTGAACTGGAGGAAGCCGAAGCCAATAGTTGGTTGATCGTCAGAACTATTGGTTGATGAACCATTGCTGCTGAATGGCAAGGATGGCTGAGAGCAGGAACAGGACGACTGCTGCCATGCCGCAATAGAAGGCGTTGCGGCTGCGTGTGCCAGAACGACTGAAATGATAGGCGTGAATGCTGATGAGCAGAAGCATGAAGAATAGCAGGGAGAGAGTTGCCCAAATGTCTGCCGGAAACAGATAGACAACATAGCGGTAAGCGGAGACGATGAAGTTCTCCGGCTGTTCCAACTGTCGGTTCTTTTGCTTGCTCTTTGCTAAAGCAAGGTTGTTCTGGATGTCTGGATCGTTTGCGTTGAGAACATAAGCTCGCTCATAGCTCTGCACTGCCTTGTCTATCTCGCGCATCTCGTAATATGCATTGCCGAGGTTGTAGTAGATGTCGGCTGAAGGATTTGACTTCAGTTCTTCGCGATAAAGCTTGATGGCTTTTTGGTAATCGCCTATGGTATAGGCATCATTGGCGCGTTCCACATTGATGTTTAGGGCGAAAAGTGAACTGCTGACAAATAGCAGGATGAGTATCAACGGAGTCTTCTGCTGGTTCTCGAAGCGTGAGCGTATTTCGGCTATCATGCGTCGCTCGTATTCGGTTTCCTTTTCCTTGCGGAGTTTCTCTTCTTCCGCAGCCTTTCGGTCTTGAATCTTCCTGTACTTTATGGTCAGCCACCATGCCAAAGCAAAAAGGACGAGCTGGAGCGCAAGGAGCGCAAAATATCTCTTTGAGAGCATGAAGTCCAGGCTTCGGGCTGGGCTGACATCGTCGAGTTGCTTGATAGGTGCGAGAGATGGTGACGCGCCGTTCTTAGCGCTGCCTACGGTGATGCTTTGCAGAGTTCTTTGTATGGTGATGTATTTGTTGCTGTCAGTGTCAAAATAGATGAATTCTATAGGCTGCATCTTGAATTCTCCAGGCGAGTTTGCCGTGGCTGTGTATGTGTAAACCACTTCTCCGTCAGCTCCGTATTTGTTGGAAAGCTGCATGCTGTCGGTGGTTTGGACATCGTGAACGGTAAACGATTTCGGGAATTGTATGCTTGGCGCCTTCAGGAGTTTGATGTTGCCGTTTCCACGGATGGCGATTTTTATTACTGCCGGCTCGTCAATGCCAACGGACTGATCAGCATATTTTACGCGCATGGAAAACTTGCCAACGGCTCTGGAGAAACCTGCTGGCGGCTCGGGAAGTGCTTCGACATTGAGCTGTACGGCGGGAGAGGTTATGGTGGTGTTGACCACCTTGAAGCGATCGGCTGGGTTCAGAAGAACGGCGTCAAAGGAGCTGATGTTCTTGTTCTCGGTCTTCACTCTGCCTCTGAATGTGATGTTTGGTATGGTGAGTGTGCCGGAATGTTGCGGATACATTATATACTTAGCCCAAAGAATCTTGTCGTACTCCTGTCCGCGGATGGCTTCTTTCGTGCTTTCAACCTCGCCTTCTTTGGTCATTTCCTGAATGTAGAAGTCGCTGAGCTCTGGAAGGTTGCCGTTGAGCCCCTCGATGGAGCCTTTGGAATAGATGTAAACGGAAACGATGACAGGCTCGTTCTGCATGACCTGTCGTTTGCTCACGACGGTTCTGGCAAAGAATTCCTCCTTTACATTCTGCAGACTCTTGTCCTCTGTGATTTGCTGTTCGCTCTGGACTGTTGTCGTATAGGCGGGAGCGGGTAGGGGAGAAGTGCTTCCGACGCTGATGGTCAGCGGTTTTCCCAATACTTCTTTCCCGTTGATTAGTGCCTTTGGTGCTGGCAGTGCGTAGCTTCCCTCTCTTTCGGCACTTAGTATTGCCGTGTATCTGGTTATGGACTTTCCGCCCTCTGTAGCGGTGGCTCCGAATGGCGGCATTACTTCTTCAATTCCTTCTGGCAGGTCTTCGAGAAGGAACTCGTCGATGTCTGTCGCCACTATCTCGTATATAACGCGAAAGCTTTCCCCCATAACAATGTTGCGTGGTGCATTTCCTGTTATGCTCTGTGCAAACGAAAGGAGCGCTGGTAACAGGATTGTTACGAGGGAAAGCAGTCGTCTCATTATGGTTTCTGCTTTGGCTATAAAACTGTTTTTAGTCTTGTGACATGCTCTCGAGCATTCGTTTGATGACTACTGAGCATGAAATCTCGCGATTTGCTGCCTCAGGAATTACGAGCGAATTCTCACTCTCGATAACGTCATCAGTAACAATCAAACCACGACGGACTGGGAGACAGTGGAGGAACTTACCGTTGTCGGTAGCTGCCATGTGGTCAGCATCAACAGTCCAATGCATCATTGTCTTGTAGTCGTCAAGAATCTTTCCGTAGTCTTCTGGATTTGTAACGCCAGGACAACTCCAGTTCTTGGCATAGATGAAGTCTGCACCTTCAAATGCCTTCATCTGATCATATTCCACGGTAGCGTCGCCAACAAACTGAGGATCAAGCTCGTAGCCCTTTGGATGAGTGATTACAAGATCGACATCAGCGGCATTCATCCACTCTGCGAAAGAGTTTGGCACAGCCTGAGGAAGTGCGCGGCAGTGAGGTGCCCAAGTGAGTACAACCTTCGGACGCTTCTTTTCGGCCGTTGGCTTCCAGTGCTCCTGGATAGTGATGAGGTCGGCGAAAGCCTGGAGAGGATGGACTGTGGCAGTCTCCATAGCGAAAACTGGTTTGCCGCTATACTTGATGAACTGATGAAGAACGGTCTCAGCATAGTCGTATTCGCGGTCTGTAAGTCCTGCAAACGAGCGAACGCCAATCATGTCGCAGTAGGAACTCATTACAGGGATTGCCTCAAGAAGGTGCTCGCTCTTGTCGCTGTCCATGATGACACCGCGCTCAGTTTCCAGCTTCCATGCACCGGCATTGACATCGAGAACGATGACATTCATGCCGAGATTCATGGCTGCCTTCTGAGTGGAAAGGCGTGTACGGAGTGAGTTGTTGAAGAATATCATCAGCAGAGTCTTGTTCTTTCCAAGATGCTGATACTTGAAGCGGTCTGCTTTTATCTCCTGTGCTTCGGCGAGTGCTGCGTTGAGATCGCCAAGGTCTTTGCAGTTTATGAATGTTTTCATCGTGACTATTTTATGTTTAGTTTTGTGATACCGTTGAGTAGTAAACTTGAATTGGGTAATAATAGAGAAACAGGAGCTTGAATTGTGTTAATTCAGCTCCTGTCTTATATTGTAATAATGTTTAGTTCAATTTAAGCACTTCTCCAATCTGAATGGTGTATGAAGTTGGAATGCCATTCTTGCGGCAGAGCTGCTCTACAGTCATACCGTTCTTTGTAGCAATAGAGTAAAGAGTGTCGCCACGCTTGACGAGCCATGTGTTCTGTGCTGCTGCAACAGGCTTTGCGCTTGCTGTCTCTACAGGGCGTGGAGCTGCTACTGTCTTCTGTGGTGCAGGAGCCGGAACTGCTGCTGGCTTTGCTGCTGGTGCTGCTGGCTTAGCTACTGTAGCTGGCTTCTGAGCTGCTTTCTGTGTCGTTCCTGCCTGTGCAACATGCTCTGAACGACGGAAAACGTATTTGTCTGCCTTAACATCCTGATTAGGGAAGTCGAACATGAATGCGGGATTGATTGCTATGCCGAGAAGGCGAGTCTCGAAGTGGAGGTGAGAACCTGTTGAACGGCCTGTGTTACCACCAAGACCGATAGGCTGACCTGCGCGAACCTTCTGATTTTCTACTACAAGATGCTTTGAAAGGTGGCCGTAAACTGTCTCAAGACCGTTGTTATGACGGATAACAACATAGTTACCATAGCCGTTTGGCTCGTATTTTACGATGCGGACTTTACCTTCAAAAGCAGAAACGATTGTGTCGCCAATATAAACTTTCACGTCAATACCTTTGTGCATGCGTCCCCAACGGCGACCATAAGGAGAAGTGACCATGCGATTCTTTGTAGGCATTGCAAAGTGACGAAGATCTACTGTGTATGTTTCAGGTATTGCTTGGTTGTACTTTCCAACAGAAGAGTTGCTCCATTCCTCATAAAGATTCGCACCCGCAGTACCTGCGTTTTCACGCTGGCGGAGCTTGTGGAGCATGAGAGTGTCAACGGCTTTCATCTTGACATCAGATGGAGCAATGGCTGCCATCCTGTCCTGTGCCGAGACACTTGTTGTGGCGACGAGCGCTGTTATTACTGTTAATGCAAATTTCTTGAAACCTTTAATCTTTAATGTTAAATTCATAATTCTATATTCTTTTCTCAAAGAGCAGACCTTAATTGCTTGTTTTTTTCGTCTGCTGGAATTCAGTCCAATGGACGCGTATTTGCGCTTTCAAACACGAATTCGGGTGCAAAGGTACAAAAAAAAAGCCGGAAATTGGGCATTTCCGGGCTTTTTTTTAGTTTTTTTAAGACTTTTAACGATTTATGTTAAAATGCAGAGACTTGAAATTTGCTTATTTCTTAGTCTTTTTAGCAACCTTCTTCACTGCTTTCTTGGCAACTTTCTTAGCTTCTTTTTTGCAGCAGTCTTGTGCAGTTGCGGCTGTTGTGGCGTCGCATTTTTTAGCCTCTTTACAGCAGGCCTTGGCTTCCTTGCATTCTCCTTTCTTGTCGCAAGCTTTCTTGTCCATCTTGCATTCCTTCTTGTCAGCGCACTTGTCGCAAGCCTTCTTTTCGCTCTGTGCATTTGCAGTGAGAGCGGATGCCATGATGATGGCAGCGAGTAATATCTTCTTCATATTTTGTGGTTTTTAGTATTTGCGCTGCAAAATTACTCAAAAATATTTGAATAATACAAGAAATTAGTTTACTTTTGCAGAAAATTAACAAATATTTATGAATATTGCGATTATATTGGCTGCAGGAAGTGGAACAAGACTGGGCAGCAAGACTCCGAAACAGTTTATTGAGGTGTGCGGAAAAACGCTGATGGAATACTCCATCGCTGCTTTTGAACGGAACGAGAATATCGATGAGATAGCTGTCGTAACGAAGGAGGAATTCTTCCCTTTGGTAAACTCTTTCATCGAGAAGAACGGGTTCAAGAAGGTGCGTAGGTTGCTGAAAGGTGGCAAGGAACGCTATGATTCTTCGCTTGCAGCCATTAATGCTTACACGAATGACGACGACAACCTTTTCCTGCACGACTGTGTGAGAGCAGGTGTGTCGCAGAATATTATTAATGATTGTGCGCGTGCGTTAGAGGAACATCAGGCCGTGGAAGCTGCTGTGGAACTGACAGATACTGTCGTTGCCATTGGTGAAGACGGGTGTATATGCGATATTCCAGTGCGTGCGATGATGAGGAATGCACAGACGCCACAATGCTTCCGCCGTGGCATTATCCGCAAGGCTTTTGAGGTTGCGCTACAGGATCCGAACTTCGTTGCTACCGACGACTGCGGAGTGGTGCATAAGTATCTGCCGGAAGTGAAGATTGCTTTGGTAAAGGGAGAGCAGGAGAACTTCAAGGTGACTTATCCGGATGATATCGAGCGATTTAAGCGAATGGTGGAGAGCTAAATGTTCTCCACCCAGATTTCAGAAATGTCCTTGCGCTTCTTTTGAGTTTTTTCGTCGGCAGGAATGCCGATAGGGATGAGTACCACGGCTTCCTCGTTTTCTGCGAGAGAGAACTCTTTGTGACAAAGAGCTGCGTCGAAGTTGCACACCCAGCAAGTGCCGAGTCCCTGTTCTGCTGCTGCAAGGCAAATATGCTCTGTTATGATGGCTGCGTCGATGTCGCCATGATATTTTCCGTCATTTGCTCTTACCCATGCTGCGTCTTTCTGTGCCACGACCATAATCACTGCTTTTGCTGTGCGAATCCAGTCGCGGTTGTAGCTGGCGCACACTTTTTCCAAACCGGCTTCGGATGTTATAAAGTGCAGTTTCCATGGCTGCTTGTTTACTGCCGATGGTGCAAGTCGGGCACATTCCTTTATGTACTCCAGTTTTTCTGCCGGTATTGCCTCGTCTTTGTAAGAGCGCACACTGTAGCGTGCTTCACATAATTCTTTGAATGTCATAATGTTATGTTATAAAGTGTTTTTCTATTGATATGATTACTCGGATTTCATGTTTTGTGCATTGCACGCATCTATGACAACAATGACATCATTAAATATCTTATAGGCAAAATACCATTTCTTGGTGTTTGCCATGAAACATCCTTCCCACCGTTTCAAAGAGGGCGTACGTCGCAGTAAACCATTTTCAATTTTGTACATAGAATCAATAGCTTCATCTATATTCTTGAGCAATTAATTCACGAGAATAAGTATGGGCATATTTCTTTGCTACATTTTGGTAGAACTTTTTAATGGAAGTTGTACATTGAGGTTGGATAATGTATTTCATTGCAGGTCGTAATCTTTTGCCAATTGGTCAACGTAGGCGTGTAAATCCTTTCTTACGTCTTCAATATCCTTTGCTCCCATGCGTATAGCTTCTTCATAAGAATTTGGCATCTCAAGGCTTTCTGAAAGATCCAATGAATTGTCAGAAGTTTGAGACAACATAAGTATCATAAGATGACGCTTGACGTCTTCGCTTATACTATTTAGTTGCATGGTGTCGTAAAGCTTACGTGCTGTCTGTTCTGCGTGGCTCATATCATATTATTTATGTTTCCGTTTGCAAAGTTATGAAGTTTATGGCAAACTTCCAAATGTTTTGATATATTTTTGCTAAATAAGATAAGAAAAGCGCAAGAGTTCCATATTGTTTACTCTTGCGCTTTTCTCATCATGAGGTGCGACATTTCCATGCCGCAAACTATCTCTATGGCGTAATATCGTCAAGATAGAGAATCCAATTTTCAAAATCTCTACAAATCAAAAGGACTGTAAACCTCTGCTTCCGAGAAACTTGTAGACCTACTGCTAAAAAGGTCGTCGTCATCATCTATGAGGTAGGTAGCTCTTTTAGCATCGCCTGTACCATCTCCATTGTCATCACCTCCGCCGGAGATTGATTGCAGAAGATTCTCGGAATTTCTGAGTTGATAAACAAATACAGATGGTATTATATATGATTTCTTGTTCATTGCTTCTTGATTATCTTACTGTAACCTTAGTTCCATTTACGATGTAAAGTCCTGAAGGGAGACTTATTGTCTTGCTCTCGTTTGCAGCAACAGATGTGTTGGCAATGAGAGAACCAGCGGCAGTGTAGATTCTAACCGCAGTGTTCTTGCCAGAACAAAGTGTAATGCTGCCATTGTCAACGAAGATTGCGAGTGCCTTCTCGTTGGTGTCGGAAATGTTTGTCGGCTGTTCGTCATCAGAAACCTTAACATTGAAGCTCTTTGCACCAGCACTGCTTGTGGAGATAAAGTAAGCACGGAAAGGATTGTTAGTGTATTTGCCTGTAGCGTGCCAGAACTGGTTCTTAGAGATGTAGTAGAGTTCCTCGCCTTGTGAAAGGTCTGTCTTTACATCGTTGATAACAAACTTGTCGATAGTTCCGATAAGAGACCATCCAGCAACAGTTTCCTTATGGAGCTCAGTTGCAGGGTCGATATTTGTCGTCTTCTTTACGGTTATGTTTGTGCCATTAACAACAATCTTGCCTTCCTGAAGAGCTTTGTCTGTAGCCTTGAATACAACTGGGATGTAGGCACTGCAATCGCCACTCGCGCCAGGATTTATGCTTGTGAATACGAGTGTAGATGCGTCACCATCAGTTGCTTTCACTTCACCAAGATGGTAGAAACTTGCATATGCCGTTTCTGCATTCTGCATCTTGTATGGAAGCACGAGAGTTCCCCAAGCGTTGCTGATGTTGCGAGAGTAAGTCGCTGTAGTAGCGACGAATTTGTTGTCAGAATAGTAAGGATGACCATCAGTAAGGCGGAAGTCCTTACAAGTGAGGCCCTTTGTTCCATCAGACAAAGTTGATTTCTTTCCGCAAACGATGTTATAGCCATCAATTTTTTCTACGATCTTCTTTTCTGCCTCGACAACAGCGATAGAGTTTGGATGCTCGTCAGAAGGATGCCAAGAAGTAGCGAATACTTCTGTAGATTCTGCACTTTCTGGATATACAGTGAACTTATAGTAAGTCTCACTACCTTCCATGATTGTTCCGCAGACGTCGCAACCTATGAGGAATGTGCCGTTTGTCTGCTCAATGTAGTTGTGATTCTCGTAAGTATGGGTTTCGCAAGGTACAGCGGCTGCGAGGGCTGCAAACTTCTTTGTGAGGTAAGCATCACGCTGTGTGAGCCATGATGTCATAGTATTGATAGAAGTAGCCTGTTCGCCAGTTATGCTCCACTTGGTTGCGTTCTTTGCCCATGAACCTTCGAGTTCTGTCTTCAATGCAGCTGCCTTGGATGTCATTGCTGTGAGCATAGCCTCATGCTTTTCCTTCCAAAGGTTGTTAACACCATTAGCAAACCAACGCTCCTGCCAGAGCTGTGAGAAGATGTTCTTCATCACATCGTAGGCAGCGTAGTTTGTCATAAGACCATTGTAAGAACCTGCTGTGTTAAGGTCTGCCATGCTGAGAGCAGGAGCCTCGCCAGTATTTCCGAATGCCTTCTCGCTATCCCAAAGAATACCGATATGGAGGTTCTGGTCGGTAGCTGCTACGCTACGGTAAGCCTCGATAGAAGAGAAACCCTTATAGACACCGAGCATTTCCTGAGCGATGTACCACTCAATGAGCTGCTGATGGTCAACATTCTCTGCGAAAGCTGTGTATTCGCCATCAGTTGTCGTGAATACATTATTAAAATATGTAGTCATCTCATCCTTGAGAGTGCTGTTCCATGTTGTTACATCGTCCTTAGGATCAGGATTCTTTGGAATGATGTAAGGCATAGTCTCAGTGCCAGCGATATAATATGTAGGTTTGTCCTCATTATATTCGCCAGCATCATTGAAGCGTACATGCCAGTCAAACTCCTTGTTTCCACCAGTAACGAGAGCACGTCCAGATTCAACCTTGATGCGGTCTGTAACCTGGTAAGTACCCATGTAAGTGTTGTTTACATAAAGGTCAACAAACTGATAGCCTGGAGTGAAAGGAAGACCGAGAACATCGCCCATTTCCTTTGCAAGGGCGTTGCGCATCATTGTTGGGTCGTCGTCGTTTGCAAGGAGCACCCACTGCTTGAACTTGCCAGAAGAAAGCAACTGAGTCTTGCTGCCGAACTTCAAGCGGTAAGAATCCTTATTCTTGTCGCCAGAACCTTGATACTGTGTCTCAACGGCAGAGCTTGTCCAAGAAGTGCCCTGACCGAGCTTGTTGTCTGCGTCAAATACCTCAAGAGAAGCTGCCGACCATTCATTGCCAACGGTAGCGTCGAGGTAGATTGTAGGGAGGTTGGTGAACTGCTTGCGAGCGCCTTGCTCGTTGAATGGGTCTTCATCTGTAGAGCCTTCTGCTGCGAAGGTTGCGGTCAATTCTATATTTGCATCTTTCAGAGTTACTGAGCGAGAAGCATAAGTGTTATCGTCTGACCACTTCACGAACTTATAGCCTTCGTTAGGAATAGCCTTAATCAACACCGTTGTTCCTTCTTTGTATGTACCAGCACCAGATACTGTACCACCTTCAGAAGCGGAGAGGGTGAGGGTGTGGGTTGGGGCTTCTTCTGAACCTGATGAAGAACCTGAGACTTCAACGGATGTGACTGTACAGTTTGTAGCTACAATCTTGTAAGTGTAGTTGTTTGCAGTGATATTGGTTACATCGGTTGGAGTGAGAGTTATAGTGCTTGTCGTAGGACTATTCCATAATCCATAATCAAAGCTCCATTGGTTTGTAGTATAGAGTTTTGCATGGAACTCATCAGTTCCGTTAAGGGTGATTGTTACTTTCGCACCTTCCTTGACATCAGACTTGTTAAATGTATAAGTGAATACATTGTTGTTCTCAGAATCTTTACCTACACTCTTAAGACCTGCGTTATTCACTTCTGGCACCTTAACATTCACAGCTTTTACTTCACCACCAGTTGCATTCATAAAGAATGTATATTTGTTAGCGGAGTTAGCGAGTGCGGTAACATCAGCCGCTGTAAGAGTGATGGTCTTGCTTGTGTTCCAAGTAGTTCCCTCTGTGATATAGTTGCTGAGAGTAGTTCCTGCTGTAGAAGTAGTGATTGTAATCTCAGTTCCTTCCTTGAATGTAGATGCAGAGCCAGTATATGAATACTTGCCATTGCCAAGGTCAACGAGAGCGCCGAGGTCGCCTACAGGAGTGTCGTCATCATCATCGTCATCAATGCCGATAGTGTTGTCAATGATATCGGCACCACCGTGATTTGTGTATTTTGTATTAATGGTTTCTTGAAGCCATCCTGTATGTGTTGTGATGTAAGTCTTAAGACCGCTGATTACCGCAGGATAGTCACCGCCAGTCCACCACTTTTTGTAATTAAGAGCTTGCGATTCAGAGATGTCGTTTCCAATTTTCTCTACAATTCCTGCCATGTTATCCAAGTAGCCGTTCTTCAAAACCTCATCAAGTTTGTCATGAACTTTCTTGACAAACACAGGGTCTTTTTCCATTAATTTAACAACATAGTTACACATTAATGGAGCTCCTTCTTGAGCGTTTTCACACAAAGTTTTACCTTTATCAATACCACCAAAAGCGTTGTCATGATCCCAAATAGGACCAAACTTTAGTTTCTCTCCAGGATTTCTGTATGTCTTTACAGTCATGAAACCATCGTGGTTACCTGTAAGGTTTGCAGCCACATAGTATTTCACGAGAGTTTCTTCATCAAATACAGAACGCCAACCTGTTTTGGGATCAACAAATTGTTCATCACTACATGCGGTAGAGTATATTCCAAAGAAAGTGTTTGCATGGTCAAAATAATTCTTAACTTCCGTTTTAAGTGCTGCTGTTTCTTCTGGAGTTTTAGGCTCAGGATTCTTTATTGTTAAATACAAAGCAGCAGTATTAACGTATGGTTCCTCTTCTTGTCCCTGTTTGTTTGTTTCTATGTACCATCCAGTTTCTTCGTCTACTTCAATACGATCGTCACCTACTTCACAATGATCGGATATCTGATAGTTACCACGATATTCTCCATTGATGACAAGGTCAACGAACTTATAGCCTGGGCAGAAAGGCAATCCGACTGCTTTGCCAATATGATAGGCAAGAGCATTATTCATCAAAGATGCGTCTCTATGGTTTGTCAAGAGAGTCCAGTTACGCTTCTCGTATCCAAAACCTAACATGTCGTGTTTCTGGCAGTTAGCAATGACATTGCCACTGGCATCTGTGATTTCTTTTGCAAATTTAAGGCGGTATGGCTTCTTTGTTTCATCAGCGCTCTGATTTCCACGCACCTTTATCAAAAGATTATCTTTGATGTGTGCAAGCATTCTGCCAGTACCGTCGGTGCCATTATCTATAACTTCGATAGTTGCACGATGATACTCAGAAACTCCATTTTTCTTGAACAAGACGTCGTTGATTGCCTTTCCTTGTGCATCTGGCACATCAAGATAAATGGTTGCCAGATTTGTCAACTGTTGCTTGTTATTAATCTTTGCAACATACTCAGCAGGTATGCCATCGTTATTCTGCGCCCACGACGTAGTACAGAACACCACGCCGAGGATAAGGCATGATAATAATTGTTGTATTATTTGTTTCATGATAATGATGTGTTTTTATTGTTTGTATCTATTGTTTGTATTTGCACAAATGTGATAGTATGAACGGTAATTGGGAACTGAGTTTGGTTTTTCAGGGTTATCGTTCGATAGATAGCATTTGTGTTAGTTAGTTTTTGACAGTTCGTGGAACTTGCCTTCATCCTTTTTATGGGCGCAAAGTTATAAATAATATATGTAAATGGCAAGGAAAATCAAGAAAAAAGTGGAAAATGTGTGTGCGAGAACGGAATTTTAACTCATTTGTAATAAGTTGTGTGCAAAAAAAGGCTAAAAGCTCCCTTTCGGTTGCCTTTAGCCTAGAGCAAATTTTTACATGTCGTCAAGAGATAAGCCGTGGTGAGATATGGTAGATTTCTTGTATTGTCCTGTTGCCTTCAGGAATGTGTCTGCCTTTGATCGGAGGATGCTGATGTCGATGTCGCTTTCCTGACGTTTCACTTCGTAGAAGTTTACGGTCTTGTCGATGTCGTCGGCAGCGATGATGTCTATCTCGTTCTCGCCTTTACGGTCGTGCCAATAGCCGATGCGTGTGAATGTACCTTGTTCTGTCATCGTGTCGCGAAACCATGCTTCAAGAACTTTCCCGCTGTAGCTGCTATAGTCGCGCTCAACAATCTGGCGCAGTCGCTGATGTCCGCCAGCTTCCAAAATGTAAGAATATTTGAAGATGAAGCGGAACCAGAAGCGGAGGAAATGGTCGTGTATGGCGTAGTGGACATTCTTGTTTGCTGCTTTCTCGAAGAGTGGCTGCTGCTTCGCTATCAATCCGTAGTCGTCTATGAGCTTCTTGAGATATCCGCCTATGTCCATTCCAAGCATGTCCTCAATCTCTCCACGAGTATTGTGTCCTTGAGCTACGAGAGATAGGATGGAGAAGTATGTGCCATATTCCTTGCCAAACTCCTCAATGAGCATGTTCTTGCCCTCGCCCTGGAAATAGGAATCCCTTTCAAAGAAGGCATCAAGTATGGTTTCAAGGGTGAGGCATCGCCTGTCCACAAGGAGTTCCACGTATTTCGCCACACCGCCTGTGAAGAGATACAGCGCAAGCAGATCCTCGTTTGTGTAGTTTGGACGGTATTCTACCATTATCTCCTTCAACACGGAAGGGACAAAGGCACGCAAGTGTATCATTTCCGTTTGTCTGCCATAGAGTGGCTCCTTCTTGTCGCGGAATATCTTGTTGATGAGTGAGTTTACCGAACCGCAGACGATGAGGTTTATCTTTGCTTCGTCCTTATGGCGATCCCAGATGTCCTGCATTTCGGAGAAGACTGCCGGATTCACCCTATAGAACTCTTGGAACTCATCTATCATCAGCGTTATGTGGCGGCTCTTGGCAAGTTGCATGACATAGTCGAACAGTTCGGAGAAGTGCTTTACGCTGCCTATCATTGGTATGTTTAGAGTTTCGCGAATAGACTCTATGAATGTTTGGCAAAGGTCTGCCTCGGTCTTTCGTGCCACAAAGAAATAGAGCATGTCGCTGTCTTTGTAGGCATGACGAACCAATGACGTCTTGCCAATACGTCTGCGTCCGGAAACTACAGTGAACTGTGCCACTTCGTGTGAAAGGGAGTCTATCCTTTCAAGCTTCGCTATTTCTTGTTTTCTGTCGAAGAATTTCATGTTATGGACTTTTGTGTGCGATTGCGATGTGCTGAAATTGAGTTGGTTAGGATGTTTGGGTGTATCGTAACCGCTGTTACGGTAACGTGCGTTTCGGTTGCAAAAGTAATGCTTTTTTAATTTCTGACCAAATATTTGGGCAAAAAAAAGGCTAAAAGCTCCCTTTCGGTTGCCTTTAGCCTATAATAAGAGCGTTAGAACTAGTCTATTTCTACAGTTTCTGCATCATCAAAAAGAATGCCATTCTTTTTTGCATTTGCTTCGTGATCGCCTTCGCCTTCGCCGCCTGATATCACTGCCAACAGGCTTTCCATGTCGCAATCTATGCGCTCTAATGTTGGCTTTATATAATTCTTCATATTATGTACAATTTACGGATTTACAATTTTATTTAATTGATGTTTCCCACCTTATATGTATTCTTCTTTTTAACGTGAATTATCGTGAATTAGACGCTAATTATCGTAATTTTTTCTATACAAACAGCATATATAATTTTCGAAAATTAACGTTAAATTTGCGGCAATTTACGTTTTGAGTTTATACTGAGCTTGTCGAAGTAAAGGTAAATGTCTTAGTGTCAGTCATTTATTGACAATCAAGATGGGAAATTTAGTTACTTAACCAGAACCTTTTTGCCGCCCTTGATGTTGATACCCTTCTGAACATTGTTCATGCGGATGCCCTGGAGGTTGTAGATGTCTTCCTTCGAGAACTGGTCTGTGATGTCAATGAGACCTGTTGCGTCATCAAGGAGAACTCGCAATGACTTAACACCACTAACATTACCCTCGAAGTAACCACGGAACGGACGGATAGATGCGCCGTCGTTGTAGAACTTGCCGTTTGATGCGATGTAGTAGCCTTCGCCTTCGGCTATACTTGTAGCTTCGTAAGTGCCCTTGAATGTAGTCATGCCAATAGACTGGTTGTCTATAGCACCAAAGCTAAGTGGCATATTTTCTTTCAAGAACGCGAGAATACCCTTAAATATACAAGGAGTATTTGCAGGAATGCATTCACCTTGTGAGAGTTCTTTGATAATGATGCTTTCTGAAGTCATATCCTCAATTCTAAAGAGTTGATAAATTCCTTCGCTGTACATGGAAGCTCCCAAATCGTATGGCATTACTGTTGTGGCATAGTTATCAGATTTGCGGTAGTAGTAAACCCATTTTTTATTATCATCAACTGTAATAACATCTTGGAACTTACTCATAGCACCCTCGCCCATTTCAGCAGCAGTAATGTTTGCTACGGCAACATTCTTCATTGCTGTAGAGAATGCTTCTGCTGTAGCCTCGTCATAGTGACCGTAGAGGATAGCTTCCTGAGTAGAAGGCTGACCTACGATTACAGATACATAGTAATCAGGAAGTGTTTCTGTACTAATAGGATCTGCTTCGTCATTTGTTACGCTAACTTTGATGTCAGTAAACTTAATCGTGTAAACACCATCAGCAACATTTGTCAAAGTAACAGGGATTGTAAGCAGATTTCCATCACCTGGCTTAACAAGGTCAGATTCTGCATTTGTAAATGCAACAGCGGTACCACTAGTAGCCTTTACAGTCAATGTGGCATCAGAACCTGTATCGAAACGATCCTTATTCACTGTGAGATTATAATTCTTTCCTGACTTAGTCGTAAGCATACCAGCTGGATATTCAATGTTGAAAGAAATGTTTTCAACATATCCTTCATTAGCAAAGTTTACAGGGAGAGACATTGAGGTAGCGTCTGTTGCAACACATGTTGGAATAGCTTCGAATGTATAATCGTCACGTTGTGGTTCGATGACAGCAGTCTTCTGGATTGCCAATGTGCTCTCTACATCAGAGAAATCGTAAGTAGTCAAATTTGGCTCAACGATTTTTGCCATTGTGATGGTCATTGGGTGCTCTCCAATCTCTGCATCAGCGTCAACTTCAACATTGATTGTTGCGACAACACCTGTTGAGTAGTATGGATCGCCCTTACCAAGGAGAAGATTGTTAATGGCAGGATTGAATGTAACATACGCACCTTCAGATACAGGATTGCCTACAACCTTAACTCCTTCTGGCAAAGTGAATTCCACGTTTACTGTACCAATAGGATTTTCTGTTTCCAAGCAGAGGTCGATTTTTCCTTTCGCACCTGCCTGAACATTTGTACTCTTCAAATATATATTAACATCAGCACTCGCATTAAGAGCAAAGAGCATGAAGAGTAAAGAGAAAATAGTAAAAAACTTTTTCATATATCAAAATTATTATTTTTTAGTTACGATATTACCAATTGCCTGATAGTCTGTCGCGTCTATCTCGTCAGACTGGTCAACATCTGCCGCAAAAGCATCAATGGCAGTTGTTCCATTTCCCAACTTTGTTACGATATTACCAACAGCCTGGAAGTCTGTTGCGTCAACATTCTTATCCTTCACAACATCACCCCAAAGGCGAGGATCGTTTTCGATGGTACCTGTAAGTGACTCGCCAACCAATTTGGCAAATTCATACTTACATTCTACAGTTCCTTCATCAAATGCAACGCCTTCAGTTGTTTCGAGGGTAATAGTGAAAAGGATTTCGCCAGATTCACCACCTATTGCCACATTACCATAGTTGTAAGCTACAACATTGCACTTTGTTGGGTTGGTGTGGTTGAAAAGGACGTTGAAGTCGGTGCTTTCTGTGGCTGAACCGCCAACTCCAGAAAGGTCTGTAGTGCCACCATTCTTCAAAGGTGACTTTACGCTGACACCCGTAACCGTTGTGCCTTCTGGGAGTGTCAGATTAAGGGTAAAAGCTACATAATCATTCGCATGGTTTAGCGCAACAGTCATCGTGCGAGTTTTGTTGCCGGTCGCATTGCCGTAAGTAGCAGTTGCAACATTGTCGCTTTGTTGTGCGTTGGCACAAACAGCAAAAACGCTTAACAGTGCTGTTGCGAGAATTAATTTTAGTTTATTCATATCTTTATTTTATTTTCTTTTGAACACGAATTATCACGAATTGCCCACGAATTAATCAATAATTTTTATTCCTTATTCAGCAATTCTTCTACGATCTTGTCAATGTCCTGCTTTGTCAATTTGCCGCTTGTCAGCTGCTTTATAGCTTCGACGAGAGTGCTTACAGTGACTTCTTCGCCTCCAGGGCAGACGAATGTGAGTGTGGCAGGAACATCAGTAGCTGTAGTTGAGAGATAAGCACGGAATGGAGCAATAGTAAGGCTTTCAGCCTTTGCTACAGTGCCAAGCTTAGCGTCTGACATTTCATAGAGACCGTCGGCAGTTACACTCGTGCTCTCAACGGCACCGATGATTGTCCATCCTTCGAAAGTTGAATTAGTCTTGTCTGCGGATGTCTTTTTTACGGTAATGTCTGTACCGGTTACGGTAATGGAAGTTGCACCGTCCTTACGCTTGAAGAAGACTGGGAGGTAAGCACTTGCGTTACCGTCAATAGATGGGTCGATAGCCACAAGATGAATCTTGTCACCTTCTACCTTATCTATATGATAGAACTCTGCGTCATCGTTCTCTGCATTCTGATGCTTGAAAGGAAGAGTCATCATGCCGAAGTCCTCGTCTTCACCGAGAGGGCGAGTGTAAGTAGCAGATGTGGCGACGAACTTGTTGCCTGAATAATATGGATGGCCATCAGTAAGGCGGAAGTCCTTGCAAGTGAGGCCTGTAGAGCCGTCTGCGAATGTGGTCTTCTTGCCGCAAACGATGTTCCAACCTTTGATCTTCTCTACGATGCTTCGCTTTGCCTCAACAACAGCGATAGAGTTTGGATGCTCGTCAGAAGGATGCCAAGAAGTTGCGAATACTTCTGTAGATTCTGCACTTTCTGGATAAACAGTGAACTTATAGTAAGTCTCGCTGCCTTCCTTGATAGTATTGCAGACGTCGCAACCAATGAGGTAAGTGCCATCATCCTGCAAGATGTAGTTGTGGTCATTGTAAGTGTGGTTTTCACAAGCATCAGGATCAAGACCTGTGATTTCTGCATAGTCATTCCTATAGGCTGTGTTGAGCCATTCTACATGTTCTGGAATCCACGCCTTGAGAGCTGCGATAGCGTCTGCATGAGAAGCGTAAGTGTTGCTACCAGCAACGCTTCCTGCTTTGTTCTCAGTGAAGTTCTTTGCCTGTGACTGAGCGATGATGGCCTCAAGGGCGTCAACCTTTTCAAGCAGATACTTGGTCAATGTACTTTGCTTTGCTGTAGAATCGAATGTGCCATAAACCGACTTCCAACGCTTCCAGATAGCTTTTATAACGGTAGGGGTGTTGTACATCTGCTTAACCTTATAGCCCCAACCGTAAGTCTCGTCGGCGAAGAAGTGTGACTCCTTGTGATCGCGGCTTGTAACGTTACCGTAAGCGAGGTCATAGTCCCACATAGGACCGAACTTCATCTTGCTGCTTTCGTCAGCTTCCTTATACATATAGAAGTTGTCGATAGCTCCGTCTGGGTCACCCGTGATGTCAATGCCAATGATGTAGTTGGCAAGAGACTCCATGTCAAAGCTTCCAGAAAGAGCTTCGCCGTCGATGACTTCTTTGCTGTTAACCCATTTTGTCTTAAGTGCATTAGCCATCCAAGTCTTCATTGCATCATACTTTGTGTCTGATGTTACTCCTGTTGCAGTTGTTACATCTGCTTCTGGATTCTTGATGTTGAATGTAGCACCATTGGCAGTGAAGTATGGATCTTCCTCGTAGCCGCCACCGCGATTTGCAGACAGCAGCCAGCCTGTATCAGAGTTTACATTGATACGATCCTTTGCCACCTGTATCTGGTCGCTTATCTGGTAAGTGCCGGCATAGTTGCCGTTGATAACGAGGTCAACAAACTTGTAAGCAGGAACGAAAGGCATGTTCATGTACTTTCCGAGTTCTGCTGTCAGTGCGTTGCGGATAAGAGAGTAGTCTCCCTTGTTAGAGAGCAGGGTCCATGACTTGGCGTTGGCATAGTTGTTGACTACGGTAGTTCCGTCTTCTGCCAAATAACTGAGAAGTTTTGTCTTTGCAGGGAACTTCAAGCGGTAAGGATTCTTCAGGTTGTCGCCACTCCATGTAGAGTTGCCGCGTCCACGAATCTGTGTTTCCTCGTCGCGTTCCTTTATTGTGTTGTTTTTGTCAACGATGACAATGCGAGCAGTATGATAGTCACCGCCACTTGAAGTGATAGTTTCCGTCTGAGTCTTGTCGGATGTGCCGTCAGCGTTGAGCTTGTAGATCTGCAAGTACATTGTTGGCAGGTCAGTAAGCTGAGTGAAGCTCTCGGTAGAAGGCGTCTCAGGGGTGGTAGGCGTGTCTGTGCCAGGGGATGTTGAACTGACATTGAGTACGACAATTGTATATCCGCCTCCTCCTCCTGTTCTTAAGTATAATTGACCATTTGCCGCAGCGGTCAAAACTTCTCCAGATATTCTGAATGTGTATGTATAAATTTGCCAACCTTGGTTATGTACTTGTATGTCTTCACCGTTCAATCTTAAGGCTGCATAGAATTGATTGTGGATTTTTGGATCTACAGATATTGTTATATCAGCATATTCGGCGTCTTTCAAGAAAGCTTCGGCTGGGAACGTTTCATTTTGCCATGATGGTAAAGACATACCAGTGACAACATAGGCAACATTCATATTTGCTCCATTGGTAGGAGAATCTTCTCCTGTTCCTTCTTCTCCACTTTCTCCTCCATTACCACCGGTATTTTCTTGGATATTATCGCCACCCATAGCCTCATATTTTGCGTATATAGTTTCAGCAAGCCAATCAAAGTGTGCATCGGTGTAATTGCGCAATCCTTGTACTGATGCTTTGTAAGCTCCTGATTGTTGGTTTGGGTTCTCAAGTGCTTGTGATGTGGCAAGTCTTTCTTCAAGTGTGTTGATTTCTGCCGACATTGCTGACTGCAATGGGGTTGCAACCTCTTGCAATTTGTCATGAACCTTCTTTACAAAGACAGGGTCGTAATTGACAATCTTTTGTATAAAGTTGCACATCAATGGGGCTTGTGCCTGAGCATCTTCAGCCAAAGTTTCACCATCATCATATTGTCCGTATGAGGTGTCAAAATCCCAAAGAGGACCAAACTTGATCTTACCACCGGGGTTACGATACATCTTGACAGTCATGAAACCATCGTGATTACCTGTTACATTTACTCCGATATAGTAATTAACAAGTGATTCTTCATCCCAATATTTTCTCCATCCGTTTCTCGGGTCAGTGAGGGCTGCAATCTTTGCTTCTGAGAGAGGCTCAGAATTCCATCTGTCAAACAAAGCCACGCAACCATCGAAATAACTCTTTACTTCGTTCTTCAGGGCTGTGGTCTCTGCTTCTGTTGATGGCTCTGGATTCTTTATTGAGATATACAAACCTGTAGGTGTAACGTAAGGCTCTTCCTTTTGATCTTCTCGGTTTGATTCAAGATACCAACCAGCATCCTCATCAACATCTATTCTATTCTTGCCTACTTCACAATGATCTGAAATCATATAATTTCCAAGATACTCATCGTTGATGACGAGATCAACGAATTTATAGCCAGGGCAGAATTCCATGCCAACAGTCTTACCAATAGTGTATGCAAGAGCATTATGCATTAATGTTTCATCTTTCTGGTTTGCAAGAAGAACCCAATTGCGCTTCTTGTAGCCAAGACCTAGCATATCGTGCTTGTGGGATGTTACGCTTCCGTCAGCATTTGTAACATCCTTGCCGAAATTCAAACGATAAGGTTTCTTTGAGCCTTTAGCGGTTTCGTTACCACGAACCTTTATTCTCAAAACGTCATCTTCGAAAGATTCAAGTTTGATGCCAGTACCGTCAGTACCATTGTCTATAACTTTGATGGAAGCAGAGTGGTATTCCTTCTTTTCATCCAAAACGGAGTTAATCTTCTGCCCAAATGCATCAGGCACTGTTATGTAAACGGTAGGAAGATTCGTCAACTGCTGCTTGGCAGCAATCTTTTCTGCCATTGTTTGACCCCATGCAATGTTGGCACAACAAGACATGATGATGACAAAAGTGTAAAAATATCTTTTGAAAGAATTCATGATGATAGTAATTGTTTGTTAGTCAGAAAAGTCTCTTAGACGGCGCAAAGTTAGACAATTTACTTCGTAAATGCAAAAGATTGGTTAAGAAATTTGCTTATTGGCTTCATTTTATGCCTTGAGCCAAATGTGCAACGGTCACATTTATGCCGTAGCCCACAAATAGTCCATTTGGGGTAAAATCAATGCGGAAATTAAAAGTGCTAAAAGTTTCCGGGTAAGTAAGTCAGTAAGTAAGTCAGAAAATGTGAGGGGGGATAAAAGTGTTGAAAAACTTTTTCTGGCTTTTCGGAAAATACTTGCGAGCCGAATTTATATATATAATATATATTATATATATAAAATTTTCTTCTTTGTTACTTTCTTAGCTGTTTTGAAGCTACCTTTTGTGAAAGTCCTCAAAGTGCCTATTTTACCCCTTCCATGTTATGACTTACTTACTGACTTACTTACCCGGAAAGAATGTGGGGGTTGTGTTTCCGCATGGAATATTACGGTTTTTGCCGTTTTTGCTATTTGTAAGCAAAAAGCCTGAAATGCTTACAATATGTCATTTCTGCCATTGTTGACTTTTTCGTCCAGATAATCTTCTGTAGCGCGAAAACTGTGCTTGAAAGTCTTCCTTTTGCCCTAATTCTGGGGCTTATGCAGAAACCCATAGGAAAACGATATGAAATCCTAAGGATTACGACATGCTTTCCTAGGGGTTTCTACCCATAACGCACTGCTTTTTTCGGGCTGTTTCGGGGCTTTCTCGGCTGTGTTTGCGTGAATCGTGTTGTAACTTGCTGATTATCAGTGGTGTGTTGTCTTTGTGAGACTTTGATATTTGCGTACAAATAGCAACGATTACATTTCGCGCAATTCTCAGCGACTTGCCAAAATCAGATTGTAAGCAAAATGGTGAAAATGCTTACATTTCGAAAAAATGCATAAAAAAGGGCAGATGTTTTGTGGGTTTTAATTAAAAGATGTATATTTGCAGACGCAAATGAAGCACTTTTTACGTTCGGATAAAACTTAACCTACTTATGAAAAATCTTATTCTTAATGTTTCCTTTATGTTGTTTGCTGCCTCAGCAATGGCGCAGCAATATACTGTAACATCGCCTGACGGTTGCCTTGTTGTGAACACAAATGTGGCTGACGGCAAGATGAGTTACTCAGTTTCTCTCGACGGCAAGCAGATGATAGAACCGTCGCAGCTCGGCTTCGTCACAAACAAGAGCGACTGGAGCAAGGGACTTACCGTGAAAGGTGATAAGAAAGAAACGGTCAGCAAGCAGTACGAGATGCGCAATGCCAAGGCGTCGCACATCAGCTACGAGGCAAACAAATTGGTCGTTTCGCTTGAAACTGCCGACAGATACAAGTATGATGTGGAGTTCCAAGTGTCTAACAATGACGTGGCTTTCCGCTATATCGTTCCACAGCAGCGTGACGATGTGCGCAGCCTTGTCATAACAAAGGAACTCACTTCATTCAAACTTCCTGACAACACCACGACCTTCATCACTCCGCAGAGCGATCCGATGGTGGGCTGGATGCACACAAAACCAAGCTATGAGGAAGGCTACACGAAGGATGCTCCTGTGGCTCAGCGCTCTGCTTTCGGTCACGGCTACACCTTCCCTTGCCTTTTCCATGAGGGAAATGACGGTTGGGTGCTTATCGCGGAAACTGGCGTAAATGGCACTTACTGCGGCTCTCATCTCTGCGATTGGGATGCAAAGAACGGTTATTCGATAGCTTTCCCAATGGACGGCGAGATGAACGGTCTTGGCAATGCTACTCCGGGACTCTCTCTTCCACAGCCAACTCCTTGGCGTACAATAACTCTCGGCAAGACATTGAAGCCTATCACAGAGACAACAATCCAGTATGATGTTGTGGATGAGGTGTTTGCGGCTTCCACAAATTACAAGAACGGTCGCTACACTTGGAGCTGGCTTATCTGGCAGGACGATTTCATTACCTATGACGTTCAGAAACAGATGATAGACCTCTCAGCAGCAATGGGTTACGAATATGTACTCGTTGACAACTGGTGGGACGAGAAGATTGGGCGCGACAAGATTGCAGAACTCTCAAAATACGCTCAGAGCAAGGGTGTTTCGCTCATGCTTTGGTACAACAGCAACGGTCATTGGAGTGATGCTCCACAGACTCCTCGTAACGGAATGAACACAGCGGCAAACCGCCATCGCGAGATGAAATGGATGAAGTCCATCGGCATCAAGGGCATCAAGGTTGACTTTTTCGCTGGCGACAAGCAGCCAACAATGCAACTCTACGAAGACATCCTTGCCGACGCTAACGAGTATGGCATCCAGGTTGTGTTCCACGGTTGTACGATTCCACGCGGTTGGGAAAGGATGTATCCGAACTTCGTGGCAAGCGAGGCAGTGCTCGCATCAGAGAATGTGTTCTTCGGCGAAGGTGCTGCAAAGAGCGAACCTTTCGACCTTACTCTTCATCCATTCTGTCGCAACGCTTCGGCTTCAATGGACTGGGGTGGTGTCATCATGAATAAGTTTATGAGCAAGGACAATAAGTCGCGCCATGCTCGTCAGACAACAGACCTCTTTGAGATGGCTTCCGGCATTACTATGCAGACTGCTGTTCAGTGCGTTGCAATCTATCCGAACAATCTTGAGGATGTAGAACAGGAGAAACTTGATTGGCTCAAGACATTGCCTTGCAAGTGGGACGAGACGCTTTATGTTGACGGATATCCTGGCAAATACGCTGTAATCGCTCGCAGAAGTGGCGATAAGTGGTACATAGCTGCTTTGAATGGTACTAAGGAAGAGATGACTCTCAACCTCGACCTTCCTTTCATCGGTAGAAAACAGACTGTTACTCTCCATGACGATTGGAAAATGAACCAGACAGTCAAGACTGACAAGAACGGAAAACTTAAGATAAAGCTCCAGGCTCAAGGCGGAGCGATAATTGTTAATTGATAATTGAAAATTGATAATATAAAAATGTAGGGCGAGGATTTCTGAGCCGCAAACCCAATGTTGCGTGGGAACGGTCTCGGAAATCCTCGCCCTACTTTATGTGTGTGAAAATGAGAGAGTTAGTTTCTAGAACTTAACGCCGATTGTGCAGATAAGCTGAGTGCGTGAGTTTGTGATGTCAATCGGACGAGAAGGAGTAACGTAAGCATCGAGAACGATGTCGCTACAGTTCTGGTAAGGAAGGTAAGTGCCGCTTACTGTGCTGTACTGGAAAGCAACGTCAGCGAAGAACTTGCCCTTAGTGAAACCAGCGCCGCAAGTGAAGCGGTTTGTTGATTGCCAGTTTGTGTAGTCGGTAGTAGTTGCAGTCTCAATGCCTGGGCTGTTGATGAACATATTGCGAACGCCATCCTTGCTGTACATAGGAGTTACAAGGTTGTAACCAGCTCGTAATGAGATGTTTGGCGTAATACGATACTCAGCACCGAGTTTCAGTGTAGAAACGCCCTTGAGAGTAGCCTTAGTGTGCTTGTTCATGGCTTCGTCGTTCTGATAAGATGTTGAAATGTCGTCTTTCCACCAGTCGTATTTGTGATCCTCCTTAAACTTAGACTTAATGGTTGAGTAGTCTGCGTAGTTGAACGAAGCTCCGATGGCAAGGTTTCTTCCGAAGGTAGTTCCAGCAGAGATGCCGAACTTCCAAGGAGTAGTTATGACGAAAGAGTGGTCGCATTTTGTGCTAGCCTTCAAAGGAAGAAGGAGTAAGCCCGGTTCGTTAATGTAGATAGTGTGTGCGCCGTAAGTCTGGCTTTCTGAGCTCAGGTTGTACCATGTTGGCGTTTCTACTGAGAGACCTACTCGTAAAGGATTTTCCTCTATAGGACGTACGATGATACCACCCTTGATATTCACGCCGATACCTTTAATGTTGTGAGTGTCCTCGAAAGTGATGTTGCCGTTAGGTTCTCCGAGGTCAAGTACCTTCTCCTCGTAGCTTGTCCTGTTCTTGTATTTTACGTCGGCAATCGTAAGGGATGCTCCCCAGAATATGCGGTTATTGTGGTTGCCGGAAATTGTGAAGTCGTAGTTGGAGATGTAGCCTCTGCGGTCGCGCTTGAGGAAGTTGTCGTAGGAACTGAAAGTCTGGTCGCCAATAAGTACATAGTTGAGCTTATCTACCTGAGAGTCAACGATGTCGCCGCCCTTTTCGTATGTTATGCCGTTCTGCGAACCATAGAGAGGGTAAGAGTAGGCTACAGATCCGTCTTCGTTTTTGACGGTAATATCGCCATACTTCAATCCTTCGCTGGCAATTGCCATTATCTGGTTGAAGTTTGTGCTCTTGTGGTAGTTGATGCCCCAGTTGAGGTAAGAGTTGTAACCGATGCGATGATTGAAAACAACGCCCGCCTGGTCAAGGTTTACAACCGTTCTGGAATCAGCGCTTCTGTTGCCGATGGCACTGTGGTTTGACATTCCGAAGGAAACGCTTGCCGCATTGGAACGGAAAAGTCCCATTGCTGCAGGGTTCTCAGACGCTGCCGATATGTTTGCTCCGAGAGCTTCCATGGCACCACCCATACCTACGTAGCGGGCATCTCCGTCGAGGTCTTGAGTAGCAAGTTCTGCGTTTGTATATGTTTCTTGTGCATTGATGCTCAGGCTTGTGAGCAAAAGTGCAGCGGATAAGATCTTTTTCATATTTCTGGTTGGTATTTGATAAAGATTAAAAATTAAAGATTAAAGATTAAAGGGCTGCGCACGTTTTAATTTTTAATTTTTCATTATTAATAGGAAAAATGTATGTTATCTTCTGCCGCCAGCACCTCTTGCACCGTATGAACCGGCTGCACTGCCGCTAGAGCTGTAGTTGTTTGGCGTGCTTGTAGTTACGCTGCTTGAACTGCTTGATGAACTTCTTGAAGAACTGCTACTAGAAGAACTGCTGCCGCTGTTGAAACTGCTGTAGCTGCTTGATGAACCGTAGCCGCCGGAAGAACTGCTGTAACTGCTTGAAGAACTGCTGTAATTGCTTCTTGTAGAGCCATAGCTGCTATTGCCGCTTGCTGGAGTGAAGGTAGATGTGGTGCCATTATAGCGGGGACTAGTGTAGGTAGGTCCAGACGAACTGTTGTAGTCAGAGTATCCGCTATAGCGGTTGTTTCCGCTTGAACGTGAAGGCACCCATCCTGATGGGTCAGAAATGTTTGTCGTTGTGCGTACACCCCATTTGCTTGTGCTTGTATTGGCGTAGCTGTAAGCGTAACTGCCAGAACCATGGTTTCTTGTGCCGCTGCCAGAATTGTGGTTGCCGGTACGCTGATGTCCTGTGGTGCCAACATAACCATAATTAGGAACGTAATAGTTTTCGTAATAAGGTCTGTTGTTGTAACTGCTTCTCATGCCGTAGATGCCGTTCCATCCGTAGTATCCGTCAGTGTAAGGGTCGTACCATGTGTACCACCATGGATCTCGGTGGAAGCCGTAATACCATGGATCTCTGATGTAACCGTAGTACCATGGGTTGTATATTGCTCCCCACCAGCCTGGACCGAATGGATTGCTGAAACGTGGTGAAGGAAATACCCAATCCAGATTTATGCGGGTAGGGCTTATGTACCAAGGTGCGAACCAGTATGGAACTCCAGACATTGCGTCAATGTCGAGCATGACATAGTCGAAACGGCTTAATGTCCTGTAATATCTGAAATCTTCGTTTGGATCGTATAAATCGTCAGTACCAGTGGTGATGGAGAAGAAGTCGTTGTTGAGAGAATCACGATAAATGGTATCAGGATTTTCGTATGTGAAATGGCGGTTGTAGATGTCAACGTCATCGTGGTACAGACGACGATATAGGCGAACCAACATTTCGTTGTATGCGCGTTGTTCCATTTCTAACTGCGCTTGAAGCTCGAATATCTCTTTATCCTTTTTTGCCTGTTTTTTTGCCTCTTTCTCGGCTAGAAACTCGGCTTTGCGCTGAGCCTTTTCCTCTTTGCTCTCTTTCTTCGGAGAAAAGTACAAATCGTCCTCTTCTTCTGCCTGCTTGTTGACTTTGCGCTCCGCTTCGCGCAGTTCCTTAGCCTCCTTAGTGTCCTTGTTTGGGGTAAGGTAGGTATCTTCTTGAGCCATAGAACTAGTTGTTCCGACTGCTAGAATAGCGATGATTGAGAGTATGAAATGTTTCATGATTATGTTGTTATGGGTTAATAATCTGCTGCAAAGTTATACATATATTATATAATGTGAGGGGGGAAATCCTTCATTTTTATGGGGGATTTCCCTAATAATGCTTAAAAAGAGCCTTTTTTACGTTAAATTTGCCTAAAAAGTTCTTACCTTTGCACACGTTTCAAGGTTATTGACTTTTTATAATGACAGATATTGCTGCATTACTATGATAGATACTTCAGCATTTCAAAACAAGAAGGCGGCTTACTACACGCTGGGCTGCAAACTGAACTTCGCCGAGACAAGCACTTTCGGCGAGATGCTTGCTTCGTATGGCGTAACAACGGCAGAGAAGGGCGAAGAGGCTGATATTTGCCTTATCAATACTTGCTCTGTTACGGAGGTTGCTGACCGAAAATGTCGTCAGGCTATCCGTCGTATGGCGCGTCAGCATCCAAATGCTTTCGTTGCTGTAACGGGTTGTTATGCTCAGTTGGAAGGTAATGAAGTGGCGAAGATAGAGGGCGTTGACCTTGTTCTTGGCAGCAATGAGAAGGCACAGCTAATCCAGATTCTCTCAGAGAGATTCTCGGAGCAATCGGTAAATTCGGAAAATGAAAAATCATCAAATCACCAAATCGTCAAATCCACAAATGACAAGGTTTTGGTTACTCCGAAAACAAAGGATATCACATCTTTTGCTCCTTCGTGCTCACGAGGCAACCGCACGCGCTTCTTCCTGAAGGTTCAGGATGGTTGCAACCATTTCTGCACTTATTGCACTATTCCTTATGCTCGTGGTTTTTCGCGCAATGCTTCTGTTGAATTCCTTGTGGAGCAGGCAAAGGAGGTGGCTGCAAAGGGCGGCAAGGAGATTGTCATCACGGGAGTTAATATCGGAGATTTCGGTCGTTCTACTGGCGAGACATTCTTTGACCTCGTGAAAGCGCTAGATCAAGTGGAAGGAATAGAACGCTATCGCATAAGCAGTATAGAGCCGGAATTGCTTACGGATGACATTATTATATATTGCGCGCGTAGCAAGAAGTTCATGCCGCATTTCCATATTCCGCTGCAGAGTGGCTCCGATACCGTTCTGAAACTTATGCACCGACGCTACGATACAGCACTTTTCCGTCATAAGGTGGAACTGATAAAGCAGTATATGCCAGATGCTTTCATTGGAGTGGATGTTATGGTGGGCTGTCGCGGTGAGACTCCAGAGTGCTTCGAAGAGTGCTATGAGTTCTTGAAGAGCTTGGATGTGACGCAGCTCCATGTATTCCCTTACAGCGAGCGACCTGGTACGGCAGCGCTGAAGATTCCTTATATAGTAGATGAACAGGAAAAGAAACGCCGCTTGAATGCGTTGTTGGAACTGTCGGAAGAGAAAACTCTGGCTTTCTATGCCAAACACCTTGGTGAAGAGCGACTTGTGCTCCTTGAGAAAGGCAAGGGTAGAACTCTTAGTGGCTTTACAGACAACTATATCAAGGTTCAGCTCAAAGTCGCTGATAATAAGAGTGATATAGCTCAGTCTCAACAAGTGCTCGACAATACGATTTGCAGAGTTGTTTTGGACGAAATAAATGGCAAAAAAGACGCTGTTATCGTACACAAAGTTTGATAATTGTCAAATTAATGCCACTTTAACAATTTTTTCAAAAAAAATGTTTTAGCAATTCATAAAAACACTATACCTTTGCACCCAGAAAAATAATAAATAACACGATTGTATTACAATTAAAAAATTAAAGAAAATGAAAAAGTTAGTTCTTATGTTCGCTGCTGTAGCAGCTATCTCTTTCGCATCATGTGGTAACAAGGCTGAGGCTCCTGCAGAGGAAGCTGACTCAACTGCTGCTGTTGCTGACACTACTGCTGCTGATTCAGCTGCTGCTGATTCAACTGTAGAGGTTGCTGATTCTGCTGCTGCTGACACTGCTGCTGCTGAATAATTCAGGCGAACAGACACAGTTCTATAAGTCGTCTAACTCTCAGAGTTGGGCGACTTTTTTCGTTTTTTGTACACAATTGACTTATATGATAAAAACTGCCGAGGCCCTTATACTTTTCTTATCACTTCTCTTTTTTGTGCCATCGAGTGCTTTTTCGCAAGAGGAAGAGGACTTCCAGCGCTTGGCGCGTCGCAGCATCGACAATTATGAGGCTGAGGTGAAGAAGCAACAGCCTGATTACGACTCTGTTGCATGGCATGGTGCTGCCTATATTGGTACAAGCAGTCGCGGACATATTCTGCCAAACGGATTCTTCAACTACAAGAAAGGTAAGTTGCAAATGGCCGGAAATGTCGAGATGGATTTCTCTCAGATAAATACTTCGCGTTCTGTAGAAGGTATTCACGGTAATGGCGACCATCAGCTTACCGACACGAAGATTGCCAATCGCTATGAACATGAGGATCTGACATTTAGAATTGACTATCATCTTGACAAACAGAATGTTCTGTCTTTTGATTTCTTCCAAAAGTATTACGCAGATAGAGTAGGCGAGACGGCAACACGTCATAATAGGGCAAAAGATGGCTCAGAGAATAATAAGTTTGAGGACCAGCAACGTAAGGAATGGAAGATTAATTGCGGTTCATTGGTTGAGTATCTTCACCAGTTTGGCTTCGGAGGCTCGTTTTCTGCGCGTGCATACATAAAGTATGACAATACGCCAACCGACATCAACAGTGTGGTGTGGGGCAAGGAAATGGTATATGAAGAGAAAGATGACCATAAGGCACATCATTCTACAGATACGAAGGGACAATTGCTCTTTCATTCTCCGAAATGGGGTGGCTTCAGCTTTAGTCTTCGCGAGAAAGTGGGATTTATGAGCACTCGCATAAGCGATGCCATCTCATTATTTGACTATCATGTTACTCAGGTTCTCACATCCGGTGCGCTTAACTACAATGTCGGACGTTTCTCTTTCGTGGCTGAAGGTGGATATGAAAGCTATCATCACAAGCTTGAGACTCTTAGCGACAATACGAAAGGCGATGTCATGAACACTTACCGTGACTTCCTCTATAATTTGTCTGCAACATGGAAGATAAATGCTCGGAATAAGTTTACTGCAAGTTACAAACATAGTATAAATCGTCCTACCTACACGCAGCTTTATCCATTTGTTCATGTAGGCTCAAATATAGGTTCGCGAGTTAAAGGTAACGAGGACCTTCAACCGTCTGTAACAAATCAGATACAGGGAAAATACACTTTCAGTGTGCCAAGCCTTACACTTAGCACCAGCGTGACTTATCAGAAGAAGTCGGATGATATTACAGGAATTGCTACTTACGATGAAGAGGAGCAGGTAAATGTCAAAACCTGGATAAACGATGCTGAATACAATACTGTCAGAGGAGCACTGGAAGGCGAAATGCGTGCGGGTAAATTCGGTATGACTTTCGGTGCGCGCGTACAAAGGCTTTGGTACGACGGTGAGACTGTTTCTGAAGACAAGGCATGGTCTTATAGCTTCAAGATTCGTCCGCAACTGAAGCTTCCTAATGAATGGATGCTTTCGGCTGTTTCACTTTATAATGGTCGTGAAAGCCATCTTCATTGGTATAGTAATCCGTTCACTTATCTGGCATTTCGTGCACAGAAGCAGCTTGGCGATTGGGCTGTATATGGATTTGTGCAGGATATTCTCAATGAAGATCGTGTGAAAAGCGAGAATAGTAACAATAATGTCCTTGTTACTTCAAATGACTACAACGCAAGAGCCTTGATCATTGGTTGTTCTTACAGATTCTAAAAGGAGCTTGCATGCAAAAAAACTAATTACAGAATCTCCTTCAGCGGAATCATCACGAAGTCGCGTTCGTACATTTTAGGGTGGGGGATAGTGAGGCGTGGTGAGGATATTTGTAGGTCATCGTATAGAAGAATGTCTATGTCGATGATTCGGTCAAAGTGCTTGCCGTCAACTGACTTGCGTGTTCTGCCCATGTCGCGTTCTATCTTCTGTGTGATGTTGAGACATTCTTCTGGAGATAGGTTTGTGTGGACAAGGACAGCAGCATTAAGAAAAGTGTTTTCCGAAACGAAATCAACCGGATCGGTAGAAATGAAAGTCGATTGGCGCATGACTGTGCCAACCGACTTGTTTATTTTTTCAATGGCATCAAGCAGGTTCTGCTCCTTGTTGCCAAGGTTTGTTCCTAATGAGAGAAATAGTTTGTGCATGATGATTAACCATGTCTCCGAATGGCATGGAACAGTGTTTTAATCATTAAGAACCAGCATACAGTCGCCGTAAACACCGAACATATAGTCGTTCTTCAACGCAAGTTTGTAAGCCTCCATGATAAGCTCGTAACCTGCAAAAGCAGCTTCTGCCATGAGGAGAGTTGTCTCTGGGTAGTAGAAGTTGCATACCATGCAGTTAGCTACGCCTGATTCGTAAGGAGGGAACATGAAGCGGTTTGTCCAACCGTTGTACTCCTTCAGTGTGTTGCTTGTGCTCTTTGCAGTCTCAATAGCCTTGAAAGTGCTTGGACCTACGCAGAGAATCTTGCGCTCTGGATATTTCTTTGTCTCGTTTACGATGCGGCAAGCTTCTGCGTCAACAACCATCTTTTCAGAGTCCATCTTGAACTTTGAGAGGTCTTCAACCTCAATGGTGTGGAAACAACCGAGGGAAGTGTGAACAGTAACATAAGCAAAGTTCACGCCCTTGATTTCAAGGCGCTTGAGAAGTTCACGAGAGAAATGAAGACCGGATGCAGGAACTACGATTGCGCCTTCGTTCTTTGCGTAAAGAGTCTGATAGCGTTCAGCGTCTTCTTCCTCCATTGGACGCTTGTCAACAATGTAATGAGGCACTGGAACTTCACCGAGAGAGTAGAGCTCGCGGCGGAAATCCTCGTCAGTAGAGTCGTAGAGGAAGCGAAGCGTACGGCCACGCGATGTTGTGTTGTCAACAACTTCTGCTACCATGCTGCCAGATTCGTTGAAGAACAGTTTGTTTCCGATACGGATCTTGCGTGCAGGTTCAACGAGTACGTCCCAAAGACGCATGTCTGAATTAAGCTCACGGAGAAGGAGAACTTCAATCTGCGCATCAGTCTTTTCCTTCATGCCGTAGATGCGTGAAGGGAAAATCTTAGAGTCGTTGAAGATGATTGTGTCGTTCTCGTCGAAGTAGTTGATGAGTTTCTTGAACTGAATATAGACAGGCTTGCCATCTTCGTCTTTGATGGTTTCGCCATTCTCGTCTGTTTCAAACATCTCAATCTTACCGCTCTTTTTGTGAATGATCATCATCTTTGCCTCATCACGGTTGTAGGCAGGATGCAGAGCGAGCTTGTCCTCTGGGAGTTTAAATTTGAATCTTGAAAGTTTCATATCTGTTTTTTGTTCTTTTGCTATTTATTGATTTCCACATGCTCTTCTACCCATTCAGGGAAGGTGTCAAAGTCAATGCAGTCTTCCACTCTTACGTTTCCTACCCTTGTTCTGCGTAAGGCTGTAAGGAATGCGCCGCTGTCAAGAGCTTCTCCGATGTCACGGGCAAGAGCGCGGATATATGTTCCTTTGCTGCAAACCACCCTGATGCTCAGCAGCATGTTTTCCGCATCAAAGTCGGTTGCCTCTATTTCGTCAATCTTTAGAGTCTTAGCCTTGAGCTCTACCTTCTCGCCGGCTCTTATCAGTTGGTAAGCACGATCGCCGTTTATCTTGCAAGCAGAATATGCTGGTGGCACCTGCTGAATCTCGCCAACGAATTTCTGCAGAGTCTCATCAATAAGCTGACGGGTGATGTGTTGGGTAGGGTAGGTTTGGTTTATTGGATGCTCGCGATCGTAACTTACTGTGGTTGCTCCAAGCTGCAGAGTGGCGGTATATTCCTTTATGTCACGCTGCAGAGAGTCAATCTTTTTGGTTGCTTTTCCAGTGCAAAGGGTTAGCACACCTGTAGCAAGCGGGTCAAGAGTTCCAGCATGCCCCATTTTCAAACGCTTTATGCCCAGCTTCTGTGATAGCAGATAGCGACATCTTGCCAAGGCACCGAAACTGGACATTCCATAAGGTTTGTCAATATGTATTATTTCTCCTTCGAAAAAATCCAAGAGATATGTTGTTTTTTGAGAGTTAGATAATGAGAAGATAGTTTAGAGAGCTGAGTAAATCAGCAGTCCGGCTCCAACAATTGCGCAGTAAATGGCAAAGTAAATGAGCTTTCCTTTCTTTACGATATCAATCATCCATTTGCAGGCGAGACATCCGCTGATGAAGGCTGCGATGAAACCGACAATCATTGGGAATACGCCCATCTGTCCTGCTGCAACCTCTGCTGCGTGCTCTGCGTCTGGTGAGATGATGTGACGCAAGTCGAGCAATGCTTCTCCAAGAATCGGAGGAATGACCATGAGGAAAGAGAACTGTGCGAGTTTTTCCTTCTTGTTGCCAAGCAGCAAGCCGGTTGCAATAGTTGAGCCAGAGCGTGAAAGTCCAGGAAGAACGGCACATGCCTGAGCAATACCTATGATAAAGGCGTGTAAAGGCGAGATGTTCTCCTTTGGACGTGGCTTTGCAAAATAGCTGAATGAAAGGAGAGCGGCTGTAAGCAACAGGCAGAATCCGACAACCATTATCTTGACTTGTTCGTTTCCTTCGTAGAGACCTTCTATGACGTGCTTGAAGCAAAGTCCTACAACGCCAACTGGTATCATTGAAACGATGATGCACCATGCGTAGCGCTGTTCGTCGGAAAGACGATTGTAGAAGCTAACGCCAGAACCTGAACGGCGAAGCGGCACGAAAAGTCCTTTGAAAATCCAGAACACTTCCTTCCAAAGGATGACGAGCGTACTCATGACGGTTGCCACATGAACGAGAATGTCAAACTGCAATCCGCCGGCTTCTGTGCCAAGCAGTACCTTTCCTAGTTCCAGGTGTCCGCTACTGCTTATAGGAAGATATTCTGTAAGTCCTTGTACTAAGCCAAGGATAAGTGCTTGTATCCAATCCATACTTCTGAGTTATTCCTTGTCCTTTGGCTTATGGATAATGGCGTAAATGATTGAGCAGAAACCTATAAGGCTTACGATAGGAGCAACTACGATGCGGCGAGCGCTGAAGATTTCCGGATTGTATGCCTCGTTTGTAGAACCGCTACCACTCATAAGAATAAAGCCGATGATTACGATAATCATTCCGACTGCGAGCAGTATGAAGTTTGTCTTGTCAAAAGCAAAGTCACGTTTCATATTGTGATATTTTTTAAGCAGATAAAGAGGACCTTAGCCCTCTTTTCTGTTTGTTTTTTTAGATTTTATAAAGGTCGCTTGCCTTCATGTTCAGGAACTTGTTCACTGAGAAGTATGAACAACAGAAGGTAATGATCATACCGAAGATGAAGATTGCAGCGGCTGTTATCATGAGTACGTCCATGGTCAGCACATTGAGAATCTCTGGCTCGTTAGCTGTCATTACAGAGAAACCTATGCCGAGAACAACGCATGCTATGATGGACGATATGAAACCTACGCCGAGAGCGTTCTTGAGGAAAGGCCAGCGGATGAAACTCCATGACGCGCCAACCAGTTTCATCGTTCTGATGGCAAATCGACGGGCATAAACACCGAGACGTACCGTGTTGTTTATCAGCGAGAAAGAAATGACTGTGAGCACGGCTGCAAGAATAAGGAGCGCGATGTTTATCTTGTTGACCATTTGGTTAACCTGCTCGATGAGATTCTCTTGATAGGTTACTTCCTGCACACGCTCATCCTTTTTCAGCATGTCTGATATCCATTGTACGGAGTCATTGTTTGCATAGTCGGCATTCAAGCGAATGTCCACCTCGGCAGAGAACGGATTTGAGCCGATGAAGTCTGATGGATCGGCACCAAGTTCCTTCTCCTGCTCCATGATGACTTGCTCCTTACTGATGAAATCAACTGAGGCAACATATGTCTTGTTTCTCACTTCATTGGCAAAACTCTGTCCCTGTGAGTCAGAGAGATCTTTGTTGAGATACAATGTTACCGAAAGATTCTCTTTTACGTAGTTGGAAAGATTGTGCGCTGTGAGCACAAAAGTTACTACCAAACCGATAAGAATCAGCACCAAAGAAGTACTGAAAATAAGGGTAATAGTTTGGAAACTACGTGAATTATTGCTGTTTTTATGTTTATTTTTCTTCATTTGGGTGCAAAATTACTATAATTTTCATAATTTTGCAACGATTTTCAACAAAAAACACTTTCCAAGCCTCTTTTTATTAATTATTAACAACACTATGGCTACAATAATATATACCTCACCCATATTCGGTCCTGTAAGGAGTCGTCGTTTTGGTATTTCTCTCGGAATAAATCTTATGCCAGGTGATGGCAAGATTTGCACGTTCGACTGCATTTACTGTGAGTGCGGCTTGAACAAGGATTTCCGACCAAAACAGAAGAGGCCTGCACGCGAGGAAGTCAAGGCTGCTCTTGAAGCCCAGCTCAGGAAAATGTCTGCCGCAGGAGAGTTGCCAGATGTGCTTACCTTTGCTGGAAACGGTGAACCGACGGCTCATCCTGATTTTCAAGGCATAATAGACGATACGGTAGAGTTGCGCGACAAGTATTGCCCGGAATGTAGCATCAATGTTCTTTCCAATGCCACGATGCTGCATAAGGAAGAAGTTCGCAACGCTTTGCTGAAGGTTGACCGTAACTGCCAGAAGCTCGACACTGTGAATACGGAGTATATCTTCCGTCTTGATCGTCCACAGTCGCCATCATACAGTGCTGAAAAGATTGTGGAACAGCTTTGTCTTTTCAAGGGTAAGGTCATAATACAGACGATGTTCCTCTGTGGTGAATATGAAGGAAAGGACATGAGCAACACATCTGAAGCCTATCTTCTTCCATGGCTTGAAGCGCTTCAAAAGATTGCACCTCAGCAGGTTATGATTTATACCATTGATCGTGAAACGCCAGTTGAAGGCTTGAAGAAAGCAAGCAAGGAAACGCTTGATGCCATCGCTTCACGAGTTGAGGCTCTGGGCTTCAAGTGTTCTGTGTCGTATTGACCTTTCTCTCTCGTCTTTTTCTGACACAAAAGATGCATTAAAAGCCTCTACTATCTTATATAATAATGTGGTAAAGTGCCGCTTTCCGTTATGAAAATCAAGTTTTTGTCAAAAAAGTGACTGAAAACTGTCTGGGAATCGTAAATGTTTCGTAATTTTGCAAACGGAATGAAAATAAACCAAGTGCTTGCTGCCCTTGAAACTTTTGCTCCTCTGCCGCTGCAGGAAAGCTACGATAATGCTGGCTTGCAGATTGGATTGACAGGAGAGCAAGACGTTACAGGGGCATTGTTGTGTCTTGACGTCACTGAAGGTGTCGTTGACGAAGCTGTCAAGAGCGGCTTCAATCTCATCGTGTCTCACCATCCGCTGCTCTTCCGTGGCTTGAAACGTATCTCTGCCGACGGTAGTAGCGTGGAGCGCATCGTTATGAAAGCTATCCGCAATAACATAGCCATCATTTCCATGCACACCAACCTCGATAATGCTCCGGGAGGTGTCAATCATAAGATGGCTGAGAAACTCGGACTTTCTGACGTAACCTTCCTACAGCCTTTCTCTCGCGGTGGTTTTGAAGGCGGCTCTGGTGTTATCGGCACAATAAGTCCTCAGACACTCGGCGTTCCTGTAGTAGAATACATAAAGACCGTGTTCAAAGCGCCTTGTGCACTCTGCTCGACCCCTCCTAACCTCCCCACAAGGGGAGGAACTCATACATCGCAGAGAACCAATCCGCATGGGCTTTCTCTCCCCCTTGTGGGGGAGTCGGAGGGGGTCATCAAGATAGCCATCTGCGGTGGTGCAGGTTCTTTCTTGCTTGCCGATGCGAAGGCTGCCGGTGCCGACTACTTCGTTACAGGAGAGATGCACTATCATGAGTACTTTGAGGCTCTTGGCGACATCCAGATAGTCGTGCTCGGACATTACGAGACAGAACAGTTCACCTCGGAACTCCTTCAGCAGATACTTACCGAAAAGTGTCCTGAGCTGAATACACGCCTTTACGGAAGTACCAATCCGGTGGTGGTTTGTTAACTCATCCAATCATTCAATCGTCAAATCATAAATCATAAATATTATGGCAAAGAAAAATCCAGAAGATTACACAGTAGAAGAGAAACTGAAGAATCTCTATTCACTTCAGGCTACTCTCTCATCTATCGACGAGAAACGTGCGCTCCGTGGTGAGCTCCCTCTTGAAGTTCAGGACATTGAAGACGAACTCGCAGGTCTTAAGACACGCCAGGAGAAGATTGCAACTGAGATTCAAGATTACAAGAAAGCCATCGCTTTCCGTGAGAACGAAATTGAGGAGGCTAAGGCTAACAGAGAGCGCTATAAGGAGCAGATCAACGAGGTGCAGAACAACCGTCAGTACGATTCGCTCACTAAGGAAATCGAGTTCATGGGCCTCCAGATAGAGCTCGCTGAGAAGAAGATTGCTGAGGCAGAGCGCAAGATTGACGAGCGCACAGAAGACCTTCAGCGCACTCGCAAGGATATTGAAGATAAGGACGCTATCCTCGAAGAGAAGAAGAACGAGCTCGAAGAGATCATTGACGAGACACGCGCCGACGAGGACAAGCTCAAGATCAAGGCTAAGGATCTCGAGGCTAAGATTGAGAGTCGTCTCCTTTCAAGCTTCCTCCGCATCCGTAAGAATGCACGCAACGGTCTTGGAGTCGTTTACGTACAGCGTGATGCTTGTGGCGGTTGCTTCTCAAAGATTCCACCACAGCGCCAGCTTGACATCAAGCTCCACAAGAAGATTATCGTTTGCGAATACTGTGGCCGTATCCTCGTAGATCCAGAGCTCGCAGGTGTTAAGATAAAGGCTCCAGAGGAGAAGAAGACAACTCGCAAGACTCGTGCTACTCGCAAGCGCAAGACAGCTGAAGAGGCAACAGAAGATTAATTATCAATCTGTTAGCAGATATATTTGTAAATACAGCACTCCCCATTCTATTGCATTAATAGAGTGGGGAGTGTTTTTGTTTTTTACGCTTTTTATTTCTAGAATCCTAATTTCCTTTTGATTTCGCTGCTTGTTATGTTGATGTCAAATTTTCCGCCAAAATCGTCGGTGTATCTGAAGGTTTGGCCATAGCCTTGTACTGCGCAAGCTTCATATGTCAGATCCTCGTTAGGCTTTATTTCCTCCATAAGTGTGCTCTTGATTTCTTCCAATGAATCGTACATATCAGCCACCTCACAGTCAGAATCAAGTGGTATGACTATAATCAGATTTTTGCCTTCCAGCATACAAGTTGCACCTTCGTCTTCTTCATCAGCTTTAATATTTACGAGGTTGACAATTTCATTCATGTCCGCAGCCAGAGCTACTTCAATGTTCTCATTGTCTTTAGGGTAGATGTTCTTGTTGCTCTTGCCTTTGGCAATTTCGTTCTGCATCTCGGAAGAAGTCAATTTCAGGTCATAGCTTTCAGGGCCACTCTTTACGCGGTAGATAATATTTTTGTTTATCTTGCAGATATCCTGTACCAGTTCCAAAGTTTCCTCGTCATCGAGCAGTCCCATTAGCATGCATTTCTTCATTGTGTTAGGCATGAGCTTTATCTGGTCAAGTGACATTTCCGTGCTGCTGATGTCCCAGTAGTAAACCACAGCATCCTCTTCATACTTGATGGAAGTGATAGTTCCCGTGTTGCCTTCAAGCACCATCGGACATTCCTTATCGGCGGCAGCCACCATCACCTGAAGTTTGGTACTCTCGTCGCAACTGCTTACGGAAACTAGCGCAATAAGGAGCAGTAGCGCAACAAATGTTTTCTCAAAAAGGTTTTTCATAGGTTATAAGTTTTGGTTATCGGGGGCAAATATACGACTATTATTTATAATACGCAAATATTTCCTCTGATTCTCAACAGTTTGGGCGAGTTGTTCTGATTTGTTAGGTTAGACTTCTTCATTCTTAAAGTAAATATCCTCGTATTCATTGCGTGATATTACGGTATCATATCCACCGATGGCATCGTCCTTCATGGAGTTGTCTATGCCGGTGTAGTTGAGCGATGAGTCTTCGTAACGCTTGAACTTGAACACAGCATCGTTCATCAACGCCGAGTTGAACACGTTTAGCGACACAAGAAGTTCAAAGTCCTTCACGTCAAGACCTGTAACCCTTTGGAACAATCCCGGTTCAAACTGCGTGATAACATCCTTCAATGTCTGCTCGCGGAAGTCTGTAAGATACATGAAGACAGGAATGCGAGTAGCAAACTTTATCAGTTTCTCCTGAATCATCTTGCGCTTCGACTTCATTTCCTTCTCGTCTTCCGTCAGTTGCTTCTTCTCCTTTTTGGTCAGGTCTTCTTCGTTAGCCTTTGCCTTCGCCTTCTTTACCGCCTCACTCTTGTTGATGATGGTCTCAATATCCTTGTTGAGGGAACGGAAACCCTCTATTCTCATCAGCGCAGAGAGAGCTTCTGGGCTATTGAGAAGTCGCTGAAGGGTAAGGTTATCTACATTCACGAGCAGCGCACTTTCCCATCGTCTTGCAAGCAAAGTCGCGGATGTTCCGCTCATTGCCATGTCGAGAATTCCTGCGGCATCTATCTGCTTCATGTGGCTGCCGTCGTAAGCCAGTACGGGAAGGAAGTTTATGAACTCCGCTACCTTCTTCTCTGGATTGTCTTCTGTCACATTAAGTCGGCATGAATATTCCGCTATCTGTCTCAACGCACGGTTTGGCGCAAAGTCAAAGACGTAACATTCCTGCTTCATAATCTCTGTCTTGTTAGGTGAAAGCCCGTCTGGGTTATTCATTGTCCAAGGTGTCTGCACGCGGAATGCTGCCTGGAAGTAAGTCTCTGGCGAAGAAGAGTTTCTGAGCATGAATATTCCCGACCAAGGACGCACGCTCACACCCGTCGTAAGTTTACCGCAAGAGAGCGTAATGGTGCGTGATTCCAATGGATTATCCATGGCATTCAGCACAGGAGGGAGAGCTTGAACGCCAATGCCAGCACCAGTTCCTGCAGCTACAACAACATTGAAGTCATGGTAGAACACGTTGTTTCTCTGTCCCAAAAGGTTCTTCATCGCGAAGCACGAAGCTACGGAAGGCAAGAACCAGAACGTATGGTTCAATACCCTTAATAAAGGAGCATGGCTGAAAGGCATTGGCGGACGATCTGCCTTCAGCATAAGGTCGCTCTTTATGTTCTGCTTATAGGCACCACGGATAAGGTCAAGCCACTTCTGTACCTCATCTTCGTGGAGAAAAAAGGACCCCTCCAACTCCCCACTAGGGGAGGGAACGGCAGCAAAAAATTCATTAAGGTCAAACTCATCAAACTCTCCTTCCTTCGCCACTCTCACCAACTCTTGCGGCAACTGATAGGTCATCAGCACCATGCGAGGCAGCATAGCGTATGGATTATCTCCGTTAGCAGGATTCCAATTTGCCTTTGCCGACTGCTCGTCGCTGTAAGTCCAATTGTATATTTGCTCTTCAATGAACTCACCGCTATTGATGGCACGGAAAGGAGTACCCGAAAGATAGAGATAATGGTTTGTCGTTATAGGCATGTTCTCCTCGTTGAAGTATTCCAGAGCCTCGCCGTTCTGGGCAGATTGTTCACGCTTGTCTTCATTATAGAAGAGATCTTTAGCATTCTCACGCCAAGCTCCGTAGTGATATTCATCGAAGATCACCACATCCCAGTTCACCATGTGCGCCCATTCATTGCGAAGCTTTATGCCGCCTGCCTTGTTCTTACCGAGGAAATCCTGGAAAGAGCCGAACCAAACGATTGGCTTCTCCTTGTCGGCTTTCACGTAATCAAGTTCTGATGAACACGAGATAAACTGCCAACCCTCAAAGTCAACATGCGTCTTTAGGTCTTCTTCCCACGCACTTTCCACGGCAGGCTTGAAGGTCAACACGAGAATCTTCTGCCATCCCATGCGCTTTGCCAACTGATAGGCAGCGAAGGTCTTGCCGAAACGCATCTTGCAGTTCCAGAGGAAGTGCGGAGTCTTGCCCGTCTCTCGCTCGTAGTTCAGGAAATAATTTGAAGTTTGCTCCACCGCTCTTTGCTGTTCAGGACGCATGGAGAAAGTCTCGCTTCTCGCATCATCATTCTCCACATTGTTCTTCAGCGCATATACAGCGGCACTCACGTCCGACACTTTGCATCGAAACCACTCGCCGTTTGTATTCTGAATGCCATGCTTCTTTAGCCATCGGTGCACATGCTTATCCGTAAAGGCAGTACCATCATTGCGGACGCTACTATCCTGAAAGACAATACGATAAGGCAGTTCCTTGCCCGGAGTGATGACAGGATATTGCTCTGCCACACGCTTTTGCACATCACGAGTTGTATAACCCACCTTCAGCTGTCCCTTGAACCTTGGGTCAGCATAGGCGTATATTTGTGGCATCACATCAGGACGCCGTGGAAAAAAATCTTGTTGTGCCATAATCTTATAATGAGATTATAGCGCGAAAAGAGAAAGTTATTGAGGGAATTGTAGGTCGTTGAAGAAATAATAAATATTATGCAATGAGCGTCTGTTGTCCCAAATGAACATTATGTAAATAATATCACCTTCAACTCTATAGATTACTGACAGTAACTTATTGACATTTATCCTTCGATAGCTAACGATGTCATTACTTATCTCAGGCATAACCTGTCCGAGATAAGGAAGACGTTCCAACTTATCTATTGCAGAGAAGATTTCCTCTTCGGTTCTCGTAGCTATCCGCGTGCCGAAATACTCAATAGAATAATCCAACACATCCGAAAAACTATCCAACGCAGGTTGCAGCCAGATTACTTTCATGATGATAACGTGACTTTATGAGAGCCTTTACCTCCTCATGTGTGTATGTCTTTCCTTCAGAGATAGCTTTCTCTCCGATTTCCAACATTTTCTTGAGATACCATACGGTCTCTGGGGTGAGTTTTTCTTCCATAATGTTCTATATTTGGTGCAAAGTTAAGATTTTTTTTTCTATAACCAAATTTTTTCTCAATAATTTCAAAGATCGCGCTTGTTATTATTGTTATTAAATTAGCCTGAAAGGCTTACTGCACTTAGCCCAATGGCAAAGCGAAGCGTCGCCTTGGGTGTTTTAGTTTGTTCGTTGAAAGTCGCCTTGAAAAGGCAAAAGCCTACTATCTTGCCAACGACTTTTAGAGCTTTTGCCCTTACAGGGCGTGCAGACATATCCCAACACAAATTACCCAAGGCGTCGCTTCGCTTTGCCATTGGGCTATGAGCTTTTGGGCTGTCAGCCCGTATTTATCGGATAGTTCTATTCCATTGGACGAATCATGCTTTCTATAAAGGCTATCTCGTCTTCGGTCAAGCCGTATTTCTCGTAAAGCATCTCGTCTGTCCATGGATGAGAGAAGTCTTGGAGAGGGACGAAGCCAAAACTATCTTTACTAATATTCTGAGTTATTACTTTTAGAGATAGAAGAAATCTAAAGAACATAGTCTTAACATAACTAGAGGCATTAATTGCTCTTTCCTCCGTATCAAAATGATCAATCAACAAATATGATTCTGTACATATCATTCCTGGAGGAAGAACCTCAACTTTTGGTATTACCTTTCGTTTCCCCTCGCTATCAGCCCTACCACCTTGAGCACTGGCTTTAGAAGCTATAACCTTCCATTTATTAATCAAATCGGAATTTTGAGGAACATCTTTCTTGGTGATGTATGAAAGTCCTTGACTTCCAAATAAAGTAATAGAGCCTTCGAGTGGTTTCTTATTTCCCATAAAGCCGTTATCTAATCCAAATGGTTTTCTACTGAACACAATTTTGTCCATAGTAGTTTCTTTCAGACTTAATGCTTTATGAACTATGTTCAATGCTCTAGCTTGTCTTACAAATGTAGAGTATTCATTAAGATATCTTTCCGTAACATCTATGCCATGTTTATTTATGCCAGTTACTTTACAAACACCTTCATGGTCTCTGTCCCACAAAAAATAACAAATTCCACCTGCGATATCCACACCTGCAAAACAATCATTTGAATCCATATAATCTACAAGTTGTCTCACATGCTTATCATTTAGCATAGAATTTCTAAACTCATCAAGTCCTTTACCACCACTATACCAACGTGCAGGAATAATCATCGAGAGATATCTCGGATTTAGCTTTTTGGCTTGTTCCACAAATTTCTGGTAGATAGGCATTGCGCTTGTACCTGCACCACCTCCATCATTAAGCTGATACGGCGGATTTCCTATAATAACGTCAAACTTCATATTCTTGAAATTCTTTAATTCGTGAATAAACTCGTAAGCGTGGCTTTCAAGGTTGCCTCGAACCTTTTTGCCGAACACATCTTCCGATGCTCCGCAGTATTTACACTTGCCTCGCTCAAAGGTATGCTCCATATCTCTGTAGCGGATATTTCCTTGGGGATCGTTGAAGCAAGTGCAGCTGGCATACTTTCCGTTGGCACTCTTTGAGCAATAGACGGAGCGACGAGAGAGCAGAGATGTCAGTTCCGTTATTGCCAAGCCAAAGAGTTGGTGCTGACAAATATGGTTCACACGCTCCTGAAGGTCAGGAATCTCTTCTGCCAAACCTTCAATCAGTCGCTTTGCTATCTCTCGAAGAAAGACACCACTCTTGCTGACAGGATCAAGAAACCTTGTCTTGCTGCTGCGGAACAACTCCTTCGGCAGCATGTCGAGCATCTGGTTCACTACCGTCGGAGGAGTGAAAACCTCATCGTTCGAGAGGTTCGCCAGGCAGTTAAGCACGTCTGGATTATAGTCTGAATTATTCATGGATTTATTTTAAACGTGAATTGTCGTGAATTAACCGCGAATTACCATAAATAATCTTTTTAATTTCCGAAAATTTACGTTTAATTTACGGCCATTTACGTTACTTTAATAATCTTGTGTGTAGAGTTTATCGTAGTTCAACATCGGGTATTCTGCACAAGGTTCGGGGATGAAAACATCATCGCCAAGACTATCAAAGAGGCTCGGACCTTCAAACTTCCTCGGCCTAAGAAGCATGTCAAGAGTAAAATCCCTTCGCTTCACCGACTGACCTATAAAGCCCCATTCGCTGAAGATGATTGGTTCCTTACGTTCATCAGGAGTGCAGAGAGTCAAAGCATCGCCCCAAAGAACGTTTCGTTTGAGCACGAACCTTACCGTTTCGAGCAAGTCACCGTCAAGACGACCTCCAAGATGAGCATGAGGATACCATTCTGAAATAATCTCCAACAAACGCAATCGACATTCCTCAACATTATCTTGCATAATGTCGATGCCATATATGCTGCAAACAGCTTGTACCAACTCGCAGTTTATCTTGTTGTGGTCTGCTTTTCTGCCGTACTGCTTAGTGTTTATACTCCAGATAACCATCAGTTTCCTTCTTAGAATCTCCACGAGGAAGTTGCCGTTGCCACACGCTGGTTCAAGGAAACGGGAATCTATTCGCTCCGTTTCTTGCTTCACAAGGTCGAGCATGGCGTTCACTTCTCTCTCCGCCGTGAACACTTCTCCATGCTCCGTCACGCGCTTCTTCGATTTTATCTGTTGTGCCATAAGTACACTTTCATTTGGTTCTGGCTGGAAGCCAGTACTATGAGTAACCGGGTACGAAGTGCCGGGATAAAGATAAACTACGGATATCTGGCTGGAAGCCATTACCTGATACGTATAAGGTAGTGGCTTCCAGGCACTTTCCTTACGCGACATTCTAAGCCGGGCACTACGTACCCGGTTACTCATAGTACAGCCTTACAGGCTGAACACTGCCAAGCGATACCCATGACATGGCGATGATTAAGATATAAGGTTATTGCCCGAGAAAGGGCATAAAAAAACGTAGGTATCTTACTTCTGCTCGCTTGCAAATCCGGCCTACCACAGCCTTACCAATAAACGAACAGAATGATACCTACGATGAGGATATAATATACCCATAAAGCGTACATGAGGACGCAATTCGCCCTCTGTACGCTGACGGGTAGATATATAATCCAACCGTAGCATCTACTTCTGACTTGCTTTTGATTGGTAATCTGAAAGTGGTAGTTAGATTTGCCAAAAACAAGCGTCCATAAACGCTTTTCTTTTATGTATTCCTTGCCCGCCGGCAAGAGGTCACGAATTATTATGCAACCTTCTGTAATGCTCAATCAGTTTAAGCCATAATGAGCATTGGGCTAGGCCTCTCCCTCCGCCCTCCCCCAAAGGGAGGGAACTATTGAGGGGACCTCAATATATATAACGGACGAACCGTCGTTTTATTGTATTTTGATTACTCCTTCAAAGCTTTTGCTATTGCGATTGATTTGTTAAGCTTATCAATAAACCACTGCTTGTCAGGAAGTTTCGTGAGATACTGGGCAACTTTGATATTATCTTCTCCAAGCATCATCAGTTCTATATGCTCAGTCAAGATTCACCAAGATAGCATCCTCTAGTTCTTCTTCGCTATAATATCCCGATAATCCAAGGAAATCCAAAACATACGATGACTTCAGTTGAACCTCTGGACATGTTTCTATGCGTTCATTCACAAGTGTGTCAATGATCTCGTCTTCTGGTTTTGCGGCAATGAGAGTCCGCTCGTAGTACATCTTGTTTATGTTCTCACGAAGCTTGCGAACGCCCCATTTTTTTTGACTCTGAGACTTTCTCATAGAACATTCTTTTTGTACTATCCTCAATTGCGACAAGTTCAAGGAAATGACTCCATGTTAATGTTTGCGACAGTGTCGCAAACATCTCTGCAGATTTCAATAGTTAACGGCTCTCCACTATTGAGCAGAGTTTCTGGTAAGTGAAGTTCTGCCAGTCGTTGAGAACATAGTGGCACTTGTCCTTTATTGCTTCTACAGGATTGCCGGTAGGAAGTCCGATGGTGAAAATGCCAGAGCTCATGCCTGCCTGAAGACCGGTGAAGGCATCCTCGAAAACCGCACATTCGTCGATGCCTGCACCGCAAACTTCTGCTCCACGAAGATAGCAGTCAGGATTCGGCTTTGAAGCCTTGAAGTCTTCGGAGGTCAGGACAAAGTCGAAGAGGTCATATGCCTGGGGATTGTATGCCTGGAAATACTGCATCTTCAGTTTGTTGGAAGATGTTACGATGGCACATTTTACGCCATGCTCCTTCAGGTCGTTGATGAACTCAATGGCTCCAGGATAGAACTCGTATGTCATCTGCGATTCGCCCTTGTCGAGCATCTTGAAAACTTCCTCCTGAACCTTAGGGTCAGGAAAATATGTGGCGAAGATGGATGTGAGCGTAGTACCCTTGATAAGATACTCCAATCTTTCAACATCAGGACGGAAAGTTACGGCTATCTCATGCCATATCTTGGTGTATTGATTCTCTGTGTCTATCAGAGTGCCGTCCAAATCAAACAATGCAGCCTTTATCATGGGAGTGGAAAAGTGGAAAGTGGAGAGTGGAAAAAGTGAAAAGAGGAGAGTGAAAAGTAGAGAGTAGAGAGAAAAAAGTGAAAAGGGGAAAGTCTTTTGTTATTGAATATTCTTGGGACAGAAATTGTCGAATGGACATGATGTGCATTTCGGTTTTCTGCTCTGGCAAATGTAGCGACCATGAAGCAGGAGCCAGTGGTGGGCATCTGCCATGTATTCGTCTGGAATGTTAGCCTTCAGTTTCTGCTCAACCTTGAATGGCGTGTTTGCTGTCTTAGGTACAAGTCCAAGCCTGTGCGACACTCTGAACACATGAGTATCTACCGGCATGGCTGCCTGTCCGAAAGCTACTGCCTCCATGACATTTGCCGTCTTGCGTCCTACGCCAGGCAGAGTGATGAGGTCTTCGAAGAGCGAAGGCACTTCGCCGTTGAATTTCTCGCAGATAATTCGTGCTGTTTCTGCAATGTGCTTTGCCTTGGAATTAGGATAAGAGACGCTACGGATATACTCAAAGATTTCTTCTGGTTCGGCTTGTGCCATGGCTTTCGCGTCAGGAAAGGCAGCGAAAAGTTCTGGCGTAATCATGTTGACGCGCTTGTCGGTACATTGCGCGCTGAGTATGACTGCTACCAAAAGTTGGAAGACAGAGCCGAACTCCAACTCGGTGGTTATGTTCGGATCTGTCTTCTTGAAATATTCAAGGATATGAGTGTATCTTTCCTTTTGTGTCACAACGTCATTTGCAGATTTGACGATTTGTTGATTTGCCGATTATTCAGCTTCTGCAGCTTCTTCTGCCTGCTCTTCCTCATCAAGGAAGTCAGTGATGCCATTCTTTACGAGAATGTTGTACCACTGAAGGAGCTTCTTGATGTCGCTGTCGTGTACGCGGTCACGGTCGAAGTCAGGAAGAATCTCTGCGAAGTACTCACGGAGTTCCTTGCCTGTAGCCTTCTTGTAGTTGATGGCTGTCTCCTTGCCCTCTTCCTTATTGCACATGATGTCAAGAATCTCCAAGAGTGGCTTGTCCTCAGAGTCAGTGTACATAGCAGTATCGCGGAGGCTTGTTACGCGGTCAGATGCGAAAACAGGCATGCGGCGGCGTGTTGCGTCAACTGTCTCAACAATGAGATTGTTGTTACCACGAGAGATGAGCTTATAAAGTCCTGGCTTTCCAGAAATAGCGATAATAGTATCTTTCATATCGTTTTTGTTAGTTTGTTTGCTACACTTAGAGTGTGGCTATTAGGGTTTTTATTTGATTTGATAAATTGTGTTTGTTGTCATTTGTTATGGTGAAGTCTGAACGACTGACCAGTTCTTCCTGCGGAAGTTGCTTGTTAATCCATTCCAGAGTCTGTGCTCTGCTGATGGAGTCGCGCTTCATTATGCGCTCTATGCGTGTTTCGAGCGGTGCTGTCACGCATACAACCTTGTCAACGAGTTTGTCGAAACCGCTTTCAAAGAGTATGGCACATTCCATCCACTGTGTTCCCGAGCTGAGGAAATCCTCTGCAACGACGGGATGGACGATGCTGTTTATCACTTTCGTGTTCTCGTCTGAGGCTAGGAGAAAGCGTGATATTGCCGCCTTGTTTAGCTTGCCGTCTGCAAGATAGGCATCTGCTCCAACCGCTTCCGTAAGTTGCTTGCGTATGGCTGGCGAGCTGAGCATCAGTCGCTTTGCCGCAGAGTCGCAGTCGTAAACCACTATTCCGCGTTCACGCAGCATATTGGCAACATAACTCTTGCCACTGCCTATTCCGCCTGTAACTGCTATTCTCATTGCATTTCGTCTATACGGTAATCGGACGTTGTAGTGAGCAATCTGACATTCTTTACATAGTTTGGCGCACTGATGAGCTTCAGTTCCACCTTGTCAGACACCAGGTTTGCCACATCATTATAGTCGGCGACAACTTTGAACATTTCCGGATTCACATTGTCGTGAATCTTCTGATCAACATAGTACCTCACTTCTACTTTTGGCGTTTGCAGGCTCAGTCGCTTTCCCGTAGGTTCATTGATACATTCTACGCGCACCGGTGTTGTCTTTTCGACAAATGTTATGCGGAAGATCGTCAAGTCAACAATGCTTGGGATAACCTTGACGTTGCGGGTTTTCTCAAGAGCAATTTCCGTACGGATAGTGTCTTGCTGCAGTTCGTATCTTGTGGTGTCTGTCCTTATCTCACGAATGTTCTTCAGCATCTCGTCGCTGGCATAGACATCGACGGAGTCAGGCTGTATGATGGTAATTGCCGACTTTGTGTTCAGCGTACCGTTGAAACGGACAGGAACTCGCTTGTGCGCACCCATATTGAAGCGGAATGTTATGGCATCTCGTTTCAGGGAGGTTATGCTTGTTGTAGGAGCGAGAACTTGCTGTTTGAACAAAAGGCGCTGTATTTCAGCATTGGAGATTGTTACCACGTCTCCCTGCTTGTAATCGGCAAATGGGACATAAAGTTCCTTGTCCGTATGCTTGACGGTATAGTACCAGAAGAACTTCCAACCGGTATCCTTGATGGTCAGAGCGACTGAATCGGTTTCTGAATTCAGAAGAACGACATTCTTCGGGCAGCCAGAGAGCCTGATGCACACTTTCATTTCGCCTTCATAGACATTGTTGCCTGTCAGGAATGCCCAGAAGGCTGTGCTTAGGAAGAGCAGGAACAGGAAAACGAGATATTCCCTGTTCAGCAGTCTCATAAAACGCTTGAGAAAATTATTGCTTTGTGCGTCAGTATTTTCCGGCATTCTTTCTTGTCAGCTTAGAAGCGTGAGCGGTTGGAGTTAAAGGAGAAACATTGCTTATTTCTGGTAGTTACCTCCTGTTGCAAGGCTGTCAGATGTGTCTGCAAATACACAGCCCTTGTCAACAGTAATGGTTACGCCTTTTGCAATCTCAAGGTTGATGATGTTCTTCTCAAGGTCAACAGAACGTACTGTGCCATAGACACCACCGCTTGTTACAACCTTTGCGCCTGGCTGAAGAGCATTCTGGAAATTGCGGATTTCCTTCTGCTTCTTCTGCTGAGGACGAATCATGAAGAACCACATGATAGCAAAGATTATCACCATCATTATAAGGAAAGAGTAGTCGCCTCCTCCTTGTGCTGCCTGTGCAGCGAGAAACATTGTATTCATATCTTTTTAGTTTTTGGTTTTTAGTTTTAGGTTTTTAGTTTTAGGTTTTTAGTTTTAGGTTTTTAGTTTTTTGGGGGGATACTTTGAAATTCTGCATTCTGCATTCTGCATTCAGCATTTTGCATTTTACATTCTGCATTCAGCATTCTTACAAGTTCTTGCGTCCTACCGGCTTTAGCATCAACCCTTTTTCATGGAGCATTCTTGCTATGGTGTCGAGCATACCGTTGATGTAGCCAGAGCTCTTTGGGGTGCTGTACATCTTTGCAAGATCAATGAATTCGTTGATTGTTACCTGGACAGCAATCTCTGGGAAAGTCAACATTTCGGCAATGGCTAGCTGTAGAAGTACGATGTCCATGGTCGAGAGACGACTTATGTCCCAGTTTTGTGACACGCTTTGCATGTATCCTCTATACTCTTCGCAGTTGTCAATAGCATTGCGGAAGAGATTGATGGCGAAGTTCTTGTCATCTACATTTCTGTATTCATCAAGCAGAGGCTGTGCTGAGCCGTTCTTCTCCTCGAATCGCTTGATTGTCTTGAGAACGAAAGTATCTACCACAAAGCGGTCGTCGTTCCAGTAGAGGCTGAGCTCTTCTATGGCGTCGTCAATATCATCATTTGTGCTGATGATAGTCTTGTAGATGTATTTCCACAAGTTTCTGTCGTCTTCGTATGTGGTGAGAGGCTTCTCCTGATAGAGCTTGTATTGCTCACTCTGTTCGATAAGCTGCAGCACCTTGTGTACCACTTCCTTATCTTCCTCCCATGTCATCTTTTTCTTCTCGATGAGTTCGTTAAGCTGTGAGTTGTTCTTCAGTTGCAGAATAAACTTGTTGTCAATAAAGTTTCTGCTTGTTTTCTCACCGCCCTCTCTCTGTAAGCGATTGCTGTTGACAGTCCACAAATATTCAGCTTCATCTCTTATTGAGACGATAAAATGAAGCATGAACAGATATAAATCGTGAGCTTTGGAAAGGCTGAAAAGCAGTTCCTTCTCTGCGTTTGTCTGGTCGTCGTTACCGTTCACATAGTAAGCGTAAGTGAGCTGTACAATCTTAGTTCTGATGAGATCTCTGTTTATCATATCTATATATGTATGTTGAAAATAACCGCCTTTTCGGTATGAATAAAGGCAAATTACGAGCGCAAAAGTACAAAAAAAACATATATCCCGCAAGAAAATAACATTTTTTTCAACAAAAAACACGAATCATACATCATAAATCATAAAATAATTGTACCTTTGCACCCGCTTTTTTAACAATCGCGGCATATTCGAATGCGAATACATGCCATAGTGTGATGGTGAATTAGCAGATTATTTATTAACTAATTTAGAGTAACACATTAATTTTTCAAACAAATGAAGGAATTCTCTCTCAACGGTACAGTACGTACTGAGCTTGGCAAGAAGGCTACTCGTGAGCTTCGCAAGCAGGACATCATCCCTTGTAACATCTACGGTGTAGAAACTGAAAACGGCGCTCCTAAGGCAGTTGCTTTCACAGTAGCAATGGCTGACGTTCGCAATCTCATCTACACTCCAAACGTTTACATCGTAAACCTCAACCTCAGCGGTAAGGAAGTTAAGGCTATCATCAAGGAAATCCAGTTCCACCCAACAACTGATAAGGTTCTCCACATCGACTTCTACCAGATTACAGAAGATAAGGACATCGTTATCGGTGTACCTGTTAAGCTCAACGGTCTTGCAGAAGGTGTACGTGCCGGTGGTCGTCTCAACCTCTCTATCCGTTCTATCAAGGTTAAGGCTAAGTATACTGCTATCCCTGACGTTCTTGATATTGACGTTACTCCACTCCAGATTGGTAAGTCTATCAAGGTTGGCTCACTCAGCTTCGAAGGTCTCGCTTTCGCAACAAGCCCAGAAGTTGTTGTTTGCTCTATCAAGGCTACTCGTAAGTCTATTCAGGCAGCTCAGCAGCAGTAATCTCTATAGAATAATAGGCGGAAGAGTTCTAACCACTTCTCTTCCACAGCTCTATAAAGAACAATGGGAGGGTACGATACCCTCCCTTTTTCGTATAAGCAAGTGAACTGATTTACTATTATATTAAAGATGGAAAAATTTCTGATCGTAGGTCTCGGCAATCCTGGTCCTGAATATCACGAGACGCGCCACAATGTGGGTTGGATGGCAGTGGATGCTTTTGCAGAGGCAAATGGCGTGACCTTTGCTGACAAGCGCTATGGCTATGTCGCAGAGGTAAGCGTAAAGGGTAGAAAACTTATTCTGCTGAAGCCTACCACATACATGAACCTCTCAGGCAATGCCGTGCGATACTGGCTTGAAAAAGAGGATATTCCTACGGAGCATCTGCTTGTCATTGTTGATGAGTTACAGTTGCCACTAGGCAAATTGCGTCTGAAAGCAAGTGGCAGCAACGGCGGACACAATGGACTTGGACACATTCAACAACTCATTGGTCAGCAGTATGCCCGACTCCGTGTAGGTATCGGCAACGAGTTCAGTCGTGGCGGACAGGTGGATTATGTCCTCGGAAAGTTTTCCGATGAGGACAAGGAAACTCTCAAGCCAAACATTGAGACTGTCGGCGAGATTATCAAGAGCTTTGTCCTTGCAGGAGTGAATATTACTATGAATCAGTTTAACAAGAAGTAAACCGCAATATGGCAGACATAGCAAGAGTGGATAAATGGCTTTGGGCAGCGCGAATCTTCAAGACACGCTCCATAGCTGCTCAGGCGTGCAAGAACGGAAGAGTTACCAAAGGCGGTGTAAACATGAAGCCATCGGCAAATGTGAAGGTCGGCGACATCATCGACGTAAAGAAACCGCCTATCGTATATTCGTTCAAGATACTGAAAACCATTGAACAGCGTGTTGGAGCAAAGCTTCTTCCTGAAATATATGAGAATGTTACAGCGGCATCGCAGTATGAACTTCTGGAGATGAGCAGAATAAGTGGCTTTATCGATCGCCAGAAAGGTACTGGTCGTCCTACGAAGAAAGATCGCCGTGCCATGGATGCTTTCGTGGAGCCTGCAATGTTCGGCTTCGACCTGGACTTTGACCTTGACGACGAAGAAGATGAATAAAGTGATGTTTTGGCAATAGATATAATAAGTCCCCACTCTCATTGAATGTTTTGAAAGTGGGGACTTTTCTTTTATTGTTTTTTTACAATCTCCAAGAGTTCTATCGTGAAGACGAGAGTTTCGTTAGGAGCAATGTCGCCATTAGGAGTGCCACGCTCACCATAGCCAAGGTCAGAAGGAATATATACTTCCCACTTAGAACCTACAGGCATGAGCTGAAGCACCTCTGTCCATCCCTTGATGACCCCCTTCACACCAAATTCAGCCGGTTCGCCGCGCTTGTATGAAGAGTCAAATACCTTTCCGTCCAAGGTGTGACCTTCGTAGTGAACCTTAACTCTGGAACTGTCGGCAGGAATTTCGCCTTTCTTTACCTTCTTGATAATCTTGTACTGAAGACCAGAAGCGGTAGTCACAACGCCCTTGACCTTTGCGTTTTGGGCAAGGAATTCTTCGCCTTTCTTCTTGTTGTTCTCAAGCATTTCCTTGTGAGCCTTTTCCAAAGCACTGTTGAGCATGTCTACTGCCTGTTGTGCGTTGAAAGGAACCTTTTCGCCATTGAGAACCGCATTCATCGCAGCTTTCATGACAGTTTCATCAAACGTTGCGTTCATCTTTTCGAAACGCTGCTGGCTGGCTTCCATAAGTTGCTTTGTCTGTTCGCCAGCAAGTACACCGACTGCGTAGCTAAGGGAGTCCATTGGAGCTGAAACTTCCTGGGCAAATGCCGGTACAGAGCCTGCCAAAAGGATTATGTTGAAAAGAAACTTTTTCATGTATTATATATATTAATGTGTTTCCATATCTTAAGTAGGGCGGGAATTCCTGAGCCGTAAGTTTCTTGCTTAGCGGCTCGGAAATCCTCGCCCTACATATTGTGGACAATTGTTTCCAATGTCTTTATGGTTTTATTACTGAATCTGAATAGCCTGACCTGGCATCTGTGGCTGAGCCTGTGCCTTCTCAATGCTGATGAGCTCAACCTTGAATACGAGTGGAGAGTAAGCAGGGATGTTCTCGTTTGGAGACTGCTCACCATATGCGAGATTGTAAGGAATTACACACTCCCAAGTAGAGCCTACAGTCATTGCCTTAAGCACTTCCTGCCATCCTGGAATAACCTGACCAACACCGAAAGTAGTTGGCTCCTTACGCTCGTATGAAGAGTCGAATACCTTACCCTCCATGTTCTTGCCTTCGTAGTTAACCTTTACAGTTGATTCTGCTGTTGGCTTTGCACCATTGCCAGCCTTGATCTCCTTGTAGTAGATACCAGTATTGCCGAGCTGCTTGTATTCCTTGTTGCCAGCATACTTCTTCATGAAAGCTTCTGCCTTTGCGATAACTTCCTTGTTTGCTTTTGCCTTCATTGCCTTCATGATGCGCTCTACTGTAGCCTGAGCCTCCGCAGGAGTCATGGCAGTCTTGTCGCCATTTACACCAGAGATGAGACCTGCCATAAGGTTCTGGAGAGATACTGATTTTGTAGAATCTGCACCATAGCATTCCTGGTTGAGACCTGGAATCATGCGCTGTGAGATGATCATACCCATCTGAAGACCGACGCTGTAAGCTGGAGTACTCTTGTCATCCTTTGTTACCTTTGCGCCTTCAGCAAGACCTTTGTAGAAGTCTTCCATTACGGTTGAATCAACACCCTGCTGAGAAATAGCCTGCTTCAAACCATCTGCCTGTGAAAGACCAAAAGCATAAGCAAGAGTATCTGCTTCTGACTCAAGGTTTGCCTTTGGAGCCTTGTTGCCACAAGAGCTTGCCATAATTGCCGCAGCGGCAATTGCAATAAGAGAAATTTTCTTCATGATTTTATTTGTTTTTATTAGTTTTTGCTTTTATTAGAGAACCTTCAAAAGTTCTACATCAAAGATAAGTGCTGAGTATGGAGGGATAGAAGCGCCAGCACCGCGAGCGCCATAACCAAGCATGTAAGGGATGAAGAAGCGATACTTTGCGCCTTCCTTCATGAGCTGGAGACCTTCTGTCCAACCTGCGATAACCTGCTGAAGACCGAATGCTGCTGGCTCACCGCGCTGGATTGAAGAGTCGAATACTTCACCAGTAGTGAGGAAACCTTCGTAGTGGCACTGAACTGTATCTGTTGCCTTAGGCTGCTTGCCTGTACCTTCCTTGAGAACCTTGTACTGAAGACCTGAAGGGAGAACAACTACACCTTCCTTCTTTGCATTTTCTGCGAGATACTTTTCGCCTTCTTCCTTTGCCTGCTTGCCCTTTTCCTCTGCAAGCTTCTGAGTTTCAGCTTCAAGTTTCTGGAAGTATTCGTTCACAATCTGTTGAGCTTCCTTGTGAGAAACCTTGAGCTCGTTGCCGTTAATAACATCTTCGATAGCTGCTGCGAAGTCAGCCGCAACGATGTTCTGGGCTCCCATGTGAAGGAGCTGGTCTCCGATGCCGAGACCGAGAGAGTAACTAAGTTTATCCATTATTTCGTTTTTATTTATCAATCATTTTTAAGAATTCAGAACGCAGAGCGGCATTTGATTTGAATTTGCCTGTCAGGTAACTTGAGGTCATCATTCCGTCTTTGCGTGCTCCGCGCATAGTCTTGCAGAGGTGAGTTCCCTTCATTACGAGTGCCATGCCGAGTGGGGGATATTCTGTGCCAAGAGCTTCTGTGAGCATTTCAACAACGTCGCGAGTGAGTCGTTCCTGAACCTGAAGCTTTGCAGCGCAGTAGTCTATCACTCTGCCTACCTTTGAGATGCCGAGAATCTTGCCTTTCGGATGTGGCAAATAAGCAAACCAATAGTTTCCGAAGAAAGGCATCATGTGGTGCTCACAGCAAGAGTAGAATGTTCCGCTGTCTATGATAAGTCCGTCATATACAAGACCGTCAGCTCCGTTCTGGAAAACGGTGATTGTTGGTTTTGCCTCGTCCTTATAGCCACGGAATATCTCACCGAACATACGAACGATACGGTCAGGAGTTCCCTGAAGCCCCAAACGGTCTGGATCTTCGCCGATATATTTGAAGATGTTGCGGATACTTTCCTTTACGACATCTTCTGAAACTCCATTCTGTATTTGTTCTTTATTCATGCTTTTTTGTGTGAAAATAACGGCATAAATGCCTATTATGAGTCGCAAAATTACAACAATATGCCAAATAAGCAAAACTTTTGACAAAAAAAATGAAATAATTATGTCATAAAACAAATAAAATATGTAATTTTGCCATCTGCAAACTTGTTTTGCGAACATATTTACACATTAATTAATATAAGAAAAGAACATGAAAAAGATAGTTTTACTTACAGGTGCAGGTATGTCGGCAGAAAGTGGAATAAAGACTTTCCGTGATGCTGGCGGCTTATGGGAAGAATACCCTGTAATGCAAGTTGCTTCTCACGATGGATGGCTTGCAGATCCTGAACTTGTAAACAGATTCTATAATGAGCGACGCAAACAGCTCATCACTTGTCTTCCGAACGAGGGACATAAACTTGTTGCTGAGCTCGAGAAAAACTATGAAGTGGCAGTTGTAACACAGAATGTGGACAACCTTCATGAAAAGGCTGGCAGTACGCGTGTGGTTCATCTTCATGGTGAACTGATGAAGGTTTGCTCTTCGCGCGACACTGAAAATCAGCACTTTTGGCGTACAATGACGGAATATGATTACGAGGTGAAGCCTGGAGAAAAGGCTGGTGACGGTAGTTTGCTTCGTCCGTACATCGTGTTCTTCCAAGAGTCAGTTCCGAAGATGGAAGAGGCTGTTATTCTTGCAGAACAGGCAGACATCTTCGTCATTATCGGTACTTCCCTGAATGTGTATCCAGCTGCGGGCTTGGTGCAGTACATAAAGCCTGGCACTCCTGTCTATCTGATAGACCCGAACCCAACAGTCGGTCCTGCATCAAAGAGCAATCTGACCATCATTGCAAAGGGTGCATCTGAGGGAATGAAGGAACTTATGGAAATGTTGTCTAAATAGAGATCAGAAAATGCGCAAGATAATATTATTACTCTCATTTGTCCTAATTTCAACGCTTGCTTACTCTGTTCCTGCCAAGCGAATAACAAAGACTGTTACCATTGACGGTCAGCAGGTTACGCTTACATTCACAGGTAATGAGAAGGTGCATTTCTGGCTGTCGGAAGATGGCAAGAAATATCAGATGAACGAAGACGGAACTTTCTGCATTTATCCAGAATCTGCATTCCAAAAAGCTATTGCGAGCAAGAAATTTCAACTGAAGAATCCGGCAGCTTCCATCCCGAACACGACTGCTTTTGCCAAGGCGAGAGCCAAGCGTAAGGCGAAATATCAAGGGCAAAAGCGAGGACTTCTTATCCTTGTGGAGTATGCGGACAATACTTTCACATCAACTACAAATCCAAAGGAAGACTATCAGAAGTTGATGTCAAGTGAAAACTACAAGGAAACGAAGAACTATGGCTCTGTTCGCGACTATTTCAAGGCACAATCTTACGGACTGTTTGACTTTGTTCTTGATGTTGTTGGTCCTGTAAAGCTTTCCCAAAACATGAACTACTATGGTGGCAACGACAGAATGGGCGATGACCTTCATGCAGGAACAATGATATGGGAAGCTTGCCAGGCTGTTGACGAAGAAGTGGATTTCTCTCAATATGATTGGGATGGCGACGGCGAAGTGGAGCAAGTTTTTGTGCTCTATGCCGGTTTTGGCGAGGCACAGAGCTACAAGGCTAATACGGTTTGGCCACACGCTTGGTCACTTCTTGCGGCAAAAGAATATGAAAGCACCATCGGCTCTTGTGTCTTTGATGGCGTGACCGTGGATTCCTATGCTTGCGGATGCGAACTTGCCGGTAGTCGCGGAACTACTCAAGATGGCATCGGAACAATCTGTCATGAGTTCTCTCATTGCTTCGGATTGCCTGACTTATATTGCACGGATTATGGTCATCAGGAGTTGACCATGGACAATTGGTCTCTTCTTGACATGGGAAGTTACGCTGGCGACGGCTATACTCCTGTGTCTTATACGGCTTATGAGCGTTGGTTCTGCGGATGGCTTGAACCTACCGAGCTTTCTTCTCCACAGTTCGTTAAGGACATGTCGAACATTGACGAAAACGGAGATGCCTACATTGTCTATAATGATAATAACCCCAACGAATACTATCTGCTTCAGAACATCCAAAAGGAGGGGTGGAATTCTGCTGCTGGAGGTCACGGAATGCTTGTCATACATGTTGACTATAACGAGAACGCATGGGAATGGAATGTGGTAAACAATTACAAGGACCACCTGCGAATGACCCCTATCTGCGCTGACAACCTACGAAGTTATAATTCTCTTGCAGGCGACCCTTACCCTGGCACATCAAAGAACACCGAGCTCACCGACTTCTCTGCTCCTTCGGCTACGCTCTTTAACGCAAATGCCGACGGTAAGAAACTGATGCACAAGCCGATAACAGAAATCGCGGAAAGTTCTGATGGTCTTATTTCCTTCACCTTCATGGGTGGTATTTTTATGGAAGTTCCAGAGGAATTGCAGGCTACAATTTCCGGTAATGAGATTACTGCCACTTGGATAGACGATCAAGAAGAAGTCTCTTCGTATAATATAATGTACGGAAGCTATAGCGAGGACGCTATGGAAGAGAAAGTTATCATAGACGAGGATTTCTCTAAAGTGAAAGCTAACAGTGATAATAGTGTTGATATTTCAAGCATTCTTGACCAGAAGCTTAATACTCCTGGCTTTACGGGATCGAAACTCTATGCTGGAAAAGAGGGCTTGAAGATGGGCTCAAGCAAGGCTGCTGGCGAGCTTGTCTCACCTGTCCTGACAGAAGCTTCGGGCAAGATTTTCATAACCTTGTCGTCAGCTACTTACGGCACTGATGCTACTACGCTTTCGATTAATATTTACAAGAATGGCGAAGGCGAACCGTTCTATATTTCTGATCCACTTGCAGCAGGCGAGGAGCATACACTGGAAATCAGCGATATACCACAGGAATACAAAGTCGTTATATTCTCAAATAAACGATGCTACCTCAACAAACTCCAGATAAAGGGGTATATAAATAACCAATATGCTAATCCGACGGAACTTAATGGCATCATGTCTATACCGTTTACATTCACGCCTGACTTTGAAGCCAACAAATACTGGCTTCAGGTTCAAGCTGTAGGACCAGAAGGAAAGACCTCTGAATGGTCAAACATCGTATTGATAGAAGATGCGACAGCCATAGGATCTGTTTGCCTGAAAGATTACAATCCTGCGGTTAGTGGCAGTAAACTGTCTCCTGCATACAACCTGCAAGGACAGCGAGTAGGTGCAGATTATCGTGGAATAATCATCCGAAACGGAAAGAAATATCTCTCTGAATAGTTCGGGATGTCATACATAAAAAGCGGCGAAGATCTCACTTGAATCTTCGCCGCTTTATCTTGAATTCCGTGCTTTTTCGTCTGTTTCCTATACATTCTTGAAAGCCTTCCTAGGCGTTCTTTCTAGTCTTCCTTGGTGTTCTTATTTGTTTCGCCCTGCGTTTTGTGTCATTTTCTTATAAGAAAATATATTTTTTCTAGTAAGAAATGGATCTTTTTCTTATAAGAAAATTTTTCTTTTCTAGTAAGAAAATGAGTCGTAATCCTTGGAGAAACAATTTGTAATCCTTGGCGAAACAATTCGTGGCACTTGGAAATACAATTTGTAATGCTTTGGATGGCTATTGCCATTGTGCATGAAGATGAATTGTCTCTAACAGAAAGAGGTTCTAAATATTAATGTGTAGCAAAGTACCATGAAGTCTTTTTCAGATCTTCTAGTTTCTGTGTGCAGAGGTCGGAGCAAGTAATGCCTGAGCATGTTTTTATAGGTTTCATCATGGGAACCATCTTCCCGTCCACAATATTAATATAGCCGTTGAAATACATGGAATTGAAAGTGTCGGTATAGTAATTGGCAATAACGAGTTTGCTGAGCACAACATTGAAATTGTTAATCAGCATATCCACTGCGCAATAATGGTTTACATAATCGCCCAAGTCATAGAAAATGTTATAATTATAGTTCGAATAATTGTAGCCATCAAGCACCTGAACAGCAGAACGGGCAACATTATTTGTAGCGCTTTCGTTTATCTGCTTCATTATATTTGCCATTTCCTGGAGATAAGAGCAATCTATAACTGAAAGCGTGGCACTATTCCAATCTTCTTCATTCTTGTGAAAATTGTAGTAACTCTCACAAACAGCCTTGTAGTTTGCATCTGCAAGCAGCGGCAAGCATTCTTTGTAATTCTGTCCTGTAGCACCAATCTCTGTTACTGAGCCAATAAGGTATTTGCATGCATTTCGCAAGTCGTAGGCAACCTCAATGTTCTGTGAGTAGCAGTTGTCAAGGAGAATGAATTCAAATTGCTTGCCTATTCCGCTAATAGCCATGCCAAGCGTTTTGTATGTCGTGTCATAGTCGCCGTGGTAACCTTGACCGAAAGACTTCATGATGCCTTTATTGGAAGCAGCAGTCCTTGACGATTTGTCTTCAATGGTAGGAATCCATCCGTCTGCATGAGAGCCGATAATCATTCCGTATTTCTCGGTCTTACCAGCAGCAACAACATCTGAAAGAATGCGCTTCAAGCCACTTAGTGACGTGTAGTCGGTTTCTGTAACAGGGTATTGCTTCAGCAACTTGTCGACAACAACAGGCTTCCCATCAGAGTCTTTCGCCAGTTCTTTCTTGTAGAGGCTGCCCATGGTGAGGTCGCTACGGAAATAAATGACGTTAGCTTTCTCTAAAAGTCCGTTTTTTATGGCTTCATCAGTCTCCTTCAGATCTTCATTCATGTATGGAGTGAGGTCAGGTTTTGCGCCTTTTGTCGTTGGCTGATGAATGAATATTGTCAGTTGAGGATTATACTTGTTCTCCTTTTCCTCCTTATCGTCGTGGCATGAAACAAATATCCCGCTGGTAAAGAAAGCCAGCAGGATAAATGTAAATATTCGGATGGATTTGTGCATATCTATTACTTGTTCTTTAATGCCTCAAGAGCAACCTTGATGGCAGCAATCTTTTCTTCTGAGTCAGCCTTCTTCTTACGTTCCATGGCAACGACAGCCTCAGGAGCGTTTGCAACAAAGCGTTCGTTGGCAAGCTTCTTGTTGATGCCTGCGAGGAAGCCTTCAAGGTGCTTGAGCTGAGCTTCGTTCTTTGCGATTTCTGCCTCAACATCAATGAGGTTACCAACAGGAACAGCCCATTCCATAGTGCCTACCATGAAGGCAGAAGCATCGGCTGCCTTCTCGTCAACCTTAGAGATCTCAGAAAGGTTAGCCATCTTTGTCACTACGCTGTCGTAAGCTGCGTAAGCGTTTTCGCCAACATGGTTGAGAGCGAGAGGTTCCTTTGGAGCGATGTTCTTCTGGTTGCGAACCATACGAACGCCGGCAACAATCTGCTTAACGACTTCGATGTCTGCAATCAGCTTCTCGTCTTCTGCTGTAGGAGCAGGGAGCTCAAGCTTCTCGCGCATGATAGATTCGCCTTCGTTACGTTCGTAGAGATTCTGCCAAAGTTCCTCTGTGATGAATGGCATGAATGGGTGGAGCATCTTGAGAAGAGCATCGAAGTAAGAGAGAACCTTATCGTAAGTTGCCTTATCGATTGGCTGCTGATAGCCTGGCTTGATCATTTCAAGGAGCCATGAAGAGAACTCGTCCCAGAAGAGCTTATATACTGCCATGAGTGCCTCAGAGAGACGGTACTTCTTGAAGAGGTCGTCAATCTCAGCATTGCAAGCCTTGAGCTTAGCGTCAAACCACTGGCACGCAATCTTGCTTGCCTCAGGCTGCTCAATATCAGCGACTTCCCAACCCTTAACGAGACGGAAAGCATTCCAAATCTTGTTGTTGAAATTACGGCCTTGTTCGCAGAGTGCTTCGTCGAAGAGAATGTCGTTTCCTGCAGGAGCAGAAAGCATCATACCCATACGAACGCCGTCTGCACCGAACTTGTCGATGAGGAGAAGTGGGTCTGGAGAGTTACCGAGAGACTTGCTCATCTTGCGACCGAGCTTATCACGAACGATACCTGTGAAATATACATTGCGGAAAGGAATCTGCTTCTGATATTCACAACCAGCCATAATCATACGTGCTACCCAGAAGAAGATAATGTCTGGACCAGTTACGAGGTCGGCAGTAGGGTAGTAGTAGTTGATCTCCTCATTGCCAGGATTGTTGATACCGTCGAAGAGAGAGATTGGCCAGAGCCATGAAGAGAACCAAGTGTCGAGAGCGTCTTCGTCGCGAGTGAGCATGTCGGCAGTGATGTTCTCGCCATACTTAGCGCGAGCCTTTGCAAGGGCTTCTTCCTCAGTGAGGGCTACGACGAACTTCTCAGCTTCATCTTCTTCTGTAGGAAGGAAATAAGCAGGGATGCGATGTCCCCACCAAAGCTGACGAGAGATACACCAGTCCTGAATGTTCTCGAGCCAGTTCTTGTATGTAGTGACGTACTTTGTTGGGTAGAACTTGAGTTCGCCTGAGAGTACTGGTGGGAGAGCGATGTCAGCAAAATGCTGCATAGAAAGGAACCACTGCTTGCAGAGACGAGGCTCTACGGCTGTGTCCTGGTTACGCTCAGAATAACCTACCTTGTTGTCGTAGTCTTCTACCTTTTCAAGCAGACCAGCCTCACCGAGGTCGATGGCAATCTGCTTGCGGACATCCATACGGTCCTGACCAACATACATGCCGGCAGCTTCTGAGATTGTTGCGTCTGGGTTGAAGATGTCAATAGTCTCAAGGTTATGAGTCTTACCGAGAGCGTAGTCGTTAACATCATGAGCTGGAGTAACCTTCAAACATCCTGTACCGAACTCTACATCAACATAGCGGTCTTCGATGACTGGGATAACACGACCTACGAGCGGAACGATAACCTTGTGTCCCTTAAGCCACTGATTCTTAGGGTCCTTAGGATTGATACACATAGCAGTATCACCCATGATAGTCTCTGGACGAGTTGTTGCTACGACTGCGTAATAGCCCTTTTCGTCCTTGTGGAGAACTTCGCCTTCCTCGCCAGTTGGCTTAACGGAATCGCTGTCCTCTACATAATATTTAAGGTAATAGAGCTTGCTCTTCTCCTCACGGTAGATAACTTCCTCTGTAGAAAGCACTGTCTGTGCCTTTGGATCCCAGTTTACCATGCGGAGGCCGCGGTAGATAAGCCCTTTGTCGTAGAGGTCGCAGAAGACCTTAAGCACTGACTCTGAACGCTTCTCGTCCATAGTGAACGCAGTGCGGTCCCAGTCGCAAGAAGCACCGAGGCGACGGAGCTGCTTGAGGATAATGCCGCCATGCTCGTTAGTCCAGTCCCAAGCGTGCTCAAGGAACTGCTCGCGAGTCAAATCGCGCTTCTTTATGCCCTGCTGAGCAAGCTTGTTTACTACCTTAGCTTCTGTTGCGATAGAGGCGTGGTCTGTGCCAGGAACCCAGCAAGCGTTCTTGCCTTCCATGCGTGCACGGCGAACAAGAATGTCCTGGATAGTGTTGTTGAGCATGTGGCCCATGTGGAGCACACCTGTTACATTTGGTGGTGGGATGACTATTGTGTAAGGTTCACGACCGTCTGGTTTGCTCGCGAAGAGCTTGTTGTCGAGCCAGTATTGATACCATTTTGACTCAACGTCTTGGGGATTGTATTTTGTTGCTAATTCCATATCTGGTTTTTGGTTTTTAGTTTTTGGTTTTTAGTTTTTGGTTTTTGGTTTTTTGTTTTGGGGGAAATTTGCACAAAGGGGTCTGACCCTTTTGTGCAAAATCTATAGAGTGATTTCTCCGGAGCCGAAGCAGCGGTGGTGCTGTTCGTCGTAGATGACGCAGAACTGACCAGGTGCTACTCCGTGGATTTTCTGTTCTGATTTGACGGTGTATGTGCCGTCGTGGTTGTCCGTCAAGATGGCTTTGTGATGGTCAGGGGTGTGACGGATCTTGAAGGTTATTGAGACCCCCTCTAACTCCCCCACCGGGGGGAGGACTGAAGGTCGCTCGGAGGAAGTGTTATATTCTTCGGCAAATGGTGACTCCGTCAGGATGTGGAGGTCATGGATGAGGAACTCGTCCTTATAGGCGGTTTCGGGATCGTAGCCTTTTGAAAGATAAAGAATGTTCTTCTCCATATCTTTCTTGATTACGAACCAAGGTCCACCGCCGAAACCAAGACCTTTGCGCTGGCCAATGGTGTGGAACCAGAGTCCTTTGTGCTTGCCGATGAACTTTCCTGTCTCAAACTCGATGCAGTCGCCAGGATTCTCGCCAAGGTAACGACGGATGTAGTCGTTGTAGTTTATCTTGCCAAGGAAGCAGATGCCTTGAGAGTCTTTGCGCTTTGCATTGACAAGATGCTCACGCTCAGCAATCTCGCGGACTTCGCCTTTCTGGTAATGACCAATCGGGAAGATTGCTTTTTGGAGTTGCCAGTCGTAAATCTGCGCAAGGAAGTCGGTCTGGTCTTTTACTGGGTCTGGGCTTGTAACGAGCCACTTCTTTCCGTCGATGATTTCCGTCTGAGCGTAATGGCCAGTGGCGATGATATCGTACTCATGACCTTTCTTCTCGTGGAAGGCTCCGAACTTTATGAGTCGGTTGCACATCACATCAGGGTTCGGCGTAAAGCCGCTGCGCACCTTGTCCATGGTGTACTTCGTAACCTGGTCCCAATATTCCTTATGGCAGTCTATGACTTCAAGCTTAGTGCCATACTTGTGAGCGACAGCAGTAGCCATTTCAAGGTCTTCCTCGCTCGAACAGTCCCACTCCTTATCGTCCTCTGGGCCGATCTTTATGTAGAAACTGTCGAACTCCAAGCCCTGACGATGAAGCTCGTAAGCCACCACCGAGGAGTCAACGCCGCCACTAAGCAATAAAGCAATCTTTGCCATTTAATCAAGTTTTTCAGTACACTTTACTTAAGATATTTCTCCATCAACTCATCTGCCTTCTCGTCACCGAGTTCCTTGGATTTCAAGAAGTTCTGTTTTGCTTCGTCCTTTTTTCCTTGTTTTGCCTGAGCAAGAGCGAGAAGAGTATAGCCAACAGGTTTTTCCGGTGCAATCTCTATGCAGTATTTTGCCGCAGCAACGGCTTCGTCAAGCATGTTAACTTGAATCTCAAGCTGCGCCATTTCTGAAGGATAGAGAAGTTCCTGTGGGTTCAAGATGATGCAGTTTTGAATATCAGCAAGTGCTTGTTGGTACATTTTGCACTTAACTTCTGCATTGAAACGAGTATAATAGAAATTCTCGTTTACACGGTTCTGCATGATAATCTGATAGCGGGAATAATCAAATACAGCATCGCGATACTTGCCGAGATTCTCGTTTACTTGAGCACGCATCAAGAAATATGGTGCAGAAGAGGTTATGGAGAGTGAATCTACATGGTTTACTGCGCTATCGAGAAGTGCGATAATCTCTTCGTTAGGTTTGCCCATAACCTGTCTGCAACGAGCCAGTTCGTAATACGATTCAGCCTGATTAATGTCCTTAGTTCCGATGAGTGACGAAAGAATCTGGTCAGTTTCCTCGTATTTCTTCTGGGCAAAAAGTACATGAGCCTCATGATTGCGGTAAAGCGCGTTATTGTCAATAGCCTCAGCAGCCTTTATGTACTCAATTGCCTTGTCAAAAGACCAATCCGCATAAGCAGGTTCAGGCTGATATAGTTCCTTGGTGTATATGAGTTTGCTGAATTCATAGTTCGCAGCAGCCTTATTGTCCGCATTCTTAAGAGCCTGCTGCATGATATTGTCAGCATTGGCAATGTTTCCGGCGGAAAGTTCAACGCCTGCTGCAATAGGATAGCCGTCAACATCTGTAGGGTAAGCCTTTATGAAGTCCTGAGCAGCAACTGCGTACTTTAATGAATCCTGGCTTGAAATCATCATCATGACAACGCGTGCAGCCTCCTTGTTGGCAGGGAGTTGAATTGGAATGTTTATCTGTGCAAGAGCAGGATCACTGGCAGAAAACATCTGCGGCATCAATGACTGTGCGTAGCGGATGTCTGTAGAGTATGCATCTGCTGTATTGGCAGAGATCTCAAGAAGTCCGACAACTTGTCCCTGCTCGGTGACGAATGGACAGCCACCAAGACCTTCCTGACCAGAAAGCTTTACTATGTAATAAGCGTATTTGTCAAGGAAAGTTTCCACGCTCCTAACGGCACCTTCATTTGTTTTTGCCGACTGCTTAGTGCCAACACAATACAGCTTAGTGCCTTGCTGTGGAGTTGCTGTTGAGAGGACTGGAGCGGCATTTGTCTTAGTGTCAATGGTGAAGTGTGCTATGTTGTGTGCCTCACTAGCACCAAACATTCGCTTTACCTCGAAAGTCTTGCCAGAATAATCTGTGACGACAGCCTTAGAGCAACCGACGAATGGCTTGTAAGGAGCAACGGCTTCGCCATTGGTGCTGACAAAAACACCGTTTCCTTCGCCGAGTTTATTGCCCGTCTTGTCGTATGTTATAAAAGCAAACACCGCCTTCTGCACATTTTTTACGGCAGAAGGCTGGGCGAATACTGAGGTGGAAATCAGTAAAAAAAGAGAGAGTAAAAGGGATTTCATTTCTATAGGAGCCCAGCGGAAAACCGCTGGGGATAATCGCTTTTTAGGATGCCGACGTAAAAGCGTCGGGAACTGTGGCTATTTTGATTAAACGGCTTTGAAACTCATGTCGAGACCGTTGACAGAGTGGGTGAGAGCACCAAAAGAGATGAAGTCAACACCTGCCTTAGCGTAAGGTATCATGGTGTCGAAAGTGATGCCGCCGCTTGATTCTGTCTCGCACTGGTGGTTAACAATCTTCACAGCCTTCTCTGTGTCTTCTGGAGTGAAGTTGTCGAACATGATGCGGTCTGGATTTTCTGCCAATGCTTCTTCGAGTTCCTTGAAGTTACGTACTTCAATCTCAATCTTCAAATCCTTGTTCTTCTCAGCGCAATAAGCCTTGGCACGAGAAATTGCATTATGGATACCGCCAGCGAAATCCACATGATTGTCTTTAAGAAGAATCATGTCGAAAAGTCCGATACGGTGGTTCATGCCGCCGCCAATCTTCACTGCTTCTTTCTCAAGCATACGCATGCCAGGAGTAGTCTTGCGAGTGTCAAGTACGCAAGTCTTTGTGCCAGCGTCAATAAGCGCCTGCTGATACTTGCGAGTCATTGTTGCAATACCGCTCATGCGCTGCATGATGTTGAGCATGAGGCGCTCTGTCTGAAGGAGAGAGCGAACCTTGCCTGTAACAATCATTGCTACATCGCCCTTCTTTACCTCGGCACCGTCGTTGATGAAAACTTCAACCTGCATGTCCTTGTCGAAAGCTGCGAAAACTTGTTTTGCGATTTCGATGCCTGCAAGAATGCCGTCTTCCTTGATAAGGAGTTTTGACTTGCCCATTGCGTCTTCTGGGATGCAGCAGAGAGTTGTATGGTCGCCATCGCCGATGTCTTCAGCGAAAGAGAGCTTTATAAGTTCGTCGTTAAGTTGATCTGGTGTAAGCATAGTTTTTATTATTTTGCCCGAAAGCAAAACTTTCGGGAACGGTGGCTGATTTGCCCACGGTAGAAGCCGTGGGAACAGTGGCTATTAGTCCATGTTGAAGATTGTGCCGTTCTTCTTGTTGGTCTCAAGGTTAAGACCGATGCCAACCTTGATGCCAAAGCGAGTGCGGTCGCTGTTTTGGAACGAAGGACGGAAATAAACGGCAGGTTCAATTGTTACCGAGCGGTTGATAAAGAAAGCATATCCCGCCTCGACCTGTGGCATAACATCTGTGTATGTATGCTGAACATGGGAGAAGTTTGCGTTTGCACCTACAAAGATTCCGTTCTCAACGAAATAGTAACGGGCTCCTGCACCAATAGTAAACTCATTTGCTTTTTTGCCTTCATTTGTCTGGAGACCTATATTTGCGTTCACCATGATGTTGTCCATAAGGAAATAACCGCCCATTGCGTTCAGACCTATTGACATTTTTTCTCCCTTAGAATAGCTAAGGTCCAAGCCAGTAAGGCTAGCTCCGACATAAGTCTTGCCTTCTTCAAACTGTGCGTTGGCACTTACTGTTGCCATGAATGCAACCAAAAGAAATAGAATCTTCTTCATATCAGTGTGTTAATTAATTATTGCGTGCAAATTTACAAATATTTCGCTAAATGAAAAAGCTATTTGGTAAAAAGATGTAATAAAACAAATATATTTAAACAAGAATTCACAAATAGAGCCCTTTAAATAGCTTTTTTTATCCATTTTCCTCTTAATACTCGCGTCAAGAATACAATTCCGCGAACAGTCAGTTCAATCGCCATACCGAACCAAACTCCCATCAATCCATACTGTGGAGCAAGGGCTGCGGCAAGAGTCAGTCGGACGAACCACATGCTGCAGAGTGATATTATTGCCGGCTTTACCGTGTCGCCTGCACCGAGAAGTATGGCATTTCCGACAATTGCTGCGGCATAGAATGGTTCTGCGAAAGCTTCTATGCGAAGACAACTGGAACCGAGGTCAATGATTTCGTTTACTGGAGTGAGCAAGGACATCAGCGGAGATGCTGTAAGGAACATTACTCCTCCCATGACAGTCATGACTAGCATTCCCAAAGCAAGGGCTATTCTTGAGAAACTCATACATAGCTTGAATCGGTCTGCGCCGATGCTTTGTCCAACAACTGTTGTGGCAGCCTCGCTAATTCCATGTCCTGGCATGTAGCAAAGGCTCTCTGCCGTAATCGCCAGTGTATTTGCAGCTATGGCTATAGTTCCGAGAGGAGCGACAATCATGGTGCTTATAACTTGTGCACCGTCAATCATGACATATTGTGCAGCCATAGGAAGGGAAATCTTTGATGCGTTCTTCACATATTTCCATTCCATGTTGAAGCTCCAATCTCCTTCTCCAGTCAGGCGTATTTCCTTTGAGCGAGTTGTTGCATACCAAGTTTCAAAGACGCAGGCTACAATATAAGCAAGCACAGAACCCATGGCTGCACCAGGTACTCCAAGCCCGAAGATATAGATGAATATGTAGTTGAATATTACGTCGTTAACGCAAGTCAGAATACTGATTATGCTTGGAATACGAATGTTTCCTGAGCATTTCAGCATGCTTGATGATAGTCTGCCAATCATCATGAACGGTAAACTGGCACCCCATATTCCGAAGTACCATGAGGCATCACCTACGATATCTTCGTTTCCACCAAGCCAGTAGGATAGGAAAGGGGCAATGATAATACAGACAGCAGTAAGTATTATTGATATGATGGCTATGCAGATTATTCCCTGCCAATAGACTTTTTTCGCTTGTGTTATGTCGTTTGCTCCGATGAATTGGGCTGTCTGTACGGAAAAGCCCATAGCCAATGCAACAGATATTCCGAACATCAGCCATGTGCTGCTCTCCACAAGTCCGATGGCGGCAGAGGCTTCTGCGCCCAGAGAACCCACCATAGCTGCGTCGATAAAGAACATAAGCGTAGATGTTATCTGCGCAAGAACAGACGGGATGCTCAAGCGAACAAGCAGATTGAGTTTGTCTTGGCGAGTCATTTCCTCACCAAGACGAATCATCTCAAGAAGTCTGTTTTCTTTATCTTTTGCGAAAATGTTCATGAAAGAATACTAATACCACTGAACAGCATTGGTATAACTTGAACGCTTGTCGTATTTAAGGGCGTCTGTAAGTGTTGCTGCGTTACAACGGAAAGAGAAATTATATGAAGTGTAAGGAGCAAGTACAACTGAAGCTGACATGTTGAAACAGTGAAGATCTCGTGAAAGCGAAGCTGTTGTCATTGAGATTTTCTTGTTCTCGAAGTCGTAGCCAGAAGAGAATGAAATGTTCCATCCTGAACTGAGTTGCAGGTTTCCGCTCATGTTCAATGTTTGTGTCAACTTGTATCCAAAGCTTACGCTACCATCTTCGCGCTCTTTGAAATTGTTCAAGTCTTCACGCATAGAGACACCGTAACCAAAAGTCAGCGACCATGGCATGTTGAAAAGCAGGTAACCGTCATCGTCAGTCTCGGCTGTTCCACCGCCACCTCCGCTAGTAGCATGCTTTCCCTTTTCCATGACGTCATCCACATTCGTATCTACTCCTGTGTCATATTCGTCATCATCGTCGTTGCTGTCGTCCTTCTTTTTGTCGCTGTCTTTGCTTCCATTGAAGAGTTTGCGGAGCTTGTCTGGGTTGAGAGTGTAAGAGAAGTTCTGCGAGATACCCTGGAAACGTCCTATTCGTCCATAGCCATACTCCGTGTTGTTGCTTATGACAGGTCTGCCGCTTTCGCCCATTATGTATGCGTAAGTTGCAAACACGGCATTGAGGTTTAATGTGTAGCTCTTGGTGAGTTTCAGTCGTACTCGCATATTCAAGTCGCTCCAAGGGCGTTCCTTAGCCATCATATTGTACGACATGGCTGCTCCGAGTTCATCGATAATGCTTATCTTCTTGTATTCTACAGAGTCGCCTTCATGTTTGACCTTCATTTCGATGTTGTTTGACAGGTCTAACTGGATAGAACCGCTCTTGCCTCTTCCAGGAGCTCCAAACATACCGTTCTGGTAAGGAGAATATTCCTTCCATATCTCTCTGCCATCCTTTAAGGAAACATTACCGTCCTTGTCTGTTACTTGGTATGACTCCATGAACCAAGAACCGCAATCAGGTGCATAGGACAGAGTCACTCTTGGAGTTACGATGTGGCGGATACGGTCAATCTTGTCACCGAATATCTTGCGGTTTGGTATGAAGAAACCATATAACTTCGTGCTCGCAGAGAGAGAGGCATTGAAGTTGTAAACATTATAGAAACCTTGTTCTGTAGTTTCTGTTTCCTTCTGATTTTCTGCGTCCCATCCTTTCCTTATTCGGGTGAAGTATGTTCTGTCCGTAAAGTTTACGGAAGGCGACACATTAATATAATTCAAGATATTGAAGTTTCCTGAAATCGGGATGTTGTGCTGCATACCGTTCTTCCAGTCTTTTGTCAGGCTTGATTTGAAGAACTGGTCCTCCTTTGTCGTGATGGAGTTGCTGATATGGCCAGTATATGACATGGAAATCTTCTCGTACCAGCGTTCTTTTCCAACCGCATGTTTGCGCTTGAATGGATAGAAGCGTGAGAGGTTGATGTTCAAATCCGGCAGAGTGACGGAAAGCGTAGTGTCTCTCATGTTCTGTGAGAGGTTTGCTGTTGAACTGAGGCTCAAGCCAATAGACGAGAATGTGGTACTCCATGACATAGAAGATGTACGCAAACTCTGTGTCATCGACTGCGGATTATACATTGAGGTCAGATTGTTCCTTTCGTAGCTTGATGTGGCGAAGTTAATGCTTGCCGAGAGCTGGCTGAACGGATTTGCCTTCGCATCTTGACGGTGTGTCCATTGCAGCTTGAAGGATGTCTGCTCCTGGAAGTCAGGCATACCTTTCTCGCCATTCTTTGTGTCCTGATAAGAGAACAGGAACGAGCCGCTGTAGCGATAGCGCTTTTTGTAGTTTGAAGCAGCAGAAACTCCCCATGAGCCTTTGGTGTAAATCTCACCGAGAATCTTGAGGTCCATCCTGTCGCTTATCGCAAAGTAGTAGCCACCATCACGCAGATAGAATCCGCGGGCGTTCTCATCGCCGTATGTCGGCATGATGAAACCGCTAGAGTAGCTCTTTGAGAATGGGAAGAAGCCGTAAGGAATAGCCAATGGCAGTGGTACATCGGCAACAACAAGATATGCCGGACCGAAGATTACGTCCTTTCCTGGGCGAACCTTGGCACGGGAAAGGGCGATGTAGAAGTCTGGATGTTCGTCATCGCAGGTTGTATAGCGTCCTCTCTTCAAGTACATGACGCCAGAAGAGTCGCGCTTTGATTCCTGGGCTGTAAGGAAACCATCCTCCTGAGCCGTATATACCTGATTGATAAAGCCTTTCTTTGACTTGAAGTTGAATGCCATTGTGTCGCTCTCATAGGTATCACTACCCATTTTGAATACAGGATTACCGCTCTTTACACCGAGTGAGTCCGAAACGCCATGAGCACGAACCAATGAGGAATCCATGTTAAGACTGATGCGATCACTCTTCAAGTCCATGTTTTCATACTTCACATTCGAAGCGCCATAGAAATAAGCATTCTTGCTTCCAGCGAAGTAAACCATTGAGTCTTTTGCTGTGAATTCTACAGGAGAGTCTATGCCATTTGCCTTCTTGCGGTTCAGGCTGTCCAGTTGAATAGAGTCGTCGATTGCTTTGTTGTGTGCAGCGATCATGGCGGCAATGCTATCGTCAATAGCTGTTGTGGTAGATTCCGCCTTTATTGTAGAATCACTCTTTATACTGTCAATGGTGTTATAGAAGCGTCTGTTGCTCCTATACATGCCGGGACTTGCCATTGTACATACAACGGCAGCCAACATTAACAATATGAAGAAACGATTTTTCAAATTCTTTTATTTATTACAATTGTAGTCCTAAAGTAGCAACGCGCCTATAATCGCGCAGATGCAGATTGTTTTTATTGGACTGATCCATTTGAACCACACGCAGACGAATGCTCCACCGAAGAGGAGACATGATACTATGAATTGGAATAGATTCTCGTCTGGTGCAGAGAAGTTTTCTTTCGTCATCAGGAGCAACACGGCAGAGCCGAGAAGTCCGACGACAACAGGTCGCAATGCCTTGAAGATATCCTGAACAGGCTTTGTCTTCATGAATCTCAGGAAGAGCATCGCTATCAGGAGCATCAGAATAAGCGAAGGCAGAACGACAGCGAATGTTGCTGTGATGCTGCCGAGAACAGATATTGCCTCAAGCGATGCGCCCGACATACTGTCTGCAAACTCGTGATGCACAGCGGTATAGCCGCAATATGTCGCGGAGTTTATGCCTATCGGTCCTGGCGTCATCTGCGAAACAGCAACTATGTCCGTAAACTCTCCTGAACTCATCCATTTATGGGTGCGTACAACCTCATTCTGGATAAGCGACAGCATTCCATAGCCTCCTCCGAAACCGAAGAGACCGATGGAAAAGAATGTATAGAAGAGCTTTAGGAAAATCATAGGAGCCCACCCAAGCCCTCCCCAAGGGAGGGATGTTTATTAGTTTTATAAAGTTTAATTTAAGACTTGCTTTTCCCCCAAACATACCCAGCCACGCCGGCACACATTATTATATATATAGGCGAGACACCGAGTAGCCAGATGAGGAGAGCCGAAAGGATTGGAATCCAGACAGTCTTCCATGTGATATTGGCTGACTTTGCGAGCTTGAATGTCGGCACTGCAATGAGAGCTACCACAGCCGGACGAATGCCGGCAAAGATGGACTTTACAATTGGCAGATCCTTAAACTGCGTGAAGAATATTGCTATAGGCAGTATGATAAGGAACGAAGGCAAGGCTGCTCCGAGACACGCTGCGATAGAGCCTTTTATCTTGTTCAGCTTATAGCCTACGAATATGGCAATGTTTATGGCAAATACTCCAGGACAGCTCTGCGCAATGGCAATCAAGTCGAGGAACTCGCCCTTCTCAATCCATTTGTTCTTGTCAATGATCTTTTCCTGCATCAGCGGAATCATGGCATAGCCACCGCCAATGGTGAAAAGACCAATGGTGAAGAAACAACTGAAGAGAGAGAACAAGCCTCTCCCCCCAGCCCCCTCCCCGTTTAGGGGGAGGGGGTGAGATATGTTTTGTGAAGAGGAATTTTCTTGCATGTCCTATTTTTGCTTCTCACACCACTTTCTTGCATTCACGAAAGCTTCAACCCAAGGAGTGATTTCCTCGAAGCGGCGGTCTGCAGGATAGTTAGCACACTGCCAAGGGAATATTGCACGCTCTGGGTGTGGCATCATTGCGAGATGACGTCCGTCCTTAGAGCAGATAGCAGCTGCTGAATAGTCAGAGCCGTTAGGGTTGCCTGGGTATGTAGAGTAGTTGTACTGAGCTGCGATGTCGTAGTTCTCAACATTCTCTGGGAGGTAGAACTTGCCTTCACCGTGAGCCACCCAAACACCAATCTTGTTGCCCTTCAAGCTGCTGAGCATGATAGAGTTAGTGTCCTGAGCGATGCGGAGACCAACGTATGTTGACTCGAACTTATGAGATGTGTTGTGAAGCATGCGTGAACGCTGCTCGTGCTCTGGGTTGATGAGGTTAAGCTCAACCATGAGCTGACAACCGTTACAGATACCGAGAGACATTGTGTCCTTGCGAGCGTAGAACTTGTCGAGAGCTTCCTTTGCCTTTGGATTGTAGAGGAATGCACCAGCCCAACCCTTTGCAGAACCGAGAACGTCTGAGTTAGAGAAACCACCGCAGAAGACAATCATCTGAACTTCCTCGAGAGTTTCGCGACCTGTGATAAGGTCTGTCATCATGACATCCTTTACATCGAAGCCTGCGAGATAGAGAGTGTAAGCCATTTCACGCTCACCGTTAGTACCCTTCTCACGGATGATTGCAGCTACAGGACGCTCGCCAACCTTGCGTGAACCGAGGTTCTTCTCAAGGCCGAACTGCTCAAGCTTACCAGTGAAGTCAGCGTTGAACTTGAACTCGAGTGGCTGATTAGCGTAGTTCTTAGCACGCTCGTCTGCCATGCCGTTGAAGCTCTGCTTGCGGTCGAGGAGGTGAGAAGTCTCGTACCAAGTCTCGCGCATCTCGTCGATGTTGAGGCTTGCTACCTTTGCCTCGCCGTTGTAGATATCAACAACACGCTTCTCAGAACCGTCGGCAGCAGAAATCTTGGCTGGCTTACCGATGTAAGCATACTGCACTTCGAGGTCTTCCATTACATCGAAGAAGCGCTGCTTGTCAGCTTCCTTAATCTGGATGACAACACCAGGGTTCTCTGCGAAGAGAGTCTTCACAACATCGCCATCAGTAATACCGTCAAGGTTGATATAGAGATCGTTAGCGATACCTGAGCGATATGCGTTAGCGAATGTCATTTCGAGGAGAGTAGTAGCGAGACCACCGGCAGAGATGTCGTGTCCTGCGAGTACGATACCCTTCTTAATGAGTGACTGAACTGCCTCAAAGGCATCAGCGAAGTATGTTGGGTTTACAACAGTCGGAACATCCGAACCAACGAAGCCGAGGCTCTGAGCGAAAGCAGAACCACCGAGACGATGCTGGTCGTAAGAGAAGTCGATGTGGAAGAGCATTGTGTCCTCATCGCGGTTGAGCACAGGAGAAACAACGCCACGGATATTTGAAACCTCACCGCCAGAAGAAACAATCACTGTACCAGGAGCAATAATCTTGCTTCCGTCAGGATACTTCTGGGTCATTGAGAGAGAGTCCTTACCAGTAGGAACATTCACGCCAATCTCGCAGCAGAAGTCTGAAAGTGCCTTAACAGCAGCATAGAGACGAGCGTCCTCACCCTTCTGTGAGCGGCAAGGCCACATCCAGTTTGCTGAAAGTGAAACGCTATCAAGTCCGTCTGTGAGTGGAGCGAACACGAGGTTTGTGAGAGATTCTGCTACAGAGAGAACAGAACCAGCCTCAGGAGAAGCAAGACCTGCCTGTGGAGCGTGACCGAGAGCAGTCGCGATACCTGTCTTTCCACGGTAATCGAGTGCAACGACACCGCAGTCAGAGAGTGGCAACTGAATCTCACCCTGGCACTGCTGACGGGCAATCTTACCTGTTACGGAGCGGTCAACCTTGTTTGTCAACCAGTCCTTACAAGCCACAGCCTCGAGCTTGAGAACATCCTTAATATATGTTTCAAGGTTTTCTGCCTTGTATTCTGCATTGCGATAGAGGCGCTCAACAGTCTCGTCCTTCATGTAAGTTACAGGAGAGTGACCGAACATCTGGGCAACATCGAGGTCGAATGGCTTAACACCGTCGCCCTGCTTGAATGAGAAGTGAGCATCGCCAGTAGTCTCACCGACAACATACAGCGGAGCACGCTCACGCTCTGCAATCTGACGAACGCGGTCAATATGCTTCTCGTCGATGAGCAATCCCATACGCTCCTGGCTCTCGTTTGCAATGATTTCCTTAGAAGAAAGAGTCTGGTCGCCGATAGGAAGTTTTGTCATATCAATCTCACCACCACACTCCTCAACGAGCTCAGAGAGACAGTTTACATGACCTGCTGAACCATGGTCGTGGATAGAAACAACTGGGTTTTCAACATCTTCACAAAGAGCGCGAACGAGGTTGTAAGCACGCTTCTGCATTTCTGGGTTTGCACGCTGTACGGCATTGAGTTCAATACCACTTGTGTAGCGACCTGTATCTACTGAAGAAACAGAACCACCACCAAGACCGATGCGGTAGTTATCACCACCTACAACGACAACCTTGTTGCCCTTCTGAGGCTCCTTCTTGAGACAGTCGCGCTTAGTGCCGTAACCAACACCACCGGCAAGCATGATAACCTTGTCGTAAGCATACTTCTCTTCACCTTCCTGATGCTCGAAAGTAAGCACGGAACCAGTGATCAGTGGCTGACCGAACTTGTTACCGAAGTCGGAAGCACCGTTTGAAGCCTTGATAAGAATCTGCTCTGGTGTCTGGTAAAGCCACTTGCGAACAGGAAGAATCTGCTCCCAAGCGTTTTCTGTAGATTCCTTGCGAGGGTAAGCTGTCATGTAAACGGCTGTACCAGCGATAGGCCAAGAACCAACACCACCACCCATACGGTCGCGGATTTCACCACCAGTACCTGTTGCGGCACCGTTGAAAGGTTCAACAGTTGTTGGGAAGTTGTGAGTTTCTGCCTTGAGAGAGATAACGGATTCTACCTCCTTAACCTCGAAGAAGTCCGAAGTTGTCTGATCCTTTGGAGCGAACTGCTCTACCTTTGGACCTTCAGAGAATGCTACGTTATCCTTGTATGCAGAGAGAATCTTGTGTGGATTCTCCTTTGTAGTCTTCTTGATCATTGAGAAGAGTGAAGAAGGCTTTTCCTCACCGTCAATGATGAATACGCCACCGAAAATCTTGTGGCGGCAGTGCTCAGAGTTGATCTGAGCGAAACCAAAGATTTCAGAGTCTGTCAATGGACGACCGAGCTGGCCTTCCACCTTGTGGAGATACTCAATCTCTTCAGCAGAAAGTGCAAGACCTTCTGTCTCGTTGTATTCCTCAAGATTGTCAACATGCTTGATAGGCTCAGGCTGGATGTTCACATCGAAAATCTTCTGGTCGAGACCTTCGTACATACGCTGGAGCATTGGGTCGTGCTCTGCATCGGCAGAATCCACCTTGAAGTATTCCTCAATACGCTGAACGCCTTGGAGACTCATGTTCTGAGTGATCTCAACGGCGTTGGTACTCCATGGAGTAATCATCTCGCGGCGAGGACCTACGAAGTAACCCTGAAGACAATCTTCGTTAATGACTTTACCATCGAAGAGCCATTCCATAGCAGCTGTTTCCTCTGCTGAAGGCTGATGGTTGAGAGCTGCAGCGACTACGCTGCCTTTGGTTTGAAAGAATTTAATCATACGGACTTATGTGGCAGTATGCTTTATAGTGATTTTTATATTATCTTGTTTCCGTGCATTCTATGTAATAGAATAAATACATAAAATACGGGCGCAAAATTACTAAAAATCCCGCAAATCCACAAATTTCCCTACGACATTTAACAAAAAATAATATTTAGGTCAAATTCTTCGCGGATTATTGTCGGCTAATACGTCGCGAACGATGGTTGTTATCTGCTCTTTTAGCTCGTTGATAAACTGTCCTGCATCGTACTTCTGATGCTCTATATCGCGGAGTTTTTTCTCCCAGATGCCGGTCAGTTCGCACGATTTCAGAAGTTCTTCCTTTATCAGTCCGATAAGTTCAATGCCGGTTTCGGTTGCTTCAATGCGCTTTTTCTTTCTTACAATGTAGTTGCGCTTGAAGAGTGTCTCAATGATGTTTGCACGCGAAGACGGACGACCGATGCCATTCTCCTTCATGGCAGCGCGAAGTTCTTCATCTTCAACGAATTTGCCGGCTGTCTCCATTGCACGCAGAAGAGTTGCCTCGGTGTAATATGGCGGTGCTTTCGTCTCCTTCTGGGTGAGCGTCGGAATATGCTCTCCCTGCTCACCGACAATGAAGTTTGGCAGCACTTTCTCTTCGTCGTTCTTGTCTTCCTTTTGCTCGCCGTCTTGGGCATCTTGCGCTTTTGGTGCTTTCTCGTAAACCTTACGCCATCCCGGATCGAGAATCATCTTGCCTGTAGCCTTGAATTCAATAGGTTTATCTTGACTCAGACCTTGACTCAGACTTTGACTCTGACTTTGACCTTGACTTTGACTTTGACTCTGCCCTTGCGCGAAGCCGTCCTCCCCCTGTGGGGGAGTTAGAGGGGGTCTTGAGCTAACCTCACCCAGAACGGTGGTCGTGGCGTACTTGCAGTTAGGGTAGAATACGGAGATGAAGCGGCGGGCAACGAGGTCAAAGACTCGCTTTTCGTGCGGCTGTAGATTGCCTCGTGCCGGATCTTGTCCTGTCGGTATAATTGCGTGGTGGTCAGTCACTTTCGAGTTGTCGAACACCTTCTTGCTCTTTGGCAGTTTCTGTAGGTTCAGCGGTGCTACGAGCGGAGCGTAAGGAGCTATGCCGGTAAGGATTTGCGGACACTTCGGGTACATGTCGTCGGTGAGATAAGTAGTGTCAACACGCGGATATGTCGTAAGCTTCTTCTCGTAGAGCGACTGTATGGTATTAAGCGTCTGCTCGGCACTCATTCCGAACTTCTTGTTGCAATCAACCTGAAGGGAAGTGAGGTCGTAGAGTCGTGGTGGCGCTTCCGTTCCGTTCTTCTTCTCTACATCGGTGATTTTGAACGGTTTACCTTGTATTGTGGCAAATGCCGCTTCGCCCTCTTCCTTGCTCGTAAACTTGCCCTTCGTGGCAGTGAAGAGCGTGTCGCGATAGATGGTTGAAAGCACCCAATAAGGCTCTGGCTTGAACTCCTGGATTTCCTTCTGGCGGTTTACGATGAGTGCTAGGGTAGGGGTTTGTACTCGACCGATGGAAAGCACCTGTCGGTTTCTTCCGTATTTTATTGTATATAAGCGAGTTGCGTTCATGCCGAGGAGCCAATCGCCCACGGCACGAGAGAGTCCTGCATAATACAATGGCTGATAGTCGGCTTGGTCTTTCAGGTTCGCAAAACCTTCGCGAATTGCCTCGTCTGTCATTGATGAAATCCACAGTCTCTTTACCGGACATTTAGCACCGGCTTTCTGCATCACCCAGCGCTGTATCAGCTCACCTTCCTGTCCGGCGTCACCGCAGTTTATTATGCTGTCGGCTTGCTGCATCAGTTTCTCTACGATGGCAAACTGCTTCGTAATGTGCTGCATGTCAATGACTTTGATTCCGAAGCGAGGTGGTATCATAGGCAGTTGTCCGAGCGACCAGTGCTTCCATGCCGGAAGATAGTCGTGCGGTTCTTTCAGCGTACACAGATGACCATAAGTCCATGTCACCTGGTAGCCGTTGCCTTCAATATATCCGTCCTTGGCGCTCGTTGCTCCAAGTATTCTTGCGATGTCCCTTGCTACGCTTGGTTTCTCAGCTATTGCTACAATCATTTCTTTTGTTTTGGGAGTGCAAAATTACACAATTTTATTTTCTTTTCGCAACAAAAAGCAAAAAACTTACGATTCTATGGATTTTCCTTGTCCTGGAAGTAAAGTTGCTACGCTCTGTAGTTTACGTTGTTTTATGTTAAAAAAACGTTGCTCTATCAGTACTTTATGTCTATATAATGTCTGTTAATTGAAGGGAAAACTGTATCTTTGCGCTCAAGAGCGCGACAAACAACAAAGTTGTGCTGTGAAATTAATAAAGCAAACAGTATGAAGAACGATGACCTCAATTTCACAATCTATTGCGTGGGCATTATGGCTGAAAGCCTCGGTTGCGATGCACGTGATGTTTACCGGCTCATGCAGAAGGGTGATATCATCATGGGGTATATTGTGCCATGTTTCGATGTGTTGCATTCTTTCTCACGTGAATACATTATAGATGATCTCACGCAATTAATGAAGAAGAAAGGACTACTTGCAGCATGATACTATATCACACATCCGACAGACGCATAGAGCACCCAGATATCAGTTTTTCGCGTGCTTACCTTGATTTCGGTAAAGGAATATATACGACTCCCAACCGAGGTCAAGCAGAGAAATATGCCAAGCGATTCTTCAAGGAAGAACGTCCTGCGTTTCTGAACATCTTTGAGTTGGATGATGATGTAGAAGGCTTTACGCACTACACATTTGAGGCTTACGATGGCGAATGGCTTGACTATGTTGTGATGTGTAGACGTAACCAACCGCACAATGTTTATGACATTGTAGAAGGTGGCATAGCTGACGATGATGTGTTCAATACCCTTGACCTTTACGTGTCAGACCTTATCCCACGCGAGGAAGCCATCAAACGACTTCGCAAAAAGAACCCCAATTGGCAGATTTGCCTTTGCAATCAACAACTGATTGACAAACATCTGCACTTTGTAGAATCCATAGAACTGAAGAACGATGCAAGCTAATCAAACCATCCTCCGCATGAAGTTCGGTCGCATAGTAGAGCGGTTCGCGGAACTCGCAAATATTCCGTTGGAAGATGCCCTCACGTTCTTCTACGAATCCAAGACTTACGAACTCATTAGTCAGGGCATCTCCGATATGCATTGTCTCAGCGACTACTACTTGGCAGACGAACTGATGATAGAATACAGAAAGAAATCAAATAAATGATAATGTTCATGCGCACCACGCACCCTACATACACACCACCTATTCCCGTCTCCTTGTGGGGTGAGATTAGAAGTGAGGATTTTAACTCTCTGAATGTCAGTGTTTTAGGGGGGGGCTGCGGCGCGCGGAATAATCTCCGAATATATAACCAAGTTGCATACAAAGAGTCTGCACGGACGCTCTATGGGGCGTTTCGTGCAGGCTCTTTTGTTTATGGCGGTGCCGTGCCCTCACGGCTTCACTACGAACTAAATCCATTGACACATTATTAATAATGATGCGGTGAGGGCACCGCATCGCCATAGTTAACAATATGAAACGAAAGAACATGCTTTTATTGTTGCTTTTCATCTTGATAGGCTGTATGTCTAATCAAGATGTCTATGCAAAGGACATGGCAAGTCCTGATGTGACGGCAGTATCTTCTTCTGCCTCAGAACCTATTGTCATTGAACCGTCAACGCTAGATTTTGAATATTGTCAGTGTTGGAGAAAAACATTGCTCCCACTGACTATCACTAATGTTTCTGACGAAGACGTAACCATCAACCACTTTGACCTTATGGCGCCTTTCTCCTCAAATTGGAATGGAGGCGTTATTCCTGCAAACTCTTCAAGAGTGGTTACCGTAATATTTGAACCAACAGAGCTTAATACAGTTAGCCAAAGCTTGAATATCGGCTACCCAGGCAACAATTGGGGGATTCCTGTATCTCTCAGTGGTACTGGTATTGTTGCCGTTGCTAATAAACTTTGGGCTGGAGTGGATCTCGGGCTTTCTGTCAATTGGGACGACTGCAATCTCGAAGCTTCTGCGCCTGAGTCTGTTGGTGGTTTGTACAAGTGGGGCGAGACACTCCCATATTACGGTGACGGTTGGAGCCACTATAGTCTTTGTGACGGTACACAGACTTCACTCACAAAGTATAATACAAAGGCAGATTATGGCCAAGTGGACAACCTCATGGTGCTTGCTCCTGAAGACGATGCGGTGCGCGCTCGTAAGGGTGCTGACTGGCGTATGCCTACCATTGAGGAGATGGACGAACTCCGCACCAAGTGTACGTGGACAGCCACAACGCAAAATGGAGTAAAGGGATACCTTGTTAAAAGCAAAACAAACGATAACAGCATATTCCTTCCTCTTACCTCAGACGACGAATGTTTCTATTGGACTTCATCCCTCTGGGCAAATACCCCTACATGGGCACAATGCCTGTCGCTCGTTTATCCTTCGGGCGAAGGACGCGGCATGTACAGCCGTTGCAACAGATATGCAATACGTGCTGTATGCACAAACAAAGATGCTGGAGGAACTATCATTACAACTGGTGATGATTTTGATGATCCGGATGATCCTGGTCAGCCAGAAGATACCCCACACAGTGGACCTCAGCTCGTTGTGTGGCAGAAGGACGGATCAAAGGTCTTGTTCAACCTCAGCGAGAGACCTCAGGTAACAATGGGGGACGACATGGTAAAGGTGGAAACCGTAAAGATATCTGCCGAGTATGATATTGAGGATATCCGTAAGATGACATACTTTTCCGATCCTGATGCCATCAAGAACATCCTTTTCAGCGATAAGCCTTTCAGCGTGACTGACAGGTCCATTGCGTTCATCCCTTCAGAAACGGATATGAATGTCAGCATCGTGTCAGCCAACGGTATGGTAGTGAAGGAACTGGTGGTGAGAAAGGACGAGCCAACGGCAGTTTCATTGTCAGGCATGACTAGTGGTGTGTATTTGGTAAAGGTAAATGGTGTAACTTACAAGATTAGCATACGATGAAAAAGAAGACGATAATATCAGCCCTGTTTGCAAGCGTTATTCTTGCAATGACATGCGCTATGCAATATGTGAATGCCGCAAACGATTCTGACGGCAAGAACCGTATCCGCGTATTCCTGAAGAATGGAGTAACGGTTGATTTCAACGAAGATGAAGTGGACAGCATAACTACCAATGTTGCCAGCAATGGTACTGTTGTGGAGCAGAATTTCTGGCGCAACGGATCGTGCAGGGCTTTCGAAGCTGACAAGATAGACAGCATCTGCTACTACAAGCCAACTCTTGAACTCTCTGCTTCGGAACTTGAGTTCGGTAGAGTGGAAAGAGGTGCCAAGATGCGCAAGAGCATTTCCATAACCAATACGGGTAAGTACCCTGCTGTTTATCGCATCGGTGACATTTTTAGCGGTGAGATCTCTACGGAAGTGGCGGAGCAGGATATTGTTATCAATGCAGGGGAAACAAAGGATATAGAGTTTACCTTCTTTGCTGATCCGCAGCTCACTTATTATAGAGAAGAGTATAATGTTAAGATCTATTCTGACAACTTGCCGGATGGAATGGTAAGGGTATCTGTAGGTGGCGATCTGATAGAGCCTATACCAGAAGAGACTACTCAGCAGCAGAGCGAAAGCGTTGCTGACATCGTCAACAACAGCGTCGACGATAACTTCAACGCTGCCGAGCAGATTGCGGAGCACAAGGAGGAAATCGAGCAGATGGAGTCGGTGAACGAAGTTAATGTCGGTGATGCTGCCACTGAGGTAACATATACCAATGGTGAGCATGTCATATATCCTTATTCGTATCCGAGTCCGTTTGAATATGATAGAGGAACTGCTGGTACAGTTACAGGAGATTACGAGACTGTGGAGGATGAGTTTGCTAAGCCAATGCGTAAGGTAAGAGGCAATGGCAAGAGAGCTGCAGTGTTCAACCTCTTTGCTGGTGATCCTGCACGTACAACTCAAAATGAGATGGTGGATCAGGCAATAAGTACTCTGAAAGAATACTATGGGGATAACAACGTAGTAGTATATGATCAAGGAAGTGGTGGACGTTGGTTCTCAACTTGGCAAATTCAAGCAACTTTCGAAAGCAATGATTTCGAGACCATCTATGTCAGTTCGCTTGGAAGCAATGATGGTAGACAAATTAGTACATTAGAGACAAATTTTATTGAAAAAAACAAGGACTTTTCATGGTTTTGGTTAGCTCCAAACTCTACTATGTATAATGCAGCTTTGCCTGTAAATGTGAACGATCTATTGGCTAGAGCAAGTAAATCTTCTACGAGGAAACTTATATATTTTGCGTCTTGCAATACTCTCAATGATGCTATGTATCTGGAGAATTCGTTTCGCGGCAGCAAAGATTGTATTATAGGTTGGAGTGCACCAAATGTTTATGGTCAGGCGTACGCAGAGGTGCTCTTTGAATACGTATTCAATCTTGGTAAATATGCGTCGACCTTCATAAAAGAGGCTGGCAACAAGAAGGATAAAAAAGGCAATCCTTATATTGAAGATCCTAATACAGATGCAAAATTACGTATTATCGGTGATTTCAAGGCATCTGGCATGTCAACAAGATTTACAAGAATGCAAATCAATGGCAATGATGAAGGTCTCTGCCAAATAACAAAACCTAAGAAGACCTGCGACATAGATTTTTGGTACTTCAGCAATAGTGATGATTACACCTTGAAGGCAGAAATAGAAGATATACCATGGTATTACGGCATGACAGGTGATAAAAATTACTATAAGAATCGTTCTTATTTCTTTAGACTCAATGGCGGAGTAAAAGTTCCAGATGATGTTAATGTTACAGACATAAAAAGAAAGGTAACGTTCTATCCTGGAGTTAAATTTGTAGAGCTGTATAGCGCTAAGATGACAGAAAGGGAAATGCAAAGTAAAGATCGATTTACTGGCGATGAACAAAGATGGGATTTTGAAGACTATAAATTCTTGATTATCAACAACGAGACCAATCGAAATGATGAGCAGGATGACCCTGTGCAGGTAGAGATGACTGCGGCTGCAAACCTTAGTGGTAAACTATATGGTATAGGTAAGACTGTCTATGTAGATACTGATAAGCAGAAACGTGGATTTGAGTATTGGAAGAAAGGTACATCTGATACTAAGACTGTCTATGCAGATATGGGCTCAGAATCGTACTTTGCAGAGTTGACGGGTGTAGAGTCAAACACTGATTATGTTGTCCGTGCCTTTGCTCAGGACCAAGTCGGAAATATTAGATACTCCGATAATACTGTAGAAGTGAACTCTGGAGAAATAGAAGGCTCCGCAGATGTCGGCGGCAGCGAAAATGGACACGAATACGTAGACCTTGGATTGTCTGTAAAATGGGCTACATGTAATGTCGGTGCTAACTCTCCTGAAGAGTCTGGTGGTTATTATGCTTGGGCGGAGACTGAAGAAAAGGATTGGTACGACTCTAACACCCATAAGTATCATAAGAATGCAGAGGAGTCGAAATACGGTAGTGCAGATGGTAAAACCGTTTTAGAGCCTATGGATGATGCTGCCCATGTCAATTGGGGAGGAGCATGGCGTATGCCTTCAAGAGGCGAATTTGAAGAATTATGTAATGACTGTTTGTGGACATGGACTACAATTAATGGGGTAAATGGTTACACTGTTACGAGCAAAATAAATGGTAATTCCATATTCCTTCCTGCTACGGGTACCAAGCATTGTGGCGAACTGATGTGGGGCAACGAGATTGGTTACTATTGGTCAAATACATTGAATTATGAGAGAGAAGACAAGGCTGACAGGCTGTGGTTTAGTAATGATTATGGTAAGGGTGTTGCCTGCGACTATAGATACATAGATGGAAACACAGTTCGTCCAGTACTTGCTTCAAAGCAACAGGATGATGCTTACGAGTTTGTGGATTTAGATTTGCCATCAGGTACCCTTTGGGCGACATGCAACATTGGAGCTGCATCTCCAAAAGATGGTGGTGATCTTTTTGCGTGGGGTGAGACAAGCACAAAGAGTTATTATGGTCGTGACAATTACAAATTCTACGATAGCGATAACAAAGTAACCAAGTACTGCTCTGATGGCAATAATGGCATTGTTGACAACAAAACGTCTCTTGACCCGCAGGATGATGCTGCATACGTACTATGGGGAGACAATTGGCGTATTCCTTCTGTTGCCCAAACTGAAGAATTGGAAAAATATACCACGGTAGAGAATGATTTTCAGAACAAATGTATACGTCTAATTAGCACCCGAAATGGAAAGTCTATCACTTTGCCATACGGAGATTATTGGCTAAAAGAGGCTTGGGATTCCTCAATTGCAAACTCGAAAATGGCACATTATATGAGAATATATGGGTGGGAACAAACAGACTACATTTTCGATACTGCAATGTCTCAAAAGCATTACGGAAATAAGATCCGTCCTGTGAAAAAGAAATAGGTGTATTCATATAGATAGTACTAAGTGTAAATTCTAACAATATAACAAATATTTTTATAATGACGTATCTAACGAATCATAGAAGTAACTGAAACAAATTACCGTAATACGCGTAATTTAATCCATAATAATTTATGTTTATTTCGTAATAATTACGCGCATTACGCGAATTAGCTTCAGTTAAATTTCGTGGTCAGAAATAAATATTTCGTAGTCATTGAGATTATAAAAATTATTTTGAACAGTTACTTATAAAATATTTTATACAATACTATTAAGTGTTAAGAATTATGAACAGATTACTTTTATCTATTATTATTTTATTATGTTCTGTGTCAGCAATTGCACAGAATGTAAGCGACTATCAAACAAAAGCAGAGCAAGGAGATGCTGCGGCGCAAGCAAGACTTGCCCTCTGCTACTACTTTGGGAATGGGGTACAAAAAGATTATAACAAAGCTTCTAAGTGGTTCCTCAAAGCTGCAGAACAAGGAAATGCAGAGGCTCAAGGTTATATTGGCTATTGCTATGCCAAAGGACTTGGAGTAAAGCAGGATTATGCCGAAGCGGTGAAATGGCTACGCAAAGGTGCTGAATGTGGCGATACCTTTTCTCAAGAGCATTTGGCGACTCGATATGAGAAAGGTGAAGGTGTAGCAACAGACTATTACGAAGCAGTGAAATGGTATCGTAGAGCAGCAGAGCAGGGGCGTGCAAATGCTCAGAACTCTCTAGGTGTCTGCTATCAACTTGGTCAGGGCGTTGAAAAGAATATGATAGAGGCTTTGAATTGGTATCGTAAAGCAGCAGAGAAGGGAAATGATCAGGCACAGAGAAATGTTGGCAGCTGCTACTTCAATGGCAATGGTGTTAAGCAAGATTATAAAGAAGCTGTAATCTGGTATCGTAAGGCGGCAGAACAAGGACTTGCAACAGCTCAGGCTAATCTTGGTTATTGCTATGAAAAGGGATTAGGCGTATCCAAGAATATTCAGGAAGCCAAGAAATGGTACCAAAAGGCTGCCGAGCAAGGGAATCAAGATGGAATAAAAAGGCTTGCGTGGTTAAACAAGTGAGTCAAATGACAGAACAATATCTCACTACCATTTCATAAAGGTAAGTTTGACAGTTATTGGGAGGAGCCTTACTATGGAGGCTCAATCCGACCTGTATGTGAGTAAGTGCGGAATGATTTTTTCATTCCAGCTTCCTTCCCGCAGCTGGTTGGCGTGACGAATGGCTGAATGATGATAAATTTTGGGATACTATTGGGTAACATCGCTATAGTAAATCTTTTAAAAAAAAATCGAATGAAACAAATCTATTTATTAATTTTAGCATTCATGACGTTTGCTATTTCTTGTTACGCTCAGAAGAGTGTATCAAGTTCATCTACGGGTTCTATAAAAGGACACGAATATGTAGATTTAGGACTTTCTGTAAAATGGGCTACATGCAATGTTGGTGCAAAAAAGCCTGAGGAATACGGTGACTATTTCGCTTGGGCCGAGACTCGTTCCAAGAAGGAATACAGTTGGGAAAACCTTAAATACTGTAAATACAAAGAAGGTCCAATAACAAAGGTTAAGTTCTCAAAGTATGTGGGTGGCAGTGAAAGCGGCATCGTAGATAACAAACTTATTCTTGACCCTTCAGACGATGCTGCTCATGTAAACTGGGGCGCATCATGGCGTATGCCGACAAAAGAAGAACAGAGTGAACTCCGTGAACGATGTGATTGGAAGTGGACAACCCAAAACGGTGTAGATGGTTTTCTTGTTACCTCAAAAATTAATGGAAAATCCATTTTCCTTCCTGCTGCTGGCTATCGCGACGGCAAAGATCTCCGCGTTGCTGGTTTTTGTGGCTGCTATTGGTCGTCATCCTTCTGTGGGAACGGAATCTCATATGCAGCGTGGGATATTAAGTTTAAGTTTCATATGTATTTAGTTGATTATGGAGGCGGCAACCGCAACGAAGGTTATTCTGTCCGACCTGTATGTGAGTAAGTGCGGTGCCCTCACCGCACCATTTTTGATTATAAATGAAAAAATATGTTTTTATTATTTGCAAATTATCTGGAAAAATGTAACTTTGCAGCCAATAAAAGTTATGATTTATGGATAAAATTGTTTGTCAGCACTGTAATAAGCTGATGCCTTTAAATTGTGAGAATTGCCCAAACTGTGGAAAGAAGAATACCATCGGTCCTTTGTGCAATCATTTGAAGAACAGCTCTAATCTGGAAGATAAGTTTATGTTAATGCATCTGATGGATCAGAACAGGTGCCCGCATAAACATCAGTCATATTCGGATGGACGCTACTACTGCGATGACTGCGGCGAGGATTTGGGCAGTCCGTGGGATTGCTAAGAGAATGAGTTAAGGGACGATCCCTGACTTATTATGGCGACATAAATTTTTCTTTGATTTTATTTTCTTTTCGCAACAAAAAGCAAAAAAACTTACTTCTACGCCAACCCTTCATATAAATATAAAGGCAATCTGCGGTATATTCTCGTAGATTGCCTTTTATATAGGATTGAAAGATTGTTATTTACTTGGTAACCTTTTTTACTTACTTACTGACTTACTTACTGACTTTCGTGAGCTGTGGGAAAGCGCTTTGCTCTCATGTCAGTGAGAACTGCAGCACTCTTAGCTTCCAATATTCCTAAATCCTTTATACAGATAATGGTTTGTTTTACCCACTGCATAATTATGAATAAATTTCTGAAACAGAAGAAATTAGTCTTTTATTTATAATAACCAGATACTTATAATGACAAAAGTCGGCAAAATGCGATTTTGATTTAAGGCAATCAAACGTGAAATTGGAGGAAATGAGCTGGAAATAATACAAAAGGCAACTCGGAATGAGCTGTCCATATACATATTTCGGTTATTGCTAATCGTAATCGGGAATGTCTAATCCTTTTAGTGCGCCGATGGCATTTTTATGCCCTTGCTTAGCGGCTTTCTTCCACCACTTAATGGCTTCATCTTTGGACTTTTCTACGCCAAAGCCATTATACAGACATACTGCCATATTGTTCTGCGCATCTGCATACCCTTGCTCCGCAGCCTTGCGCCACCACTGCATGGCTACGAGTGTTGACTTTGTCACGCCTTGTCCATATTGAAAGCAGATACCGAGATTGTATTGTGCCTCTGCGTCTCCCTGCTCCGCAGCTAAAAGAAACCATTTCGCAGCTTCTGTCCATGACTGTGCCACACCACAGCCTTTTGCATAGCACGTACCTAGATTACACTGCGCTTGAACATTCCCTTGCTCCGCTGCCAGTTGATACCATTTCACAGCCTCTGTCCATGACTGAGGTACGCCCAATCCATACGCATAGCACGCACCATAATTAAATTGCCCTTGTGCATATCCTTGCTCCGCCGCTTTGCGCGACCATTTCGCAGCCTCTGTATATGACTGTTCCACGCCCTCACCTTTGTAATAACAGTCCCCAAGATTGCATTGCGCCATAGCAAATCCCTGCTCAGCAGCCTTGCGCCACCATTTTGCAGCCTCCGTATATGACTGCTCTACGCCCTCACCTTTGTAATAGCACCCTCCAAGATTACATTGCGCTAGAGAGTCCCCCTGTTCAGCAGCCTTGCACCACCATTTCGCAGCCTCTATATATGACTGCTCTATGCCATAGCCTGATTCATAGTATGCTCCAAGATTACACTGCGCTATAGGATCTCCAGCTTGAGCCTTGGTGAGAGTAATGCCAAAAGGTTCCATCTGCGCCCTGGCCGTCTGTCCCACGAAGAGAGCAAAGAAGAGCAATATCCCAAAGATTCTTTTCATAGTTGTTTTGTATAGATTACAAATCCTATTTGTCATCATAATGCCCGAAGGCAGACAACAAAACGACTGTCACCACATTCTCGTTTATCTCGTAAACGAGGCGGTGCTGCTTGAACAATTCCGTTGTCTGAATGTTGTAGGTCATAACGAGTCAAAGTATTTTCTCATATCGTCAGTGGAAGAGAAAGACTCGACCTTGCCTTCCCTTGCCTGCTGCTTTGCCAAATCAATCTGATCGTAGAACTCCTGCTTGGAGAGGAGCGTAGGGTCAGCAGCCTTTTTCCTGGAGCGAGAAACACTCGCCCCAAGCGAACGAATAACAGACAGCAATTGCTTTATAGCATTGTTGCTCTCGTCATATTGAATAGTAACTGTAGTCATTAAGATTATTGTTTCTTGGCTGCAAAGTTACGATTAAGCGAGCGAAATACCAAAAGAAAAGGCAATTTTCTTTTTATTTCCAAGCGTGAGTACCTAAAACGATAGTTAAAGTTAAGACTTTTTTTGAACTAACAAGAAAGGAAGGGGGGAAGTTTGTTTTGCGGCGGTTTCATGTTCGCTTCCTAACGACGCTATGAGGCGTCGTTTCCAATGCGGCGATTTTGGAGAAGAAGCCTCATGGCTTCTTCAAGGGGGGATTTTGGAGAAGAAGCCCCTGGCTTCTTCAAGGGGCGAGTATGGCTTTGCGGATCAGTACGGCTGAAGGCCGTTGACATTGTAGCCTAGGGCAGCGCCCTAGGACCATGATTGCAGCGGCGGAACATTCGCCGCAACGCGGCAATAAGATGATTGCCTAGCCCGAACTGGCGACAATTGGTTTGGGCTATGGCATAATGTCATTGCTGCGTTGCAGCGAGTTCCAACCGGCTACGATTCAATAACCTAGGGCGATGCCCTAGGCTAGAGTGTTTAAGGCTTTCAGCCTTTTTCTGCCCGTTGTTTGTTTTGCGGCGGTTTAACAACGCTATGGGGCGTCGTTTCCAATTTCGTTTCCAATCAAACATATTATAGCACAAAAAAGAGTCGGAGGGATTCTCCGACTCTGAATGTTATTGCACGAAAGGCTGTTTTACTTCTTCACGACAACCATTTTTGTTTCGCCTTTCTTCTTTACGACATAGATGCCCGACTTGTTTGGCGCATCAACCCTTACGCCGTTGAGTGTGTAGAAATCCACATCGCCGTATTTGTCGCCTGTCTCGGACAGCGTTATGGCTGTTGTGCCTTCTTCTATGATATTTATGAATTCTTTCCATACCTTGGCAGAGGCATAAGTCCCTTTCGTTCCGGTAGGCACATATAGTTTACAATCGTTTTTGCTGATACCTTCAAAAGTAGAAGTATATGCTGCAGGCGGTGTTACAGCTTGACAATGAATCTCTTTGAGGCCGGTACAAAAATTGAACGCATAGTCTCCAATGCTCTTGACGGAATTAGGGATGGTGACAGAGGTAAGGCCGGAACAATCTAAGAACGCCATTTCTCCAATGCTCGTGACGGAATTCGGGATGATAGTATTCTGGCATCCAGATTTCAATGTGTTTGTACTCGTCTCGATTATGGCATTGCAATTATCTCGACTGTCATAGTTCGGATTTCCATTTTCCACCGTTATAGAGGTAAGGCCGGAACAGCCAGAGAACGCATAGTTTCCAATGCTCGTGACGGAATTCGGTATGGTGACAGAGGTAAGGCCGGAACAACCCTCGAACGCACCGCCTCCAATGCTCGTGACGGAATTAGGGATGGTGATAGAGGTAAGGCCGGAACAATTATAGAACGCCCAGCCTCCAATGCTCGTGACGGAATTCGGTATGGTGACAGAGGTAAGGCCGGAACAATCACAAAACGCCCAACCTCCGATGCTCGTGACGGAATTCGGGATGGTGACAGAGGTAAGGCTAGAACAAACAAAGAACGCATTCTCTCCAATGCTGATCACGGAATATGTGACTCCGTCAACAGCAATGGTTGAAGGGATTATGACAGAACCGGAATATTCTTTTGAATAACTGTCATATTTTTCTCCCTTGAAGGTCACAATTGCCTGTTTGCCCTTTGAGACGAGATTATAGAAAATCCCATCAATCTCTATATCATGGGCAAATGAACTGATGGCTACGAGAGCCAAAATAAATAAAGAGCAGATTCTTTTCATAGTTTTTAGAATTATTTGCGTGCAAAGTTAAGATTTTTTTTGAACTAACAAGAATGGAAGGGGAAAAGTTTGGGGAATTTTGCATAAAAGCGGAAAGGTTAGCCTGACCCGAAGGTCGGAGGCGCGAAGGAGAAAGCCAAAGGCAAAAGCATTAAATTCCGTCACGATGTAGAGCTTTTGCCCTTTACAGGGCGCTCCAATGACGCTAAAACTAATACCCAGGGTGTCGCTTCGCTTGCCCTGGGCTAGGTGCTGATTGGGCTTGCAGCCCGTTGTTTGTTTTGCGGCGGCTTAACGACGCCATGAGGCGTCGTTTCCAATGCGGCGATTTTGGAGAAGAAGCCCCATGGCTTCTTCAAGGGGCGAGTATGGCTTTAGCGGCTTCCTAACGACGCTATGAGGCGTCGTTTCCAATGTCGTTTCCAATCAAACATATTATAGCACAAAAAAGAGTCGGAGGGATTCTCCGACTCTGAATGTTATTGCACGAAAGGCTGTTTTACTTCTTCACGACAACCATTTTTGTTTCGCCTTTCTTCTTTACGACATAGATGCCCGACTTGTTTGGCGCATCAACCCTTACGCCGTTGAGTGTGTAGAAATCCACATCGCCGTATTTGTCGCCTGTCTCGGACAGCGTTATGGCTGTTGTGCCTTCTTCTATGATATTTATGAATTCTTTCCATACCTTGGCAGAGGCATAAGTCCCTTTCGTTCCGGTAGGCACATATAGTTTACAATCGTTTTTGCTGATACCTTCAAAAGTAGAAGTATATGCTGCAGGCGGTGTTACAGCTTGACAATGAATCTCTTTGAGGCCGGTACAAAAATTGAACGCATAGTCTCCAATGCTCTTGACGGAATTCGAAATGGTGACTGAGGTAAGGCCTTTACAATCTTGGAACGCCCCGTATCCAATGCTTGTTACGGAATTCGGGATGCTGACAGAGGTTAGGCTGGTACAAGAATCGAACGCATATTCTCCAATGCTCGTTACGGAATTTCCTATGGTGACAGAGGTAAGGCCTGGGCAATCACCGAACGCATATTCTCCAATGCTCTTGACAGAATTCGGGATGATGACAGAGGTAAGACCGTAACAATGACAGAACGCCTCGTATCCAATGCTCGTAACGGAGTTTCCAATAGTCACAGAGGATAGGGCGGAACAATTATAGAACGCATGTTCTCCAATGCTCGTAACGGAGTTTCCTATGATGACAGAGGTTAGGGCGGAACAATCATAGAACAGACTGTTTCCAATGCTCTTGACCGAATTCGGGATGGTGACAGAGGTAAGGACGGAACAATAAGCGAATGCCTCTTCTCCAATGCTCTTGACTGAATTCGGGATGGTGACAGAGGTTAGGGCGGAACAACCTGAGAACGCATAGTTTCCAATATTCGTGACACCATCTTCTATCTGTACCTTGGTGATCTTTTCTCTGTTTCTGGACCAAGGAACGGAAAAAGAATCTTCATAATACCACATCTCCCCACTACCGGATATCACCAAAGTACCGTCATCGTTAAGGACGAAGGTGACATTTTCGCCACAGAAATCTGACTGAATAGAATATGCATTGGCGGTGATGGTCAATGCCACAAAAGCTAAAAGGGCAAAGATTCTTTTCATAGGTGTTTTAGTGTTGTTTGGGATCAATGTTACCCAAGGCGTCGCTAACGCTCTGCCGTTGGGCTAGGTGCTCATTGGGCTTGCAGCCCGTTGTGTGCCACGATTCTGCTCTTTGTGTAGAAGCTGGATTATGTTCACGGTGCAAAGTTACGATTATTTTTTGAACTAACAAGAAAGGTAGGGGAAAAGTTTGTTTTGCGGCGGCTTCATGTTCGCTTCCTAACGACGCCATGAGGCGTCGTTTCCAATGCGGCGATTTGGAGAAGAAGCCCCATGGCTTCTTCAAGGGGGGAGTATGGCTTGCGGAACAGTACGGCTGAAGGCCGTTTGACATTATAGCCTAGGGCAGCGCCCTAGGACCATGATTGCAGCGGCGGAACATTCGCCGCAACGCGGCAATAAGATGATTGCCTAGCCCGAACTGGCGACAATTGGTTTGGGCTATGGCATAATGTCATTGCTGCGTTGCAGCGAGTTCCAACCGGCTACGATTCAATAACCTAGGGCGATGCCCTAGGCTAGAGTGTTTAAGGCTTTCAGCCTTTTTGTTTGCTTAGCGGTGGGCTTTGCGGCGCAAACGGCTCACAAATGTTCGCCCTACAGTTCGCCCTACAGCTGGAAAAGGCGGTCAGTTTTGCATAAAAACGGCGGCAGTTTCGCATTAAAAGGCCTAGGGAAACGAATCGTTTCGTAGGGAGTTTTGCGCAGGGAGCCGATTTTGCTTGGAATTAAAGATTAAAAATGAAAAATTAAAGCCAAAAAGCCGGTAATTAAAGACTAATAACCTAAAATTAAAGATTAAAAAATAAAGATTAAAGGGCGGCAGGAATTATCTGAGGGAAATCTCGACAAAGGGCAAACTGACAAATTGTAAGCTAGTCAGTAAGTAAGTCAGTAAGTAAGTGAAAATGCGTACACGAAAATTTGATAGTGCCCCTTTCCTAAATATTACATTATTCCTTAATTAAAATATAAATATATATATGTACGCAAGAATTTTGTGCGGGACATAAAAAACTTACTTACTTACTGACTTACTTACTCCCGCCCTAAAAAAGCCCTGAGTAAGTAAGTCAGTAAGTAAGTATTAATCACTCGCATACAGATTGTGAGGAAAATAAGGGGAGGGGGTTACATGTTACTCTAAAGGTAATTCTGGCAAAGTTCCGTTTAGCTTATCAAAATCAGAAGAGAAGAGGCGATCTTGAATTATACGATATTTCTCAAACTCCGACTCTGCATATTCCTTTGCGAACTCTGCTGTGATGCGACCTGTGTCATGCAGTATCTCATCTCCACTTGCTTCAAGGATGATGTCAATGCGCTTTGCCCAATCCTCCATGGTCATAGGGATGTGGCGCTTTGCCATACGCTCCGCGAGTTCCAGCACACCATTGACCAACTGACCGAGGCTTTCCAGTTCATTTCCCTTCAGATAATTTTTGGCAACGGACACATCCGTCCTCACAATCTTGCCATCAGGAGCATTCTCCCAGGTAGTCAATCCCATGTGCTCCTTTTCTGCATCAGCTCGTTCCACGATGAGTTCTGCTGCCGTATGCCCATGAACAGCAAAGTGCATCTTGTTCTGCACCTTCCTGAAGAACAAGCGAGTGGTAGGAGCGTCCTTGTTATAATCGATGGCCGTGGCATAGATGTCTGTAAGTTTCTGATAGAATCGACGTTCAGAGAGGCGAATCTCCCTGATTTCTGCCAAGAGATGCTCAAAGTAGTCCTCGTTCAAGAACGAACCATTCTCCATACGCTTCCTATCTACCACATAACCACGGATAGCATATTGGCGCAGAATGTATGTACACCATTGGCGGAACTGTGTTGCACGGATGGAACTAACCCTATAGCCAACGCTAATTATGGCATCAAGGTTATAGAACATAGGCTCACGGCTCACCTTGCGAGTGCCCTCAAGTTGAACTACCGAGATTTTCTCGGCAGTTGCCGACTCCTGCAATTCTCCTTCTGCATAAATGTTCTTCAGGTGGAGACCGACATTGTCACTTGAGCAGTCAAACAATTCTGCCATAGCAGCCTGAGTTGCCCAAATATTTTCGTCTTTATACACCACCTGCACCCCATCTTCCTTGTTCTCAGCAAGGAAAGTCAGGAACTCAGCTGTGCTATTTCGTATTTCTAGAATCTTTGCCATATAATCATATCAAAAGAGTTGAGAGGATTTGTCGTAATTATTGCATGTTCAAAATCATTAATTGCAGTTATGGCTGCAAAGTTAAGACTTTTTTGGGAACTAACAAGAATGGAATGGGAAATGTTAGGAAATTATATAGAAGTTGTCCCTTTTCGGGTTAAGATGGCTCTTGTTGGCATATTATCCCACACAAATAACCCTTGAGTCAGTAAGTCAGTAAGTAAGTCAGTTTCATTCTGTTCAATACTGAGAGTATAAACGCAAATAAGGCTTAGAAGGGAGCAGGTTCTCTAATAATTCTAGTGTCGTTGATTATTGCTTCTTCAGATGGAATTCTATTCAATAGCTCATTATCTGTTATTTGTGCGTAATTCTCAGAATTGTCTTTTTCGTAATCGTGTTTTCCTTGATTATCATTTTTGTAAGGATTAAAACCATGGAAAACAGTATTATAAGAATAACCTTCTCTTATAGTATCGTTCTCTGTGAGGGTATTATAATCGTGCTCATCGCGTATAATTATATCAATGATTCTCAAATTTGTTGGAACTTCGAAATCGGAGCTTCTACGCCGTCCTCGCACGCATATTGCGATATGCCCTTTGTCATTTTTACTACTACGATACAAAAGCAAATCGGGCTTAATTCCTCTGAAAGAACTTGAAGATAATTCACAGGTATCATAACCCAATGATTTCAAATTGTGAGTGTTTCCACCTGTTCGCAAATTACGAACAAAAATCTTTATGGTATCGGTATCGAATTTTCTCTTTAAGAAATCTATTGATTTCTTATGTAAGGGATTTCTTGTAGAGTAAGAACCATAGCCATCTCCTTCTGTTCGCTTTTCGTATTTCTTTATCCAATCGCGGTGTGTCGTTTCATTTATGAGGAAAGAACGAATAGCAGATTCTTCCATTTCCACATAGTTTAAGTTAACTTCAATGCATTTCAGGTTGTTCTGTAAAATGAAATCACGTTTGTTATAAGTAACCCTATGGGAAACATAGAATTCAATAAGAATCTTTTCGCCATTAACCATAGTACCTATGACATCAGGACGAATGTTGGAGCCGTCAAACTTCTTCTCCTGTTCAACATCGACAAAGTGAATAAGCCCAGATAGCTGATTTTCATCTTCACTAATTGGAAGCATTATCATCTTCTCTTCAGTCAGAACTTTTTTTGCCAATAGATGAAGAGTCGTCTCATATGCATCTTCACATTCTATTCCTTTCAAATGAGCAAAATGGTGTTTGTATTTTCTTCCGCCATTCTTCGCAACCAAAGGGTTATTACAGTGTGGGCATGTACAATTGCATGCTTTGCCATTCTCAACGGAATCAACATGAACAAGAACTTTGTTCTCATTATAGGCGTGTGTTAAGTATTCGTTCATGGTCTTCTTCTCCTAAATCTATAAATTCCACTTTCTTACCACAAGCGTAAGCCAGCTTAGACAAAATATCAAAACCTACTGAATATTTGCCAGCCTCAATTCGACAAAGATTAGACGCATCTATTCCTGCAATAGTTGCGAGAGTCTTCGCATCAAGTCCTTTCTCAATACGAATCTCTTTTATGCGCTTTCCAATCCGAATGCGCTCGTCATTTTTCCTTGTCTTCTCAAAGCGTTGGTAGAAAAGAATGGGACTTCTGTAACCTAACATCAATTGTCTGTTGATTTCTCCTAAGATTGCAGAATCGTCACCTTTGTAGAACTTGTCAAAGAGAAGCCCTAGGTCATGAGTGATTTTAAAAACAGATTGCATTTCAATCTGGTAGTTGGTGTCATCTGCAAAACAAACTTCAAAGTCATCACCACTAGGAGTTTCTACTAGAACTCGTTTGTGGTCAATCCAAGAAACTTTTGTGTTCATAACGGTTAATTTTTACTGTAAAATTTAAGGTTCCGTATTTTGTGTGTTGTCGCCACATGTTATAAAAACAATGCAAAGTTACTCAAATATCTCAAGCAATTGGCAAATTTGCCAATTATGGTCAATCTAGTGTCATTATTTTTGACTTAAGATAAAGTTGTGTGGCTGTTTGTTTCTGATTTTAGGGGATTTTTCTTAACTTTGCAACCAACATAAACCTAATAACATTAATATGAGAAATTTCCTAGTTATCCTGTCTGTGTTATTTGTCGGTTTGTACTCTTGCCAGGAACAGCCAAAGGCGAATGATGCTAACGTACTGTCGAAGGAGAATGGTGCTAAAGTGCAGCCGAAGGGTGATGAGACTTATATTATGCAACTACAGTCTCAAGTCAATACTGTCAAACAACAACTTCCTATTGATATGGGTGGGATATTCTACTTTGATATAGAACTTGATAAAGAAGCAAGAATTTTGACTCATAGCTACCAGTATGTCAATAATCCACAAGTGACTGATGAGCAGATAGAATCTATGAAAAAGGATATGATTTCTATGATTAAAGCCAGTCCAAGTGATAGGATGCCTATAGACAACGGATTTGCAATGCGTTTTAATTATTTTTCTAATAATAAGGAACTTCTATTTACTGTTACAATTACCCCTAACGATCTTTAAATCTTTGTTAGGCTATTACTTCAGTTTTACTTAATTATTGAAAGTGAGTTCTCCTAGTTATTAGCTTATTGATATGTTGCTATACAATACCAGATGAAATAAACTATTCCCAATCTTTATTACAAATCCTAACTATCCACAATAATGGGCAGTTAGGATTTGTTTCGTGTAGTCCCGCCGGGAATACAAAAATACAATAAAAGAAAATAACTTATAATTATAATACACTGAAAACCAATATTATGAATAAATAAATAAATTGCATGGCATTTCATGATGTCGCACAATTATTGCAATATGTCGCACAAAAATGTCGCACAAAAATTGTTATTGTCATTTCTTTATTTTAACTTTGCACCGCAAACACTGGATTCAATTGAATGCAGGCTTTAGAACCGCATTCAATATTCTTCAGGGGTTAGGGATATTTATTCAACCGAGCCTAGGGATAAGATGAAATCCATTCAATTAACCTCAGGCTTATAGTACAAATTCATTCAACTTTTTCTAGGGCAGTACAAGCTATGAAGAGCCATGAATAGTCGCACGCAACTCTTCATAGTTCTAAATCTTTGAGAATCAATTACTTGCAACATAATCATGAAGAGTGAAGAGTTGTCGAGCAATTTTATGGGTTCTGCGAAAAACACTTACACATATTCCTAGGAATATGAGTCAGGAAGCATAGAGTTATGAGTCAAATCAGATATACAAAAATCTGCAAGTCAAAACCATCTCACCGATGTGCGGAATATGTGCGGAATGTCGGCGGAATGTTGCGGAATGTTACGGAATGTCGGCAAAACATTCCACATTCCGCAGAATAGCACCTAACACATTGATAACAAACGACTTACGATTGCGGAATGTCATCTCAACATTCCGCAACATTCCGCATGTGAAGACAGAGTGCTGCAGTAATTAGTAACTTTGCACCACCAAAATTATATGACGCTAGAAGTATCTAACATTGGTAGCCGGCCATTGGCTTTCCCTTCGGCCGCCGAGCTAAACCTTAATATAGCTGGTATGCTTTGTACAAAGTTACCAATATCATACTTGAAGGTACGAACAACAAGGTGAAAGTCCTAAAGAGAAAAGCCTATGGATATAGAGATGATGAATACTTCAAACTACTGTTACTTGGCATGAAAGACGAGACCGTCAAGACTTTATAAAGGCGCACAGGCCTTATAGATAAAGGCCGCATGAGAAATTCTAGGTCTCTTTTTGACACTTATAGCGATTGCACTCTATTCTAGGTCTCTTTTTGACACTTATACCCAAAAATGAAAACCACAATCCCGAAACGGAATTGTGGTTACAATAAAGAGAAAGATACTAAAATTTATCCAGTAATTACCTTCCTTAGATAAGCTTTTGTCCTTCAGCCAATGCCGCCATGTTTGCCGGTATTAGATGATGATAGCGCTCTGGAAGCGACTTTGTAAGGGAGCGTTGTACTCCATCGGTGCTTATTACGGGACATGCTTTGAGCAAAGCACCAAGCACAATCATGTTGAATACTTTGGGATTTTTCATTTCCGAAGCCTTGTCTATTGCACTGATGCTGTAGGTTTCTATATCAGTGCGCGTCGGCTTTGTGCTCACTCCGTCGCTTTCGTATATCAGCATACCGCCGCTTTTTACCTTGCTTTCAAACTTGTCTATCGAAGGCTGGTTGAGAGCTACCACAACATCGTAAGTACTAAGAATAGGCGAGGCTATCCGCTCGTCGCTCACTACGACCGTGACATTAGCCGTGCCGCCACGCTGCTCCGGTCCGTAGGCAGGCATCCATGTAACCTGTTTGTCCTCCATTAAGGCACCGTACGCCAGGATCTTGCCCATGGATAGGACACCCTGTCCGCCGAAGCCGCTTATCAATATCTCTTTTTTCATGATTCTTAATTGTAAATGGTAAATCGTAAATGGTAAATGCCATTATCCTTTCATGTCGCCCAGAGGGTAAAGCGGTACGACATTCTCGCGCATCCATTCGTTTGCCTTCTGAGGTGAAAGTTTCCAACCGCTATTGCATGTTGAGAGAATCTCCACCAGAGAGCTACCTCGTTTGTTCATTGAGTTTTCGAAAGCCTTGCGCAGTGCCGCCTTTGTCTTGCGAATGGCGCCGACGGTGTCAACAGCCTGACGTGTGACGTAGCAAGTACCTTCAAGTTCTACGGCAAGTTTTGTGATGTTGAGAGGATAACCGTGAAGTTCGGGTTCTCTGCCGTAAGGACATGTGGAAGTCTTCTGACCGACAAGAGTCGTCGGAGCCATCTGACCGCCAGTCATGCCGTAGATGGCATTGTTGATGAGAATCATGCAGATATTCTCTCCTCGGTTCAGAGCGTGGATAGTCTCGCATGCACCGATGCTAGCCATGTCGCCGTCGCCCTGATAAGTGAACACGAGGCGGTCGGGCCAGAGGCGCTTTACGGCTGTTGCCACTGCTGGTGCACGACCGTGAGCAGCTTCCTGCCAGTCAATGTCAAGATAGTTGCAGGCAAAGACGGCACATCCCACAGGACATACGCCGACAGTCTTTTCCGCCATTCCCATCTCTTCAATCACTTCTGCCACGAGCTTATGAACCACGCCGTGGCTGCATCCTGGACAATAGTGCATAGGCACATCGTTCATCAGTCGTGGCTTCTGGTAAACAATATTCTCCGCTGTTTTTATGTTAGTGCTCATTTCTTGCTGTCCTCCATTATTTTCTGTACTACATCCATTATTTCCTTTGGCTCAGGTACCATGCCTCCGAGTCTGCCATAATGGCTAACAGGTATGCTGTTTCCAAGACTCAGGCGAACATCCTGAACCATTTGACCGGCGTTTATCTCTACTACGAGAACGTGTTTCTTTCCCTTTGCAGCCTCACGGAGTTGCTTCTCAGGGAATGGCCACACCGTAATGGGACGGAAGAGTCCTGCTTTTACGCCACTTTCCCGAAGATCCTTTATGGCACTTTCTGCAATTCGCGCAGCACTTCCGAATGCCACGATGAGTATTTCTGCATCTTCGCACATCTTCGTCTCATGTCTTACCTCGCGTTCCTTGATTATGGCATACTTCTGCTGAAGGCGAATGTTGTTAGCCTCCATCTGCTCCGGTTTCAGTTCTAGTGAGGTGATGATATTAGGCTTGCGAGAAGACTTCCTGCCTGTTGTTGCCCACGGACATTGTTCGATGACCTCTTCGTCTGTGCGGCGAGGACGCATTGCCGGCAGGACGACGGGCTCCATCATCTGACCGATAAGACCGTCACTGAGTATCATAGCCGGATTTCTGTATTTGAAGGCAAGCGTGAAGGCATCGTCCACGAAGTCTGCCATCTCCTGTACACTGGAAGGAGCGAGCACGATAGTGTTGTAGTCGCCATTGCCGCCGCCGCGAGTCGCTTGGAAATAGTCGCCTTGCGATGGTTGGATGGTGCCCAGACCGGGACCTCCTCGCTGCACGCTAACCACCACGACAGGCAGTTCTGCTCCGGCGCAATAGGATATTCCTTCCTGCATAAGCGCGATACCGATGGATGAAGATGAAGTGAATACCTTCTTTCCCGCAGCTGCTCCACCATAGAGCATGTTGATGCTTGCTATTTCGCTCTCTGCCTGGAGAACAACCATTCCGGTTGTTTCCCAAGGACGTTCTGCCGCAAGCGTTTCCAGAATTTCACTTTGTGGAGTGATTGGATAGCCGAAATATCCGTCAACACCGGTGCGTATGGCGGCATGGGCGAGAGCCTCGTTGCCTTTCATTAGGACTGTTTCCTGCTTCATCACGCAACGTCTCCTTTCTTCTTTCTATAGACGGTAATGCATCCGTCGGGGCAAATTATGCCACATGACGCACAACCCGTACATACAGCATCGTCGTTTACGGTCACAAACGGATAACCGTGTTTGTTTACCTCTCGTTCTACAAGTGAGATAAGGTTTTTGGGACATGCGGAAATACATAATCCGCATCCCTTGCATCGCTCTGTATTGATGTCTATGGCACCAATAGGATGTTCCCTCAAAAGTGTATTTTCCATTTTATTGAGTTTTTATGGTTTGCGGCGCAAAATTACACTTTCCGAAAAACACTTTAAGGAAAAAATGAACTTTTTTAACGAATTTTAAGACAATAGGGATAGGATTTACGCACACCGCAACGATGGTGTGCAATTTTTTAGCTTCGCAAATGTCAGGAAAGCCTTTTCGGCGTGACAAAAATCCTTTGCACACTTTGGTGAGAAGTATGCAAAAGCAGTCAGAGAAAACTACTCATATCGACCCGATTTGTGAATAGATACGAATTTGGAACTTGCAAATAAAACGATGCCCAATCCATATTATAAATCCTAACTATCCATAAAATGGGTTGTTAGGATTTGTTACTTGGTAGTCCCACCGGGAATCGAACCCGGATCTAATCTTTAGGAGAGACTTATTCTATCCATTGAACTATGGGACCATGACACCCTCCAACTTTCCCCCCCACAAGAGGAGGACTCCATAGATGTTGGGGTGTATAAGAGCGGTTAAAGTGTGATCTTTTCTACTTCCACTTCCTCATGGAGGAAAAGCTGTGCGGAATCCTTGAATTTCTCTGGGCTTTCCGTTGTTAGGTAGTGTGTTGTGCTGTTCTTTGAGCAGAGGGCGTCGAGCTCCGGATGGCGCATCAGGTAGTCCTGAAGGCTGTTTGCCACGAATTCGCCCTGCGGTATGACTTTCACTCCGCGCGGAACATACTTGAGAATCTTGTTCAGTAGGAGAGGGTAGTGGGTGCAGGCGAGGATGATGGAGTCTATCTCCGGGTCTGCCGCCATGAGGTTGCCGATGCGCTTGTTCACGAAATAATCGGCTCCTGGGCTGTCGTACTCGTTGTTCTCTACGAGTGGCACCCACATTGGACATGGTTCGCCGGTAACCTTTATCTCCGGCCAGAGCTTCTGGATTTCCAGTTCGTAGCTCTGTGAGTTTATCGTTCCCTGTGTGGCGCAGATGCCTACATGTCCGGAATGTGTGAGGTTTCCGATGGCTTCTGCCGTTGGTCGGATGATGCCGAGCACGCGCTTAGTAGGGTCGCCAAGCTTCGGGAGGTCTTCTTGCTGTATGGTGCGCAAGGCTTTCGCCGAGGCTGTGTTGCAGGCAAGTATGACCAGTTGGCATCCCATGTCGAAGAGTTTCATCACGGCTTCGCGTGTGAACTGATATACGATGTCAAATGAGCGCGGTCCGTAAGGGGCACGGGCGTTGTCGCCGAGATACATGTAGTCGTATCTTGGCATGAGGTGGCGCACCTGGTGGAGTATGGTCAAGCCGCCGTAACCGGAATCGAATAAGCCTATCGGACCCATGGGATGTGTGTTCTGCGGATGTTATTTCAGATAGAACATTACGGACTCTGAGAAGTCTGTAACCTTCACGCCGTCTATGTACGGAACATTGTTGTTGTCGCGGTTGAAGACCATGTTGTAGCCTCTTGTCTTGGCTACATGGGCGATGGTCTGCTGTAGCTTTTCCCTCAGTGGAGCGTATCTGTCTTCCTCGGTCTCGGCGAGTGTCTGCTGCGCCTTTGCCTTGAAGGCAAGGTTGTCTTCCATTATCTTCTGCAACTCAGCCTGTCGCTTGTTGCGGATGGAAGGTGCGAGCTTTGCCTGCTGGTCGAGGAAGTCCTCGTACTTTGCGTTGAAGTCAGCCTCTGCGCGCTTGAGTTCAGCTGTGTACTGTTCGCGTAGATCGGCTATCTCCTCCTTTACCTTCTGCACATCGGTCATGGCGTTCCAGCATTGGTCGTACGAGAATACTCCTATGGAAAGAGCTGGCTCTGCCTCTGTCTGCACGGCAGCGGTACTCTCTGCAACTGCTTGTGCAGGAGTTTCCTCTTGTGCCATCGCACACAATGGCAGAGCCATTATTATTGAAAGAATTGTTTTTCTCATTCAATTTACTTGAGTTTGTTGATCTCAGCCTTTACCTCAGCTGTTACGTCCTTGCTGAGAGTCTCGCTGATGTAAGGAACGCCTGCTGCGATGTCCATGATGTAAACATAGCCGCCTGCCTTGCCTACGTTCTGGATAGCGTTCTGCACCTTAGTGAGGATAGGCTGGAGCTTCTCCTGCTGCATCTTCTGGAGAGCCTGCTGGTTGTCCTGATATGTCTGCTGAAGCTTCTGCTGGAGTTCCATGAGTTCCTTCTCCTTAGCTTCCTTCTGTGTAGCACTCATAGTAGCTGCTGCCTGGTCGTAAGCTGCTGCCTGCTTCTGGATTTCCTGCTGCATTGTCTGGAGATCGTTCTCATAGATCTTAGCCTGAGACTCGATTTCGCCGTTGCCCTTGATGAACTCTGGGAGGCTCTGTACAATAGCCTGAGTGTTGACGTGACCGAACTTCTGTGCAAATACTGTCATTGGCGCTACGAGAAGCGCAATCATTAAAAGTTTTTTCATTTTCTTGTATTGAGTTTAGTTATTATTCATTTATTATTGTGCTGAATAGCCGAGCTTCTGGAGGACCTCGTTGCTGATGTCAGCCTTTGGAGAGGCGAAGATGATGCCGGAGTTAGAGGCACGGTCGAGCACGAGCGAATAGCCGCGAAGCTCGGAGATGTCCTTTACGGCAGTGTAGATTTCCTCCTGGATGGGTGCCATGAGGGCTGTGCGCTTCTTGAAGAGCTCGCCATCCGGAGCAAAGTATTTCTTCTTGAGGTCGGCAGCTTCCTTCTCCTTAGTCATGATGGCTTCCTGCTTAGCCTTCTTCTGCTCCTGTGAGAGGAATACAACCTCGTTCTGGTAGTTCTTGTACATGGTCTGTGCCTCAGTGTTGAGTGCCTCGACCTCTGCCTGCCATTTCTTTGTAACTTGGTTGAGCTGCTCATTCGCGCGCTCGTACGCGTCTATGTGTTTAAGGATGTACTCCATGTCGATGAGAGCGAACTTCTGTGCCTGAGCGCAGCAAACTGTAGCAAGTAATGCGATGGTGAAAAGGATTTTTTTCATAGCTTTTTGTTTTTGTTAATTGTTATTATGCGGTTTTCAGTGTGCAAAGTTAATACTTTTTGGTTTATTGCACAAATCTTTACGTTAAAAAAACTAAAAAGTCCCGAAAATATTACTTTTGAGACAAAATCGTTTGAGATACATTAAGATAATTTAAGAAATGTTAGTAAACAAAGTGTAATTCAGCCGAAAAAGCCTTAACTTTGCAGCCCGAAATGTGTATATAGGCTTTCCATTGTAGGTCTTATCGTACGCATGTGTGTATTATTTAACATTGTCGGGGTAGTCCCGATCAATTAAATTATTTTTAACATGACAGATCCAATAGCAGATTTTCTCACTCGTCTGAGAAATGCGATCCAGGCAAATCACCGCGTTGTTGAGGTGCCTGCGTCAAACTTGAAGAAGGAAATCACAAAGATCCTCTTCGAGAAGGGTTACATCCTGAACTACAAGTTCGTTGAGGATGGTCCACAGGGCTCTATCAAGATTGCTCTTAAGTGGAATCCTGCTACTAAGTCAAACGCTATCAAGTGTTTGAAGCGTGTCTCTACTCCAGGTCTTCGTAAGTACACTGGTTACAAGGACATGCCACGTGTTATTAACGGATTAGGTATCGCTATCTTATCTACATCCAAAGGTGTAATGACAAACAAAGAGGCTGCTGACCTTAAGATCGGCGGTGAGGTTCTTTGCTACGTTTATTAATTGGAGGGTTACATTATGTCAAGAATAGGTAAATTGCCAATTAGTATTCCAGCAGGTGTGACAGTTGCACAGGCTGCTGACGGTGTTGTTACAGTAAAGGGTCCTAAGGGCGAACTTTCACAGAAGGTAGATGCTTCTATCAAGGTTAAGATCGAAGATGCTCAGGTTGTTCTCGAAATCGATGAGAACTCAGCAGTAAACGATAAGCAGAAGCAGGCTTTCCACGGTCTCTACCGTTCTCTCGTAAACAACATGGTTGTAGGTGTTTCTAAAGGTTACAAGAAGACACTCGAGCTCGTCGGTGTTGGTTACCGTGTACAGAACACAGGAAATCTTATTGAATTCACTCTCGGTTATACTCACCCAATCTTCATCGAGCTCCCTAAGGAGATCAAGGTTGAGACAAAGTCTGAGCGTAACCAGAACCCTATCGTTATCCTCGAGTCTTGCGACAAGCAGTTGCTCGGTCTCGTATGCGCTAAGATTCGTTCATTCCGTAAGCCAGAGCCTTACAAGGGTAAGGGTATCCTCTTCCAGGGCGAAGTTATTCGTCGTAAGTCTGGTAAGAGTGCTTCGGCTAAGTAATTCTAATCTTACACATTAATTATTATTAAAGGACTTAAGATTATGACAACAAACAAAATCGAAAGACGAATCAAGATAAAGTACCGCGTTCGTAAGAATGTATTCGGTACAGCAGAGCGCCCACGTTTGAGCGTTTTCCGCAGCAATAAGCAGATCTATGCACAGGTTATCAACGATGTTGAGGGTAAGACTATCGCAGCAGCAGCTTCAATCGCTCTCGAGGCTATGCCAAAGAAGGAGCAGGCTGCAAAGGTTGGTGAAATGATTGCAGAGAAGGCTATCGCAGCTGGTGTTTCACAAGTAGTATTCGACCGTAACGGTTACCTCTATCACGGACGCGTTAAGGAGCTCGCTGATGGAGCACGTAAGGGAGGACTTAAATTCTAAACGACTATGGCAACAAATAAAGTTATTGTAAAGAGCGACGCAGAGCTCAAAGATCATCTCGTTGCTATCAACCGTGTTACTAAGGTAACCAAGGGTGGTCGCACATTCACATTCGCTGCTATCGTAGTAGTTGGTGATGGAAATGGTATCATCGGTTGGGGTCTTGGTAAGGCTGGTGAAGTAACAGCAGCTATTGCCAAGGGCGTAGAAGCAGCAAAGAAGAATCTCGTAAAGGTACCAGTTATCAAGGGTACTATCCCTCACGACGTAGAGGCACGCTTCGGCGGTGCTCAGGTATTCATGAAGCCAGCTTCTGCCGGTACAGGACTCGTAGCCGGTGGTGCGATGCGTGCAGTACTTGAGAGCGTAGGTGTAACAGACCTCCTCGCTAAGTCTAAGGGCTCTTCTAACCCACACAACCTCGTAAAGGCAACTATCGCAGCTCTCTCTGAGCTCCGTGATGCTCGCACTATCGCTGAGGCTCGTGGCGTTTCAATGGACAAAGTATTTAACGGCTAATAAGGAGATTTTTCAATATGGCAACAATAAAGATTAAGCAGATTAAGAGCAAGATTGGTGCTCCAAAAGATCAGAAGGCTACTCTTCAGGCCCTCGGTCTTCGCAAGATTTCTCAGGTTGTGGAAAAGGAAGATACTCCAGTTATCCGCGGTATGATCCTCAAGGTTCACCACCTCGTAGAAGTAGTTAAGTAATTTTTATAAAAACACTAAATCACAATGAAACTTCATACATTAACACCTGCAGAAGGTTCTACACACTCACGTCGTCGTATCGGTCGTGGTCCTGGTTCAGGTCTCGGTGGTACTTCTACACGTGGTCACAAGGGTGCTAAGGCACGTTCAGGTTACAAGCGTAAGATCGGTTTCGAAGGTGGTCAGATGCCACTCCAGCGCCGTGTTCCTAAGTTCGGCTTCAAGAACATCAACCACAAGGAATACCTCGCAGTTAACCTCTCTACACTTCAGGCTATCGCTGAGGCTAAGAACCTCACAGCTATCACACTTGAAGATCTCAAGGCTGCTGGCGTAGCTAAGGGTTCTGTTCTCGTAAAGATTCTTGGCAATGGCGAACTCAAGGCTAAGCTTGACGTTACAGCTAACGCTTTCTCTAAGAGCGCAGAAGAGGCTATCAAGGCTGTCGGTGGTACAGTAACTGTAAAATAATTAGAAGTTAAAGGCTTTAACTCCTTTTGACTCCTTAATCAATATTACAATGAAAAAATTAATCGAGACACTGAAGAACTGTTGGAAGATTGAGGATTTGCGTACTCGCATCCTTGTCACAATCGCATTCGTAACTATCTATCGTTTCGGATCGTTCGTGGTGCTTCCAGGTATCAACCCAGCAAAACTCAATGAGATGCGCGAGCAGACTTCTACCGGTTTGATGTCACTCCTTGACATGTTCTCTGGTGGTGCGTTCTCTAATGCGTCAATCTTCGCGTTGGGTATCATGCCTTACATCTCAGCGTCTATCGTTATGCAGCTCCTTGCTGTTGCTGTACCTTACTTCCAGAAGATGCAGCGTGAAGGTGAGAGCGGACGTAAGAAGATCATGTGGTACACTCGTGTCCTCACAGTGTTCATCCTCCTCTTCCAGGCTCCTTCTTACCTCATGAACCTCAAGATGCAGTCTGCCGGTGCTCTTGCATCTGGTCTTGACTGGACAATGTTCATGATTCCTTCAACAATCATTCTGGCTGCTGGTTCTATGTTCATCCTCTGGTTGGGTGAGCGTATTACCGACAAGGGTATTGGTAATGGTATTTCAATGATCATCATGATCGGTATCGTTGCTCGATTCATTCCTGCTTTCGTTCAGGAAATCACTTCTCGCTTCACAGCGATTACAGGTGGTGGTCTTGTGATGTTCATCATTGAAATCCTCATCCTTTACGCAGTAGTATGCGCAGCAATCATGCTTACTCAGGCTGTACGCCGTGTGCCTGTTCAGTACGCTAAGCGTGTTGAGCGCAACGGCCGTCAGACAATGATGGGTGGTGCACGCCAGTACATCCCTCTCAAGCTCTTCGCTGCTAACGTGATGCCTATCATCTTTGCTCAGGCATTGATGTTCATCCCTATCGTATTGGTATCTTATACAGGCGATCAGAGTGGATGGTTAGTCCAGAACCTCATGAATCATACAAGCTGGCTCTATAACGTAATATTTGCAGCGCTCATCATCGCGTTCACTTATTTCTATACAGCCATCACATTGAATCCAACTCAGATGTCAGAGGATATGAAGCGCAACAATGGTTTCATCCCAGGCATTAAGCCAGGTAAGCCAACTGCTGACTTCATTGAGGGCGTTATGTCTCGTCTGACATTGCCAGGTTCTCTCTTCATTGCTTTCATTGCTATCATGCCAGTGTTCGCTCGCTTGCTCAATGTGCAGGATCAGTTCGCTCAGTTCTTTGGCGGTACTTCTCTGCTCATCCTCGTGGGTGTGGTTATTGATACTCTCCAGCAGGTAGAGACTCATCTTACAACACGCCACTACGAAGGTCTCCTCAACGCAGGTCACGTTCGTTCTCAGCGCGGTGTTTCCGCTTATTAATAAGATTTGATTCCTAAGGCTGGATATCATTCCCGCCTTAAAGTGAAAGAATATTGAAAGGTTCTGCTCTTGAAACAGTGCAGAACCTTTTAAGGTTAAATGAACAACAAGAAAAATGGCTCGCAGTAATTTCGGTTCAAAAATCGGCATCATATTGGCAACGGCAGGTTCTGCTGTCGGTCTCGGCAATATTTGGCGTTTCCCTACAATGGCAGGAGAAAATGGCGGAGCAGCTTTTATCATGCTCTATGTTATTTTCGTATTCATGCTTGGTATTCCTGGCATGTTGGCAGAGTTCGTCATCGGACGACGAGCACATACCAACGCGCCAAGAGCATATCGTAAGTTTGGTGGAAAGACGCCACTTGCTGGTGTTGGCTATGCTGGAGTTCTCGGAGGAATGATTATCTTCGGATTCTACAGCGTTGTTGCAGGATGGTGCTTGCATTACTTTGTTACTTCCATTACAACGGGTATTCAGGGAAGTTCTGAGGAAATCGTGAATTACTTCGCTACATTCTCTTCCGACTCTTGGCAGCCTCTTTTGTGGACCGCAATCTTCATGCTCATCACGCACTTCGTTATCTGGGGTGGCGTGAACAAAGGCATTGAGAGATGCGCCAAGATACTTATGCCGCTGCTGTTTATCGTATTGATTCTCATCGTTGTGGCATCTCTCTGCGTACCGAATGCGGAGAAGGGCATAGAGTTCCTTTTCATGCCTGACTTCTCGAAAATTGATGGCGAAACATGTCTCGCTGCTTTGGGACAGGCGTTCTTTACGCTGAGTCTCGGTGTTGCTTGTCTTGCCACATACGCTTCGTACTACGATAAGAGTGTGAATCTTACGAAGTCGGCTGTGCAGATTGGCTTGGTTGATACAATGATTGCCGTTCTTGCAGGATTGATGATTTTCCCAGCTGCATTCTCTGTAGGCGTGCAGCCAGATGCCGGTCCTTCGCTTATCTTCATCACTCTTCCGAATGTTTTCCAGTCGGCATTCTCTTTTGTGCCAGGAGCAAGTTATGTGATTCCGATCATGTTCTACGGACTTCTCGTTCTTGCTGCTCTCACTTCCACAGTATCAATGCACGAGATAGGAACAGCCTTCTTTGTTGAAGAGTTCAAGATGTCTCGTGGCATTTCGGCAACAGTCGTAACAACGCTCTGCTTTGTCGTTGCCGTTCTTTCTTCCCTTTCATTTGGCTGCTTGAGCGAAGTTACTATCTTCGGCATGACCTTTATGGACTTCTTCGACTACATAACAGGTCAGTTGCTTATGCCAATAGGTGCCTTCATGACTTGCATCCTCGTTGGTTGGTACATGAAGAAGGAAGATGTTTTCGACGAACTTACCAATGGCGGCACGGTGTCCAATAAAGTGTTTGCCGTTGTATATTTCGCCATAAGGTTTATCTGCCCGATAGGCATCGGCATTGTTTTCCTCAGTCTGCTGGCAGATACCTTTATGAAAAATTGATAATTGATAATTGAAAATTGATAATATATAGAAGGCGATAGATAATTGTAAATTGTAAATTCGTAAATTGTAAATTCGTAAATCGTAAATATCTTGATGAATCCAGAAATAGAACGCAGGCGTACCTTCGCCATTATCTCTCACCCGGATGCCGGTAAGACCACATTGACAGAAAAGTTCCTTCTCTTCGGTGGTCAGATTCAGGTTGCCGGTGCCGTAAAGAGCAATAAGATCAAGAAGACTGCTACATCCGACTGGATGGATATTGAAAAGCAGCGTGGTATCTCGGTTAGTACTTCCGTAATGGAGTTCGACTATACCTCTTTCTCTACTTCTGCCGGTGAGGACATAACATACAAGGTGAACATTCTCGATACTCCTGGTCACCAGGACTTCGCCGAGGATACTTACCGCACACTTACTGCCGTTGACTCAGCGATTATTGTTGTCGATGGCGCAAAAGGTGTGGAGGCGCAGACAAGAAAACTCATGAATGTCTGCCGTATGCGCAATACTCCGGTTATCATCTTCATCAATAAGATGGACCGTGAGGGTAAGGATCCTTTTGACCTTCTTGATGAACTTGAGCAGGAACTCGAGATCAAGGTTCGTCCACTCTCTTGGCCTATCAACCAGGGCTCTAAGTTCAAGGGCGTTTATAATATCTACGAGAATAAGCTCGACCTCTTCACTCCTGACAAGCAGCGCGTTACAGAGAAGGTGGAGATAGACATCAATTCTGCTGAACTCGACGAGAGGGTAGGCGAGATGGATGCCGAAAAACTCCGCGAAGACCTTGAACTCGTTGATGGCGTTTATCCTGAGTTTGAGGTTGACACTTACCGTTCTGCAGAAGTTGCACCGGTTTTCTTCGGTTCTGCGTTGAACAATTTCGGTGTTCAGGAACTTCTCAACTGCTTCGTTGAGATTGCTCCATCGCCAAAACCTACACAAGCTGAGGAACGCGAGGTTAGTCCGGAAGAGCCAAAGTTCACTGGCTTTATCTTCAAGATTACTGCAAACATCGACCCTAACCACCGCAGTTGTATCGCATTCTGCAAGGTTTGCTCTGGCAAGTTCCAGCGCAACACGCCATATCTCCATGTTCGCCATGGCAAGCAACTCCGTTTCTCTGCTGCCACACAGTTCATGGCACAGCGCAAGAGCACTATCGACGAGGCATGGCCGGGAGACATTGTCGGTTTGCCAGATAACGGAACTTTCAAGATTGGCGATACGCTGACAGAAGGCGAGAAACTGCATTTCCGCGGACTTCCATCGTTCTCTCCTGAGATGTTCAAGTATATTGAGAACGACGACCCTATGAAGGCTAAGCAGCTCAACAAGGGTATCGACCAGCTTATGGACGAAGGTGTTGCGCAGATGTTCGTAAATCAGTTCAATAACCGCAAGATTATCGGTACTGTCGGTCAGCTTCAGTTTGAGGTTATCCAGTATCGTCTTGAGAACGAATACAACGCAAAGTGCCGCTGGGAGCCTGTACATCTCTACAAGGCTTGCTGGATAGAAAGCGACGATGCGGCAGAGCTTGAAGCCTTCAAGAAGCGCAAGTATCAGTACATGGCAAAGGACAAGGACGGTCGCGACGTCTTCCTTGCTGACTCTGGCTATGTGCTTCAGATGGCACAGCAGGATTTTGAGCACATCAAGTTCCACTTCACTTCAGAGTTCTAAAAACTAACTAAATAAAATATACTATGCTTTTCGATCAGATTAACAACGACATCAAGGAGGCTATGAAGGCACGCGACAAGGTGCGCCTTGAGACTCTCCGTAACATCAAGAAGGTATTCCTTGAGGCAAAGACTGCTCCAGGAGCAAACGATACACTTGAAGATGCTGACGCATTGAAGATTCTTGCCAAGCTTGCTAAGCAGGGCAAGGAGTCGGCTCTTACTTTCACTCAGCAGAACCGCCAGGATCTTGCCGATGCAGAACTTGCGCAGGTTGCTGTTATTGAAAGCTATCTTCCAAAGCAGATGAGCGAGGAGGAGATAAAGGAAGCTGTCAAGGCTATCATCGCTGAGACAGGTGCTTCGTCAATCAAGGAGATGGGCAAGGTCATGGGCGTTGCAAGCAAGCAGTTGGCTGGCAAGGCTGATGGTCGTGTTATCTCAGGTATCGTTAAGGAACTTCTCGCCTAAGTGGGAGTTCCTTAATCGCAGCCTTATAACAAAATAGAATACTAAAAAAACACAACAATATGGAGACATCTAAGACAAATTCAAAAGGCTTCAAGGCGACTATTGTCGTTCTTCTTGTCGTAAGTATCTTGCTGGCTGTCGGAATAGCCGCTGTAGCTTTGAATCCTAACGAGCAGGCTCATCAAGAGGCTGTATCAACGAATGTGAGCAAGGCTGTAAGTGCTTCATTCCAAAAGCAGACGAACAACCTGCTTGGTGAGAAATTTCCATCCGTTGAGAAATTGGTGGAGAAGGCGAGTGAACCTGTCATAGAGAGTCTCACAAAAACGATAATCCAGAACCAATTGGATTATCACGACTATGTTGTTTTCTCAACAACAACCTTTACCGTTCCTGAAATGGTGAGCAAGTTTACCGAGAAGAATAAGGAAAAAGAGCTTGAAGGAGATGTTGTCAAGACAGTTTCCGTTGGAGCTTTCGGTAAAGTTTTTACTGCAGACAAGCAGGAAATAGAGAACAGCATTGACGGCTATGTTGGTGATTTTATCGAGAAAACCAACTTCATAGAGCAATTCTTTGACAGCGAATCCGAAACCGGAAGTGAAATAGAACAAATCTTTGGCGATACAGACTTAAGCGAAAAGATTGAAGCCGGCGCCAAGATTCTCAATAAGATAATTGAGAATGTAATCGACGATTAGGCTTTCGTGTGATTGATAATTAAGCTTTCGTATGGTTCGATTAAGCTTCGTATGGTTTGATTAAGCTTTCGTACAAATCTTCCTTAAGGATTATTTTGAGATACTATGAACACATTTGCAGTTAAAGGAAATATATGCTATAGTAAGAATGCTGAGGAGGTACTTTGCCTTGAGCATTCTTATTTGGTTTGCGAAGAAGGGAAATGCGCTGGAATTTTCGGGAATTTGCCAGAGGAATATCGCGGTGTTCCTGTTACCGATTATGGCGACCAGCTAATCATTCCCGGAATGACTGACCTGCATATCCATGCACCGCAGTTTCCGTTCCGTGCCCTTGGAATGGATAAGGAACTCATGGACTGGCTCAACGCATATACTTTCAAGGAAGAAAGTAAATACAAGGACTTGGAGTATGCGGAGAAAGCGTATTCCGTGTTTGTGGAGCATGTCAGGAGAAGTGCCACTACGAGGCTTTGTGTCTTTGGTACGATCCATCGCGAGGCAACCCTTCTGCTGATGGACAAGCTTGAGCAATCAGGACTTGTGGCATACGTAGGCAAGGTCAATATGGACAGAAATTCGCCTGATTATCTTTGCGAAAGCACCGAAGAATCTGTCGCTGAAACTCTCCAATGGCTGAAGGATACGGAAGGACGCTACGAGCGCATAAAGCCTATCATCACGCCGCGTTTCGTGCCTTCATGCACAAACGAACTGATGACGGAACTTGGACATATTGTGGAGAAAAGCAATCTCCCTGTCCAAAGCCATCTGTCGGAAAATCTTTCGGAAATAGCCTTTGTCAAGGAACTTGTGCCCGAAGCAAAGACTTACGGCGATGCCTACGACCTTTTCGGACTCTTCGGAAAGCCAAAGAGCCATGAAACAGAAGTGCAAGAGACTCTTCCATGTATCATGGCGCATTGCGTTCATTCCTCAGACGAAGAACTTCAGCTGATAAAGCAAAATGGCGTCTATATAGCCCATTCTCCAGAGTCGAACATTAACCTTTGCTCTGGTGTGGCTCCAGTTAGCAAATATCTGGACATGGGACTTAATGTCGGACTTGCAACGGATGTGGCTGGTGGTAGTAGCGAGTGCATGTTCAAGGCCATTGCCCACGCTGTTCAGGCAAGTGATTTGCGATGGCGACTACAGGATCAGACTGTAAAGCCGCTGTCGTTTGCCAATGCTTTCTACCTTGCCACTCGTGGCGGTGGATCGTTCTTCGGTAAAGTCGGTGCGTTTGACGAAGGCTATGAGTTTGATGCCCTTGTGGTGTCAGACGAAGATCTTGAAACATCGCGTAGTCTTTCCCTCATCGAACGCCTTCAGCGCTTGCCATATCTTGCCGATTATCGCAATATCAAGGCAAAGTATGTAGCCGGCAAGTTGCTTTGAAAAATATACGGACTTGTTCCGCTCTGTTGTTATGGAAATTAAAGATTTGATAACATTATATGCGCAGTCTCCAATGGTTCGGGGGCTGCGAAAACTCGTGTCCGATAGTGACGTAAAGCATGCTTCCATCAGTGGTGTGAGTGTGCCGTCAGCCCTTGCTCTTGCCTGGGCTTCTTTGTCATGCTCTGAAGCCGATAAACAGGCGCAGGAAGAATCGGGCTGCACGCTGTTCGTTATGAACGATGCCGACGAGGCAGGCTATTTCTATCACGACCTCACGCAGATGCTCGGCACAAAGCAGGTGCTTTTCTTCCCTTCGTCTTATAAGCGAAAGGTAAAATACGGACAGAAGGATGCCGGCAATGAAATCCTGCGTACAGAGGTCTTGGCAAAGCTCAGCGCAACAGAGACCGCAGGAAACCTTCTCATCGTAACATATCCGGAGGCCCTTTCCGAGATGGTTGTTTCCAAGCAGAAGCTTGATGAGAGAACTATCGTACTCCGTAAGGATGACAATATACAGATACCTTCACTCTGTCGCCAGCTTCGCGAAATGGGTTTCAAGGAAGTTGATTATGTCTATGAACCAGGACAGTTTGCCGAACGCGGAAGCATCGTCGATGTATATTCCTTCAGTTCGGAATATCCTTTCCGCGTTGACTTCTTCGGCGATGATATAGACTCGCTCCGTACGTTTGAGGTTGAAAGCCAGCTATCTAAGGATAGGGTAGAGCAGATAGAGATTGTGCCGGAGATATCAGAGCTACAGGCAGAGAAGATAAACCTTCTTCGTTTTCTTCCGGATAATTCCATCATTGTAGCGAAGAGTTTCCAGTATGTTTGTGATACGATAGAACATATATATAATGAAGGCTTTGCCGATAAGGCTGTAAACGAAAGGCTTGAGACTGCGACAGAGGTCCAGCGAGACGAAATCCTCAAGGAACTCTCTGCTAATCAGACTCTCACGCAGCCATCTGTATTCAAGAACCTTGCCCGTGAGCACCGTCTCGTCGAGTTTGGAAGCACGGCATCTGCTCCTAAGAAAACAAAGACTCTCAAGGCTAATTTCACTCCACAGCCAATCTTCCATAAGAACTTCGACCTCCTTTATTCCGAAATATGCAAGTACAAGGATGCCGGCTATAAAGTATATGTCCTTGCCGACAGTGCGAAGCAGCAGGAGCGTCTGAAGGAGATTATGGATAGTTTTGCCGGTACAGTTTCAGAAGAAGCCGCTTCATCAGGCAATAGCTCGCTCTTCCTTCCGATAGACAAGACCATCCACGCCGGCTTTATTGACAATACAGCCAAGCTCTGTCTGCTTACCGACCATCAGATTTTCGACCGTTTCCATAAGTACAGCCTCAAGTCCGATACAGCTCATCGCGGTAAGGTGGCGCTGACCATGAAGGAACTTCAGGAAATGGAAGTCGGCGACTACGTCATCCATGTGGATCTCGGCGTCGGAAAGTTTGCCGGACTTGTCCGCATTCCTCAAGGCGACAGCTACAAGGAAGTTATCCGCATAGTCTATCAGCATAACGACAAGGTGGATGTCAGCATCCATAGTCTTTACAAGATTTCTAAGTATAAGCGTGGCGATGCCGAACAGCCGCCTCGTCTCAGTACTCTTGGCACCGGTGCTTGGGACCGTCTCAAGGAGAAAACCAAGAAGCGCATAAAGGATATTGCGCGCGACCTCATAAAACTCTATGCAGCACGTCGCCACAAGAAAGGCTTTGCCTTCAGTCCTGACGGCTATTTGCAGCATGAACTTGAAGCGTCTTTCCTTTATGAAGATACTCCAGACCAGCTCAAGGCTACCAATGATGTAAAAGCCGACATGGAGAGCACGAAGCCTATGGACCGACTTGTCTGTGGCGATGTCGGCTTCGGAAAGACCGAAGTTGCCATGCGTGCAGCTTTCAAGGCTGCCACCGATGGCAAGCAGACTGCCGTTCTCGTTCCTACTACGGTACTCGCTTACCAGCATTACCAGTCCTTCTCAAAGCGTATGAAGGATATGCCGGTAAGGGTGGAATATCTCTCTCGCGCTCGTACTACGAAGCAGACAAAGGAGATTCTTCAGGAACTTGCCGAAGGAAAGATTGACATTCTTATTGGTACTCATAAGCTTATCTCTAAGACTGTCAAGTTCAAGGATCTCGGACTCCTTATCATCGATGAGGAGCAGAAGTTTGGCGTTTCCGTTAAGGAGAAACTCAAGCAGGTCAAGGTGAACATCGACACGCTCACCATGTCTGCCACTCCTATACCGCGCACATTGCAGTTCTCGCTTATGGGAGCTCGCGATATGAGCATCATCCAGACTCCACCACCAAACCGCTATCCTGTGGCTACGGAGATTCATGTCTTCGACAAGGATGTAATTGTCGATGCCATAAACTACGAGATGTCGCGAAACGGTCAGGTTTATTTTGTCTGCAACCGAATAAACCGACTCGACGAGATAAAGATTCTTATTGAAAAGTATATTCCGGACTGTCGTGTGGCGATAGGTCATGGTCAGATGAAACCGGAGGAATTGGAGAAGATTGTTCTCGGATTCATAAACTACGACTACGATGTGCTTGTCTCTACAACCATCGTCGAGAACGGAATTGATGTGGGCAATGCCAACACCATCCTCATTGACGGTGCTCACCACTTCGGACTTTCCGACCTCCATCAGATGCGTGGTCGTGTGGGACGTAGCAACCGCAAGGCGTTCTGCTATCTCTTTGCACCGCCACTTGCCGTGCTCAATGTTGATGCCCGTCGCCGACTTGAGGCTCTTGAGACCTTCTCTGACCTCGGCAGTGGGTTTAATCTTTCTATGCAAGACCTCGACATCCGTGGCGCAGGAAACCTCCTTGGTGCGGAGCAGAGTGGTTTTATGGAAGACCTTGGCTATGAAACTTACCAAAAGATTCTAAATCAGGCAGTTAACGAACTGAAGAACGAGGAGTTTTCTGACCTCTTTGTTGAGGAACTCAAGGAGAAAGGTACGATAAAAGGCGACGATTTTGTTGACGATTGTGCCATTGAGAGCGACTACGAGATGTTCTTCCCTGAGCTTTATGTGCCAGGCTCTTCTGAGCGAATGATACTCTATCGTGAACTTGACCAGCTGAAGAACGACAGCGATCTTGACGCATACCGCAAGCGATTGGAAGACCGTTTCGGTCCGCTTCCTCGTGAGGCAGAAGAACTTCTGAAGGTTGTTCCGCTGCGTCGTCTTGGCAAGCATTTTGGTAGTGAGAAGATTATCCTCAAAAACGGTCAGATGCGTATGCAGTTCGTGGCAAACGAGGACAGCCCATTCTTCCAGTCGGATGTGTTCATGACGCTGGTTATGTACGCGATGAACAATAGTCGCTCCTTCAAGTTTGACGAGACAAGGGGCAAGAAAATCCTGATTGCCTACAATGTGAAGTCTGTCGGTGAAGCCGTTGAAGTGCTGCAAAAAATAAATGAAAAAGAATGAAAAAAATCCTTCTCTTCATATTGCTCATAGCTTGCTCACGCTGTTTTGCCCAAAGTGAGGTAGGGGAGCGTGCTGAACTCAACCACACTATCGGCGTGGCTGTGGGAGCGACGAATATACTCGATACCTATCTCTCGCCAGAGGAATATACGGGCGAGGAATTGCGACTGCTCTTTGACATTCGTTCACCGCGTGGGGAGTGGTCTCATCTCTTCCATAACGAGCTTAGCCTCTCTAGTGTTCAGAATCGTGCTGAAACGGCAACAGAACTCGCTGGCATGTACAGGTTCCGCTACGCCTTGGAGCACGATTTGAACCTTCTCAATGTGGAGAATCTGAGCATCCGTGCTGGCGGTCATGCGACGGCAAACTTAGGTTTCCTCTATAATATGCGCAACGGCAACAATCCTGCCCAAGGAAAGCTTGGAGTGAATGTCGGACCTATAGTTCATGCCGACTATGTTTTCCGTCTGTTCCAAAAGCGCTTTTCTGCTCATTATGAGGCATTAACGCCATTGTTGGGCTTGATGTTTTCTCCAAATTACGGGCAGTCTTATTACGAGATATTCTCACGAGGCAACTATGACAGCAACTGTGTTCCGACAACCATTTTCTCCACTCCTTCCTTCCGTCAGCAACTCACTTTGGAAGTCCCTATAGGCAAGAAGGCGTTGTGCATCGGTTATCTCGGTGATTACGACCAATATAAGGTCAATAACCTGAAATATCATAACTACACTCACGCCATTATGATTGGCTTGACATACTAGGAGTGTTTGTTGGTTTGTTTGTGCAAATTTCTGTCAAAACATGATTTTTTTCGCATTTTCTTGCTTTATATTATAAATAATGTGTATATTTGCAGCCGAAAATAACATAAAACCTAAATATTATGAAAAAACTGTTTGCACTTCTTACTATGCTCTGCATGACCACTGTCATGTCAGCAGCAACAAATTACGACCTTTGGATTAAGGGCACACGTGTCACGAGCAGCAATGCGTCTGACATTCTTGGAACGAAAGCTGCATCGTACAATGCAAGTACAAAAACACTCACTTTGAACCAATCCAATATTGAGTCAAGTACTGATGAGGTTATTTATTCTAGAATCGAGGGCTTGACCATCAATGTTAATGGTACTGTATATCTCAGATCCACCAATAAGGATAAGAATACTGTCTCGCTGAGCGGCACGACTACAATCACCGGCACATCCCAAAGCTCGCTTACTATTACACGTGCAGACGCTACAGCTGGAACTGGCTACCAGCCGATACGCGCAAACTGCGATCTTGATATTCAGAATCTGACGATGAGAGTTTCCAACCTCAATGGCGGTCCTGCCATTCGTCCTTTCAATACGCCAGATGACACTAGTTCAACGGCTTTCACTCTTTCTATAAAAGATGCGAATGTTACTTTCGCGGCAGGAGGCACTTATTATCCAATCTACGGTTTCAAGACAGTGAGCCTTTCAGGCTGTAGTCTTAACCCAATGACGTATTACAAGAATGACGCTGGTAGCTACTATGTAGCGGACAACAGCGGCAAAGGGCTGACAGGAAAGGACATCGTCATCAAGAACCGCAAGTATGGTGCTTTCGGAAACGTAACCATTGACGACACCAATGCTTCAAGCATCAAGCCTAGCGGTATGACCAAGGGCACCGCTAAGCTTTACAATTTCGCAAATGGCGCGGGAAAATACCTTTATCTCGAGGATGTATCATTCTCAAGTTCTTCTAATTATGGTATTAGGGTTGATTGCGAGGAGCCATGCCACTTTGAGATTATAATCAAGGGAAATAACTACTTGAAATCAACAAGGTCTTTGTTCATTGCTTCGAATACTCCTGGTACGGTGTATGTCAAGGCATCACAAAGTGCCAAACTACGCCATATTTTGACCTGGAATCCACAAGTGAAGCTGGTATAGATGTGCGTTGTCCTGACCTCAGTTTCCATAACATTAATCTCAAAGTCACAAGTAATGGTGGCGGTATTGACGGTTTCCAGGGCTATGACAAAGTTGACCATACTCTGCGCTTCTCGAATACTACTGCTACAATAAAGGATAATTCTACTTCGGTAAGAGGAGCCATCCGTAACTTCAAGTCCGTATCATACACTGATTGCTATTATTCTGGTCCATCATCGGAATCGTTGAAGAACAATACTTATTGTAATCATAAAGGTGAAAAGTTGGATTTTATACGGATTTTTCGTGGCTATGGTATATTCCTAAATGGAGTTGATGTTACAAATGACAATAAGGATGATGTCTTTAAAGATGGAAAAGTGTCATACAATTCTTCTACAAAGACGCTTAATCTCAAAGGCGTAAGCTACGAAGGAAGCTATGGATTCATCAGTGTTTACAATCCAATAACCATCAACCTTTCAGGAAAAAATTCCTTTAAACCAACAAGCCCAACATCTGCTTTGAATATATATGCGAATACAAAGATTACAGGTTCATCAGGTGCTACCCTCTCTGCCAATACGGATAAGACCTTCCCTGGAATTGCTGTTGACCAAGCAGATCTTACCATAAAGGATTGTCAAGTATCTGTTAATAGTCCTAATGCAGCAGGAGTTAAAGGAGCGTGGCCTGTAAACTACATGGATTTGCCTGGCACATCAACTCTTACGGTGGATAATGCTTCGCTGCTTGTCAGCAATTCAAGTAGTTGGGGATGCATTAGGGATTTCAAGAAAGTCACGATGACTGGTTGCTATTGTGAGAGGCCAAGCGGTGCTACATACGATACAAGCTACGGATACTTTAAGAATGGCGAATCGATAGTTACCGGCAATCTTGAAATCTGCAAGGGCTACGGCGTCATCGTCGGTGGCATACGCGTCACAAAGGACAATGCAAGCAACGTTATGTCGGGAGTATCTTACGACGCTTCTTCAAACACTTTGAAGCTCAACAACGCCAAGGTCTCTACCACCCATTACGGCATCGTCGCATACAAGGATCTCAACCTCAACGTTTCTGGCACAGCCAACTCCATCTCTTCTTCTGAACTGCATGGTATCCTGGCTTACGGCGACCTTAATATCTATGGTTCTGACAAGAGCACGAGCAGCATGTCGCTCACTACAAGCGGCTATAACTACGCTGGTATCTATATGAATAAGAACGGTAAGAAATTTAATGTTAAGAATACCACATTGACAGCACGCGCATCGAGCACAAAAGGCTACGGCATCGTTGGCTCCAAGACTGTCGCTTCCATTCAGAACGCAGATGTCACTGCTTACGGTAATTCAGCCTCAATCTATGACATCAAATCCCTATCGATGATAGGCGTTGAAATAATTACTCCTGCTAATGCAGTATTTACTCCTGGTGTGGGCATTACAGTTGATGGTAATGCTGTTGCTGGTAAGGACGTGAAGATTGGCGTTAAGGAGTATGATATCTATGTGGGCGGCACAAAGCTTACTTCTGCCAACTATGCTGATCTCACGGGCGACGGCAAGATAAAGTATGATCCAAGCACTAATACTCTTACTCTTACCAATGCTAGCATTGCTACAGAAGGTTATGGTATCAGTGCACAGACCAAGCAACGTCTCTACATCAATCTCGTTGGAACAAGCTATGTGGTATCTCAAAGAAGTTATGCTCTCTACCATAACAATACAAATGGAATCACTATCCAAAGCTCTTCTAATGGTACCCTCAATCTCAGCGGATCGTATGTGGGTTCATACCAGGAAGGCGGAAACCTTACCGTCAAGAACTGTACAGTCAAGGTAAACGGTATGCAGGGTAAGGAAGGAAACAACTACAATACAATCACCATTGAGAACGCCAATGTTACATCCGAATGCTCTTTTGGCGGTGCATTCAAGTGGATTGACAACATTCTCCTTACCAAATGCTACGTCAGCGAACCAGTAGGCGCAGTATTCGACAGTGGTCAGGGTGGTTACCTTTCTGCCGGCACTATCTGCAACAAGGTAGTCATCAAGGCAGGTACTGCTCCAACGGCTATCGACGGCGTTACCCTCGACAACGACAATGCTCCTGCCTACGACCTCCGTGGTGTTCAGGTTGACAAGAACTACAAGGGCATTGTCATCAAGAACGGCAAGAAGTATATGCAGAAGTAAAGCTATATTTGCTGAGCATTGCTCGAGCATTCCTTATTAAGTATGACTCGAACATCTGTTTCGGCTAGATTGAAATAAACGGAAAATGAATAGTGGCACTTCCGCTTCTGTGCAGAAGTGCCATTATCATCCCTAAACTTCCAGTGCCTCCCTTGGCATTGGCTGAATACCCTTAAAATCCTACATTATACCTAACCAAATGAAACGCTTATTTCTATCGTTGATTGCAACGGCAATCGCATTCTTTTCTGCCACGCAGACACTTATGGCGGGCAACTACAAGAGCTTTAAAGTTTCCATCTACACTCGTGCCTACGAAGTTGAGAAGATGAAAGACCTGCACTGGCTTGACTCAACATGGAGCATTATCTCAAGTCAGCTCACAGTAGATAAAATCTATCTCGAGACTCACCGCGACCTGCTAATCGTTCCTGACAAAACTCTTGAACAGGCAAAGCGTTTCTTCGAGAAGCGAGGTATAGAGGTTGCCGGTGGTATCACTTACACCATCAACGAATCAAACAACTTTGAGACTTTTGCCTACTCCGATCCTAAGGACCGCAAGAAGGTGCAGGAGATTGCAGAGCACACTGCACGCCACTTTGACGAATTCATCCTCGACGATTTCTTCTTTACAAGTGCAAAGACCGATGTGGAGATCGCCACAAAGGGCAGCCGCTCTTGGACAGACTATCGCCTTGACCTCATGACTGAGGCAGGACGCAATCTTGTGCTCGGTCCTGCAAAGAAGGTCAACCCTAAGGTGAAGGTCATCATAAAGTATCCTAACTGGTACGATCACTTTCAGGGACTTGGCTTCAATCTCGAGAAAGGTCCACAGATCTTCGATGGCATCTGGACAGGCACCGAGACACGAGACCCAGGTAGTGCTCAGCACTTACAGAACTACCTCAGCTACAACATCATACGTTATTTCGAGAATCTCTCTCCTGGTCGCAACGGTGGTGGTTGGGTGGATCAAGGCGGTTTGCAGATGAGCATGGACCGATATGCAGAGCAGTTGCATCTTACTGCACTTGCAAAGGCTCGCGAGGTGGCTCTCTTCGCTTATCATCAGCTCATGGGCGTACAGCTCAGCCCTAACTATCGTGCTCCATGGCAGGACCAGAATACAAGCTGGAACTACGATGCTATGGTGGCTCCGTTCAAGGATGCAAAAGGTCGTACCGTAAAGCCTACAACCATGGCTCGCATAGCCGATGTTGTACTTCATCAGACAGACAAGCTCACCTCACAGTTGGGTAACCCTCTTGGCATAAAGTCGTTCAAGCGTTTCCATTCTCGTGGAGAGGCTTTCTTGCAGAACTATTTGGGTATGATAGGCTTTCCTATGGACATGCATCCTGATTTCGCAACCGACCAGCGTGTTCTTCTCCTAACTGCACAGGCGGCTGGAGATCCTGAGCTCATTAATTCCATCCGCAAGCAATTGCAGTCAGGAAGAGATGTTGTCATAACTTCTGGTCTTCTTCGACTTGAACAGGAGCGTCTTGACGACATTGTGGAATTGCGTTGTGGCGAACTGCGTGCTATGGTAAACGATTTCGGACGTTATGGCAAGAGTAGTCGCGACATCCTTATTCCGCAGGTACAATATTACACTAACGACTCGTGGGAGATTGTCAGCGCTGGCCGTCCTCTTGATGGCGGAGTTTCTGGCTATCCTATCCTCCATCGCGCTCTCTATTCCAAGGGCAATATTTACGTTCTCACAATACCTGACGATTTCGGACAACTCTACGACTATCCTCAGCCTGCTCTGAAGGAGATTCGCCGTGTTCTTAGTCGTGATCTTGATGCTTATCTTGATGCTCCTTCCAAGGTCAGCCTCTTTATGTATGACAACCGCACTCTCGTAGTCGAGAACTTCAACGACACTCCAGTTGATATTGCAGTCATGATGAACAAGGCTCAGGCGAATATAACCGACCTCCTCACTGGTGAGGTCCTCAATGCCGTAGCTCCTGTTATTCCAGACAATCCTTGGTTCCGTCGCAATATGAGTACAGATGTCAGCTTCAAGATGACACTCAAGCCTCATTCATATCGCGCTTTCAAGTACTAAAAACAAAAGGCAGATACAAGTTCGCTTGTACCTGCCTTTTCTCGTTTTTTGGAGTGATTCCGTTGGGGTTCGAACCCAAGACCCACGCCTTAGAAGGGCGTTGCTCTAATCCAACTGAGCTACGGAACCAACAACAGCTTCGCGGCGAATAATGCGCCATAAAGCGGTGCAAAGGTAATAATAATTTACGAAAAAGTAAGACAAAAGGGATTTTTTTTGCTCTTGACGCATGATATTTCTTGATTTACTTGCTTGTGACCTGAAAAATCATTATATTTGCAGACTGAAAAACATAGTAATCATTAAAAACAAAAATACTATAAACCAATGGACACTCAATTAGTAAAACAGTGTGAGCAGGAAGCTCAGAAGTGGCTTTCTCCTCTTTTCGATGAAGAAACTCAGGCAGCAGTAAAGGCAATGCTTGACAATGAGGATAAGACAGATCTTATCGATGCGTTCTATCAGAACCTCGAGTTTGGTACTGGCGGTCTTCGCGGTATCATGGGTGCTGGTACTAACCGCATGAACAAGTATATCGTGGGTATGGCTACTCAGGGCTTTGCCAACTATATCAACAAGAACTTCGCTGGTCGCGAGAACATCTCTGTAGTTGTAGGTCACGACTGCCGCAACAACTCTCGTCTCTTCGCTGAGACAGTTGCTGCCATCTTCTCTGCAAACGGCATCAAGGCTTATCTCTTCGAGAGCCTTCGCCCAACACCAGAAATCTCTTTCGCTATCCGTCAGCTCGGTGCTCAGGCAGGTGTGAATGTAACAGCTTCTCACAATCCTAAGGAGTACAATGGCTATAAGGCTTACTGGGAGGACGGCGCTCAGGTGCTCGCTCCACACGACAAGGGCATCATCGACGAGGTTAACAAGGTTTCTATCGAGGACGTTAAGTTCGAGGCTAACCCTGACCTCATCAAGATCATCGGTGGTGAGATGGACTACGACTACATGACTGCCGTTAAGGAAGCTATGGTTGACCAGGATGTTATCAACCGCCAGAAGGATCTTAACATTGTTTACTCTGCAATGCACGGAACAGGTCGCGTTATCGTTCCTCTCTGTCTCCGCTCTTGGGGCTTCCAGAACATCAACGTAGTGCCAGAGCAGATGGTTGTTGACGGCAACTTCCCAACAGTTGTTTCTCCAAACCCAGAGAATGCAGAGGCTATGACTCTCGGTATGAAGCTCGGTACTAAGCTCAACGCTGACCTCGTTGTGGCTACTGACCCTGATGCTGACCGTCTCGCTATCGTTTGCCGCGATCCTAAGGGTGAGTGGGTTATCATCAACGGTAACCAGACAGCCATGATGTTCTGCTACTACATCATCAAGAACAAGATTGCTCTCGGCACTCTCAACCCATCAGACTTCCTCGTAAAGACTATCGTTACTACTGAGGTTATCGCTGAGATTGCAAAGAAGAACAACGTGGAACTCCGCGACTGCTTCACTGGTTTCAAGTGGATTGCTCGTGAGATCGCTATCTCTGAGGGCAAGCAGAAGTACATCGGTGGTGGTGAGGAGTCATTCGGCTTCCTTCCATACGATAAGGTACGCGACAAGGATGCTCCTGCTTCTATCTGTCTCATCTGCGAAATCGCTGCTTGGGCTAAGGATCAGGGCAAGACTCTCTACGACCTCCTCATGGACATCTACCTTGAGTTCGGCTTCTCTAAGGAGACTACAATCAATGTTGTTAAGCCTGGTAAGACTGGTGCTGACGAAATCAAGCAGATGATGACTGACTTCCGCAACAACCCACCTGCAGAAATCGGCGGTTCTAAGGTTGTGCTTTGGAAGGATTATGCTGACAACACTTGCAAGACTGCTGACGGTCAGGAAGGCAAGCTCGACATGCCTGCTACAAGCAATGTACTCCAGTGGTTCTGCGAGGACGGCACAAAGATTTCTGTTCGCCCTTCTGGTACTGAGCCTAAGATCAAGTTCTACCTTGAGATCAAGGGCAAGATGGGATGTGCTAACTGCTACGAGCGTTGCTGCAAGGAAGCTGACGAGAAGGTAGCTGCTATCAAGGCTTCTCTCGGACTCTAAAAGCCCCCTAGCCCCCGAAGGGGGAATATTTAATTGGATTATACGCTGAAATTAACAAATGATATTGTAGGGCGAAGTTTACTGAGCCGCCATAAAAGAAGTTGAAAACGGCTCGGAAATCCTCGCCCTACATATTGTTAATAAACAGATAAAACAATTATGCAGAATCCACCAGACTATAGAAACGACACAGTGTTACCGTTGCCAATGGAGGTCCAGGCTAATGCTTGGGCTGTTGATGGTGCATGTTCAGGAAATCCTGGTCCTATGGAATACCGCTGCGTTGATTTGCAGACGGGTTATGAGGTGTTCCGTTTCGGACCTATACAAGGAACTAACAACATTGGTGAGTTCCTTGCCATTGTTCATGCCCTTGCGCTGATGGAACAGAAAGGCATTACGGACAAGGTTATCTACAGTGACTCTGTCTCTGGCATGGCGTGGGCTAGAAACGCAAAGGCGAAGACTGTACTCGAAAGAACACCGCTGACGGCACAGGCACTTGATCTTGTGGCGCGAGGAGAGTTCTGGCTACGTACGCACATGTTCCGCGTTCCTATTATTAAATGGGATACAAAGAAATGGGGAGAAATTCCTGCTGACTTCAACAGGAAGTAGTTTCTCAATTTACTCTAAGATTTCTTTTGATTTTTGCTCGAAGAAAATTAAAGAAAAAAAAGAAATTTTCGTCGCTAAGTAAGTTTCTTTTCTTTCTTATCTAGTTTCTTTGAGCAATAAATAATTTCTTTGAGCGATGAAATATTCTTAGAGTAAGAAGTGAATTATTCCAACACAAAGAATTCGCTTGGACTTTTGCGTTTGAGAACATCAAGCTTAAAGTCTTTGCCGGCAATGATACCGCTGCTTTTCAGAGTGGCTTCAACGGTCTTGCGCGCCAGTTCAGGATGATTGTTTTCTTCGCTGAGGTGGCAGAGCCAAACATGGTGAAGGGCTGGTGTGGCGTGATTGACTAGTGCTTCGGCACACTGAGCGTTGGACAGATGGCCCGTATTGCTTGAGACTCTCTCTTTCAAGAACTTTGGATAAACGCCGTTCATAAGCATTTCACGGTCGTGGTTTGCCTCAAGAACGAGATAGTTTGATTCACCAATAACTTCGGCAATGCGGTCGGTAATATAGCCGCAGTCGGTAATAATGCTGAAGACGATGCCTTCAACCTCTATGCGATAGCCCACATTGTCAAGGCTATCATGTGGCACATGGAAAGGAGTGATGGAGAAGCTGCCGAGTTGGATGGTTTCGTCCTTCACGATGGAATGCTGATTCTCCAAGGCAATCTTCTTCTTTACGCAATAGTTTTTGTAGATGCCTTCATGAACAGTCTTCGTAGCATAGACAGGAATGCTGTTTTCCGCAGAAACATAGCCCACGCTCTTCACATGGTCGGCATGGTCGTGAGTAATAAGAATGCGCTGAAGACTCTCCAATCTCATATGGTTAGCGACGAAGTGTTTCTTGAGCTTGCGTATGCCAATTCCGGCGTCAATCATAAGATTGTCGTCGTTTGTCATGAGCAGATACGCATTGCCGCTGCTGCCACTTCCGAGTGCCAAAAATCTAACCATATTGGGCGCAAAGTTACAAAAAATCGCAGAATAAAGCAAAGAATAGCCTTCTTTTTAAGCAAAAAAGCCTATAATATGCTCTCAATGTAGTTAAGAAGTTCCTCGCGACCTGTCTTTTTGTCGGCACTTGTCACGAAAATTGGTGGCAGTTCTTCCCAGGTTTCCAGAAGTTTTTTCTTGTATGCTTCCACATTTGCCATAGCCTTTCCTTTGGTCAACTTGTCGGCTTTGGTGAAGACGATGGAGAACGGCACACCGCTCTGACCGAGCCATTCGATGAACTCAAGGTCAATCTTCTGCGGCTCAAGTCGGATGTCAACGAGCACGAAGGTGTTGACAAGCTGCTCTCGCTGCAAGAGATAGCCGGTAATCATTTGTTCGAGCTTCTGCACAACGCTCTTTGAACGCTTTGCAAAACCGTAGCCAGGAAGGTCAACCAAGTACCACTCCTTGTTGATAATGAAGTGGTTTATCATCAGCGTCTTGCCGGGAGTAGCGGAAGTCTTGGCAAGTCCCTTGCGCTTCGTGAGCATGTTTATCAAACTGGATTTGCCCACATTGGAACGTCCAATGAAGGCAAATTCAGGTTTATTATCCTTAGGGCACAGGCTTTCGCGAGGTGCACTAATACTATATTCAGCAAATGTTATTTCCATTATCGGATAGGTGTGGGGTGAAGTTTAACAAACCTTTTCAAGCCACTTTACCATTGACAGCATGATAGCCATAGAGAGAAGGCATACAGCAAGGAAGACTGTCCAACAAATCCACTGTGGCCATGCGTTTAGCATAACAGGACCGAGCCAGATGAGACCGTTGCCGACTGCAGTTGCACCAAGCCACAATCCTTGGCAAAGACCCTGGAGATGCTTAGGAGCTACCTTTGATACGAACGAGAGTCCGAGTGGTGAAATGAAGAGTTCGGCTACAGTGAGGAAGAAGTAAACAGTCATCAAAACCCATGCGCCAGCCTTCATTGTGTTCTGCTCACCTGCAGAAAGGGCGTTGAATATCTCGCCAGCTGGATAGTTGTTTGCAATGGAAACAAGGAGCAATACGAGGTAGGCTATACCTGCAATGAACATACCGATGGCAATCTTGCGAGGTGTAGAGAATTCCATGCCACGCTTTGAAAGCCAAGAGAAGATAGCCATAATTACTGGAGTCAGGAAGATTACGAAGAATGGATTCACTGCCTGCCAAATCTCTGGAGCTATTGATGAAGTGTCAACGAAGTCGCGAGCATAGATTGAGAGCGACTGACCGTTCTGGTGGAAAGAGAACCAGAAGAACACTGCGATGCCGAGAACAGCAAAAAGTGCCATCATGCGCTGGCGGATTTCTGCTGCCATTGACTGGCGCTCTTCCTGAGTGTATTCTGTTGAAGCGGCAGCTTCCTTCTTTGCTGGAGTAGGGAACTTCTTCTTATTGACGAGGAAGATGACCAAAGAAATGCCCATGGCGAGAACAGATGCCCAGAATGAGTAGTGTACACCAGTGTTGAACACTTCAAGATACTGGTTGCAGAAATCTGCTGTTGGCTCTGCTACGGCGCCATTAGTAACTTCAATACACCATGACTTGATGTTCTCAACCTCTTCTGTTGTCATGGCAGAAGCGTCATTGAGGAACTTGTGGCAGAGTGCAGGAAGTTTTGCGTGGTAAGTGTAGCCGTTCTGTTCTAGCCACCATCCACGAAGGTAAGGAGCTACGAAAGGAGCTATGAGGGCACCAACATTGATGAATACATAGAAAATCTGGAAACCGCTATCACGAAGTCCTTTTACTTTGTTAAGCTCAGCTTCGCCTTTCTTTGCTGCGTCTTCTTCGAGGTTGTCATACATCTGGCCAACGATAGCCTGAAGGTTGCCTTTGAAAAGACCATTGCCAAGAGCGATGATGAACAGTGCAAAGCAGGTAAATGGCAAGAGCCAAGACTGGTTTGTGTCTGTTGCGGTAATAGGAATAGCGAGCAATACATAACCGAGAGTCATCGTGAGAAGACCGGCAGTGATGGTTCCTTTATAGTTGCTTGTGCGGTCGGCTACAATACCTCCCACAAGGCTAAGGATATAAATCAGCGTAAGAAAAGCAGACGAAATGCCGCCACTTGCACCGTCGCTAAGACCGAATTTTGAACAAAGGAAAAGGATGAGCACGGCGTTCATGATATAGTAGCCGAAGCGCTCGCCCATATTGCTGAGTGCAGCAGTGAGCAATCCTTTAGGATGATTCTCAAACATTTTTATTCAGTTTTTTCTATAGGAATATTTATTGTTTAGCTCTAAGAAAATGCTTAGAAAGGAAAGAAATCTTAGTGCAATAAAAAGTTTCTTTTGTTTCTTAACTTTTTCTTAGAGCCAAAATAAAAACTCTTAGAGAGATGAATTACTGTTTCTTGGAAATTAAAGACCGATCTTCTTGAAGAAGTCGTTGCCCTTATCGTCAACGAGGATGAATGCAGGGAAGTCTTCTACTTCGATCTTCCAGATAGCCTCCATGCCGAGTTCTGGGTATTCTACGCACTCGATGCTCTTGATGTTGTTCTGGGCAAGGATGGCAGCAGGACCACCGATAGAACCGAGGTAGAAGCCCTTATGGTCGCGGCAAGCGTCAGTAACTGTCTGTGAACGGTTACCCTTAGCAAGCATGATCATAGAACCGCCATGATCCTGGAACTCATATACATAAGGGTCCATACGACCGGCTGTAGTAGGTCCCATAGAACCGCAAGGCATGCCCTCTGGAGTCTTAGCAGGTCCAGCGTAGTAGATAGGGTGGTTCTTGAGATATTCTGGCATTTCCTCACCAGCGTCAAGACGAGCCTTGATCTTAGCGTGAGCAATGTCACGACCTACGATGATAGTACCGTTGAGAGAGAGACGAGTAGAAACAGGATACTGAGAGAGAATCTTGCAAACCTCGCTCATTGGCTGGTTGAGGTCAATCTTAACAGCCTCGCCTTCGCCTGCCTGACGGAGCTCTTCTGGGATGAGGCGTGTTGGGTTATCGTCCATCTTCTCAATCCAGATACCGTCTTCGTTGATCTTTGCCTTGATGTTACGGTCAGCAGAGCAAGATACGCCAAGACCGATAGGGCAAGAAGCACCGTGACGAGGGAGACGTACTACGCGGATGTCGTGAGCGAGATACTTACCGCCAAACTGTGCACCAAGACCAATCTTGTGAGCTTCTTCAAGGAGTTGCTTCTCAAGTTCTACATCGCGGAAAGCACGACCTGTCTCGTCGCCTGTTGTTGGAAGGCTGTCGTAGTAGTGAGTAGAAGCGAGCTTCACTGTGAGGAGGTTCTTCTCAGCAGAAGTACCGCCAATAACGAATGCTACGTGGTAAGGAGGACAAGCGGCAGTACCGAGAGTCTTCATCTTTGCTACGAGGAAAGGAACGAGAGTGCCTGGGTTCTGGATGCGAGCCTTAGTCTCCTGATAGAGGTAAGTCTTGTTGGCAGAACCACCACCCTTTGTAACCATAAGGAAGTGATACTCAGCGCCTTCAGTAGCCTCGATGTCAATTTGTGCAGGGAGGTTGCACTTTGTGTTAACCTCGTCGTACATATTGAGAGGAGCGTTCTGAGAGTAGCGGAGATTCTCCTCTGTATAAGTCTTGTAAACGCCGAGAGAGAGAGCCTCTTCGTCGCAGAAACCTGTCCAAACCTGCTGACCCTTCTCGCCGTGGATGATAGCAGTACCTGTATCCTGGCAGAGAGGAAGCTTACCCTTTGCAGCAACCTCAGCATTGCGGAGGAAAGTGAGGGCAACATACTTGTCGTTCTCTGAAGCCTCTGGGTCGGTGAGGATCTTAGCCACCTGCTCATTGTGCTCTGGGCGAAGGAGGAAAGAAACGTCACGGAAAGCGGTATTAGACATTACGGTAAGAGCCTCAGGAGTAACCTTCAGCATCTTGTGACCTTCAAACTCTGAAGTGCTGACAAGCTTTTCAGAACCTGGAATCTTGTAGTACTCAGTCTTGTCTTCTCCAAGCTGGAACATTGGAGCGTACTTGAAATCTGGATTTGCCATAGTTATTTCGTGTTTAAGATTATTCGCGTGCAAATTTACACATTATTTATTTAAAACGGAAATATTCGGGTTACTTTTGAAAGATACCGTTGAAATTTGTGCAAAAAACGCGGATAATCGCCGATTCTTAATACTATTTCAAATTATATACTACAGTTTCACGGTAGAGATATCCACCAAATTATTTACGATTGCATAGATTGTGAGTCCTGCAGGAGAGTGAATCTGCAACTTGCGCGCAATGTTGCGACGATGGGTTGTGACCGTATTGGTGGAGATAAAGAGATGGTCTGCAATCTCCTTGTTCGACATTCCCTGAACAACACAGACGATAATCTCCTTCTCTCGCTCGGAAAGTGTTTCTTGAGAGGTCTCATCGCCTCCTGTAATCATATTGGATATACGCTGTGACACATCGTTCTGTCGGCATTGCTGTTCAAGCAATCGGATGGCAGGCAGGAAGATACGCTCCTCAATTTCAACATGCTGATAGAGCATTCGCTCGGAGTTGTAGATGTCGAAGAGTGTAGCACTGAGCTGATTGTTGCGCAGATTGTCCGAAGGCAAGTACTTGATGATGATGTCCTTGAGCTCAGTGAGACGTTGGTCGGTCTGGTCATGGTGCTTCGAGAAAGTTTCGACAAAAGTGTCGTTAGAAACCTTGCCAGCAATCAATTTTTCGACGTAGGGGAAGAGCGTCTTCTCCTCGTAGTTCATGTGAGAACGCAAAGAGTGAGCATAGCCGTCATAAAGTTTCAGAATGAGATGCGCGAGATTGTCGTTTTCGTCGAGCGCATCCTTCAGCTCCTTGCGTATGAATGGGAGTTCGAAGTCGAGGAAGAAGGCGTGTGCTGCACGCAGATAGCGCAGCAGTGTGATGACTGAGAGTTTACCAATGGATTTCCTGTTGAGATGACCATTGATGGCAAAGTTGACTACGGTCATGAATGTGTAGGTATCGACCTCCTGCTCCTCGCATACCTCACGGACGGTCTTGTCGCCAAAACCCAGCTTGATGCCAAAGGCACCAAGCATGTGCAGAAGACTATGGTCATCGCGAATGAGGTTGATCATCTTGTCGTCAGCCTCATACATTTTTATATTCTTCATATTGCCTGAATTTTAGTGCAAAGGTACAGAGTTTTCTCCAAACATGCAAGAATTGGGCATCGTAAAATGTTCAATCCTTGTTGTTTTTACCCATAAGTGGGTATTTGTTTTTTGCTCGGGTAGTTTATATGTAATGCCAAACGCAGCGTTGCAGCACATTGCAAACTGCCATCAGTAGTGATAAGGTGAACTGTCGGTTGGATATCCAAGTACTGAAAAACCGAAGTCTTGCAAGTTAGTTCGGTGGCAAACTCATCTCTCCACAAAATTAGCATAATCCGTAAAAGCTCCCAACTGACATCTGCCCAACTCATAAAGGGCGCCCAAGCCGACGAAATCCTTGCACTCTGCTGCTGACGTGAAGGCATGCGAATAGCCCGTAAGCAAGGTGAGATTAGGGGTAATGTTTTGCTCTGTGTAGAACCAAGGCGTAGCGCTTACCCCTTCCTTGCAATGTAAAGCATTGCCCAGGAAATAAGAACTGCCTCCATGGGTGTACGACACTTCTGCTATGCCAAAGACGCCATCATCTTTCGGACAGACGCGGAATACATTTTTACGTCTTGTAAAGCGATTGTACCAAGTGCCGTTCGTCTCAGATTTGCGAGTGCAAAGGTACAGACTTTCCCTTTGCCCCACAATACCTAAAAGAGAGTAAATTTTACAACCACTTTCCACCAAACTTCTGGATGTACCACTGCTTGATTACCTGAGTCAGCACGCAACAAATAGAGTTATTTCCGATATTTTTTAGGATAGGGCATTGCTTTTCCAAATATTGTTGTAACTTTGCACTCGCAAATTAGAAACGGGCGTCAGCCATAACGTTATTACCAACCTTCAAAAAGCGATAAACAAAAATGAACAAACTCGTAGTACTTATTACAGGAGCAAGCAGTGGCATCGGCTATGAAACTGCTCGGATGCTTGCAGAGAAAGGGCACAAGGTTTATGGAGCAGCACGCCGTACGGAAAGGATGGAAACACTTCGTCAGTACGGTGTCATGCCCGTTGCCCTTGACGTTACTTCCGATGATTCTGCAAAAGAAGCGGTAGATTACATAATGCACGAGGAAAGCAGGATTGATGTCCTTGTCAACAATGCCGGCTATGGTGAACTGGGACCAATGGAAACGACAAGTCTTGAGAATGCACAGCGCCAACTGGATGTCAATGTCATAGGCTTGGCTCGCATGACGCAACTTGTTCTGCCACATATGCGCCTTCAGAAGAGTGGTCGCATCGTAAATGTCGCTTCTATAGCCGGTCATATCACCTTCTGCTTTGCCGGTTGGTATAATGCCAGCAAATACGCGGTGGAAGCATTGAGCGATGCTACACGAATGGAAGTCAAGCGATACGGCATTGATGTTGCCATCGTTGAGCCTGGTGGTGTCTATAGCGACTGGGGAAGGATTGCGGCAAAGCAACTCCGCAAGGCTTCTACGGATACTGTCTATGAAGAGAATGCAGGGCGAATGGCAAATGTGTTCGAGATGATGTACGGTCGTAATCCTTACAATCTTATGACTTCAACGGAGAAAGCTGCCAAGCATGTCTATAAGGCAGTAACCTCTCGCCATCCTAAGGCGCGCTATGCCTTTGGAATCGGAAATGCATCCATGCGAATCTTGCACACAGTGTTGCCAGCACGCTGTTTTGATGGCATCATTCTCTTCCTGTTCAATCATTTCGGGAAATAACAGAATCGAAGTAAAACGGGCTGCAAGCTCAATCAACTCCTAGCCCAGGACAATTCAACGGGCTGAAAGCCCAATGAGCACCTAGCCCAGGGCAAGCGAAGCGACACCCTGGGTTATAGTTAAGCGGCATTGGAGCGCCCTGTAAGGGCAAAAGCTCTACATTATTGGCGGCAGATTCTGCCGCTTTTTTATTGCCGTGCCCGCAAACATTTAGTTTGCAATGCACTTTTTCTTGTTTTTTTTTGTTATTTGAAATAAAACCTTTACCTTTGCAGCGTCCTTTTGATATCCGAAGCCCATGAAGGGTAAAGGCTCGGGAGGGCACTTACATTTCGGAATGGCGTTTACGCGCTTGTTTCTTGACGATTTGAAACTTCGCAACTTTCATACTTAATCAAGAACATGCAACGTAGATGCTCACTGGTGTGGTATATATCGACCTCACTTACGCTAGCCATAATTGGGTATTGGCGCAAGTCTGTCATACATATACTGCAAAGCGTGGGCTTCGGTGTTGCTCGTTCAATTAAGTAGGGCAATGCGAAGGCCTCAAATCGTGGGACGGGTAACGTACGGCTCCACGCTTTTTTTGTTTTGTATAGTTTGTGTGTTCGTTCTCTTTAGCCGCAGATAAGGCAGCCATTCTGCATGTGTTTATTCTATGAAAAGAATACTTACCCTTTTAGCTTTTGTGGCATTGACCATCACCGCCAATGCCGTAATTCAATCAGGTTCCTGTGGCGCTAATGTCACATTCGTCCTTAACGATGACGGTACTCTGGTGATATCCGGTAGCGGGGAGATGGGAAACTATGCTTTTTCGTTTTCCGTTCCTTGGGACAATAACAGAAGTAAGATCATCAAGGTACAAATAGAAGATGGCGTCACGAACATTGGAGTCAATGCGTTCTATAATTGTTCCGCCCTAACCTCTGTCACCATTCCGAATTCCGTCACGAGCATTGGAGAAAAGGCGTTCTATTGGTGTTCCGGCCTTACCTCTGTCACCATAGGAAATTCCGTCACGAGCATTGGATACGAAGCGTTCTATGGTTGTTCCGGCCTTACCTCTGTCACCATCCCAAATTCCGTCACGAGCATTGGAGGCGCTGCGTTCGAGTGGTGTTCCGGCCTTACCTCCATCACCATCCCGAATTCCGTCACGAGCATTAGATACAAGGCGTTCCATGGTTGTTCCGGCCTTACCTCTGTCACCATCCCGAATTCCGTCACGAGCATTGGAGACGCTGCGTTCGCTAATTGTTCCGGCCTTACCTCAGTCACCATCCCGAATTCCGTCACGAGCATTGGATCCGATGCGTTCAGTTATTGTTCCGACCTTACCTCTATCACCATCCCGAATTCCGTCACGAGCATTGGAGAACGTGCGTTCTCTAATTGTTCCGGCCTTAGCTCTATCACCATCCCGAATTCCGTCAAGAGCATTGGAGACTGGGCGTTCTCTTATTGTTACGGCCTTACCTCTATAATGGTAGAAAAAGGAAATCCAAACTATGACAGTCGAGATAATTGCAATGCAATAATTGAGACGAGTACCAACACACTGATATCAGGATGTCAGAATACAATCATCCCGAATTCCGTCACGAGCATTGGATACGCTGCGTTCTCTCAGTGTTCCGGCCTTACCTCAATCGCCATCCCGAATTCCGTCACGAGCATTGGATACATGGCGTTCTTAGATTGTACCGGCCTAACCTCTGTCACCATCCCTAATTCCGTCACGAGCATTAGAGGCTATGCGTTCGCTGGTTGTTCCGGCCTAAAAGAGATTCATAGTCAAGCTATAACACCACCTACAGCCTATGATTCTGGTACTTTCTATGGAGTCAACAAAGACGATTGTAAATTATATGTGCCAAAGGGAACAAAAGAGGCCTACGCCTCAGCCGAGGTATGGAAAGAATTCATAAATATCATTGACGGAAACGATTCTGACGATGAAGATGTAGATGCACTTAAAGCTAGAATTTCCGCCCTTGAATCCGAGATATCCACTCTAAAGGAAACCATAAAGAAATACGCCGAAGGCGACTTGAACCTTGACGGTCGCACAGATATTGACGATGTTGTTTATCTTCTGAAACTTGACAGCTATTCAAGCGATGATGACGCTCTCGCCCTGCTCCTTGACGGCACGACAGCCATAACGCTGTCTGATATAAGCAACAAGTACGGCGATGTGGAGTTCTACACCCTCAACGGCGTGAAGGTTGATGTGCCAACCAAGTCGGGCATCTATGTTGTAAAGAAGAACGGCGAAACCAAAATGGTTGTCGTAAAGAAGTAAAGCAGCCATTTGCGTAATAACATTCAGAGTCGGAGAAGCCCTCCGGCTCTTTTTTGTGGCTATTATAGGTACTGCAACATCTGCAACATCTGCAACATTTTCTGAAACATGCTTTGACCGGAATTTCTCAGCCATTTGGAGCGGTGAAGGTACCGCATCTCCATGACCTGTTAGCAATAAGCGCGAAATGCTTACAAAATGTCAGTTTCGGTGTTGTTCGATTTTTGACTCAGATAATTGGCTACAGAGCAATAATAGCGCTTTCAGCCTTTAATTTCAGCCTAATTTTGGGGTGGTTTTTGAAAGGCATAGGGAAACGATGTGAAATCCTAAGGATTACGACTCGTTTCCCTAGGACTTTTGCCTCGTAACAGGCTGTGTTTTGGGTTGCGTTTCGGGGTTTTCTCAATAAGTTATATGCTATTCTTGATGTAATACACTGATTATCAGAAGTATGGTATCCTTGTGAGAATGTGGTATTTGCGGACAAATAGCCGCGAAAACATTATGCGAGATTCTCAGCGACTTGCCGAAATCAGGATGTAAGCAAAAGACCGGAAATGCTTACACTTTGCATTCTGAGGTCAGAGACAGGGGGGGGCGCCAAAATTGTTGCGAATGTTGCAGATGTTGCGAATGTTGCAGTTGTTGCAGTTGTTGCAGTACCTATTGTGCAACATAATCTGGTATGCCCGACATTTTTGGGACAACAATTATATAATAGTTATATATGCCATATAGTAATTGTAGTTGGAATAATACGATATAGTAATTGTTATTGGAATTATTGACTATAGTAATTATAATTGGAATAATAGACTATAGTAATTGTAATTAGATAAATGTCATATAGTAATTGTTGTTGGTATAATAATATAATAAGGTCTTTCTGTTTCCGTTTCGCCCCAATATAGCTACTGCAACATCTGCAACATCTGCAACATCTGCAACATTCTCGGCTGATTTTTCCGTACATACCATGAAAAGAGCGTACATGCTGTGAAGTTCACGAATTGTCCGAAAGCATTTCATGAATTGTTTGCGAAACTTTTTCAAAACCCCATACCTTTGCATCGTCAAACAAAACATTTAGAGCCCCTTGATAAGGGGCGGCTATAATGCAGGGTTAGACAAAAAACATTAAACATTAAAAAACAAAACTCAAAACATTAACTCATTAAAAAATCAAAAATTATGAAAAAGTTTATCGCATCACTCAAGAACGTTGTTAAAGCAGTAGAAGAAGGCAACAAGCAGATGACTCACTACCAGGCTCTCAATCCTATGTCATACTACTTCGTAAACCGCACAATGTGGTGCTAATAAGAAGGTTCCACATCATAATAAATAGAATTATTAACAACATTAAAATTATACAACTATGAATCCAATTATTTCCTTCCTCATCATGTTTGGTTTTTGTTAACAAGCCGTTCCACGAAATGGAACCAACATTGTCCGTCGCTTCTCCTAACGGTAGAGCCGCATCGCAGACAGTTCTGAATTGATAAGTATGTAAGATTAATAGAAATTACTAAAAAGTGACTAGGAACGGTTCTCTTTCACATAAATAAGAAATGAATCTGGCGCAAATCTTTGCATGAATTATAATGTGAAGATTTGCGCCAGATTTGTTTTATGATTTTGAACGAAAGTGGGAAAGCTTGGCGTATGTTATTTCGTCAAGAATGCGATGTACTCACGGATGGTCTTGTCGCAAACAGGGCAGAAGAGGTCTTGTGTGTGCATCCAGTTCATCATGCAGTTTGGCATTGGTCGGTAGATGCCTTTCTCGAGATAGCCGCCACCTTCGTAAGCACCTAGTTTCCAATCCTTCATGTCGTAAGAGTTCGCTCTGTCGTAACCCTTGGGATGTGGCGTAGGGATAGGAGTCTTTGCGTCCATCATGTCCTGCCATTTGCACTTGCCATCGACAAGAGCCGTGAGGTTTGCTTCCCATGGTTCTGTGCCTGGGGCATACATCTCCGTATCGCTGCCGCCGACATATTCGTCGCCAAGACCAAGAAGCAGATGACCGAACTCGTGGGCGTATGTCTTGCGAGTGGATTCAGGGCGAGAGTAGATATGTGCGGCACTTATGCCATACCAGTTGTAGATGGCACCGCCACCGTACTTCTGCGAGTTCGAGATGATGTAGATGTAATCGTATGGAACATGTGCCGCGATGTCGCGAAGGTTCTGCATATCGTCGGTCATCTGGTAACGCTCCGAATCGAATGTGTAGTACATTGCCTTGCAAGCCGTGTTCTTCCAGATGTTTTCGCCCGGAATGCTTACGCCAGAATCCTGCGAAGGAGCCCACACGGCACGGATGTTGAAGCGGTGCTTGTTGTCGCCGTAAGGGGCGTAAGAGAAGAGAGACTCCGCGAACTTGTTGCAGTCCTTCATGAACTCCGCCTTGTCTGCCTCGGTATAACCTTCCGGAATGAGGACAACATCGACTGCCTTCTCCGCATTGCCTTGGTAAGCGATGTCCATGGTCTCAAGCGTTGGCGTGAACTTGCGGATGAAATAGCTCTCAGGATCGATGTCTTGCGAGTAGAGCTTATGGAACGCGTTCTTCTTGTCGCGCACCTCAATGGTCAGCGTGACAGCCTTGCGAGGGTAGGGGAAAGTGATGCTCTCTGGCATCGCGCGACTCATGGTCTTTGCCTCCGGTGTGGTCATCCATTCCTGCATCAATGTGCAGTAGCCACGCTGATAGAGCAACGTACCCGAAGCCTTGTCGGAGATGCTGAAGCGATAGGCGCCATAGCCGAAATTGTCAATGAGGGAAGTCTTCGAACCGGCAAAGTGCGGCTCTTCGATGATCTCGTCGAAGTAGATTGTCTCGGTAGTGGCAGAGCCAGCGTGGTAATAGTCAAAACGCATAGTCTTGTTCAGGAACCACTGGTTGAAATCAACGGCAAATGCCGCGAGCGACATGTTGCACAGGAGCAATATGGAAAGGAACTGTTTCATTTACAGATTTACGGAGTTACAATTTACAATTTACAATTCAGCATTCGCTTAACAATTTAGTAGAAGTTTATTTTATAGCCTATCGGCTAGAAATCTAATTGTGGAAATCTTTGGAGAAAATATTTCTGGCGTTAGCCTTTAGATTTCTACGAAGTTAAGATTTCTTGCGTAAGCAATAAAAAGTAATCTTCCATTTTTTTTACCAACCTCTTGTGGAATAATAATAACTTTCTTGCGTGAGATCCATGACGATGAAGAATACATTCTCGTCAACGGCTTCCACCTGCTTGCGAAGCTTTGTTATCTTCTTTCTCCTGACCATGGCGAAGACTATCTTTTTGTCGTCAAGTTTGGTGAGACCTTGTGCGTTGAGGTAGTTGCCGCCGATCTTGAGTTCTTCGCTGATAAGAATCTGTCGCACTTCCTCCGGCTTGTTCGTGACGATGAAGACCGACTTGAACTGCTCTCCCTTGTAAAGAATGCCTACGGTGTAGCTGAAGATGAATATCACGAGCCACGAATAGAGCGGGATGGTGAGGTCGCGGAATGCCAGAAGACCGAAGATGACAATCGTAGAATCGACAATCATTATCATGGCATTTACCTTGGAATGTGTGTATCTCGCAATAAGTCTTGCCACGACATCCGTACCTGCGCAAGTGCCATTGCCATTGAATATCATTGCCACTCCGACGCCCATCATTGCTCCACCATAGAAGCAGCTGAGCAGAATGTCGTCCTTCACCAACGCTTCGCCGCCACAAAGATAGGTAAAGAGATCGGTAAACAAGGAGATGAGCACGAAAGCCGTTACTGTCTTGCCGCCCGAATCAAGTCCAAGATACTTTGTGGCAAGCACGACGAACGGGATGTTGAACAGCAACGACGTGGTACCGATAGGCAAACCGTCAGGAAAAATGTCGAACGTGCCCTTGGTGACGTGATGCAGTACTATGGAAATACCGTAAACGCCACCGGGCACGATCTTATATGGTGCTATGAAGCAAGCGTAGGCGCAAGCCAAGATAGCACTTCCGATAATAATAAGGGAATAGTTCTTCATTGAATAAAATTGATAATGGATAATGGAAAATTGATAATTATTTGTTTTGCAGCCCAATTATCCATTATCAATTGTCAATTATCAATTTATTTGCTTGCCGGCTGTGTCGAAGAGGCTGTTGCCACGACGAACAACTACGCGGCCGTTGCTGAGGAACTTGCCTGTTGCTGACTTCTGTGAAATGGAAGCGCCATTAATACTTTCTGGATCGTCTGCACCTGTGAAATAGATGTAGATGTAATCCCATGCGCTGTAGGCTGTGTCCCAATATGCGCCGACGCAGAGGTAAGAGCCGTAAGTTGGGTCATCCTTAACGATGTAGCTGTATGCAGGATAAGCGCACATCACGAGATAGTCTTTTGTAGGATCAGGGTAGAGTCCTGCGAAATAGCCGTTTGCATCGCAGAAATAGAAGTAGCCGCCATTCTCGTAAGAAGCTGTGCCAGGAGCAGAGAGAGCTACGCTGTACTGTGTGCCGCCATATTCGGCAGGAGCGCCTTCGCCCGTGATTGTAGCCACGAGGTCACAGCCGCTGTTGAGGAAGTTTGAGAATGTGTAGGCGTTGCCGTTGTTCGACCACTCCTGATCGAAGTAGCCATAGGTGTCATACCATGCAGAGAAGCAACCTGAGCCAGTGTAAGCACTTGCTGTCAAAGAGATGACAGCGAACATGAAAAGAGTAAAGATTTTCTTCATAATTATTTGGTTTTTAGGACCCCCTCTAACTCCAGAGCCCCCTACCCCCCAAACGGGGGCGGAGGACCTTGTGCGGCAGTAGAGGGGATGAGGTTATATTTTGTATTTGTGTCGGTTTTGGGTTTCCCCTCCCCTTGTGGGGAGGTCGGGAGGGGTCGTTATTCCTCTACGACATTAGTGAAGAGAGGGTATTCTGGGTAGATTTTGTCGTCAGAGACAACGTTCGGATAGATGTAGAGGTAGTAGTAGCCTGCTGTGCCGTCCATGTTGTACGAATAGAAGCAGAGGTACATGTAGCCCTGTGTTGGATACCAGTAGCTGTAGTCGTTGTAGAACCAGAGGTCGTAAGGGGCGTTGTCGTAGTTGTAATACGTTTGGTTGTTGTCGACGAAGGTGTAAGAGAATAGTTCTGCGCCATAAGAGCTGACGGTTTCGTCCCATGTGTTGTAGGTGTATGGATTGCCGTCATCGTCAGTACCCTCCTTCTCCTGACCAACGCCGAGGAGAGAGACCTTTGAGTTTGAGTCGTCGTAGCCAACCTCAAGCTTCACACCGGAATTGAAGAAGTTAGGGAACACCACCTTATGGTCGCGCAGATAGACGAGATGATAGAAGTTCTTGTACTGGCTGCCTACGAGGAGCGCACAGTAGATAGGCACAGGCACTGAGAGTCGCATGGTGCCGAAGAACTTAGTGCTGCCGTCGAGCTTTGCGTAAGGATCTACATTGTCACCGTCAAGCTGAACGGAGAACTTATAGTCGCGACCTTCCTCAAGCTTCTCAGGGCCAGTGACGAGAACCGTTGCCTCGTCCTCACCGTCCTTGAAGGTTACAGTTTCAGGAATGCTGAGGTCTGAATCCGCTTCAAGGATGCGGATAGGTACGGTTACGGAGCCGTTAGTCTTTGTGCGCTTCACAACGAGAGACATCTCGGCTGCATCGCCGATCATATAGTCGGGAGCCGACTGGTTTGAACTTGCGAAATACACTTGCTGGCAAGCGTCAGAGACCTTCTCGCCCGGCTGCCAGTTGTCGTCATTGGAAGAGCAGGCAACAAGGCAGAGCGAAGTAATAAGTAACAAGTAATAAGTATTAAGTATGATTACTTTTGCTTTCATCATTACGGATTTATTGTTTAGCCCCCTATCCCCCGAAGGGGGAATCTTTATTTGTTTTGGAGGCATGGGGAAAATATGTCTGTTTTATACCGAAAAAGCTATTAAAAGTTCCCCCTTCGGGGGGTAGGGGGCTTTTACTCTTCCCAAGCGGAGATTACGCCCGAAGGGTTTGGATTGAGGATGAGTTTGTCGTTCATATTTGCTTCGCCGCTGGTGATGTAGAGAGTCATCCATGGCGGACAGCAACCTTCTACGGAGTTCAGGCGGTAAGCAGATGGGTGGTTTGTGCCTGCATATCCACGGCAAACAGCGTGAGAGAGACGCTTGTAGTCGAACATGGTGATGCCTTCACCCCAGAACTCAATGCGCTTCTGGCGAAGGAGTTCCTCGTTGAAATCAGCTTCGGAAGTGGCAGTGAAGCTGTAGGCATTGTCGCGATATGCGGAAACGAAGTCTGTCATCTCCTGTGAACCAGCCGCCCAACCGTCAACATGAGCAGTTGCCTCGGCGCTGATAAGGTACATTTCCTCGATGCGCATCAGCGGAACATCCACCTCATTACCAGTCTTATACACCGTGCGGTTGCCCTGTCCCGGATGGAACTTGAAGCCAACGTATGCGCCAAGAGAATGCCATTCGTCGTAAGTGAGCGAGGTCACATTATGCTCTGTCTGATACTTCTTCTTGAAATTGTCGGCAGCCTCAGTACCAGTCATGTTGAAGTCGGCAGGATCAATCCAAGTGTAGCGGCGCCAGTCGGTAGAAGGAATGCTTTGAAAGAGCTTCGCATCTATCATGCGCGAGTTGCGATACTGGGTGCAAGAAACACCGAAGTCAGCTTCCGGCGCAGTGAATGAAACCCAGCTGTCCCACGAATAATCCGTTACCGCAGCATCGTTGCTACCCATGAGAATAGCCCACATCCAAGAGTCGTTTGCAGTATTGAAGCCGTTGTTTGGGTTGTACCAATCGTTGGCAGTGAGAGGACGGCAACCACTCTCGCTGATAGCCTTCTGTGCGAATGTGCGGGCATTGGCGAAGCAATCGCTTGCAGTCTTGATGTTCAATGCCTTGTAACCACTCAATGCGCCATCGTTTTCATGAGAGAGAGCTGCTGAAAGGTCGTCAGGATTCTTCTCGAAACGGCTACCAAGTTCAAGCCAGAAACGAGCCATCATGCCATGACAAACGGCAAGCGAAGCCTCTGACTTCACGCGTGCCTTCTCAAAACCAGAAAGCATCTCTTCCGCACGAAGGAGGTCAGTGAGAATCATTCGATACATCTCGTAATATGGCGCACGAGGATTGTGGCGTGACTGCTCCTCAGTGGTCTTCTCTGTTGTGATAGGCACGGTAAGTCCCATGCAGCCAATGCTCTCTGCATTTGCATCAAGGCTCTCGATACCGGTGTGCTTATACTCATAGAAACGCGCAAGGTCGAAGTATGCCATGGCACGATAGACGAGCGCATTGCCAAGGTACTGGCGGTTCTCCGGTGAGGAAGCATTTTCCATTCCGATGAGCAGGTTGCACTTCTGGATGAGGTAATAGTAGAACATCCATATAATGCCCTGAGCGTAGTAGTCGCCGATATACTGACCGCTGGCGTAGTATGTGAAGTAGTCATAGTCAGTGGTGAGTGGTGCCCAGTCGTTTGCCATAACCTCACGCCACAGCATGATGCCAGGATAACCGATGGCAGTATAGTCGCTGCTTGATGTATTGTTTGTGTTCATGTAGCCGGCTATGGAGTTGCTCATGCCAAGAAGCGAAGCACCCTCAAGCTGCTTGTCGATGACACCACTGGTAGGAGTGCTTTCCTCAATGCACGAAGAGAGCGACAGACACAGGGTTAAAAGCAGAATGCAGAATGCAGAATGCAGAATTTTATGTAATATATTGTTTAGTTTCATCATATCAATTTACGATTTATTTTTCACTATTCATGAACTGGCTGGAAGCCAGTATCTGAGTAACCGGGGGCAACGCCCTCGGACTTTAGGGCTCTAAGGGAACATCTGCCTGGAGGGCAGTACCTCATACTTATAAGGTAGTGCCTTCCAGGCACATCCTTTTGTTGTGGTCTTTACCTCCGAGGGCGTTGCCCCCGGTTACTCTCCGCCTCTACGAGGCTGTAGTGCCCTCCAGGCACTGTAAATAGATTAACCTAAAGATCAATTTGCAAACCGCCTGAGATTGTGCGGATAGGATGATAGCTTGAAGCGTAGCTGTAGGTTGTGGAGTTACGAGGGTCGAAGCCGTCGCGTGCTGTCCAGTAGAGCACATTGTCTGCTGCCACATAGAGACGAAGCTTGCTGATGTGCCACTTCGATGTGAGCGACTTTGGCAGAGTGTAGCCGAGAGTCAAGCCACGGAGCGAGAGATAACTGCCACTGGTGAGGAAACGACTTGAGATGTAAGATGTCGATTCATCGCCATACTGCCAACGAGGAATATTGCTGCTGGTGTTAGTCTCTGACCATGCGTTGAAGATATCCTTGTGGTAGTTGTATCCGGTAGATGATGTCATAGGCGGAGTCATGAGCTGCATATAACCGTAGTCAATCATCTTTCCGCCAAGAGAATAGATGAAGTTTGCCGTGAAGTCGAAGCCGAAGGCATTGAGCGTAGTGCCGAAACCGCCATAGACATCAGGCATTGCCGAACCGCAAAGGTAGTAGTTTGCCTTGTCGAAGTCTGTCGTCGGCTTGCGAGTGCCATCGGTGTCGGTGTAGTACCAAGTGGAAAGTCCTTGCTCGTTGACTCCGGCATAATCCTTAAGATACCAAGAGCGCATTGGGAGGCCTTCGCCATAGAAGATGTAAGAGCTCTGGTAGCCGTGGTATGTATCGCCGTCGGCAGTCTTAGCCGTGTAGCCCTTCTTCTCTTCAGGGAGGTAACTGAGGCGATTGTGCTGCCATGTGATGTTGGCATTCAGCGACCAATCGATGTTCTTCGTCTTGATGATTTGTGCTGTAAGGTCAAACTCCAAGCCGCGGTTTGTCATGTCACCGATATTGTCGTAGTAGCCGCTGTAGCCAAGGTTGTAAGGCACGCTGAACCACATGAGCATGTCACTTGTCTTGCGATTGTAGAACTCCAAGTCGCCCTTCACGCGACCTTTCAGAATTTCAAACTCAGCACCGATATTGAACGAACCTACAGTTTCCCATGTAATCTCCTTGTTGCCCTTTGTGTCGAAGATGTATGAAACCTCGTCGTTGACACTTTCAAGGCGATAGTAGTCGGCATAGCGGAACGAGCCGATGTTGTCGTTGCCCTGTTCGCCGTAGCTTGTCTTCAGCTTGAGGAGGTTGACAAACTTGTCCTTGCCATACCATTCCTCGCGAGAGATTATCCATGCGCCACCGACCGACCAGAAGTTACCCCAGCGATGGTCAGGATGGAAACGTGAAGAGGCATCGCGACGGAAGGAAGCATTCGCGAAGTAACGGCTGTCGTAGTCGTAAAGTCCACGGAAGAAGAAACCTTCCACATTATACATCGTCTCGTAGCCTTCGATTGTTCCGTTCGTGATTGCACCGTCAAGATGAGTGTTCTGCTCATACATAGCAATGTTCGACTTGTTGCCGCCCACCTCAATCTGTGTAGTGCGGCTGTACTCATGACCGAGCATTGCCGAAACATTATGCTTGCCGAAGAGATGCGAGTAGTTGAGAAGCTGCTGGAAGTTGGTGTCTGTCGTACGGTAATGGCTACCAGACACATAGCCGCCAGTAGTGGCGTTCCACCCGTAGTAAGGGTTAGTGGCAATGTGGAAACGGTTTTCCGTGATATAGACACTTCCGTTTACGGTAAGCTTGAAGTCCTTCAGGAAGGTTGCGTCCGCATAGCCCTGGATGTTGAATGCGTTGCTTGTGTTCTGGCTGATGTCCAAGAGATCCGTTTGCACGCAGTTGTCATTGGCGTCAATGAGACGGTTCAATCCGGCAAAGCTTCCGTCGCCATAGTCGTACATATTGCCATGGCTGTCAGTCATTATCTGCTTGTTGGCATCTCTCATGTATAGCGGATAGATAGGCGCCATGTTATGGACGATGCCGAAAGTGGAATACTGCGTGTTGGCAACGCTATGGCTGTAGCTGCTGCTTACGCCCACTTTCAGGAAGGAATAGGCATCGTAATCCGTCTTTATTCGTGCCGTATAGCGCTCAAGGTCAGAGCCGTACGTAAGACCTTCGTTGCGGAAATAGCCCAAGGAAGCCATGAACGACTGTCGCTCCTGACCGCCTGTAATATTCACGTTATATTCCTGTCGCAAGCCGTTTCTGAGACCTATCTCGCGCCAGTCGTCAGGCTGAATCCAATAGTCCTTGCCGTTGTAGTTCACCATTGCGCCAAGCGTAGCGTTAGGGTTGAGCTTGCCGTTCTCTCCGACGAGATACTGGTTTGCAGGAACTGTGAAAGGCACATACTCTATACCGCCTTCGCTTGTCGATTTACCGAATGTGGCGTTTGCGTTGCGATGAGCATCAAAGGCACTCTGTCCCTTCGCGCGTACATAATAATTATAGAGGGCAGCGTAGTGGGATTCCATGTACTGTCCTGGGTCAGTGATATAATCATAATCAACACGAGCGTCCTGATTGCTTCCGACGCGCATTGTCAGGTTCACCTTCGTATTGCCTTTCTTTGCCTGTTTCGTGGTGATAAGGATAACGCCATTGGCACCGCGAGCACCGTAAAGGGCATTGGATGAAGCATCTTTCAGAACGGTCATCGACTCGATGTCGTTCGGGTTGATGTCGCTGTAATAGCCGTTGTATGGCAAGCCGTCAACGATGATCAGCGGAGAGTTGCCGGCATTGAGCGAACTGATACCACGAACACGAATCGTTGGGTCGGCTGTGATGTCGTTATCGGTAGTCATCAGCACACCGCTGACCTGTCCGTTCAGTGCTTCGAGAGGGTTGTTGACCTGCTGTGCGGTGATCTTCTCATTGCTAACAACCGATGCAGCACCCGTGAAGGCCTCACGCTTCTGCTTACCGAAAGCCACGACCATCACCTCCTCCAGCAGTTCCGAAGAAGGCGAAAGCAGTATGCGAACACCGTCCTTGGCGTCCACGGTCTTGTTCTCGTACCCTGTGTAGGTAACGGTGATCTGCTTTGTTTTCGCAGGAATCGTCACATTGAAAGCGCCGTCAATGTCGGTAATGCCCAGCGCCTTACCGCTCGGCGACAGCACACTTGCACCCACAAGCGGCTCCTGGTTATCGCTCGACTGCACGGTTCCGTGAATGACGGTCTGAGCGCAAACCGCCAGCACATTCAGCTGAACCGCAAATAAAATCAATAGGAACCTATTCATTTATGATTTCTGATTTATGATGTATGATTTTTGCGGTGCAAATTTACATAAATAATCGCCAAAACCCGATATTTCGAAATGTTTTTTTGCTGTAATGACCAAAAAACTTTCAAATAGCAAGAAAATAGATTGTTTTTTGAATAGATTAAAACAGAAGCGACATAAGAGAGTGGAAACCTATTTTTAAGTCTATTTTTCCGTACAATCGGTGAAAAGAACGTACACCTTGTGAAGTTCACGATTTGTCCGAAACCATTTCATGAATTGTTTGCGAAACCTTTTCAGAACTCCCTACCTTTGCATCGTCAAACAAACAAAATGACACTCAAAACTTAAAAACTTTAACATTAAAAATTAAAGATTAAAAATTAAAATTAAAACTCAAAACATTAACAAACCACGGTTCCCTGTCGTTTTCGACAGGGTTCCCTAAAAACAAAAACTTAAAATTATGAAAAAGTTCGTAAACAATCTCGCAATCGCAATTGCATTCCTCTTCTCAGCAACTAGTGTTAACGCTCAGACTCCTGCAGCAGGTAGTATCACAGTAACTCCAATGGTGGGTGTGAACTTCACAAACCTCCAGGGCGACAACAACCAGACTTTGGACAGTAAGGTGGGCATCAATGTCGGAGCCGAAGCTCTCTATATGTGCAACGATAACATCGGTATCTCTATTGGCGCAATGTACTCACAGCAAGGCTGCAAGGTCAAGGACACAACTCTCGGCATCGACTATGTGAATGTTCCTGTCATGCTGAACGGCTATGTGGCAAAAGGTCTTGCTCTCAAAGCTGGTGTTCAGGCAGGCTTCAAGGTTAACGACAAGGCAACCGCAAACGGAGTAAGCGTTGATCTGGATACAATGAGCAAATTGGTCGGCGGAGACGCAACCGTAAAGTCTTTCGATGTCTCAGTTCCTGTCGGCATTTCTTATGAATTCAAGAACATTGTTCTCGACGCTCGTGCCAACTTGGGTGTGATAAGCGTATTCAAGGATAAGAATCTCAGTGCACGCAACAGCACAGTGCAGCTCTCTCTCGGCTACCGTTTTTAACAGAAACATTCATTTTTAACAACAACTATAAACAACATTATTTTTCATCATTCAACAGAGTTTGGCAATATTCTTTTGTCGGACTCTTTTTTGTGTTTCTGATGATTTTTATCTAATTCCACCAACGAACACTTATCCTGGGAAAACAAAAAATCCTCATAAGTGCTTAACTTACAAGGATTTTCGGTGGGCCATCTAGGGCTTGAACCTAGGACCTCCAGATTATGAGTCTGTTGCT
>JAKSLJ010000039.1 GCA_024401275.1 Bacteroidaceae bacterium | reverse complement strand
TCTTCTCTACCTGTTCTTTCTGGATATAATCCTCAAGAAAGGAGAGAAGAGTATGAGTTGGTACAGTCACCAATCCATTAGCAATAATCTGCAATGGATCAGTGACTGCAATTCCTGTGCGTTTTCGTCCGAAATCGACTGCTAAAATGCGCATTTAATTATTTGCGGAGAATCCAAGCGTCAGCATAGCTGCTCTTGAGGCGGTTCTTGTCAGAAACGATGTCGCTCATAGAGTCAGAAGAAGCTGCAACAACGCGGTAGAGATTGTTAGCTGTGCGAACGATCTGAGCATTGTAGCCCTGTCCGCGGAGAGAGCTCTGGAGACGCTCTGCATTTGCTTTAACACCAAATGAACCTACAACAATGCTGTATGCCTTGAGACCTTCGCCGTCAATCATTGAGTAGCTTTCCTGACGTGTAGGAACTGATTCTGTGCTCTGGTATGTCTGAACAGGTGTCTCTGTGTAACTGTTCTGCTTTTCTACTGTAGGAACATAAGTTGTAGTTTCCTCGATAGTAGATGTTGTTTCAGTTACATAGCCAGCCTTTTCTTCGGCAGCCTTAGCTTTTTCATAAGCCTTCTTATAGGCACTTTCAGATGACTTACAGCTTGTAAAAGATACAGCAACAGCCATTGCTGCGAACATGATTAAACTCTTTTTCATATTATTTTGATTGATTATATTATCATTTATATTATTCAGCGGTTGCAAAATTACTGATTTTTCGGAAAATAACAATAAGAATTGCCAATAAAAAATGTTAAATAGCCCTTTTTTGACATTTTTTAATAAAAAAATATGCAAAAACATTTGGCACAAATAAAAAATATCGTACTTTTGCCACAAATAAAACTTTTAAATTCAATAAAACTATGAAAGCATTAGGTTATGTTGGCGCATTCCTCGGTGGCGCTATTGCAGGTGCAGCTCTTGGTATTATCTTGGCACCAGAAAAGGGTAAGGATACACGCGAAAAGATTGCGGATACAGTGAAAGATTTCTGCGACAAGCACAATCTCAAACTCTCAATGAAGGAAGTTAACGACCTTGTTGATGACATCAAGGACGCTACTGCTGACGAGAATATCTAAATATTTTTTCTCAGCATGAGCAATTCTTAAGGAGAAAAGCTTATAGGTCATAACTGATAATTGGAAAATCTGAATAGATGATATCCTCTGATAAGAATGTCGAAATCATTGTCCAGCTTCTTGAATCGCTGAAGAAATGGGCAGGAGTTAAGGCGGAACTATTGAAGATAGAAGCTGCTGATAAAGGTATAAGGGTAATTGCTGCCTTTATCTTTATCATGATGTTTATGTTCTTCATGTTCTCGATTAGCATCCTTCTGGCACTAGCTTTGGCGGTGGCAATAGCTTCTTATACTGGTATGGCTTGGGCTTTTGTCATCATGGCGGTAGTTTATCTTGTGTTCTTCCTTGCAACAATCGCTTTCAGGAAGAAACTGATTGTAAACCCGCTTGTGAAGTTCTTTGCGCTTCTTCTTGAAGCCGGTACTCCTCCGAATGTTTAACTTGGCAAAAGATTAATGTTATGGAATACAATTCTCTTCACGATCTTGCAAGGCGAAAAGCTGCATTGAATGCGGAACTCGCCATGCACGCCAAGAATATAGAAAAGTTGAAGAAGGAGCTTCTTACTACGGATCAGCCTTCTTCAAACGGAAAGAAAGGTTTGCTTGGGCGTGTGAATAAGAAAAATATACTTTCTGCCGCGATTTCTACTTTTGACGGAGCATGGTTCGCGTGGAAACTGTATAAGAAGTTTAAGAGGTAGGAATGTAAGATTCCACTATAGGCAAAAAGAAACCGAGCTGTCGGCTTGAAATGACTCAAGACGGCGGCTCGGTTTTCTTATTATTGGAAAAATCTTAATGACCGAAAATGACTAATGACTATGTTATTGGAAACGACGCCCCATGGCGTCGTTAACCGCCGCAAGCAAACTTCGCCCTTGAAGAAGCCATGTGGCTTCTTCTCCAATAAAGCGCCGCAAAGCACACCGTTTGGAACGGTGATTACCAGTTCAGCTCGGTGATGTTGAAGACAGGACCTTCCTTGCATACGCAGACATTGCCTTTGACTGTCTTTTCTACGCAGCAGAGGCAAGCACCAAGGCCGCACGCCATCATGTTCTCAAGGGAAACTTCACAGTCAACGCCTTTCTCCTTTGCCATTCGTGCTACGGCAACCATCATAGGCTTAGGGCCGCAGCAGGAAATCTTTGATACTTTCTGGGCAAGATCACCCTCGACGAAAGAGGAGTTTGTAACGAAGCCTTTGTCTCCCATTGTTGCGTCTTCTGTTGTGATGTAAGTTTCGCCAATTGCCTTGAAACTGTCCAGGAGAAGAAGGTCTTTGGCAGAGCGTGCGCCAAGAAGGAATATTGGTGTTATGCCGTTGTCCTTCAGTACTTTACCGTAGTTGAGCAATGGAGCAACTCCAACACCGCCTCCGATAAGCAGAACAGCCTTGTCCTTATTAAGTTCCGATGGATTAGTGAAGCCATTGCCAAGTGGAAGAAGCATGTTTATCTTGTCTCCAGCACAGCATGATGCAAGCCATTTTGTTCCTTCGCCAACAGCTGCAACGAGCAGATGGAGTTCGTTCTTTTCCACATCAACATAGTTAATGGAGATTGGGCGGCGAAGGAATGTGTCTGCATTGTCTATGCGAATGTTTACAAACTGACCAGGAAGCATTTCAGGAAGTGGCTTTTCGTCAGTTAGCTTTATGAGCACATACTTTTCGTTAAGATGCTCGATGGATTTTACCGTTAGGTCGAGTTGGTATTTTTTCATAATAATGCCCCTCAAGCTCCTCGAAGGGGAGATGTCAATAGCTTAGAGGTGAGTGATTAGTTTTATAATATATGAATGATTGAGATGATAATTCTATTAAAAGTTCCCCCTTCGGGGGGTAGGGGGCTTTACTTTACACTACGAATTGTGCTCCATAGACAAGAACCACATAGCGCAGTACCTTGCCGATAGAAATTGATGTTATTGAAATCGGTATGTTGGCACGCATAAGTCCAAGAGCAATGGTAATGGCGCTACCAAGAACTGGTATGAATGCGAAGAAGCCCATCCAAGCACCATGGCCAGCCATGAATTTCTGTGCCTTTGCCAAGTCCTTTTCCTTTACGTGCAGATGCTTTTCTATCCACTGGAGATTGCCCATTCTGCCTACGAAATAGTTGAACATTCCGCCCGCAACATTACCAATACTTGCGTAAATGATAAGTTGCACAGGATCTAAATCCATTGCAAGCAAAGCTACCATGACCGCTTCACTGCTGAACGGAAAGAAACTTCCGGCAAGGAAACCGCATAAGAGCATGCCCCAGTATCCAAGAGAAATGAGATATTCCATTATGTCAGAAGATCAGGTTGTAGAAAGTCAACAGATAGGTAAATACCGTAATGGTAATGAATGCGTAGTTTGTATATTTTGTGTCTGTCATTGCGAAGAAATGTCCAATCATCGCACTCGTTGAGAGAAGCTGTATCGCAGTATAGATAGCGATGTTCTGTGGTTGTATGAGAGCCATAATAATTGCGAAAACGGCAATGAATATGAAAATCTGATACATCATACGAGTGCGAACTTTGTCCTTATGTCCTTCACGAATGAGGTGAATTATGCCCACGAGCGAGAGGGTAGAGGTGGCAATATATGACATCACCAATGTCTTGCTTACTCCCGTGAATGAGAAGACCTTGCAAAACTCCCAGTTTGACATCAGCGTTTGTTCCGCAAAAGGCGTTCCAATAAGCATGTAGTATGTGAAGACAAAGAGGTAAGGCAATCCGATTCCGAACAATGAGGATAACCATATTTTTGCATTCAGTGGCACCATGCAGACGCTTGTCAGTAACCATAACAGCGGAATGATTAGGAGAATCTGCTTGAAAAACAAGCTTGCAATGCCTATCATCAGAAAGGCATAGAGCATGACACCTTGCGCCTTACGATACTGATAGCAAGAGAAATACAGTATCAGAAATGTTACCAAGCAAAATTGTACGAAGACAGCTCGCAGTTGCTCTCCTCCGATGTCTGGAACGATGAGTACGGCGGTTGTCAGGGCAAGATATGAACTTGCTATCATTCGGCTAAAGACCTTGATGAGTGCAAACAAGTGGTTTATCCACATCATCATCAAGCCTGTTGCCATAAGCAGTACAAAGGGGAGGAAGGTTACATTGTCCTCAAGCCATGCGATGAACCAGAAAACAAGTGTTATCGCAGCCGCGATAGGCCACGATAACCTGCTTGTTGATATTTCTTTTTGTATTCTTCGCATTGTTGGATATAACCCAGCGGAGAAACGCTGGGAACAGTGGCTATGAAACCGAAAGCGAAACCTTCGGGAACGGTGGCTGTGAAACCGAAAGCGAAACCTTCGGGAACGGTGGCTGATTAGAGGTCGAAACCAATGTCTGAGCGGAAGTACTTGTCAGTGAAGTTAATCTTCTGAGCCTCCTGGAAAGACTTGGCGAGAGCTTCTGCCTTGTCCTTGCCATAAGAAGAAACTGCGATGACGCGACCTCCGGCAGTTACAACCTTGCCTTCGTTGAGTGCTGTTCCGGCGTGGAAAACGATAGAACCTTCTACGTCGTTGATGCCAGAGATTTCGTAACCCTTCTGGTATGCTTCCGGATAACCGCCAGAAACGAGCATTACACAAACGGCTGCACGCTCGTCGAACTCGATGTTGCGCTCCTTGAGATTGCCTTCAGCAACACCTTCAAGAAGGTCAACGAGGTCGCTCTTCAAGCGGAGCATAACGCTCTCTGTCTCAGGATCGCCCATGCGGCAGTTGTACTCAATGACCATTGGTTCGCCGGCAACATTGATAAGGCCGAAGAAGATGAAACCCTTGTAGCAAATGTTCTCTGCCTTGAGACCTTCAACAGTAGGACGGATGATGCGATCTTCCACTTTCTGCATCCACTCCTTAGTGGCAAATGGAACAGGAGTAACAGAGCCCATACCGCCTGTGTTCAAACCCTTGTCGCCTTCGCCGATGCGCTTGTAATCCTTTGCCTCAGGGAGAATCTTGTAGTCGTTGCCGTCAGTAAGAACGAATACCGAGCACTCGATGCCGCTGAGGAACTCTTCGATGACAACACTTGCAGAAGCTGTTCCGAACATACCGCCGAGCATTTCCTTGAGTTCCTTCTTTGCCTCTTCGAGAGTGTCGAGGATGAGCACGCCCTTGCCAGCGCAAAGACCGTCTGCCTTGAGAACGTAAGGAGCCTTGAGAGTTTCAAGGAACTTAAGACCTTCCTCAAGAGTTTCGCCTGTGAATGTCTGATACTTGGCAGTAGGAATGTCGTGGCGCATCATGAATGCCTTGGCAAAATCCTTTGAACCTTCGAGCTGAGCACCTTCCTTAGAAGGACCGATAACTGGAATCTGCGCAGTTTTCTCGTCGTTCTTGAACTCGTCGTAGATGCCTTTTACGAGTGGATCTTCAGGGCCAACGACAACCATGTTCACGTTGTTGTCAAGTACGAATTGCTTAACGGCAGGGAAGTCGGTAGGCTTGAGATTTACGTTCTCGCCACAATTGCCAGTTCCTGCGTTACCAGGAGCGATAAAGAGTTTTTCTACCTTAGGACTTTGTGCTATCTTCCAAGCCAAAGCATGTTCGCGGCCGCCAGAGCCAAGTAATAGTATGTTCATAGTTTTTGCTTTTGGTTTCTGATGTTTTTATAACTTGCTGCAAAGGTACGAAAAAAAGTTGGCGGTTGAAAGCAAATCGGCGAATTATTCACTTTAAGGTAACATAGATAAAGATTTTTTGATAAATCGTCAATTCCGTAAAAAATAACATTTCATTTTGAAACGTTAATATGCAGATTCTGATTGCAATTCATGCGAAATGTAACTTATATTCCATTTTTCAATCAGTAAAGCGCATACCTTCCCTGCTCATTTCTTCATTATATATAGATGTGTAAGCTAAAAAAGTGTGTTGAAGTTGTGTTCGGTTGTTCGTTCGTGTATTTCTTGCAAAAACACGAACAAACGGATATATGTGTGCTCTTCACAATCTATACAAAATTCCCGAACGGACGGACAAAAGTTTAAGTAATCTACTATCTCACTCCATAATGACAATCAAAACGGCAGTAGGTATTTTCCCGCTGACATTCAGCAGCGGAGCAGAATAGCGCGAGTCGCCTTCACGAAGGTATTTGCCGTCGAAGTTGCAGAGTGGAGTGGAGTAGTGGGAGTCGCCCTGGCGGATGTTTCTGCCATCCCAGTTGTAGAGTGGGGTGGAGTAGTGGGAGTCGCCATGGCGGAGGTTCTTTCCGTCCCAGTTGTAGAGCGGTGTGGAGTACTTGCTGCTTCCGGAACGGATGTATTTGCCGTCGAAGTTGAGAATCGGCTCTGAATAGCGCGAATCGCCCTGGCGCAGATACTTTCCGTCCCAGTTGTATAATGGCTGGGAGTAGTGTGAATCGCCCTGACGGACGTATGACTGTGCCATCAGCAGCAGTGGCATGAGGGCAAAGAGGAAGAGAACCGATAGTTTTTTCATATAAAGCCCCCTAACCCCCGAAGGGGGGACTATTAATAGTTTTGCGGGGTAGTTTGTTTAATTAAAAATATGTAGGGCGAAGTTTACTGAGCCGGTTCGCACGAAGCGGCTCTGAAATCCTCGCCCTACATTTGCGGTAAACGGAAATCGGTAAATTGTGAATCCGAAAATCCGTAAATTCCTTTTTACTTATCGTAATCCTGCCATGCCTTGATCTGGATGTCGCCCTGCTTCATTGTGCAGAATGCATTGATGAATGCCTGAGCGAGACGAGCGTTGGTCATGAGAGGAATGTTATGGTCGATGGCACCACGGCGAATCTTGTAGCCGTTGGTGAGCTCGCGCTTAGTCTGGTTCTTAGGAACGTTGATGATGAGGTCGAAGACGTGGTTAGAGATGAGATCCATAACCTTGTTGTCGCCTTCCTCGTCTGGCCATGCTACGACTGTTGCCTCTACACCGTTCTCCTGGAGGAACTTGGCAGTGCCGGCAGTAGCGTAGATAGTGTAACCGTTCTTGATGAGCTTCTGTGCAGGCTCGAGGAGCTGTACCTTACCCTTAGCACCGCCTGAAGAGAGGAGGATGTTCTTCTTAGGGAGTGAGTAGCCAGTAGCGATGAGAGCGTTGAGGAGAGCCTCTTCAACAGAATCGCCGAGACAGCCAACCTCACCAGTAGAAGACATGTCAACGCCGAGAACAGGGTCTGCATTCTGGAGACGAGCGAACGAGAACTGAGAAGCCTTGACGCCGATGCGGTCGATGTCGAACTCGCTCTTGTCTGGGCGAGAGTATTCTGCGCCGAGCATGATCTTAGTGGCTGTCTCAATGAAGTTGCGCTTGAGAATCTTTGAAACGAATGGGAACGAACGAGACGCGCGGAGGTTACACTCGATAACCTTGAGCGAGAGGTTCTTGGCGAGGAACTGGATATTGAATGGACCAGAGATGTTGAGCTCCTTGGCAATGGCACGAGCAACCTGCTTGATCTTGCGAACAGTAGAGAAGTAGATGTGCTGAGCAGGGAACATCATTGTAGCGTCGCCTGAGTGAACACCAGCGTACTCAACGTGCTCAGAGATAGCGTATTCCACGATTTCGCCCTTGTCGGCAACAGCGTCGAACTCGATTTCCTTAGTGTCCTGCATGAACTGAGAAACAACAACAGGGAACTCCTTGCTGACCTCAGTAGCCATCTGGAGGAAGCGCTCAAGCTCTTCGTTGCTGTAGCATACGTTCATCGCAGCACCAGAGAGCACGTAAGAAGGACGAACGAGAACAGGGAAGCCTACCTTCTCGACGAACTGCTTGATGTCGTCCATAGAAGTAAGAGCCTGCCATGCTGGCTGGTCGATAGCGAGCTTGTCGAGCATTGCAGAGAACTTGTCGCGGTTCTCGGCGCGGTCGATGTTCACTGGAGAAGTACCGAGAATGTTCACATTCTGGCGGTAGAGCTTCATAGCGAGGTTGTTAGGAATCTGACCACCTACGGAAACGATTGTGCCGTAAGGCTGCTCGAGGTCGATGACGTCGAGAACACGCTCAAGAGAGAGTTCGTCGAAGTAGAGACGGTCGCACATGTCATAGTCGGTAGATACAGTCTCAGGGTTGTAGTTGATCATGATAGACCTGTAACCGAGGCTGCGGGCAGTGTTGATGGCGTTAACGGAACACCAGTCGAACTCTACCGAAGAACCGATGCGGTAAGCACCAGAACCGAGTACGATGACAGACTTCTCGCCAGTGTTGTAAGGAATATCGTGACCTTCAACGGCGTAAGTCATATAGAGGTAGTTAGTGAGCTCAGGATGCTCAGAAGCTACAGTGTTGATACGCTTAACGGCTGGGAGGATGCCGAGCTGCTTACGCTGAGCGCGAACAGCGAGGTTCTCCTTCTCCATGTTGCCCTCTGCCTTGAGAACGAAGCGAGCAATCTGGAAGTCAGAGAAGCCGGCAATCTTAACCTCGCGGAGAAGTTCTGCTGGAACATCCTCAATCTTGTTGTACTTGAGAAGCTCGTCCTTGAGGTCAACGATGTGCTTGCAACGCTCGAGGAACCAAGGGTCAATCTTAGTAAGCTCTTCGATGCGCTCTACTGTGTAACCCTTCTCGAGAGCATCAGCGATGGCGAAGATGCGGAGGTCTGTTGGGTTAGCAAGTTCCTCGTCGAGGTTGTCGAAGTGAGTATGGTCGTTGCCCACGAAGCCGTGCATGCCCTGACCAATCATACGGAGACCCTTCTGGAGCATTTCCTCGAAAGTGCGACCGATAGACATGATCTCGCCGACAGACTTCATAGAAGAACCGATAAGACGGCTTACGCCAGCGAACTTAGTGAGGTCCCAACGAGGAATCTTACAGATCATATAGTCGAGCTCAGGAGCCTTGTAAGCAGAGTTTGGAGTGCCCATCTCGCCAATCTGGTCGAGAGTGTAGCCGAGAGCGATCTTTGCTGCCACGAAAGCGAGAGGATAACCTGTTGCCTTGGAAGCGAGAGCAGAAGAACGAGAAAGACGAGCGTTGATCTCGATGATGCGGTAGTCGTTTGTAACGGCGTTGAAAGCGAACTGGATGTTACACTCACCAACGATGTTCAAATGGCGAACGCACTTGATAGTGATCTTCTGGAGCATCTTAACCTGCTCGTCTGTGAGAGAGCAAGTAGGAGCAACAACGATAGACTCACCAGTGTGGATGCCGAGTGGGTCGAAGTTTTCCATTGATGCAACGGTGAAGCAATGGTCGTTGGCATCGCGGATACACTCGAACTCAATCTCCTTCCATCCCTTGAGAGACTCCTCAACGAGAATCTGTGGAGCGAAAGTGAATGCACTTTCTGCAAGTTCTACGAAAGCCTTCTCGTCAGGGCAGATACCTGAACCGAGACCACCGAGAGCGTAAGCAGAGCGAACCATGATAGGGAAACCAATCTCGTGGGCTGCCTTGAGAGCGTCTTCCATAGACTCTACGGCGTGGCTTACAGGAGTCTTGAGTTCAGCCTCGTCCATCTTCTTCACGAAGCGGTCGCGGTCCTCTGTGTCCATGATAGCCTCTACGGAAGTTCCGAGTACCTGTACGCCATACTCCTTGAGAGTGCCGTTGAGGTAAAGCTCTGTACCGCAGTTGAGTGCAGTCTGTCCACCGAAAGCGAGGAGGATGCCGTCTGGGCGTTCCTTCTTGATGATTTCAGTAACGAAGTATGTGTTCACTGGAAGGAAGTAAACCTTGTCAGCGATACCTTCAGAAGTCTGAATGGTAGCGATGTTTGGGTTTACGAGCACACTGCTGATACCTTCTTCACGCAACGCCTTGAGCGCCTGCGAACCTGAATAGTCGAACTCGCCAGCCTGTCCAATCTTGAGGGCACCTGAGCCGAGCACAATCACTTTTTTAAGTTGCATCTTTTATTGGGTTTTAGTTTTTGTTTCTATAAATTGGCGCAAAGGTAGGAAAATTAATTGGAAATATAATTATCCTTATGCGAAAAAGTGTCCCAAAGATTATCTATATAAAGAATATGCGATGGGACACCAATTTTTATGGATTATTTAACAACATCATAGACGATGTCATCAAGAACCACTTGGGTAGGAGAGATCCAACCTAAGAAACCGATTCCTGGATATTCGCCAACAACTACGCTCAGTTCGGAACATGGCTTGAAACTTGAGTCTTCTTCATATCCCTTGGCGAAGCAGTAGCCATTGTTGTCAATCTTCAATGTTGAAGCAAAGTCATCAAGGAATTCTCCGTCGCTGTCAAGATTGTACTTCATAAGCTGCGAGCCGTTGTAGCAGTAGCAGCTTGAGGCGCCTTCATTTGTGTAGTAGGTTACCTCATAAACCTTCTTGCCGTACATTGACTGCTTTGTGTTCTTGTCGCTGCCTGTAAAATTGTTGCAAATATAAACAGCCTTTTGGTCTTTGATGATAACAGGCTTGATAGTCAACTTTTTGATATATTCCTTGACTCTTGGCACCAAAGTGACCGACTTGCCTGCCTGCCATGAGTTTGGAGCACTTTTGTAGATAGTTACTTTCTTTGCCGACTGATTGAAGACGCTTCTCTTGGCGTATCTCTTTGGGGCAGTGTCTTGGTTAGGCTCATAATAAGTGATGAGGTCCTTGCCTAAGATGAAGTACTCGGAGCAGTCGATAAGTTCAAAGTAATATTGGTTCTCTTCGCTCTTCAGTGCCACTCTTCCAGCCTTGATTGTCCTGTCAAAGCGAGCGTTGGCAGCCTTTGAGCGCGTAACCTTTATGTCCTTTGTTATCAGGTAGCCAGCTCCATGTTCGGCACCTTGAAACTCGGAATTTGCAGATTGCTGTTGGGCAAAGCAGTTGCTAGCAGAAGCAATCCACGCAATTGCCATGATAATGTTTGTTGCTAATTTTTTCATAGATGTATTTTTTGTTTTAGCTTTCTATTTCACTACGAAATCAACAGCCTTGAGATCCTTCTCAAGTGACGATGTTCCGTAGAGAATCTGGTAGCGACCTGAACGAGTTGAGAGCTCATCGATTGAAGGATCGTAGTATTCGAATGACTCGCCGTCGAGAGTGATTTCTGCCTTTACCGTCTCGCCTGGAGCAACCATGACCTTCTTGAAGCCCTTGAACGACTTGATAGGCGCGTCGGCATAGTCGAGAGCCTTTACATAGACCTGAACAATCTCCTCGCCAGCGCGAGAGCCGGTGTTTGTAACAGGTACGGTAACAGTCACCTTGCCATTCGACTTCATTGAAGTCTTTGAGAGCTTAGCCTTGCCAACCTCGAAAGAAGTGTATGACATTCCGTAGCCGAAAGCGTAGAGTGGGTTGCCGCGGAAGTAGCGGTAAGTGCGGTTCTCCATGCTATAGTCAAGGAAGTCTGGGAGATCGTCGTTTGAAGCGTAGAATGTTACTGGAAGTTTGCCGCTTGGGTTGAAGTCGCCGAAAATGACCTCTGCAAGTGCCTTTGCACCGCCCTGACCAGGATACCAAGCCTGAAGGAGAGCGTCATACTGATCCTCAACGCTGCCGAAAGCAATCGCAGAACCAGAGCAGTTGACCATTACTACTGGCTTGCCTGTCTCGTGCATAGCGCGAACGAGACGCTGCTGAACCTTAGGAAGTTCAATGTCAGCCTTGTCGCCGCCTTCGCCTTCCATTCTTGCCGAGATACCGCCGATGACGATGATTGCATCAGCCTGCTTAACATCGTTCTGGATTTCAGTGAAGTCAACAAGCTTACGTTCGCAAATCTCGCCGCGAAGCATAGCGAAGTTGCCATTGCCCTTGCCGTATTCAATGCAGATATCGTAAGTCTCGCCAGCCTTTACAGGGAGCGATTTATATTCAACAGGACCTCTGCGGAAGCCACGACGAGCGCCGCCCTTTGCTTCTTCCACAACCTCGCCGTTAACCTTGAGGATGTAGCCGTTGTCTGTGTTGAGATTATACTTCATGTCACCTGTAAAGTCTGCCTTGTACTTACCTGAAACGCGAACAGAAAGGCTGTCGTTGTTGATGCCTTCTGCAAATCCCCAAGCGCCGAAAGTACTGAAGTTCAGCTCGTTGTAATAGCCGGTAACATCAGGATTGCCCTTGAGCTCCTTGTTGTTCCAGAACTCTACGAAAGCACCCTTGCCGTCGTTGAACTCAGGAAGATGGTTCACTGTGTTGTACTCATCGTTGAGCGTGCAAGCCTTATAATATATAACCTTAGCGCCAGGAACAGCGTTCTTGATGCCTTCAAGGAGAGAGTGCTTGTGGTTGTCGGTAGGAGTGCCGCCGTAGTTACCGTTGAGAAGTTCAACGTCATCGGCATTTGGACCAACAACAGCGATTGTCTTTATGCTCTTTGAGAGAGGAAGAATGCCGTTGTTCTTGAGGAGAACCATTGACTCGCGGGCAGCCTGAGTAGCGAGATCGTTGTTTGATTCGCTGCTTATCACCTCTGGAGTGAGGTTAGCCCAAGGACTCATCTCAGCAGGGTCGAACATACCGAGTTCGAAACGACCGAGGAGAGTCTTGCGAAGGTGGAAATCGAGAGTAGATTCATTGATGAGACCTTTGTCCAAAGCCTCTGTGAGAACCATGAAAACCTTACCACATTCAAGGTCAGTACCGTTGAGAACAGCATCCACGGAAGCCTCAAGCGGACCAGGGTGAGTCTCGTGCTGACCTTTGTTGTAGAAGTTGTTGATGGCATCGCAGTCTGTAAGCACGATAGCATCGTAGTTCCATTTGCGACGGAGAATATCAACGAGAAGTCGGTCGCTTGTACAGCAAGGCTGATTTTCATATCTGTTGTAAGCACACATCACCTCGCGAACATTAGCTTTCTTTACGAGAGCCTTGAAGGCAGGGAGGTAAGTTTCCCAAAGGTCGCGCATTGAGACTGATGCGTTGTAAGTGTGACGAAGAGGCTCAGGACCGCTATGTACAGCGTAATGCTTTGCACAAGCGTGAGTCTTGAAGTATTTGTCGTTGTTGCCCTGCATACCGAGAACCGTCTGAACGCCGAGAACAGCATTCATGTAAGGGTCTTCGCCGCAAGTCTCCTGACCGCGTCCCCAACGAGGATCACGGAAGATGTTCACGTTAGGACACCAGAAGGTAAGTTCCGGATTGCCTGGATAATAAGTCACGCCCATTGGCACGTTGAAGACATTATGGTCAGAGCGATTCCAGTTGGCGCGAGCTTCATCAGAAACTGTTGAGAACACGTCGTACATAAGCTTCTCGCTGAAAGCTGCTGCCATGCCGATAGGCTGCGGATAAACGGTGTAACCACCTTGACGAACACCGTGACAAGCCTCGCTCCACCAGTTGTAAGAAGGGATGCCAAGACGATCAACGGAAACAGATTTGTTCATCATCAGTCCGACCTTCTCCTGTGGAGTAAGAAGCGAGATAAGATTCTCCACACGCTCCTCGTTTGTGAGGTTTGTGTCGAGGTAAGGATATTTGTGTCCGGCAGGGAACTCGCTTGCAGATTTGCTTACATTAGCTTTTGCAGTAAGCGAACCGAGAGTCTTGCCGTCTGCGTCAAGGAGTTCTACGCTGCGGTAAGTCTTGCCCTCAGAGTCCTTCGGATTGAAGACCACCATGACCTGAGCCGACTTGCCTGGCAGCACATCTTCAGTGATGGCTGTTGTGGTAAGAGTGGATTTTGAAAGAGGTCTCACCGTGATGCACTCACAGCTCGGAATGACCTTGCCCACCTTAACAGCCTTCTTGCTGTTGTTCTTGAATGTGAAAGTGTGGCAAACAGCGCCATTTGCGGCATCAATGTTACCAAAGTCCCATTCGTAACTGTCGAATGTTACGGCGCTCTTCTGCGCCATCATGCTGCCTACGGAGAATATAGCCAAGGCAGCGCAAAGAATGAATCTTTTCATAGGATATTTTAAGGATTTGTTGATTTGTACTACGTAATGGATAATTGATAATGGACAATGAGGCATGCGCCGCAAATAATTATCAATTATCCATTATCAATTTGTTAAATCGGTTAAGTATTTCTTTTTAATGGTCTTTATCTCAGCCGCCGAAACTCCCACCGTCTTGGTCAGGAACTCCATTGGCGAACCATATTTCTTGTCGATATGTTGCAATGTTCTTGCCATGAACTCACGCTTCACACCGGCTATCGTGGCAACGCGTTCTTTTTCCCGTTCGGCGTCCCCCCTATATTCCGATGCCAGCTTCATGACAATCCTCTGATGCTGAACATATTCGTTGGTCAGCTCATAGTCGTCCAATATGGTCTGGCGGTCAATATCCAGAACTGCGAGCAGCAATGCGGCAATGACTCCCGTTCTGTCCTTGCCGCCCGAGCAATGCCATAGGATGGCGTCTCTTTTCGGGTCAGCCAGTATGCTGAAAACCTTTCGCAGAGCCTTTCTACCATATTCGCTGTCAATGATACCTTCGATGTACATCTCGCCCAGGTTCATGTTCAGCTTTGCGATGGCGTTGATGCGGCTTTCGTAGTTGTCTTTCGTTATGCCAATGCCCCAGACCGACATCTTGTAGAAGTTGCTCTTCGGGTCGGCGAGGTTTATCTGGATGTTCTCCACGCCGTCAATTTTCGGGTCCGGCTTATCCTTTATCTCCTCGGGAATGCGCAGGTCTATGACCGTTCTGATTCCCATTTTCTGCAAAGTCTCCAAGCCGTCTTCGTCCAGTTTACAGAGTTTTCCGCTGCGAATCAGCACGTCCTTCCTGACAGTCTGTCCATTCTTGTTGGCATATCCACCTAGCTGACGGCAGTTCTCCACATTGTCCATCTCTACCCTTTGGCGGCTAAGTTGCCCAGTAAGGTAGATGCTGCAAGCGTAGATGGTGCAGACCAATATGGCTGATATGTAAACAAGCTTTTTCACTGCCAATGGCATTTTTTCAGCGGCAAATTTATACTTTTTCTTTCAATTAAACAAATTTTATTTCATGGGAATTGATTTTATGGCGAAAGAAACAAATATGGCTCATTATAAAACTTCCTCGACTAGTGATGATTAGAGGGAGATATTAGCGCTAAATCATCCGTCTGTATCATTGACTTTGTTTCAATCTTACAAATAAAATGGAAAGAAATGTCAATAATCGGCATCAGTTAGTGTTCACAACAATAAAATGATGGCGGAATATTTCTTGTGTATGTGTTTGTTTTACTATCTTTGCACCCGCGAAAATGCAGAATAAAGAGTAAACATAAGACAAATGCGAAAGATAATAGGAATCGGAGAAACAGTTCTCGATGTGATTTTTCATGATGATCTGCCAAAGGCAGCGGTGCCTGGTGGCAGTACTTTCAATGCGCTCGTAAGTCTGGGACGCACTGTAGGTGTGGAATTTCCGTTTGTACCAATAACAATGATTACGGAAGTGGGCGACGACCATATTGGAGACATCGTGGTCAACTTCATGAGCAAGAACCACATTGATACCTCTAATGTCGTGCGCAACAAGGGCACTCAGACGCATATCTCCATGGCTTTCCTTGACCAGAATAATGATGCGCAGTATGAGTTCTATAAGGACCATGCCCACGCTCAGCTGGACGGGGAGAAATCGGCTCATTTCCCTTTCCTGGCTAATGATATTGTGATTTTCGGCTCATTCTTCGCAATAAATCCGGTAATCCGAAATGTTACCTTGCCGCTGCTGCGCGAAGCTCATGAGGCTGGTGCCATCCTCTATTATGACATCAATTTCCGCAAGTCTCACATTAAGGATCTTCCTAATGTGATGGAAAATATTCGCGAGAATATCAAACTCTGCGACATCGTGCGCGGTTCTGCTGATGACTTCCGCTATCTTTTCGGCACGACTGACGCGAAGGAAATCTATGAGAAGCACATCAGTCCACTTTGCCCGAACTTTATCTTTACGAGTGGTGCGGAAGCGATAGAGGTGTTCTCTCCGGGAGTTCATTCCGTTTACCGTCCGTTGCGTTGCAAGACGGTCTCAACTATTGGTGCGGGCGATAATTTCAATGCCGGTGTAGTCTATGCCATTGTGCGCTACTGTTTTACAAAAGACGATGCGGAATCTGCCTTTGAAATCAACGAAGCTTGCTGGGAGCTCCTTGTACGGAAAGCTCGCCATTTCTCCGCTGCTGTCTGCCGCAGCCTTGACAACTATGTTGACGAAAATTTCATTAAGATTTTATAAAAACTCTATAAAGACGAAAACCGCCAAGTTGCTGTGAATTAGCTACTTGGCGGTTTTGCTTTCAGTGGAGCTGGAGGGAGTCGAACCCTCGTCCAAACAAGGAAGCAATATGCTTTCTACATGCTTATTCTGGCCTTCATTTTCGTGCTATGGCAAGACCCAGACCACCAACCATAGCCTTATCCTCTAAATTTTCGCTCGGGCAGCGAGGCATACCCAAACTATCTTCGACTTGCTAGCACCGCCTGATCCTGCTTTTCGAAGAGCGAGAGCGAGGGGCGATGTCTCGTCTCAGCACCTGGTGCCGAGATTAAGCCAGTAACCTACTGTGCTTCAGTTAGGCAGCGAGAGCGTAAGTGTTTTCGCCAATTAAATTAGTGAGACGCCGAGATTAAAGAGCCGTACATCCGGTGCTCTGCATGCTTACATACCTCTCCGGCTTGCTGTCAAATCCAGTCAACCCCAGAGGATAATTTATAATTGAAAATGGATAATTGATAATTGGGCTGTGCGACATGATTATCAATTGTCAATTATTTCTTTTCGTCGGCAAAGGTAGGACTATTTTTGAAATTACCAAAGAAAATGGCGTTTTTTTTGAAAATTGATATTTGAAAATTGATAATTGAAAATTATTTGTGGCGCAGCCCAATAGTCTTTTATTCATTATCCATTGTCCATTATTTGCTTATCGGCTCAAGTTTTATTGTCGTAATTTAATTATCAGCTCATTTTGTGCCGATAATATGGAATCATTTTGTAACTTTGCAGCCGAAAAGAACTTAATCAGCTTTAAACTATGAATTTGGAAACCGAAATATTGCAGATATTGCATGACCTTCACGACTCAAATCGTCAGGGAATCTCACAGAGATTAAAGGCTGCTCCAAGTGATGCGACGATGAAAAGAGCGCTTGCATCACTTGTTGCTGACGGACTTGTGGAGGTTTTGGGCAAAGGTCCTTCTACAAGATACAAGCTTTCTAACAAGGCATTGATAACTAGAGTTTTTGAACAACATACAAATTATATGAAAAAGAATATTGCACTTATTACCGGCGTAACGGGTCAAGACGGCTCATACTTGAGCGAATTCCTTTTGGAAAAGGGATATGAAGTACATGGAATTATTCGTCGTTCATCAGTTGATTTCCGCGAGCGTATCGCACATCTCGAAGGTCAGCCAAACTTCCACCTCCACTATGGAGATATGGGCGACTCAATGTCGCTTGTGAAAGTTGTGGCAAGGGTTAAGCCAACTGAGATTTACAACCTCGCTGCGCAGAGTCATGTTCAGGTCAGCTTCGATTCTCCAGAGTTCACTGCCGATGTTGACGCGACCGGTGTACTCCGTGTTCTTGAGGCAGTTCGCGCTTGCGGTCTTGAGAAGACTTGCCGCATCTATCAGGCTTCTACTTCTGAACTTTACGGTAAGGTGGAGGAAGTGCCACAGAACGAGAACACTCCATTCCACCCATATTCTCCATACGCTGTTGCAAAACTCTACGGCTTCTGGATTGTCAAGGAATACCGCGAGGCATACGACATGTACTGTTGCTCTGGTATTCTTTTCAACCATGAGTCAGAGCGTCGCGGTGAGACTTTCGTAACTCGCAAGATCACTCTCGCTGCTGCCCGCATTGCTCAGGGCAAGCAGGACAAGCTTTTCCTTGGCAACCTATCTTCACTTCGCGACTGGGGCTATGCAAAGGATTATGTTGAGTGTATGTGGCTCATCCTTCAGCAGGATAAGGCTGAGGACTTCGTAATTGCTACTGGCGTGCAGCACTCTGTTCGTGAGTTCTGCTACTACGCTTTCAAGCACGCTGGCATTGAACTTGAGTTCCGCGGTGAAGGCATGGATGAGAAGGGCTATGACAAGGCTACAGGCAAGTGTCTCGTAGAGGTGTCGCCAGACTTCTATCGTCCAACAGATGTTGTGAATCTTTGGGGTGATCCTACAAAGGCTCGCGCAAAGCTTGGCTGGAACCCAGGCAAGACATCTTTCGAAGAACTCGTCAAGATCATGGTTGACAGCGACATGGCAAAGGTTGCCGTAGAGCGCGAAGGTGAACGCGTCCGCACTAACCTCGCAGCATATCTTGAGAAGGGAATTGTGAAGTAATAGCCCCCTCCTGACCTCCCCCCCCAAGGGAGAGGAAGGTATAAATGTTTTAATGGCTATATATTCTAATAATAATTTTATTCTTATAAAAACAACACTTCCCACCAGTGTAATATAATCTCCCTCCCCTTGGGGGGAGGGTTGGGGTGGGGCTTTATGTTAAACAAAGATTCTAAAATATTCGTGGCTGGCCATCATGGTCTTGTTGGCTCTGCCATTTGGAACAATCTCCTGCAGCGCGGTTATACGAACCTCGTTGGTCGCGGACATAAGGAGCTTGACCTTACTGACCAGTATGCAGTAAAGAAGTTCTTCGATGAGGAGCAGCCGGATGCAGTTGTTCTTGCTGCCGCTCATGTTGGTGGTATCATGGCAAACTCGCTATACCGTGCCGACTTCATCATGGAGAACATGAAGATACAGTGCAACGTCATCGGCGAAGCCTACAAGCACGGCGTGAAGAAACTCCTCTTCCTCGGTTCAACTTGCATCTATCCAAAGAATGCGCCACAGCCAATGAAGGAAGACTGTTTGCTCACTTCTCCACTTGAATACACCAACGAAGAGTATGCCATCGCGAAGATTGCCGGCCTTAAGATGTGCGAATCGTACAATCTACAGTATGGTACGAACTATATCGCAGTAATGCCTACTAACCTCTATGGTCCGAACGATAATTTCCATCTTGAGAACTCTCATGTCATGCCAGCCATGATGCGCAAGATTTACCTTGCAAAGCTTCTCAACGATAAGAATTGGGACGCCATTCGCGTGGACATGAATAAGCGTCCTGTGGAAGGTGTTGATGGTTCTGCAAGCGAAGAATACATAAAGAATGTTCTTGCAAAGTATGGCATTGAAACAAACAAGGTAACTCTCTGGGGTACAGGTACTCCGCTCCGTGAGTTCCTTTGGAGCGAGGAAATGGCTGACGCTTCCGTTCATGTTCTTCTTAATGTGAACTTCAGCGACGTCATTGGCATGGAGAAATATTCTTCAGTTCATTTCGGCGCATCTGCTGATGGCTCAACAGACCGCAATACAAATGCTGGTCGTGGCGGTGCTGTGCCATCGCTTGGCGAGATTCGCAACTGTCATATCAATGTTGGTACTGGTAAGGAACTTACCATCCGTGAGCTTTCTGAACTGATCGTGAAGACCGTTGGTTTCACAGGCGAAGTGCTTTTTGACTCAAGCAAACCGGACGGAACAATGCGTAAACTCATCGATGTCAGCAAATTGCACTCTCTCGGCTGGCACCACAAGATTGAGATTGACGAAGGCGTTGGACGCCTCTTTGACTGGTATCAGCAGTCGTTGGCAAAGTAAAAAGAGGAATACTCTGATATATATAAAATGTAGGGCGAAGATGTCTGAGTCGCAGCAAGTGTAATTGTTGTTATTAGCAGACTTGGAAATCTTCGCCCTTCTATATGGATAGAGGAATCTCGTTTTATGCTTGGAGATTGTCTTTCTCGTAGTCTAGAATGGCTTGTCTGTATGTGTCTGGCATATCCTCAGCTTGCTGCGTCTTGGCATTGAAGCAGACCATGATAGACTTGCACTGGCATAGCACTGCGCCTGTCTTTTTGTTTACTGCTTGCTGAAGTAGGGTAAAGCTTTTTGTTCCAAGATGAATGATGGCGGTTTCTACCTGAATCTCGTCGCCATGGAAGATAGGCAGTATGAAGTCTGCGCTGATGTTAGCCACCACTGGAACTATAGGTAGCGTGCGTAGGTCGGAATTGAGCACCGTGTTCAGGTAGCTTTCCTTGCCGAGATCATAGTAGGCGAAGTAGGTGTTATTGTTTACATGACCGAAGCTGTCCACATCGTTGAAACGAATCTGAATATCGGTCTTGTGCTTGAAATGGGCTTGAATAAGTTCTTTTTCCATAGTTTTATTGGAATTATGCCGCAAAATTAAACAAAAAAGACTGAATATCAAAACGAAACTTTACATTTTGACTCTGATTTTAATAGAAAATCATCTTTTCTCTTGATTTATTCGTGAAATAATCGTAATTTTGTCGGCAGAATTACTTATCGATAAAAGTAGAAAACATAATTAAAAAACGAAAGATCCAAAATATAACTAAAAAACGAAAACTACGATAACAATGAAGAAGATTCTTTTTTTCGCATGCCTTCTGACCTCAATGGCAGCAGGTGCACAAGATGTTGACAAGTCAACTGTACAGACTCAGGCAAATGCTGCGGCTGCAGCAAAAGATGACCTGAAAAAGGTAGATACAGGCGACAAAGAGTGGAATTTCTCAGGCGTTACAGGCTTGAATGCGGCTGCAACAGGTATGGTAAACTGGGCTGCCGGTGGTAACAACAATGTCAATGGTGTTATCTATGCTCGTATGCGTTTGCTCTACCACAAGAATAAGATTGCATGGGACACTAGCCTTGACACTGAATATGGTATGTCTTACATTGACCAGACTAACGATCAGGTGCAAAAATCAAACGATAAGTTCAACATCGCGTCAAAACTTGGTTATGAGTTGTCTAAGGGATGGTATGCCACAGCGTTGGTTGGCTTCCGTACGCAGTATGCTCTTGGACGTAACTACGAAGGCAAAGGCGATGACAACCCAATTATATCCAAGATGATGGCTCCTGCTTATACCGATGTTTCTATCGGTTTGGACTGGAAACCTAACGACATCTTCTCTGTATATATTTCGCCTATAGCTGGTCGTTTCACTACTGTCATGGTTAGCGATGATATGAACCGAAAGTACGAAAATCTTTACCCAATGGCAAATGGTGGTCTTGAACAGTCACTCAAGGATAAGTATGCTGTCTGGAAGTACGATGATAATGACAAGAAGGACTATTCCATGAACACTCGCGCTGAGCTTGGTTTCTCTCTCAAGGGTGCCATCAACTATTCTTTCAGCGACCTTAAGGTAACTACGACTCTCGGACTCTATACTCCTTATGCATGGGACAAGAAGGAGATTGGCCGTAACGAGCACAATGTTCCTCAATATCGCGACAATAATCGCCGTATAGGAAACTTCGATGTTGACTGGGATGTGGCTCTCTCTTATCAGTTCCTCAAGTGCCTTCAAGCAACACTCTCTACTTCAACAAGATATTACAATGGTGTGAAGATAGAAAAGGACGGCTATGCGTGCGAACGCGTTCAGTTTAAGTCAATCCTCGGTGTTGGTGTTGGCTATAATTTCTAATTCTCAGAATAATATCCTTGCCTCATTTCTATAAAAACGAATCTGACGTAAATTCTTACACTTTATAAATGTTAGAGTTTACGTCAGATTCATTTTTTATTGGCTGGTATTACAATACACAATCCTAGGGAAAATGATGTATTTTCTTATAAGAAAACGAAACTTTTCTTATAAGAAAAATAGTTTTTTCTAGTAAGAAATTGAGTTACCCGAGCAGCTTCTTTTCTGCATCTGCAACGCGTTTGAAATTGAAACCGTCAAGAGTTTGGTTCATGAGAGCTTCTATCTTATCGTTGCAAAGGTTGCCGATTGAGCCTTCGTGAGTGTGGTGGATATCCATGTTTGGAGTGAAGTTGCCATGCTCAATGTTGAGACCGACCTTCTTGTATGCATCGCGGAAAGGCATTCCTTCCTGTGCGAGGCGGTTAACCTCTTCAACAGAGAACATAGGAGCGTAGATTGGATTATCGAGAATGTGCTCGTTAACTTCAATCTTATTGATGATATACGCTGCCATTTGGAGACAATCTGAAAGTTCCTCAAAAGCAGGCAAGAATGCTTCCTTAATAATCTGAAGATCACGGAAATAACCGCAAGGGAGATTGTTCATGATGAGCATAATCTGCTGCGGAAGAGCTTGAATCTTGTTGCACTTAGCACGGATAAGCTCGAAAACATCCGGATTCTTTTTATGCGGCATGATTGAAGAACCTGTAGTGCACTCCTTAGGAAGCTTTACGAAAGAGAAGTTCTGCGAATTGAACATACAAGCATCGAATGCCATCTTTGCCACTGTGCCGGCGATGGAAGCCATGGCGAAGGCAACGTTGCGCTCCATTTTGCCGCGTCCCATCTGTGCATAGACAACGTTGTAATCCATAGAGTCAAAGCCTAGGAGGTCGGTTGTCATCTGACGGTTGAGAGGGAACGACGAACCGTAGCCGGCAGCAGAGCCGAGCGGATTACGGTTGGTCATCTTGTATGCAGCCTGAAGGAAGAGCATATCATCAGTAAGGCTTTCGGCATAAGCACCAAACCAGAGTCCGAAAGAGCTTGGCATAGCCACCTGAAGGTGAGTGTAGCCTGGCATGAGTACTTCCTTGTATTGATTGCTTTTCTTTATGAGCTCGTCGAAGAGCGATTTTGTTTCTTCTGCAATTTCCTGAAGTTTTGCACGAGTGAAGAGCTTGAGGTCAACGAGAACCTGGTCGTTGCGCGAACGGCCCGAATGGATTTTCTTGCCCATGTCGCCAAGTTTGCGGGTGAGCATTAGTTCTACCTGTGAGTGGACATCCTCGATGTCATCTTCAATGACAAAGCGACCATCCTCAGCCTCCTTGTAGATCTCCTTCAGAGCTGCGAGGAGTTGTGGCAATTCGTCTTTGCCGATGAGGTCAATGCTCTCAAGCATGGTGATGTGAGCCATTGATCCGAGCACGTCATACTTGGCAAGGTAGAGATCCATTTCGCGGTCTCTGCCTACGGTGAATCTTTCGATTTCGTTATTGATTGAATAGTCCTTTTCCCAGAGTTTCATAAGCCAGTTTGTTTTGTTTTGGCGGCAAAGTTACTACTTTTTTCTCTTTTTCGTACATAAAAAAGGCAAAAAGTTTTGTGTTATTAAAAATAGTTGTTTCTTTACCGTAACAAAAGTAAGTGAACAATAATTAGTTTTATATCAAAGGTAGTATGTCCTGAAGTCAATTTACTGAACGCAGTTTAAGCAATGTTCCAGTCTGTTCATAGATACATGAATACACTGATATCCAAGTTCCTCCGCTGCTTTGATATTTTCAATTGTATCGTCATAGTAGAGCGTTTCTGTTGGTATAAATCCTGTGTTTTCTTCTACTACCTTGTATATTCTTGCGTCTGGTTTTGCCAACTTCATCTCGTACGAAAGGAACACACCGTCGAAGCACTCTTCAAGAGTATGTCCGGAAGCCTCAAAGCGCTCCTTGCAGATTGCCCACGACTCCTTGCAGATATTGCTCAAAAGATAAACCTTATATTTTTTCTTCAATGATAGAATCCACTCTACACGAGATACCGGAACATCGTCAAGCACATCGTTCATGGCGTTGTAAAGTTCCTTCTCCGTGACATTCTCCTTGCAGAAAGGCTTTATTGCAGGAAGGAAATCTTCCCATGTCATAAGGCCGTCCAGATATTGCAAAAGGACATTCCTGAGTGGTATATCAGCCATGCAACCTTTCCAATCAGGCAAACCTACGGCAAGCAATGACTTCGTGTCGCGTTCAAGATTCATGTTCATAATAACCCCTGCAAAGTCTAAGAGAATATTTTTTATCTGAATAGTTTTCATTCTTTGAAAAGAAGGTGTGCAAAGATACGACTTCTTAAATTCAAAATAACGCAGTAGGGCGAAGATGTCCTTCGCCCTACAATGTCATATAATGGGTTGATTATTTCTTCAATGGGAACTTATAGGCAAGAATGCCCATGAGGGCAGCCATGAGTGCTGGGAAGAGAGAGAAGAGTGCCCATACCATTGTCTTTACAGACTCTTCGCAACCGTCAAGGATCTGTACGACTGTCTGGCCTGTAGCGTCGTCTGTTGTAGAAACGAGACCTGCTGCGCCGAGGAGCATAGCGATGAGTGAGCCGGAGATCGCACCACCGAACTTCTGTGCCATTGTACCAGAAGAGAAGATAAGACCAGTAGAAGAAGCACCGAACTTCTCTGTTGCGAAGTCTGCTACGTCAGCATACATAGACCAAAGGAGTGGAGAGTAGATGCCGGCACCTACGGAAGTGAGGATAGACACTACGATGAGTACCCATATATAGTCTGGCGACATTGGGATGAAGAAGTAGAGCACTGATGTAGCGAAGCAGATGACTGCTGCCCAGACGAATGCCATACGCTTAGAGCCAACCATCTTTGTGAAGGCAGGAGAGAGTCCACCGAAGATCATACATGTAGCCTCACCGATACCCATGAACACTGTGAAGTTGATGATGAGCGAGCCCATTGTGATGTCGCCACCGAGGCAGTATGTGAACATGTAGCCTGCCACAGCGTAACGGAAGCCGTTGAAGAAGTTTGTACAAACGGCAACGAGTGTGATGAACACCCAAGGCTTGTTCTTGAAGAGGTCGCCAAACTGCTTGAAAGAGAAGCTCTCAGCACGCTTTGACTGGATACGCTCCTTAGTGAGAAGACCGCAAGCCATGGTCATAAGGCATGCGAGGCCGCCGAAGATGGCACCGATCATTGTGTATTGGTGCTGCTCTGTGCCGCCAATCCACTGCTGTACGTAAGGGAAGATGAAGAGGGTGATGAATCCCATAGCGTAAGCACCTACCATACGGAAAGAAGAGAACTGGTTGCGCTCGTCAGCATCCTCTGTCATCACGCCGAGGAGTGAGCCGTAAGGAACGTTGACGAGTGTGTACATAGCCATCATGAGGATGTAGAATCCGTACGCCCATACGCGCTTCATGTCTGCTCCGAGGTCTGGTGTGCAGAGAAGGAGGAAGAAGACGAGTCCGTAAGGGATGGAACCGAAGATGAGCCAAGGGCGGTAAGTGCCCCAACGCGACTGCGTACGGTCGGCAAGTGAGCCCATGAGCGGGTCTGTTACAACGTCGAACATACGAGCGATGAGCATCAACGCTGCTGTATCAGCGAAGGTAAGTCCGAATACATTGGTGAAGAAGAGTGGGAAGGCGATGGACATGATCTTCCATGTGATACCTCCGGCAGCGGCGTCACCAAGCGCGTAGCCGATTTTTTCTTTTAAGGATGCCATATAAGCCTCTCCCCCCAACCCCCTCCCCGATTATGGGGAGGGGGAGTGATATGATTTGTGGGAGGAATATATCACTAATTATGTTATATATTTCAAATTGCCTCTATCCCAGTAAATACATCCTACAAGTGTAATTACTCCCCCTCCCCATAATCGGGGAGGGGGTAAGGGGGGGAGAGGCTTTTTCTTAGAATGGGAACTCCCCTTCCGCTGCGCCGAGCATGATGGCGTCGAGGGTTGCCTGGTCATAGACCTTCATGTCGTGGTGACGGTCGAAGATTGCGAAGTTCTCCTCGTCGCCGCCGTAGTAGTTGTTGTCCCAGTAGAACGAAGTGAAGCCGTAGTTCTTTGCCTCGCGAACGATGTAGCGCATGTAGTAAGCGCGAGACTCCTCACACTTCTTGAAGTCGATGTTCCACTTTGCGTTCTCCTTTGTAGGGTTGTGGTGAACAGCTCCGTATTCGCCGAGAACGATAGGGAGACCCTTGTCGATGAACTCTGCTTTGAGCTTGCCGAAGAGGCTGTGAACCTCGCGCTGAGTGTTGCTGTGGCAAGGCTGTCCTTCGTAAGGAGTGCCCCAGAAATACTGGTTCTTGTTAGGACCTTCCTCACCGTTTGTCTGTGCGCAGAAGAACCAAGGCTGGTAGTAGTGCACCTCGAGCATGAGGCGGTCTGGCACTACGTCGTATGGCTTGCGGAAGAACTTGAGTGCGAAGTATGGGTTTGCAGCCCAAGAAGCTACGCAGAGCACGCGCCACTTGTTGTTGCCACCAGTGGCACGAACGGCATTGATGAACTCCTGGTACAAGCCCTGGAGCACCTGTACGTCTTCGATTGAAGGCTCGTTGTTGAAATCGTTCACACCATCAAGGCTCTGGTTGATCATCTCGTTTACACCAGCGAAGATAAGGCGCTCGTCGTAATCCTTGAACTCATTGGCAATCTGTGTCCAGAGGTGTCCCATGCGGCGATTAACCTCAGCTACAGGGAGGTGGTCAGGACGCCAACGGTCGTACCAAGCGTCGTGGTGAGTATTGAGCATGACATACATGCCTTCGTTGTAAGCGTAGTCCACAACTTCGTGAACGCGCTTCATCCATGCAGGATCAACGTCAAAGTTCTTGTCGCAATGAGGATACCAGCGCACAGGGATGCGGATGGCATTGAAACCAGCAGCCTTCACAGCCTTTATCATCTCAGGAGTGATGCGTGGGTTGCCCCAGCCTTCCTCCATCTCATTGACAGTGAGCTTCTTCTTTGTGCGGTCGTTGAGAGACTCGAGCTGATTGCCGAGGTTCCAACCGCAGTTGATGTTCTTTACGATGCCGAGGGCATTGTTCTTCATGCCAGCAGGAGCGGCATCGTTGGTGATAGGTGGGATGTCAGCAAAGGCACTGCAAGCTATCACCAGAAGGAAATTAAGGATAAATAGTTTTTTCATTATGGTTAGGATTTTTGTTTTCTATGGGGTCGAGGATTGTCGAGGATCATCAAGGAGAGTCGATGATTCTCGAGGAGGCTCGAGATTATTGATTGTTTTCGCGGTTCTTCTTGACGAGCTTCTTGATGGTCTCCACGCTTGCGCCTGTAGAGAGGCCGTCTTCTGGTGTGTTGAGACAGTAGTCAACGAGGCGGTCGATGGTAGAAGTAGCCACGTGCATGCGGGTATCTGACGATGCGTAGTAGATGAATACGCGCTCGTCGGCAGTGTGGATGCCGTCGGCTGGTTCGCCGTCTGCAATCCATCCATTTGCAAATGCCACATTCATGACATCGCCGATGTACTCTTCGCCCTGTGGCACGAGGAGGTAACCGCCAGGAGTGGCGATAGGCTTCGTTGGGTCTTCGAGCGATGTCATGTACATATATAATACGTAGCGGAGACCAGAAGCACAGGCACGAACGCCGTGAGCGAGGTGGAGCCAGCCCTTCTCTGTCTTGATTGGATGAGGACCTTCGCCGTTCTTCACCTCCTGGATAGTGTGGTAGTGGCGTGCGTTGATGATGGTCTCTTCCTTGACCTCTGCGTTTGTGATGTCGTCAACGAGTGCCCAGCCGATGCCGCCACCAGAACCAGTATCGATGAAGCCGTCCTGTGGGCGAGTGTAGAAAGCGTATTTGCCGTCAACGAACTCTGGGTGGAGAACGACGTTGCGCTGCTGCGACTTAGACTTGAGGTCTGGAAGGCGTTCCCAGTTAACGAGGTCCTTTGTGCGTGCGATGCCAGCAGTGGCAGTGGCAGCAGAGAGGTCGCCTGGCTTTGAATCGTCATGACGCTCTGCACAGAATACGCCGTAGATCCAGCCGTCCTCGTGCTGTGTGAGACGCATGTCATAGACATTAGTAGCAGGAACAACATCCTCTGGGAGTGTGATAGGCTCTTCCCAGAAGCGGAAGTTGTCGATGCCGTTAGGCGATTCTGCAACGGCGAAGAACGACTTTCTGTCGGCACCTTCCACACGAACGACGAGCAAATACTTGCCGTTCATCTTGATAGCGCCGGAATTGAGCGTAGCATTCATCATGATACGCTGCATGAGGTAAGGGTTGTCCTTCTCGTTGAAGTCATAACGCCACTCAAGCGGAGTGTGCTCTGCAGTGAGAATAGGATTTTCGTAACGGTCGTAGATGCCATTGCCCCACTCCTCCATCTTGTTTGGACGAGTGATAAGCTCCTCGTGGCGAGCTTTTATCGTATTTATTTTTTCTTGATAAGTCATAGAGTTGTCTTTATTTGAGATGCCCGACGCTGATGCTTCGGGAACAGGGGCTATACCTAATTTATTGAAGCTAATCCCTCCCCTCCTTATAAGGGAGGGGTTGGGGGGGGGGCTTTACTTTACTTTCTTGATGTCCTTGAGGAAGAGGAAGTTCTTCTGTGCAGCCCATGCCTTGAAGTCGTCGGCGGTCTTGGCGTCCTTCGATGCGCCGAAGTGTT
>JAKSLJ010000038.1 GCA_024401275.1 Bacteroidaceae bacterium | reverse complement strand
GTTTTGCTGCCAAAGACAAGATGGGAAACATCATCACTCAGGCAAAAGATCTTGCAGAGCAGATAAAACAGCAGAAGCGACAGGTAAATGAGACATACGACAGAATCATGGCAACGATGCATAGAATCTCCAAGATGGCTTATACACAGAACCATTGGGAAAAACACCAGGGCGGCAAGGACGAGATTCTCTGGACAATGAAACTGAAGGAAGGTGACGCGGAGATAAAGTTCAAGCTGTCGCCTCTTGACGGAACTTCCCTACACCCAGAACTGCTCTGGCTCCTACCTAAAAGCAGCGGTTGCGTAGAAGTTGTATGCAAACTGGCAGAACCAGCTTGGCACTACGATGAAAACAACAAACGATACATGAAAATAATCTTAGAAAAATGAAACAAATACTTACAATAATATCCCTCTTTTGCTGCATCAGTATGGCAGCACAGGACAGAACACCGTTGGACAAGGTGTTTGATGAGATTTCCGCAATCTTATCTGTTCCGAGTAATAATTATAAGCAGAAGATAAACCACGGATATGGCGTTGTCATGTATGTTCATAATGATGTGATTGGAAAGCATTTTCTTTGTACCAAGGAATGTGGTACATCCAACGATTCTGGCGGTATGACCACAGAAGAGGTAGAACTGGCAAATGAGAGGAACAAAGAGATCTTTGATGCTATATTCAAAGTAGTAGGCGACAATCTTGACTCTCTGATGCAGATCTCGGAGGAGAGCTATCACTATGAGTCGCATGTTGATGGCAACGACACGATCATTTATTCCATCTGCATAAAGAATGGCGAAGATACTGTCAAGGCAATAAAAGCAAGTAACGGCTCTATGATATTCCCAAATGCCTTAGAGACAGTCTCCCTGGACTTTACAACCAGCAAGAAAGCATGCGGAAAGCACGTTAGTGGAATGGAAATACTCTCTTTCTACAAGAATGTGTATCTGCCAGAAAGGAAAAGCTATCTTTTTGAGAAGGAACCATATCTGAAAAAGATTATTCCACTTCTGAAGCATAAAGGCATAAAGTCTTGGAAATTCACTTGGGCACAGGGCGCAGATTTTGATGTCGATGCCAATATGGGTAAGGAATTTTTATGGGGCGAAAGTGTGGGATTCACAAACGAAGGTCACACCACTGGTACGATGTATTTCATTCCTCGTGAAAAGAAAGACTTTGCAGAAGCTATCTTTACATCAATAGACAGCATCACGCTTGCCCATACCGATCTCCATCCTGAGCAGAGATTTAGTTATGAATATAATGTTCCAGAAAGAGTTTTGCAGAACATAGAAGCTAAACACATCACTCAGATGTTCAACGGTCGTACTGGAGAAGAGCATGTCTCCACAAAAGTATTATTGGGAGCAACTCCAGAAGGCTACTACATAGCTGTGATGGACGCCACAAATAGCCTCTTTGTACCACATGAATGGTATAAACTCAAGAGCTTTGTTGATGGCAAGAAGAAGTATTTATAAAGTTCTTAGGATGTAGGGCGAGGATTTCCGAGCCGTTTTATCAAAAATATCTGATAGACGGCTCGGAAATCCTCGCCCTACAAAGCGGAAATAGCCAAATTAAACCAAAACGCCAATAATTATTTGCAGAATGTGGAAAAAGATGTAACTTTGCAGCCAATGAAGCATAAAGCATTACACATCATAATAGCTAAACTCAGCTCCTACAATGATTGTGGTAGGGCTTTTTCACTTGCATGATACCGTAAATGGCGAAGGAATCTTGCACGCACTTGAGCGATTGGGATATAAGATAGAAAGGGTGGATAACTAAAAGAACAGCTCGTCAGGTTCAGTTTCATCAGCGGACTCAAGGAACATGATGTTGTATATAGGCGAATAATGTATTTGCTCTTTTGTAAAAGCATTTCTTTCATTCGACACTACCATGGCTTTGTGGATGTTATAATCCTTTATGCTGAGAAACTTATCCAATGCGCTATGCTTTTTATAGTCGATGCCAGATTTTACTTCTATTGGCATAGTGGAAAGATTGTCTGCATCGTCTATCAAGAAATCAACCTCACCATTCTTCTTGTTGTCGTAGTAATAGAGGCTGAATCCATGTGCCTTCAGTTCCTGGGCTACAACGTTTTCATATACTGCTCCAAGATTGATGCTGCATTCGTCATTGAGAATTGGCTTTATGTTATTGCCATAAAGTATGGACGTAAAGAGACCTATATCGTTCATATACAGCTTCAGAAGATTCTTGCCTGCATTCTGCACCAAAGGGTATGTAGGCTGACTGATGGCATCAACTTCAAGGGTAATGCCCGATGAAACAAGATAGTCAAACTCATCCTGATAGTCAGTTGTGCGCTTGCCAGTCTTCCCTTCAATGTCCTTGATGACGATTCGCTTCTTCTTGTTCTCGAGATTTGATGGTACCATCTCGTAGATGCGTTGTATCTTCAACTTACGCGAAGCCTCTTTCTCGTATTTTGCGGCATCCTGTACGTATAGGCTATGGATGTCCTTGTGTACCGCCCTTACCTTTACGATGTTATGTTCTGCAATGTAAGTGTTGACGGCATCGGGAAGACCTCCTACGAGTAGATATTTGCGGAACAGATCCAATACCTTTGCATGGATAGCTTCATCCAACGAGACACCCTCATTAAAGCATTTCCTCATATGCTCCACAGCGATCTCTCCGAATCCATTTGCCCAGAGGAACTCCTCAAAGTCGAGCGGATACATGTGAAGTTGCGTTATGCTTCCCAATGGTATTGACTGCGTATTCTTAAGTGTTACTCCAAGCAGAGAGCCGCTGGCTATATAAGTGAATTTCCCGTCATTCATTAGAAACTTCACCAACGTAAGAAGATGGTCGTAGGCTTGTATTTCATCTATGAATACAAGAGTGTTTTCCTTCTGTTGCATCTTGTCGCCAGCAATAGAGCTCAAAGCCAGATAGAACTTATCGACAGATGTGGCGCCTGCGAAAAGAGCGTCGTTCTGTTTGTCTTCCTCCATATTGATCTCTATGTAGTTTTCAAACATCTGGCGTCCCACCTCACGAATGATGAATGACTTTCCAATCTGCCTTGCACCGTCCACGATAAGCATCTTGTTGGAATTGCTATTGAGATACTCCGTTATCTTGCTGGAAATCTTGCGTTTAAGCATAGTAATTTACATTTATTCCGTATTTCAAAAGCCTTGAAAATACATTTATTCCGCGTTTTAAGGGCTTCGAAAATACATTTATTCCTAAATTTTGATGGTGCAAAATTACATTTATTCCATAAATTACGCAAGAATTCTTCAGATTTTTCTCTTTTCAACTTAACTTTTTGATACTTCTTAGCATCTTTCTATTACCTCACCACTTTTCTTCCGTTGACGATGTAGATGCCTTGTTTGTTGGCTGTATGTATGCGCTGTCCACTAAGATTGTAGATGAAGACAGGGCGTGAAGAAGGGAGTGTGGTGTGCGAAGCGTTGCGGATGGCTGTTGAGTTGGTGACGGTTGCCTGTACAGCCTTGGAATAGCGTGATTGTCCGACGCTATAGACGGCTGCCACCTGATAGTCGTAGCTGCCGTTGGCGAGGTTGCTGTCGGTGAAGGTTGTTACGGTGACGGGGGCGTCGTTGATGAGTTTTCCGTCGCGAAGGATGTTGTAGCCAAGCAGCTGACAGTCAGCAGGAAGGATGGAAGCTTGGATGAAGGAGATGTTGTCGAGCATGAGTGCCCAATTGTTTCTCGTAGTATGGCGAATGGCAAAGTATCTTGCGCCCTCAGGAAGGGTGAAATGACACTCTGTCCAATCTTCGCCAACGCCCATTGTGTCATAGTTGTTAGGATCTGCAAGTTTTACGAAATCTTTTACGTCCTTGCCGTCTTTTGAGTAGAGAACTTCGAAAGTTTCCTTGCCGTAAGCGATGCTGAACGCCTTGATAAAGAAGGAGATGGTTTGCTCTTCGCCTGTGAGCTCTGGAGAGATGAGCCAGTTGTCGGTCTTTGCCTCGGAAGCGGAGTAAGAGATGAGGATGGACGGACTATTGTCAGGACCTACGAAGTCTGGGCGATAGTTCTCTGGAAGTCCCGAACGCTCGAACTGTGTGAGCTGCCAAGACTTGAGGCTGCCAACGTAAGGATTGTTCGGAATAGATACAATCTTGTACTCCGTTGTCTTGTCGCCATCGTATAGAGTCCAGCCGCCGAAGTTGTTTATTGCGAATGAAGGGTAGTCGGGATTCTCGAAGTTTTCCGTGCGAGCCGTAGGGGAGGTGAGGGCGGTCATGTCGATGGCGTCCCAGGTGAGGCGAACGTCGGCGCTGGAGCCTGGCGATGGTTCGTCAGAAACGGTGGCGGTAAGGCCTGTTGGGGTAGGGTATTTGTCGGAGCCGTAGTCGGGAGCTGGCGTGCCGTCGTCGTCAAAGACACGGATGTTGTCGATGGCAACGGCCTTTGTCTCGGAACTGGCGTTGTCGGAAATGAAGTTGAGCGCGAACTGTATTGCGCCCTGCTCCTTGTATGACTCCAGGTTTATCTTGCAGAGCTGCCAGCCGTCGGCAGTGTTCTGTGAGAGATCTATCGTGGTGAAAGGATAGGCTTCGAGTGTGCCGGAATGACCTTGATAATAGAACTCAAGGGCAGGATGCTCTGCCTTGCTGATGTCTATCTTGCCGGAATACATGCCGAAGCGGTCGCCATCGGCTGTTGGCATCATGAGGAAGAAGCCGTTGTCAGCGTCTTGAGACGTGATCATATCGTCCCAATCGCCGTCCTTCATTATCTTGTAGAAGCAGGTTTTTGTGGTCTCTGGTGTAACTCCCCAAAGCGTCTGCTGCGCTGTGCCTTCTGGGAAACTTTCGCTCCAAGGCAACTTATAGGCAGGACCTACGATGACGATGTTGGAATATGCCACGAAACTCTCCGAATACATCTCGCCTACGCCCGCCGTTATCTCGTATGCCTTGAAGTCTTGTTCCTTGATGTTTGTGTAGTCGAAGGTGTAGGAACATTCCTTCGTAGTGGCAAGGAATGGGTCTGTAATCTTGCCATAGGCATCAAAGATGTAGTATGTGAGCCTCGACTTGTCTATTGCCGAACCGTCTTCCGTCTGCGTGACTGCATCCCATGAAACCGTCACTTTGTTGCCATCGTCGGAGAGTGTAGCCTTGACATTCTGCGGTGGCAGCGGACATTTGCTCGTGTCGGCAAGGAGTGGTAACGAGAAGAAAAGGAGCAGAAGGGTGAGTATCTGATGTTTCATTATTTGGTTTTGTTTTTTAGTTTTTTGGCTATTTAACTTATGCAAAAGTAAATAATATGTTGTTATCTGGCAAATTTTCGTGGAATAAACTGCTGAAAATAAGTCAAATTGCATGGTATTTGATAAGAATGAGATAGATTTACCCGCAAAAATTGGCAGAAATGTAATATTTTTTGTACTTTTGTGCCCGCTATTAATAAGGCATGAATAAAAAAACTTAACCCTAATATGAATAAAGCTTTACTCTTTTTATCCTTTCTTTTTGCGCTAAGTACAAGCGCGTTGGCAACAACATTCGGCTATACAAACGGAACTGCCGGACGCAGCAATGTGGCTCGTGTTGGTACTACCGAACTCCAAGGTCAGCTTATGCGCCTCAATAGCGAGAAGGTGAAGATGCTCGCCGGCAAGACCATCAGCGGTGCTCAGACGGTGATCGGCTCAAAAAACGGTTCGAAATTCCAGATGTTCATCAGAGAAACTCCCGATGGTGCAAACCTCGCTGCTACAGAGAATGCGGAATTGGGAAGAGCCAACCAGTGGGCAGAATATGCTTTCGCAGCTCCTTATGTTGTGAAAGGCACTGAGGAAAACCTCTACATCGGCTTCACTTACGAGATAGCAACAAGCTACAGCCCTCTTTCTTACGACCTCACACAGGACAGCAAGAATCTTTCTTACGCTTACCAAGACGGCAAGTGGGTTGACACTTACGGCTCAAACTTCGGTATGCCAAACATCCGCCTCGTGACAAGCGAGACCTTTGACATTGCCGACCTTATGGTGAAGACTTTCACTCCTACTGGTTTCATGAGATCTGGTGTTTCGTACGACGATCACGAAGCGCAGATCTTGAACCTCGGAACAGTTACTGCAAAGAGCTTCACAGCCAAGGTGAAAGTTGGCGATGGCGTGGAAACCGTAGAGCCATACGACAATGTAAACCTTGCTCCTAATGCAGTCTTTACGATAAAGCTCCCAAAGTTGGTGGCTTCAAATAAAGGTCGCCAGAATGTCAGCGTGACGGTTTCTGACATTGTTTTTGCGAATGATGCAGCAGATTCCGACCTTACGGACAACAACTGCTTGGAGGAAGTTTTCATTTATGACGAGAATGTTACAAAGCGTCTTCTCATTGAGGCATTCACTGGTCAGCATTGTTCAAACTGCCCTTCTGGACACAGAGCCATGAACACTACCATCGAGGAACTTGAATCTTACGGCGTTGAGATATTCGAGGTTTCGCATCATGCCGGCTATCAGCCTGACAACTTCACTACGAATGAAGACAGCGAGTACTGCTTCTTCTACAACAATGGCACTAGCACTTACGCTCCAGCCGTAATGATAAACCGCTGGAAGAACCCTAAGGGCACTTACCCTGGTCCTGTGTTCAATACTGGCGAGACACTTATCTGGAACAATTCCGTTGATGCCCTCAACCAGGAGCCATATGTTACTGTTGATATGACAAGCGACTACAACGAGGCTACCCGTGAGGCGCAGCTCAAGGTTGACATCCACTGCCACCGCAAGCCTGAAGGTACTACCGTGTTCAACATCATGATTGCACAGGATTCTATCATTACTTACCAGACTAATGGAGGAACCGACTATGTCCACAACAATGCTTTCCGCGCAACAATAAACGACAACGCCTGGGGATTCAACATCTCTGACAAACTTGAGGAAGGCAAAACCTTCACTTACACCACTGCTTACACTCTCCCAGAGACAATCCGTTCAACAGCAGGCACAAAGATTGCCTTGCCTTTGGACATTCCAACAGATCCAAAGAACATGAAGTTCGTGGCATACGTTGCCGCTTACGACTACGAGAATCCTAACGGGAACGAGGTTTACAACTGCGCTGGCACTCCGCTGATGAAGAATGCTGACGGCATAGTTTCTGTAATGAAGAATGCAGAATGCAGAATGCAGAACAGCTACAACCTTGCAGGTCAGAAGGTAAGCAAAGATTATCGCGGAATCGTTATCAAGAATGGCAGAAAGGTGCTTACCCCCTAACCCCCAAAGGGGGAATTTTTAATTGACTTGTAGGGCGAGGAACTCCAAGCCGTTACAACGATTAAATTCGCAAAAAATGAATATACTAAAAAAAGCTATTAACATCTCCCCTTGGGGGAGCTTGAGGGGTCTCGCTTGTGGGGGCCTTTTTCTCTTTTGCATTTGTGCCGCCCACGCCATCGACATCGTACGAGCTGACATTCAAGTTGAAGCTCTCCATAACGGACAGTCCATGATACTGAAGCAAGCAGGGTTTGACGCGCTGAAGGGAAACGGCGTTGTTGTTGGCATTATCGATGCCGGCTTCGACTTTACGCATCCAGCTTTCTTCGACTCTCTGCGCAAGGATTACCGTATCAAGCGCGTGTGGGTGCAGGGCTTTACTGCAAATGAGGAATCTATGCCAGCCGACTTCAACTATGGCACTGAACTGAAAAACCGCGATGAAATAATTTCCTTTGGCGGTGACTTTGAAGGAAACTCCCACGGCAACCACATCGTGGCAACAATAGCCGGTGCTGATACAACCCTCTATTCAAAGTATATCGGCATTGCTCCAGAAGCTGACATCGTACTTGTCAGCAAGAAGGAATACGAGCGTGGCAACCAGAACATTCTTGATGGCATAAAGTATATCTTCGACTATGCAAAGTCCGTCGGCAAACCTTGCGTCATCAATATGAGCCTCGGAAACCAAGCAGGTCCGCACGACGGCACTTCTGCCTTTGACCAAGCTCTTACGGAACTTCAGGGCGAAGGACTTATAATTGTCGGTTCGGCAGGAAACCATATTCAGGAGAAATTCCATCTCGGTTGGGATTTTGCGGGTAAGGAAGACGCCCCAATAAAGACTTTCGTTGACTTCCACGTCACACCTTCTCCAACAAATAGCAGAGGCGACATTGAGTTCTGGGGCGAAAAAGGCTTTGACTATCAGCTGAACCTTATTTGCTATAACTCGGTTACAAAGGCTGTTGTAGAGACATTGAGCGCTTTTGCTGGTGCGGAAAGCGTCAATGGGCTTGAATATCCTGATGAGGAAAACTCAGCAACTGCCGCAATCTCTTTCTCCAAGAACATCTCCGGCAAGCTGCTCGTTTCATCGGAGATTAGTCCGCTCAACGGCAAGGTTCATGTCGTTATCTCGTCTCGTGTGACAAATCTCCGCAACAACTACGCTCTCGGTGTTGAGATTGTTCCACTCAGCAAAGGCAAGTTGAACATCTGGGCAGACGGCGGCAGCTTAGGTCTTTCAGACAAAATCCAGGGCAAACCTCAGGCAGGCTTCACTGATGCTGACAGCGACCTCACCATTTGTGAGATTGGCGGCACAGCGAGAGACATTATCAGCGTTGGTGCTTATACTACGCGCAATACTTACTCTCTGCTCAACGATCCGCAGGAATATTTCCTTTCTGAAACGGAAGGCGAACTCAGCTCTTTCTCCAGCTATGCCATCACTCCTGACGGTCGTTCAAAGCCAGAGGTTACTGCTCCGGGGTGTCTGACAATCTCTGCACTTTCCTCTAACGACAACGGCACTCAGCTCTTGGCATACACTTACGAGTATAACGGCAACACCTACAAATACGGCTACATGCAGGGAACTTCAATGGCAACTCCTGTCGTTGCCGGCATTGTGGCACTTATGCTTCAGGCAAATCCAAACCTCACTCCGCAGCAGGCAAAGGAGATTCTCGTCAGCACTGCTCGCGAGAACATCAAGAAGGTTGACGCCCTCGCTGCCGTAGAGAAGGTTGTGCAGACAAGCGGCATCGCTCCAATAATGCAGAATGCAGAAAGCAGAATGCAGGATTCTTACAACCTCGCAGGTCAGCGCGTAGGCAAAGATTATCGCGGCATCGTGATAAAGGGCGGCAAGAAGGTACTTACCCCCTAACCCCCCAAGGGGGAACTTTTAAGTGATTCTTCCCCCTGCAAATCGTGTAATTCAATAGATAACAAAAAATAATAATTCAATAATCTCCCTCAAAACTATTAACATCTCCCCTCGGGGGAGCTTGAGGGGTCGCATTCATTATGAAAAAACTTCTCTTAACATTCGGAGCTGTCTTTGCAAGCGTCAGCGTGTTTGCACAGATTCCAGGTATGCTCCTTCGCCAAACAGAGGTCATTGGCGACGCAATGGGTGAATCCCGTAACGCTACTACCCAATGGACAAAACCTTTCTACGACAAGGAAGGTCGTGTTATCCGTGAAGCCGTTTACGGACTTTGTGGCGACGGCAGCATTGAAATCACGCGTTATACCACCAACGAGTATAACGCATTAGGACAGCTTGTTCGCAAGAGTTCACAGCAATACGGCATGTACGATGGTCTTGACCTCGCTTTCCGCGCTGTCAACGACACTACGACCTACGCTTACGATGCCAACGGCAACCTCATCCTTGAGCTGGCACAGGAATACGAGAAGAAGGAATACACCTATGATGCTAACGGCAAGCTCATAAAGAAGGTGCGCTATTCATGGGACAGAACCAGCTGGGTCGAGTCGGAAGTTACAGAGTATTCTGACTTCGTGAACGGAAACCCTACCAAGCTCAACAACACCGGACGTTGGGAGTCCTACAACTATGTTGCCGAGATTGCATACGATGCCAATGGAAACAAGGTAAAGGAACTCCACTACAACAACTGGACAGACAAGAAGCTTGTGGGCAACTCTTTCTACTGGACATACGATGCTGATGGATTCTGCAAACTCTACGAGAAGAAGATCATCAGGGAAGGTGTGGAAGAGGAATATCTTCGCACCATCTATAAGAAAGTTTACGAGTCAGATCAAAAGGTGCGCGTTGAGGAGAAAACACAGACATATTCTTCTGGTCAGTGGTACAATCAGGCTACATCTCTCGTTCATGAGTATGCAAAGTACAACCACGCGGACTACGCTCCTGAGTTGGCTGCAGAGAAGATTGGCGATGAGAACAAGATAAAGCTCTCCATAACCCTTCCAAAACAGGCTGCTGCCGATGGCGACAAGGCTGCACTGAAAATCATGGACAATGGCATCATTCTCTGCATAATGACTGTTGCAGAGGCTCGCGCCAATGGTATACTCTCTACCGATGGCAAGACTATCACTTACACCACCAACATCCTCAAGAACGGCAAGCATGAGTTCCTCGCACAGTATGTTCAGGCATCAGATGAAGAACTTAGCGAGACAAGCACAACCGACTGGAACTTTTCAGCCCCTGTGATGGTTGTCCTTGACAAGTTTCTCCCTAAGGCTACAAACATCCGCGCCGTTGCTGCCGACAAGGACGACAATGGTCTCTATACCCTTACCATTACGTGGGACGCTGCTCCTGACGCAGAGGCTTACAGTCTTATCCGCTACAATGTCTTGATGAAGGGCTATTCCGTAGCAGAAAACCACGAAGACAAAGACAAGGCTCTTGACCTTACATGGACCCTGATTAACCTTGACGGACCTGTGTCCATCATGATTCAGGCGGTCTATCCTTACGGAAAGGCTAACACTGAGTATGTCACCCTCAATCCAAAAGACTATGTCCAGATCACTGACGACAAGCGCATCTGCGTGGAGGAAGAGTGCACATTCGTTGAAGGAAACAACCTGAATGCAGACGCTGGCGTGACATTGGTGGAGAAATTCTTCGTTGATGCCAACGATGTAGTAAATCGTTCTGCTATATATAATTATGATAAGGACGGCAATCTTCAGCTCGCTCAGTATAACAAGTACGCTTACGACGGTGATGTCCTCACAATAACTTCAGACGAGAACACTGAAGTTCGCAAACGAACTTTCGACGAGAACGGCAAACTTGCTACTGAAACTTACGACCTTCAGGAAGGCACTGCAAAGTATCAGTATGTCGTTACATATAATTATAGCGCGAAGGACGGTCGTCTTGAGTCAGAAGTAACAAAGCGTGCGAAGTATAAGTCAAACGGTTCGCTCGGCGCTTCTTCAGTTTATGCACAGACCACTTACACTAACGATCCTGACGATGACGGCATAGTCTATGGTGTTCTCAGCACTTACGATGCAATGAAGGCTAAGTGGACAGAGGGTGCTCGTATCAAGCGCTACATGATGCCAGCAAAAAGCACTTATGCTCCAACAGCAAAGGCTCTTGAGTTAACAAAGGAATATGTTGTCATCAGTGCTATGCCTCAGCCTGAACACGTGGAAGGTATCGCAGCTTTCAACATCTTCCGTGACGGCGAACTCATAGCCAAGGGCGTTTCTCTCCTTGACGAAGAGCACATGAAGACAACGGAGACAGGAGAATTCGTTGACTGGAACTTCAAGGACCTCGCTCCAGAAGGCAAGGCTCAGTGCGAATACATCGTACAGTTTGCCACTCTCAACGACCTCATGGAATATAATCGTCCATACGCTTCTTCTGCACCTTTCGACGTTGACTTCGCTCACGCTACAGGAATTTCTGTAATTCAGAATACTGAAAGCAGAATGCAGAATTACTTCAACCTCGCAGGTCAAAAGGTAAGCAAGGACTACAGCGGCATCGTAATCATTAATGGCAAGAAAAAAATAAATAAATAAATAATAAATGAAAAAACTATTTTTAACTCTCTGCATCGTGCTCACATCCTTGAGCGCTTTTGCTGAAAAAGGTACTATCGTGCTTCGCACACCTCAGGAGTACCAGATCATGTACATCTCTGCCAACGGTAAGTGGGCTACAGGTGTATATTACGACTACGGTATGAACCCTTACGCATTCCGTTGGAACCTTGAATCAGGCAAGATAGAGATGCTTTCGTCTCTTGAAGTATCCATTCCTTCAGGCGTTTCAGACAACGGTGTTGTTGTCGGTACGTTCAGCTCTACGGAGATAACAAGCAACGGCTCCGCCATTTCTGCTGTAGGTTATTATGACAACAAATGGCACACACTTCCTTTCGTAGGTAAATTCAACGGCGGTTCTGAGATGGGACAACGCATGGGTGGCGGTATGTCCGGCGGTATCTCTCCAGACGGTAAGTGGATAGCAGGTTCGCTGAACACTGACGGCTCTCTTCATCCTGTTGTTTGGAAGGACGGACAGTTCTACAAGGATCTTTGGGATGGCTGCTACGGCGTGCCTTACTGTATCTCTCCAGACGGCCAGGACGTTGCTGGTTGGAAATACATCGAAAGGGGAGCTATGGCTACACGCTACGCTGCCATATGGCGCAACCATTCAAAGGATGCTGAGATTCTCAGCGAGTACGGTGCTCCTTGGTGTACAGGACAGATGTTCTCTCCAGACGGCAAGAAGCTCCTTCTTTGGGGTGGCATCACAGCAGGTTCTGCCACAAAGAACCCAGAGGTAACTGCCATCTATGACATGGCTACTCACACTACATCTTTGCTTGAAACCATCACAGACCAACCTTTCCAGGAAGACTTCAACTCTATCGCAAACGACGGCACTATCCTCGGCTTCGAGCAGACAGACGGTCAGCGCGCTACAATCTACAAGAATGGTAAAGGTTATTGGGCTATCGACTATCTCAAGGAAAACGGCATTTGGGACTTCTACAATGATCCAAATATCCTCTATGTCCACGGCAATCCGGATATCCCAGAATATCCAATGGTTCTCCGTGGCTTGGGTATCTCTGCCGATGCCAAGGTAATGGGCTTCTTCTGCCATGAGCCAAATGGCTACTACCAGTCTTGCGTACTTCTTACTGACCAGGAAATCACTCACCGTGCTCCTTGCGGCATAGAGGCAAAGCAGTTTGATAACGCTAACTTGGTGCGCGTATCATGGCAGAAACCTCTCGTTAATGCCGAGAACGTAAGCAAGTATGTCATCTATCGCGATGGCACAAAGGTGGGCGAATGTCCTGCTTCTGAACTCGTCTGCTTTGATGCCGTATCAAACGGAACTTACAGCTATACTGTCTCTGCCATCTATAAGGATGCAGCAGAGTCTGACAAGTGCGATCCAGTGGCTGCTACACTCAAGGATAAGGAAATCCAGACTCCTTACGCTCTCGTTGCTCGCCAGAACGGTTTCAACAACGCTACTTTCATGTGGAATGCTCCACGCACAAACAAGGTCACAAAGACTTACTATGATGATGAGATAGACGATATCTACGGCTTCGGTGCTTACAACATGTCTTTCGAGCTTGCCGTTCGCTATGCCAAAGATGATTTCAAGCTCTATGAAGGCAAGAAAATCGAGGGCGTTTCTTTCTACCCAATGTCAACACAGATGGGCTGGAAGGCTACTGTATATGAATATGATGAGGCTACAGACAACTATACTGTAATCAAGGAGGAGAAGATCACTCAGGATCTTGTTCTCGGCGAACTCAACACAATCAACTTCAAGGAGCCTATCACTATCGACGCAAAGAAGGACATCGTTGTAGGTATCACAGCTACTGTCAGCGATCTCACTGCTTCAAACAACGTTATCGGTATGACTTACGGCAAGTGTATCCCTGGCAAGACAGACCTTCTCCGTCTCACAGCCGAGCCTAAGCTCTATTCATTCTACCAGCTCCGTCAGGAAGGCGCTACTACAAACGAATGTACTTGGGCTATCAACCTCATCATCGACAATGACGCTGTTTCTGCTGCTGCCGACAAGGTTACTGGCTACAACATCTTTGCTGACGGCACTCTCTTAAAGAATGTGGCAGATGAATACGCAAAGGTAGAAAACCTCTCTGAGGGCAAACATACTCTCGGCGTTGAGGCTGTATATGCTGACGGAAGCAAGGCTAACGTACAGAACAAGGATATTGATATCATTATCAATACTTCGAACTTTGCAGTAAAGGGCGTAGCTACTGACGCTACAGACCCTTCAAAGGTTAAGTTCTCATGGCAGGCTCCTACTGACAACGACCGTAAGATCGTAGCTTACTGTGCAAACACACGCAGCTCTCAGGGCATCCAAGGTAACAAGGAGGAGAACTATGCTCTCCAGGGTCTCGTAAGCTATGAGCCTAGCAAGCTCCGTCCTTTCGTTGGCGACCAGATTAAGGCATTCCGTTTCTTCCCTACTTGTGACGCTGAGTTCACATTCGCCCTCATTCTCAATGACAATATCATTGCTTACGAAGAGGTTATGGACTACACGCTCTTCCAGTGGAACGAGGTGGTGCTTGAGGAGCCTATCACAATTCTCCCAGGACTTTCTTACCAGCTCCTTCTTGACTGCTACGACACTACTCCAGAGCAGTCGCCTATCGGTATCGACAACCAGTCGCCATTCACTAACATTGCTGACCTCGTCACTACTGACGGCGAGAGCTTCAACACACTGTCTTACTGGGGTATCTATGGTAACCTCATGATGGGTCTTGTTACAGAAGCTACCGAGGCAACAGATCTCCCTATCGCAGGCTACAATGTCTATGTTGATGGCAAGCTCATGAATACTAGCCCTATTGCAGAGACAACTTACGAATGCGATATGACAGGCGCATCTGGCAAGCACAACGTAAAGGTTGATGTTGTCTTCGACGGCACTACCCAAAAAGCCTCAGGCACAACAAATGCCTTTCAGATGGGTGCTGTCGGCATCGATAACGTTGCCGCTGGCACTAAGAACCACACTTCACGCTACTTCGACATCGCTGGTCGTCGCATCAACAAGCCATCTGTTGGCGGCATGTTCATCGACGCACAGAAGAAGCAGAAGACTATCAATTCCGGCCATAAGCCACTTGATGTGAATAAGTAAATGAGACTTAAACATGTAGCTTAAATAAATGAGGGCACTTTTATCAGGTGTCCTCATTTTTTATATCCATTCAAGTTTCACTTGTGTGCCTGGAAGGCACAGCCTCGTAGAGGCGGAGAGGACTTCGCTTGCGCCTGAGGCTTCAAAGTACTGGCTCCCAGCCGGTTCATAACGGAACTTGGATATGATAAGGCAATGCAATCCTCTAATTCAGTATATCACGATTCATCTTTCTAAGGAAAACAAATAGTCTTCTTCGGGAATGCAAATTGTTTCCCTTGGTAAAGCGAATCATTTTCTTATAAGAAAACGATATGAGTTCTTATAAGAAAAAAATATTTTTCTAGTAAGAAAACACATCGTCCGCCCGGGGAATACGAATCGTAATCCTAGGGGAAACAATTTGTCTTCCTAAGGGAAACAAATTGCCTTCCTAAGGGAAACGATCTGCCTTCCTAAGGAAAAATAATTCGTTAGATAAGAAAAAGCCACGCAACTCGTAGTGAGAAGCGTGGCTTGTGGTTATGGTTTAGAACCAAGTATTAAGTCGGAGAATTAAACGTTCTCAGCGAAGTACTTGATAGTGCGAACCATCTGAGAAGTGTAAGAGTTCTCGTTGTCGTACCAAGAAACAACCTGTACCTGGTAAGTATCCTCGTCGATCTTAGCAACCATAGTCTGAGTTGCGTCGAAGAGAGAACCGAACTTCATACCGATGATGTCAGAAGAAACGATCTGATCCTCAGTGTAACCGAAAGACTCAGTACCAGCAGCCTTCATAGCAGCGTTGATACCCTCAACAGTTACGTCCTTACCCTTAACTACAGCAACGAGGATAGTTGTAGAACCTGTAGGAGTTGGAACGCGCTGAGCAGAACCGATGAGCTTACCGTTGAGCTCTGGGATTACGAGACCGATAGCCTTAGCAGCACCAGTTGAGTTAGGAACGATGTTCTGAGCACCTGCGCGTGAACGGCGGAGGTCACCCTTGCGCTGAGGACCGTCGAGAATCATCTGGTCGCCAGTGTAAGCGTGGATAGTTGACATGATACCTGACTGGATTGGAGCGTAAGCGTGGAGAGCTGCAGCCATTGGAGCCAAGCAGTTAGTTGTACAAGAAGCAGCAGAGATAACCTTATCGTCAGCTGTGAGTACGTTGTGGTTTACATTGTAAACGATAGTAGGGAGATCGTTACCTGCAGGAGCAGAGATAACTACCTTCTTAGCACCAGCAGTGAGGTGAGCAGAAGCCTTCTCCTTTGAAGTATAGAAACCAGTACACTCGAGAACTACGTCAACACCGAGTTCACCCCAAGGGAGTTCAGCAGCGTTTGGCTTAGCGTAGATAGTGATTTCCTTACCGTCAACGATGATACCTGTCTCAGTTGCCTCTACAGTGTGCTTACCCTCGCCGAACTTGCCAGCGAAACCACCCTGAGCTGTGTCATACTTGAGAAGGTGAGCGAGCATCTTTGGAGATGTGAGGTCGTTGATTGCTACTACTTCATAACCTTCTGCTTCGAACATCTGACGGAATGCGAGACGTCCGATACGGCCGAAACCGTTAATTGCTACTTTAGTTGCCATTTTGATAAGATGTATTTAAAAAATGAGTTAATAATATCAAATATTTCTATATATAGAGGAAATTATTCCTAAAAACTGAGCGCAAAGTTAAGAAATGTTTTTATCTTTGCACGCAAAAGATGCAAAAAAAAGTTGCTATAAAGATAAAAATCAAGCAGATAACACTTTATATGTAATATGCACTTTACAATTTTTCCAAATCGTTAAATCATAAATTCAACAAATCATAAAATAAAATTATGTCACTTATTAAGGAATTCAGAGATTTTGCTGTTAAGGGCAATGCTGTCGACATGGCAGTCGGTGTAATCATTGGTGGAGCATTCGGTAAGATTGTTACATCTATCGTTAACGACCTCATCATGCCTCCTGTTGGTTGGCTTTGTGGTGGTATGAACTTCAAGGATCTTGCTATCAAGCTCGGTGAGCAGGTGGGCGAAGACGGCAAGATGGTTCCTGTAAACTTTGCTTACGGTAACTTCATCCAGACAACTATTGACTTCATCATCGTTGCATTCTGCGTGTTCATGATGGTAAAGGGCATCAACAAGCTCAAGGACAAGTTCTCTAAGGAAAAGGAAGCAGAACCAGAGGCACCAGCTGAGCCATCAGCAGAAGAGAAACTCCTCACAGAGATTCGCGATCTTCTTAAGAATAAGTAATTAATATTCGAAGCGTGCTTCGAGGCTAATAACATAACGAAATGTAGGGCGAAGTTTACTGAGCCGTTCATCATTTTGCGGCTCACAAATGTTCGCCCTACATCCCCATTATTATTGATAAGCATTAAGCTTATACCTCGCTCAATGAGCTAACAAAAAGATATTTTTCATGGATAACATTTTTGCAGACGTTTTCAAACCAAAGATTGTACACACACTGCGCCACTACAACAAAAAGAAATTTATGGCCGACCTTATGGCAGGTATTATCGTGGGCATCGTTGCCCTTCCGCTTGCCATTGCTTTCGGTATTGCTTCCGGCGTGTCCCCTGAGAAGGGTATCATCACTGCCATCGTAGCCGGTTTCATCATTTCCGTGATGGGCGGAAGCAAGGTCCAGATTGGCGGTCCTACGGGCGCGTTCATTATTATAATCTACGGAATAATCCAGGAGCATGGCATGATGGGACTGACCATCGCTACGCTTATGGCTGGTGTATTCCTGATACTTTTCGGCGTACTGAAGCTCGGAACGATCATCAAGTACATACCTTATCCAATCATTGTGGGCTTCACATCGGGTATTGCCGTAACCATTTTCACGACACAGATAAAAGACCTCTTCGGACTACAGATGGCGGAAGTGCCTTCAGATTTCATTGAAAAATGGATTGCTTACTTCCAATCTTTCGGCACAATAGACATGTGGAGCGCAATTATCGGAGTTGCCTCTGTAGTGGTTATTGCCATCACTCCGAAGTTCTCCAAGAAAATACCTGGTTCTCTCGTGGCTATCATACTGATGACCGTTGCCGCTCTTCTCCTCAAGCAGTTTGCTGGAGTTGCCACTATTGAGACCATCGGCGACCGTTTCTCTATCAGTAGCGAGATTCCAGACGCAGTAGTTCCAGAGATAACTTGGGACACAATAAAGAGTCTTGCCACTCCTGCCCTTACCATTGCCATCCTCGGTGCTATTGAGAGTTTGCTCTCTGCTGCCGTGGCTGATGGTGTTATCGGCGACCACCACAACTCAAACACAGAGCTTATCGCTCAGGGTGTTGCCAACCTTGCCACACCAATCTTTGGCGGTATTCCTGCCACTGGTGCCATCGCGCGTACAATGACAAACATTAACAATGGCGGTCGTTCTCCAATTGCAGGTATCATCCATGCCATTGTTCTCCTTCTTATCTTCCTCTTTGCCATGCCACTCGCACAGTATATTCCGATGGCTTGTCTCGCCGGTGTGCTTGTTGTAGTAAGCTACGGCATGAGCGGTTGGCGCTCTGTAATGTACTTGCACAATAATCCGAAGAGCGATGTCATCGTGCTTTGGGTAACCTTCCTCCTCACTATCATCTTCGACCTTACAGTCGCTATCGAGGTCGGCTTGATCATTGCTTGTCTCCTCTTCATGAAGCGAATGGCAGAGACATCTGAGGTTGCTGTAATCAAGGACGAGATTGATGCTGACCAGGAATCAGACTTCCATCTCCAGAACAATGAGCACCTCGTTATTCCTGACGGTGTTGAGGTTTACGAGATCAACGGTCCGTTCTTCTTCGGTGCTGGTAATAAGTTTGAGGAAGTCATGGCTTCTCTTCATCCAGAGCATCGTCCGAAGGTGCGCATCATCCGTATGCGTAAAGTTCCATTCGTTGACTCAACAGGCATCCATAACCTCACCAACCTCTGTGAGATGTCGAAGAAGGAGGGCATACAGATAGTCCTCTCCGGCGTAACCGAAAAGGTTAAGGAGCAGCTCATGAAGGCTCATTTCGAGCAGGTTGTAGGCAGCGACAACATTTGTCCTCACATCAATGTCGCCCTCGAAAAGGCTGCAAGCTATGTGAAGGAATAAAACAGATCAGATTAATGAAAAATGCCACCCGCAATGCCATTCTTATAGGCTATTGCGGGTGGCTCTTGAAGTACGGGGGAAGTGTTACGATCTAGAGTTTACTGCCTTTGCGTGTCAGATAATCCTGAATTGTTACAGCATATCCTTCGTATAAAGGCATACCGTTTTCCACAGTTTCCAGCATCTCGCTTGGAGTGTGAGATCCAAGAAGTGTATTTTCATTTTTGTACTCTTCATACAAGAACTTGCCGGTAGTTTTGTTGTATAATCCCTTCACAACTCCAGCTCCATATATCATAGAGCACTCTGCGTCTGCTGGCATGCTCTCAATAACGGTCTTGCCGTCAGCCTTAGTGGTAACCTTAGCCTCTACAGAGTAAACACCGTTCTCGCCATTGACCTTTGAGAAGGAATACTTATAGCAAGCTGCATTCATAAAAGTTTCCTTTTCGCCATTAGCCTGTGTAAGAACCACCTCCTCTGTTTTGTCGCCGTTGTGCAGAGTAAGCGTTACGTCATAGATACTGAGGATATCGTTAGAGAGTTTTACTGCGAAAGCTGGATACTCCTGGTACACTGTCTTCTCCTGAACAGCTGTCTGTGCTGGGACGTAAGGATCGTCGGCGTTGTTGCAAGATGTGAAACCTGCTACTGAGAGAACTGCTACTGCTGCGAACATGATTTTTGTGAGAAACTTTTTCATAATGTTTTAAGTTTTTAAAGTGTTAATGTTTTAAGTTTTGGTTTAATGTTTTTAAGTTTTAAGTTTTAAGTTTTAAGTTTTAGGTTAATACCTTTATCGCTCAAAGTCTAATTAACATCCTTCCTTTCGGGAAGGCTTGGTTAGGCTTTTTGACACTGCAAAGGTAGGGAGTTCCGAAAAAGTTTCGCAAACAATTCATGAAATGGTTTCGGACAATTCGTGAACTTCACAGCATGTACGTTCTTTTCACGGAATGTACGGAAAAAGAGCGTTCGACTATATGAGAAAAAGAGGGAATTGATACATAATATTTATTATTCCCTCTAATGGCATCTTTTCTGCATATCCTTTCCATAATGAGGGATTATTACTATCTTTGCACAAACATATTATATATATTATGGTAGATTACAACATATGTAGGCTTGTGCCTAGAAAACCTTTTCATAGAATTGCATTGTTGATAATATTGTTGGTTATCAGCATAAATGCCAGATCGCAGAAGATTAATGTAGATGGACTCTATTACTATCTCGCGGATGATGGTGGTAACACATGTTCATTGACGAGTAAGTCAACTAACGGTATACATTATTCCGGTGATATTAAGATACCGGCTTCAATAGAGTATGAGGGAAAAACATACGAGGTGACAGAGATTATCAGCGCTGCGTTCAGCCATTGCAAGGAAGTTACGTCTGTTGAGATTCCGAACAGCGTGAAGAAAATAGGTGAAGGCGCGTTTCTTGGTTGTAAAAAACTGACACATATTACTTTGCCAAATGGTATTACCACCATAGAGCCAATCACCTTCAGCAATTCAGGATTGGTGACGTTTGAAGTGCCGGAAACTGTTACTAGCATAGGTGAAAGCGCATTCGCTAATTGTTATAATCTTGAGTCCATCGTCATACCTCGCAGTGTACAGAGCATTGATGAACATGCCTTCTATGCATGCATAGGCTTTACTTCGTTTACTTTGCCAAGTAACGTGACAAAGGTAGGCGAGGAGGCATTCCTTGGCTGCGTAGGTCTTAAGTCCTTCACCGTAGAAGATGGCAATCCTGTCTATGATAGCAGAGAAAATTGCAACGCCCTTATTGAAACGGCAACAAACACTTTTATTCGGGGATGTGATTACAGTTTTATTCCTGATGGCGTGGAAAACATTGCCGAACACGCCTTGGGTTGGTGTTTGGACATCAAGCAGATCACCATACCGAACAGTGTAAAAAGAATAGGCGTGGAGGCATTCTATGAGTGCAAATCCCTTACCTCACTGGTTATTCCTGGTAACGTAAAGGTGATTGAGGAAGGTGCATTTACGTATTGCGAAGGCCTATCTGAGGTAACCATCCAGAATGGTGTGGAAGAACTGGGAAACTATGCCTTCGCATACTGTCCTAAGATAACCTCTGTCAGCATCCCGAAGAGTGTGAGAAAAATCGGTGCCGGCGTCTGGCTTGGATGTTTCGGCGTGACATCCATAGAGGTGGATAAAGAAAACCCTGTATATGACAGCAGGGGAAATTGCAACGCCATCATAGAAACGACAAGCAACACCTTAGTAAGAGGATGCCAAAACAGCATCCCTGCTAATATATCGTCTCTTGACGATTACGCCTTCGCTGGTTGCAATGCAATCACAACAATTGATATTCCTGAAGGCATTAAAATAATCGGTGAATCTGCTTTTTATAGATGCGAGAACCTCCGTACCGTCATTTTGCCAAGCAGTCTTGAGTATCTCCGTCAAGAATCCTTCAGCTCCTGTCTTAGTCTTGAGTCTATAACAATTCCCGAGAATGTAATACATATTGGATCAGGGTCATTATTAGGTTGCCCTTCACTCACTTCCATCACTATAAATGCACCCCGTTGGATATTAGGAAATTCCGTTTTCAGTTATGAGCCCGATGTTGTGCTTCATGTCCTACCTGGTTTGAAGGATAATTATCTAGACTATTTGCGATATTGGGAGTATCATAATTTTACCGTCGTAGAAGATGCTTCTTCTGGTATAGAAGTAACGAATATATTGAACACAGAAAACTCTCGCTGCTACAATCTTACAGGACAGCCAATAAGTAAAGGAGCTAAGGGTATAGTGATAAGGAAGGGCAAGAAGGTCTTGATGAAATAAAAAAAGGCCATCCGCAGGGTACCTCTCGGTAGCGTTGCGGATGGCTAACATTATATTTATGAAAAGTTTCGATTTATTAAATCTTCGGATACTTCCTGAACCAGCCGTCCCAACGGAGGCGCATTACTCCGAAGAAGGCTTCACCGAAGATGCCGCCGGACATCTTTGACACACCTTCCTGGCGGTTTACGAAGATTACAGGAACTTCCTTGATCTTGAAGCCGATCTTGTAAGCAGTGAATTTCATTTCTATCTGGAAGCCATAGCCCTTGAAGCGAATCTTGTCAAGTTCAATAGTCTCCAGTACACGGCGCTTGTAGCATTTGAATCCGGCTGTTGTGTCGTGGATATTGAAGCCAGTGACGAACTTCACGTACTTTGAGGCAAAATAGCTCATCAGCACTCGACCGATTGGCCAGTTTACCACATTCACTCCACTTACGTAGCGCGAACCGATAGCCACATCGTAGCCCTCGTCGTGACAGGCAGAGTATAGGCGCGGCAAATCCTTTGGGTCGTGAGAGAAGTCGGCATCCATCTCGAAGATGTAGTCGTAGCCATGCTCCAAAGCCCATTTGAAGCCAGTGATGTATGCTGTGCCAAGACCGAGTTTTCCGCTACGCTCTATGATGAAGAGGCGGTCGCTGAACTCTTCTGCCATGAGGCGCTTCACAATGGCGGCTGTTCCGTCAGGGCTTCCATCCTCTATGACAAGGATGTTGAAACCATGTTCCAGTGCAAGAACGGCTCGAATGATTTTCTCGATGTTCTCCTTTTCGTTGTATGTAGGAATTATTACGATGCTATCGCTCATAACTTAAATATGAAAAAAATTAATTACAACTTTTTGTCTGTTTCGGGCACAAAGTTAGTATTTTTTTCAATACAATGAGAAATAAATTCACTTAAATTAACGAAAAGCGCCATAAAAACCGTGTTTTTGTCTTTTTTTATGGGATTTATACCTCCTTATTCTTCACTACTGATTCGTAGTAAGCAAGGTAGTTGTCCTTATCTTCGCTTGCCATCCATGCCATTGCAGAACGAGGGTGGTCGTTCTGTGAACCGGTAATCATGTAAGGGATGAAGTAGCCCCAGTCGATTTCCTTCTGTAGAGGATGAATGCGATCCTGGATACACTTGATGACTGGCTCGAGCTTGTATTTAGGATTCTTCAGGAATGAAAGGAGAAGCTCCATTGGGCAGTTACCAGCACCACGACCAATGCCGAGCATAGTAGCGTCGAGCATGTTAGCACCTGTGCGAATACACTCGATGGTATTGGCGAAAGCAAGCTGGGTGTTGTTATGACCATGGAAACCGATAGTCTTGCCAGGGAGAGCCTTTATGTACTTGTCAACGAGGCTGTGAATGTCCTCAGAATAGAGGCTGCCGAAACTGTCAACAAGGTAGAATGTTCCGACGCGTGATTCAGCAACATCAGCAAGAACCTGGTCAAGAACGCGCTCGCCAACCTTGGAAACTGCCATGAGGTTGATAGTAGCCTCGTAACCCTTGTCCATAACATGATGAGCCAATTCAATGGCCTTATCTATCTGGTAGTCGTAGCAAGCTACGCGGAAAAGGTCAATGACACTCTCATCCTTAGGACGGATTTCGTCAAACTTGATACGGCCGATGTCAGCCATAACCGACAGTTTTGTGTTGGTATTGTTGTCGCCAACTATCTCACGAATTTCGTTTTCAGCACAGAACTTCCATGGTCCGTATTCAGAACGAGGGAACTGATCCTCGCTACTTATGTAGCCGATTTCCATATAATCGACACCAGCGTTCACACAAGCAGTGTAAACGTCTTTTACAAATTCCTTGCTGAATTGCCATTTGTTCATAAGTCCGCCATCGCGTATGGTGCAATCCAACACTTTGATTTCTTTTCTATACATATTATCGATTTTTGATTTGGCGATTTGATTATTTATTGATTCTTCACTTTTCACTTTTCACACTTCACTTTTACGCATTATTTTCTTTTCCTCTATTATGAAATAGTCGATAAGGGTATTGTAAATGTTCTCAATGATATCTGGATTTAATCCTGCGTTTTCTGCCCATTCGCGTCTGGTGTTTATTACCGCAGCGCGTCTGTCGGAAGCTTCAATGCCGGAAGCCGTCTTATCTTTGTACTTCACCACTTCGCGCACATATCCGAAACGAGTGGAGAGAAGCTGGATGATCTGCGAGTCGATTTGGTCTATCTCGTTTCTCACTTCCGTAATGTTTGTACATTCCTGAGGCAGTTTTCTCTTGTCGCTATTAGTCATAATTTGTTTAGTTTTCGTGAAAATTGCTGCAAAAATAATACTTTTTTCTGAATTATGACAACAATTTGCAATTAATACACAAGTGATTAGCATTATTTTGATAATGTATAAGTAAAAGGGGTATCTTTATTCAAATGCGTCCCTCTTTTTTTATTTTTTGGGTTGAATTCTTTGGTAATTCTGTGTAAATTGTTAATTTTGCTCCCGAAAACTTCAATTGTTTAACATTATTGAATCAATTTTGTTCATTTACATATATGACTCAAGAAGAAAAAATCAAGTTGCAGGATCGCATTGTTGAGGTGCTGCAGACTGTATATGACCCGGAAATTCCGGTCAACATCTATGATCTCGGACTCATCTATCGCATTGAAATAGACGATGATGCCAATGCGGAAATAGACATGACATTCACTGCCCCTACATGCCCGGCAGCAGACTTCATCCTGGAAGATGTGCGCCAGAAGGTAGAAAACCTTACCGGCCTTGCTTCAGCTAAGGTGAATCTTGTGTTCGAGCCGGAATGGGACAAGTCGATGATGTCTGAGGAAGCTCGCATAGAACTCGGATTTGAATAGACCGATATGAGTAAAAAAATAACATATTTTCTCTCAGATGCTCACCTCGGTTCATGGGCAGAAGAGCATAGACGCACGCAAGAGCGACGACTTGTGCGTTTCCTTGACGACATCAAGGCGACCGCATCTGCAGTCTATCTCTTGGGCGATATGTTCGACTTCTGGGCAGAAAACCGTTACTCTGTACCTGCTGGATATACGCGTTTCCTTGGCAAATTGTCAGAGATGACCGACCAAGGCATAGAGGTCCACTATTTCATCGGCAACCATGACATCTGGATGTATGGTTATCTTGAGAAGGAGTGCGGCATCATAATGCATAAAAAGGAGGAAACCATCGACATAAACGGAAAGCTCTTCCTTCTTGCTCATGGTGACGGACTCGGAAAGAAAGACCTTGGTTTTTCGATTATCCGCTGGGTTTTCCACAACAAAGTGTGCCAGCGCCTTTTCGCTGCTTTGCACCCAACATTCTCTATTTGGCTCGGACAAACTTGGGCAAAGCATAGCCGAATGAAGCGTGAAGACGGCAAAGAAGAACCATTCCAAGGCGATGAAAAGGAGCCACTCGTGCAGTTTGCAATAGAGTATTCCAAGACGCATCCAAATATCGACTTCTACGTGTTCGGTCATCGTCATATTGCGCTTGACTATAATATCAGCAAGCACAAGATAACCAATCGTCAGGAGCATGATACAATATCTCCTCGACTGATACTTCTTGGCGACTGGGTATGGCAATTCACCTATGCTACATTCGACGGCGAGCATCTCCTTTTGCAGGAATATGTTGAGGGTGAGAGTGAGTTGTAACAACTGACGCTAAATAAAGCTCTTATCTCGGTTTTGCCTCCTTGTGGACAGCGATTTCGTGGAAAAAAAGAAAAAAAAAGCAAATTTATTTGCGTTATTCAAAAAATAGTTATACCTTTGCAGCCGCTAAGAAAAAATCTTGTCCGCAAGATTGAAAATCTTACACATTCAGACCAAAGTCAAACATTCTGAATTGCCTTTCTTAAAGGCTGTCCTGGAAGGTTGGGTGAGTGGCTGAAACCACCAGTTTGCTAAACTGACGTACGGGTTACCGTACCGGGGGTTCGAATCCCCCACCTTCCGCTTAAAGAGGATTTCGGGTTCGCTCGGAATCCTTTTTTTGATTTGGATATGATAAGAAAATAATGCAAAAGGAGTAAAAAAATGACTTATTTATATATAATGTGTAAATATTTTTATAAATTTGCCCACGAAAATATATATAAGAATATGAAAAAGACTATTGCTATACTCGCAGTAATGATGCTTAGCGTCACTGCTGCCTTCGCTCAACTTCCATCAGTGAACTTGAAGACTATTGATGGAAAAACAGTAAACACATCAGAACTTTCCAACGATGGCAAGCCGTTCATCATTGACTTTTTCGCTACTTGGTGCAAGCCATGCAACCGCGAACTCTCCGCTATTGCTGAGGTTTACGACGAATGGAAAGAGGAAACTGGCGTAAAGCTCATAGCCATTTCCATCGACCAGGCTCAGAATATTCACAAGGTAGCTCCACTCGTAGAGGAGAACGGATGGCCTTATGAAACAATTCTCCTTGATCCAAACTCGGAATTGAAGCGTGCTCTCGGCATTCAGATGATTCCTTATGTGCTGATCGTGGATGGCGAAGGCAACATCGTTTACAAGCACAACGGCTACACTGACGGTGCAGAAGAAGAATTGATTGAGAAGGTTCGTGAACTGGTAAAGTAAGAAAATGCGTAAGACATTAACAGGATTATTGCTCGTCGGCACGCTTGGCATCCAGGCGCAGTCTGACAATGGCGTCACTCTGAGCGGTTCCGTTCAGAGTGATATGATGATAGCCCCTCAAGACGACGAGGCTATCGGAACAGGAGAATACGACAACAAGAACTTCCTCACAAACACCTATGTTGACCTTCTCCTTCAGAGTAAGAGAATAGACGCAGGAGTGCGTGCGGAATTCACTGAGTTCCCTATGCCAGGATTCCAGGATGCTTACAACAATTTCAAGGGTTGGGGCGTACCGAATGCTTGGGTAAAATACAAGGGTGATAAGTTTGACGTGACTGCCGGCTCATTCTACGAGCAGTTCGGTTCGGGATTCATCCTCCGCACATACGAAGAGCGTTCACTTGGCATTGACAACTCGCTTCTCGGTGCAAGAGTCACTGTGCAGCCGGCAAAAGGCGTTCAGTTGAAAGCGCTCTCGGGACTTCAGCGCACATACTGGAAGTGGGACAAGAATACTCTCGTCAGCGGTGCGGACATGGAAGTGAGCCTCGACGAATGGATAAAGCCTATGCAGGAAAACGGAACCCGCGTCAGCCTTGGCGCTTCGTGGGTAAACAAACGCGAGACCAATGACGACATCGTTATGGCTGACGCTACTCACCGCCTGAACTTCCCCGAATATGTAAATGCTTTTGATGTTCGTGCTAAACTCCAGAAAGGCGGTTTCTCCGTACTTGGAGAATATGCGCAAAAGACTGGCGACCCTAACAAACTCAATAACTTCACTTACGGCAAGGGAAATGTTGCCATGCTGTCAATGAGTTACGCAAAGAGCGGTCTTTCGGTGCTTGCCCAGGCTAAGCGTTCGGAGAACATGGGCTTCCGCAGTAGCCGTACGCTCTCCCCTCTCAGCAAAGCAGGTTACATAAACCATCTTCCAGCGTTCACTCTCGACCAGACTTATTCGCTCGCTGCCCTCTATCCTTATGCTACACAGACAGAAGGTGAATGGGCTTTCCAAGGCGGACTCGGCTACAACTTCAAGCGCAAGACGACTTTCGGAGGAAAGTATGGCACAAAGGTTAAGGTAAACTACTCTCTCGTAAAGGGTCTTGAGCACAACAACAGCAAAGGCAATCCTGGAACCGATGGTATTGAGAATGCTTTCTTCAAGATGGGCGATGTTTACTATCAGGACTTCGACGTAAACCTTGAAAAGCGCCTCACAAAGTCGTTTGACATCCACCTCATGTACATGTACCAACAGTACAACAAGGGCATCATCCAGCAGGAAGGTGGCAATATCTACAGCAACATATTCATCGGCGAAGGCAAGTACAAGATAAACAAGAAGCTCACTCTCCGTGGCGAAGCGCAGTATCTGCTCACGGATCATGAGAGTGGCGACTGGGGATTCGGACTCCTTGAGCTTTCCGTTGCACCACATCTGATGTTCACAGTCAGTGACCAGATTGGCAAGACAGAGCCTTCTCCTGGCGTTTATGGCGATGTGGCTCACTACTACAACTTCGCTGTGACAACAAACATCAAGTCACACCGCATCATGCTTAGCTACGGTCGCACTCGCGCCGGCTACAACTGTACTGGTGGTGTCTGCCGCTATGTGCCAGCTAACAAGGGATTGGTTATCAACTATAACTATAATTTCTAAAGCCAAAGCCCACCCAAGCCCTCCCAAGGGAGGGATATTCAATAGATTTTGAACGGTTGGGGGCAATATGGGTAATAAATTAGAAAATTGTAAATCTGTAGATTGTGA
>JAKSLJ010000037.1 GCA_024401275.1 Bacteroidaceae bacterium | reverse complement strand
AGAGCCGTGATGTATATCTCCCAGGTGGCAAGAAATGGATTGACTATCAGACAGGTAAGGTTTACTCATCTGGATGGAACCACATCGAGGCAGGCGAACTTCCTATCATCGTCCTCGTTGCCGACGGAACTGCGATTCCTCATGTGCCAGTAGCACAGCACACCGGCGAAATCAAGTGGGACAAACTCTCATGGAAGCATTACAAAGCAGATGCAAAAAAGACAGAAGGTCTGCTTTGCTTGCCATCAACCAACAAGCTTGAAACAAAGACATTCGAATAACCTTACTGTTGCTGAATAACGAAGCAAGGTGAATATTACCAAATAAATGAGGGCGTGACAGCACACCCTCATTTATCTTTATTTATTAACCCACATTACAAAGGTTAAATAACATAACCCCGTCATCATTAGGAGATTCATTATTTTTTGTTTGATTTTGTAACGAAAGTGCTGTTCACTGGTAACTAATTCTCAGTCTGCGCAATGTAATGGTGCAAAAAAACGTGATGAAGTCAGAAGGTGATAGATGATAGATAATTCCATAGAAGCATAGAAATAAACTAAATAATTAACCACTAATATCACTTATAGCAATAGACAATTAATTAGTTATTTTTTATGCTACATGGAATTTATCTGTCATCTATCACCCAAATGCATAGCAAAGCACATCTAAAAGCAAAGTCCGCCCGATTATGGGAGGGTTTCATTGTTCACTAGGGGCTTCTCCTTTCTCAATCAAGTACTTCTCCTGCTCCTTCATTGAAATACGCAAGTTTTTTAGCAATTATTTTCATGTAAGAAGTAACTTTTGTCGGGCGAACATTTGTGAGCCGCGATTCAGGTTTTATTCCCACTATCGGCTCAGAAGGTTTAGCTCGGCGGCGCGAAGCGGAAAGCCCAATCCTCGCCCTACAACTGGTTCGCTCAAAGAATTTATGTAGCTCAAAGAAACTGGATAAGAAATAAAAGAAACAAAGAAATTTCCCTTAAGGACACGACTTGTAATCCTTAGGGACACGACCGGTTTGCCTAAGGATAATGATTGTTATAGGACGATAAGTTGTCAAGTTTCAGAACGAGACAAATCACTCGTCGTAGAGTTTCTTGAATGCCTTCGGAAGTGCGTCGATAATGTCTGATGCGATGAGGCTTTCAAGGCCCTTGTCCTCAGCGGCCATATCTCCGGCAAGTCCGTGGAGATACATTCCGAGACAAGCTGCCTGCTCACGCTCGTAACCACGGGCAAGTAGGGCTGTAACTATTCCGAGAAGTACATCGCCACTTCCCGCCGTTGCCATTCCGGCATTACCGGTACTGTTGATAAACACCTGCTCCTCTGGGGTACAAAGCATGGAATAATGACCTTTCAAGAGGATGTAACAACCGAGTCGCTTAGCCAGTTCGCGAGCGTTACAGAGTCGCTCGTAGCTCTCCTTGGCTGGGCGTTCATAGAGTCGGTCGAACTCCTTCGGATGAGGAGTAAGGATAGTGCCTTGCGGTATCTGTTGCAGCCATGCGCGGTGGGTGGCAAGTACATTCAGAGCGTCTGCATCAAGCACACAAGGCTTCTTCTGCGAACGACGAATCTGCGAGATTATTGCGATGGCTGTAGGCTCCTTTGTGCCCAATCCCGGACCTAATCCGATGGCATCAAAGTCGGAAGAATCAATAGCTTCCGTGAAGTGATACTCGCTTGGATCGAGCATGATAACAGCCTCAGGTACAGATATTTGGAGTATGTCGTTATTCTTACGAGCGGAACGCACAGCCAGTTTTCCGGTACCAGAACGCAGACACGCTTTGGCGGCAAGAACGGCTGCTCCGCCCATTCCGTAGCTTCCGGCAGCAAGGAGAGAATAGCCCATGTTTCCCTTGTGAGCGAACGGACTACGCTGGCGGATGAGCTTCTTCATGTCGTATTCCTCCAGCGTGTAGAACTTACTGTCTATCTTGCGTTGTCCCTCTGCACTAAGCTGAATATCAAGCACTTTCACATCGCCTAGGAACTTCTGGTATTCCGGGAAGAAGAAGGAAAGCTTTGGCTGATGGAGAGAGAGCGTCATGTCGGCGCAGATGATGTTGGAACTGATGTTCTTGGTATTGTCTTCCGACATAAGACCGGAAGGAATATCGATACTGACTATGTCGGCTCCCGACTGATTTATAAGCTTCACAAGCGCAGCAAATCCACCCCCGAGCGGACGGTTTATGCCCGTGCCAAAAAGTCCGTCTATGACGAGCATGCCTTCCTTCAGCGCCGGTGGGTTGAACTCATCGACTATCTCTGCAAAATGTACGGATTTTATCTCCTTGAGTCGCTCACGATTTATGGCACAATCTTCTGAGAGTGCTTTCTTCGTATTGAACAGGTAGGCAGACACATCGTATCGCTTCTCTGCCAACATGCGGGCAATAGCAAGAGCATCGCCTCCATTATTCCTCGGTCCGGCAAAAACGACTACGGGAACAATGTTGGACCACCTCTTGGTGATAGTCTGCGTCATGACCTTCGCAGCACGCTCCATCAAATCGACAGAACGGATGGGTTCATGCTCTATCGTATAGGTGTCAAGTTCGTGTATTTCTTGGCTTGTAAAGAGTTTCATCGGTGCAAAAATACAAAAAATATATCAATACTAGCGCATTTTTAGCAATCTTTTTTCACATTTCAAAGAATTTTAGTAAATTTGCCACGAAAAAAACGCAAAAAAACGACCTTTATAAACTATGGAATCAATAAAAATACACGATAAATGGTTCAAACCATACCTCTCTGAAGCACAGATTCAGGAGCGCGTAAAAGCGGTTGCTGACAAGATGAACGAGGAGCTGAAAGACAAGAATCCGCTCTTCCTCGCCGTACTCAACGGAGCCTATATCTTCGCCGCAGATCTCACCCGTCACCTTAATTTCCCTATGGAGATTTCGTTCGTGAAGTTGGCGTCTTACCAAGGCACCATGTCAACAGGCAAGGTTAGGGAGGTAATGGGCATAAACGAGGACCTCGAAGACAGAACCGTAGTCATCGTTGAGGACATCGTTGACACAGGTCGCTCTATGAAGCAGATGCTTGAAAGCCTCGGCACACGCAAGCCAAAGGAGGTGAAGATATGCACCCTACTCTTCAAACCGGGCAAGCTGGAAGAGGACATCAAGATAGACTACTGCGCTATGGAGATTCCTAACGACTTCATCGTAGGCTACGGCCTCGACTACGACCAGCAAGGACGACAGCTTCGCGACATTTATGTTGTGGAGTAAAAGCCCCCCAGCCCCCGAAGGGGGAGCTTTTAAGTGGATTGAAGACGATGTAATTCGTCCTACAAACAACCAAAAACCAAAAACTAAAAACTAAAAACCAAAACTATACTTTACTAAAAAAATGAAGAATATTGTAATCTTCGGTGCTCCAGGCTCAGGCAAAGGCACACAGAGCGACAAGATCATAGCTGAATATGGTCTTGAGCACATCTCAACTGGCGATGTACTTCGCGCAGAAATCAAGGCAGGAACAGAACTCGGAAAGACAGCAGACTCATTCATCAGCAAGGGCCAGCTCATTCCAGACGAGCTCATGATAGACATTCTCGCAAGCGTTTACGACAGCTTCGGCAAGGAGCATAAGGGCGTCATCTTCGACGGTTTCCCACGCACTATCCCACAGGCAGAGGCTCTCAAGAAGATGCTCGCTGAGCGTGGCCACAAGATTGCCGCTATGATTGAACTCGACGTTCCAGAAGACGAACTCATGACTCGCCTCATCAACCGTGGCAAGCAGAGCGGTCGTAGCGACGACAACGAGGAGACTATCAAGAAGCGCCTCACAGTTTACAAGAACCAGACTTCTCCACTCATCGACTGGTACGAGAAGGAAGGCCTCCATCACCACATCAACGGTCTTGGCGAACTCGACCGCATCTTCGGCGACATCAAGGCTGTTGTTGACGCGATTTAATATCACAATAAACATTTAAGATACTTTGGCAGAATCAAACTTCATAGACTACGTTAAGATCCATTGCCGCTCTGGTAAGGGCGGTCGTGGATCCATGCATCTTCGTCACGTAAAATACAACCCTAACGGCGGACCAGACGGCGGCGATGGCGGTAAAGGAGGAAGCATCTACCTTCGCGGAAACCATAACTACTGGACTCTGCTCCACCTGAAATTCCAGCGCCATATCTTCGCTGAACATGGCGGCAACGGCGGTCGCGACAAGTGTCACGGCACAGACGGCAAGGACATATATATAGATGTGCCTTGCGGAACCGTTGTCTATGACGCAGAAACGGGCAAGTATATCTGCGACGTGAACCAGGACGGACAGGTTGTCATGCTGCTCAAGGGCGGCAAGGGCGGACTCGGAAACTTCCAGTTCCGTACAGCCACGAACCAGGCTCCACGCTACGCTCAGCCAGGCGAACCGATGCAGGAACGCACAGTTATCATGGAGCTTAAACTTCTTGCCGACGTTGGTCTTGTGGGCTTCCCGAACGCAGGAAAGAGCACACTCGTCTCTGCCCTCTCATCGGCACGCCCAAAGATAGCAAACTATCCGTTCACCACACTTGAACCGTCGCTCGGAATAGTCCCTTACCGCGACCATAAGTCGTTCGTAATGGCAGACATTCCGGGTATAATCGAAGGTGCTGCGGAAGGTAGAGGACTCGGTCTTCGCTTCCTCCGCCACATAGAGCGCAACTCGCTCTTGCTCTTCATGGTACCAGGCGATACGGAGGACATCTTGAAGGAGTATAACATTCTGCTTCAGGAGCTTGAGAAGTTCAACCCGGAACTGCTTGACAAGCATCGTGTTCTCGCCATAACAAAGTGCGACCTTCTGGACGAAGAGCTCTGCGAAATGCTCCGCGAGACAACGCCAAAGGACGTTCAGGTGGTGTTCATCTCCGCCGTTACAGGTCAGGGAATAGACGAGCTGAAGGACATTCTCTGGGCAGAACTCAACTCTGAGAGCAACAAGCTCCAGACGGTTATGGCAGAGGATTCGCTCGTTCATCGCGACAAAGACATGAGCCGCTTCGCAGCAGAGGTGAAGGCAGAGGACGACTACGACCTTGAAGCCGACCTTATCGAGCCTAGCGAAGACGACGATCTCATAGACGACATCGAAGAACTCGAAGACTACGAGGTATTTGATGTTTAAAAAATTTAACAAAATACCCCGCAAAGCTATTAAAAGTTCCCCCCTCGGGGGCTAGGGGGCTCTACCATGAAACTAACCATCCTCACAGACATCGGACTAAAGCTTGACTTGCCGGAATGGAAGGAAATCCTTTCTGAGTTTGATGTTGACATTTACCACGATACTACTCCAGACCTCGTCGTAGAGCGCTCTGAAGGAGCCGAGATACTATTGACCAACAAAGTAGTCATCACGCCCGAACATCTTAAGCAGTTGCCGGAGGTGAAGTACATAATCATGGCTTCCACCGGCACGAATGTCGTTGACCTGAACTACTGCCACGCCAACAATATCTGGTGTAGTAATGTTCCGGCATACAGCACAAACAGCGTTGCGCAGCTGGTCTTCTCACATATATTAAATATATATACACGCGCAGAGCATTATTCGCAGAAGAACCGCAAGGGAGCATGGAGCAGCACAACTGACTTCTGCTATGCAGACTCCCCAATATACGAACTGACGGACAAGACCATCGGCATAGTAGGTCTTGGTGCCATAGGTCAGCGAGTGGCAAAGATTGCCATGGCATTCGGCATGAATGTGGTGGCGCTATCAAGCAAAGCTACCCTACCCGACTCTCTCCTTGCCGTTGCAGACAATACGGCTGGTTCGATAAGAGTGGCAAAGGACAAGGACGACTTCTACTCATCATGCGACATCATCACGCTACATTGTCCTCTGTCTGAGAATAATGCAAAGATGATAAACGCGGCTTCCATAGAGAAGATGAAGGAAGGCGTAATCATAGTGAATACGGCACGCGGCGGACTCATAGACGAAGCCGACATGCGCAAGGCACTTGACTCAGGCAAGGTCGGAGCCTTTGCCGCAGATGTCATCTCAGTAGAGCCTGCACAGAAGGACAATCCTATTATGGACCATCCAAACGCCTTCATAACTCCGCATAACGCGTGGATGTCGGAAGAGGCTCTCTATCGCCTGAATATCACCATAATAAACAACATAAAGACCTATCTGAAAACGGGTGAACCTATCAATAAAGTCTGAAGATTGGGAAAAGAATTCCCTTTACCTATTTATAATATGGAAAACCAAGAAAAATCTCTCTTTAAGCACAACGGCGTAAACTATCTCGTACCGTTCATTCTCATCACTTCGTGCTTTGCACTATGGGGCTTTGCCAACGACATAACAAACCCGATGGTGGAAGCTTTCTCGCGCATTTTCCGCATGAGCGTAACAGAAGGAACACTCGTACAGGTGGCTTTCTACGGAGGCTATTTCTGCATGGCGTTTCCTGCTGCCATGTTCATCAAGAAGCATAGCTACAAGGCGGGAATACTCATGGGACTGGGCTTATACGCAACAGGCGCTCTGCTCTTCTTCCCAGCTAAGCTTTCCGGCACATTCTATCCGTTCCTCGCAGCTTACTTCATCCTGACTTGCGGACTCTCTTTCCTTGAGACATCGGCAAATCCGTTCATTCTCTCAATGGGTAGCGAGGAGAATGCCACTCGCCGTCTGAACATGGCGCAGTCGTTCAATCCGCTCGGCTCCATAAGCGGTATGTTCGTGGCTATGTTCGTGATTCAGGCAAACCTCTCGCCTATGACTTCCGAGGAACGCGCCAACCTGACAAAAGACGCTTTTGAAAGTCTCAAGGAGCAAGACCTCTCCGTACTCATAGGTCCATACCTTATCATAGCAGCTGTCATAGCAGCCGTTTTCTTGATACTTTGGTTCACAAAGATTCCTAACACGCAGACAAAGGTGGAAGACGGGAACGACGGCATCGGTCAGACTTTCGGTCGCCTTATCAAGAACAAGCGCTATGTATGGAGCGTCGTGGCTCAGTTCTTCTATGTAGGCGTTCAGATTATGTGCTGGACATTCATCATCCAGTACGGCAAGTACTACTTCATGCAAGACGGCATGGCAGAAGGCGAAGCAGCTAAGCAGGCTCAGTTCTTCAACATCTGCGCGATGGCTTCGTTCATCGTATTCCGCTTCATCTGCACATACCTCATGAAGTACTTCAAACCGGCAAAGATGCTTTTAATCTTTGCTACGATAGCCTTCTTCCTTCTCTATGGCGTAATCTTCGGCACAAACGGATATGGCATTTATTGCCTCATTTTGGTCAGCGCTTGTATGTCGCTCATGTTCCCAACCATCTATGGCATCGGACTTAAGGACATCGGTCGCGACGCGGAAATTGGTGCGGCGGGTCTCATCATGAGTATCCTCGGCGGCAGCATTTTGCCACCTCTCCAGGCTGCGATAATTGACGCAGGAGGAAGCGAACACATGCTCTTTGGGCTACCTTCCGTGAACGTTTCTTTCGTCGTTCCGCTCGTATGTTTCGCCGTCATCATTTGGTACAGCAAGAAGATGATGAAGAGCGAATAAGGAACATTATTTCCGCAAAAATTGTATCAAATACAAGATTTAGGTAAACAATATTGGCAGATTTTCCATTTTTCTGCCAATATTTTTTATTATTTAGATTAAAAATTAGTAATTTTGCAAAGTCTAAATTACATTTTAAGTAATCAAGAATAAAATAAAATATAACTTAAAAATAACTAAATCAAACTATGGCTAAAGTAGTTACACTTGGCGAAATCATGCTTCGCCTCTCTCCAAACGGTCAGGATCGTTTCATCCAGACTGATGTTCTTCGCGTTATCCCTGGTGGTGGCGAAGCTAATGTTGCAGTATCAGTTGCTAATTATGGTCACGATGCTTACTTCGTTTCAAAGCTCCCAAAGCACGAAATCGGTCAGATTGCAGTAAACGCTCTCCGTCGTTATGGCGTTAATACAGACTTCGTTGCTCGTGGTGGCGATCGTGTAGGTCTCTACTATTGCGAGACTGGTGCTTCTATGCGTCCTTCAAAGGTTATCTATGACCGCGCAAACTCAGCTATCGCAGAAGCTGAACCATCAGATTTCGACTTCGATGCCATCATGGAAGGTGCAGACTGGTTCCACTGGTCAGGTATTACTCCAGCTGTTTCTGACAAGGCTGCTGAGCTCACTAAGCTCGCTTGTGAGGCTGCAAAGCGTCATGGTGTAACAGTTTCTGTTGACCTCAACTTCCGCAAGAAGCTTTGGACTTCAAAGAAGGCTATCTCTATCATGCGTCCTTTGATGCAGTATGTTGATGTTTGCATCGGTAACGAAGAGGATGCTGAGCTCTGCCTTGGCTTCAAGCCAGACGCAGATGTAGAAGGTGGCGAGACAAACGCAGCTGGTTACGAGGGCATCTTCAAGCAGATGAAGGAAGAGTTCGGCTTCAAGTATGTTGTTTCTACTCTCCGTGAGTCATTCTCTGCAACATTCAACGGCTGGAAGGCTCTCATCTACAACGGCGAAGAGTTCTACCAGAGCAAGCGCTACGAGATCAACCCAATCATCGACCGCGTAGGTGGTGGCGACTCATTCTCAGGCGGTCTCATCCACGGTCTTCTCACTAAGCCAACTCAGGGCGAAGCTCTTGAATTCGCAGTAGCAGCTTCAGCTCTCAAGCACACTATAAACGGCGACTTCAACCTCGTAAGCGTAGAGGAAGTTGAAGCACTCGCAGGCGGTAGTGCAAATGGTCGCGTACAGCGCTAATAAATGAAAACTAGAACATCTAGAATCCCTAGAATAACTAGAAAAACAAGAAACACAAACAAATGGCAAAATTCGATAAATTCCAGGTGATGGCAAAGATTGCTGCCGCACCTATGGTTCCAGTATTCTATCATAAGGACGCTGAGGTAGCAAAGAAGGTCGTTAAGGCTTGCTACGAAGGTGGCGTTCGCGCATTTGAGTTCACTAACCGTGGCGACTTCGCACAGGAAGTTTTCGCAGAACTCTCTAAGTTCGTTGCTACAGAATGTCCTGAAATGGCTATCGGTATCGGTTCTGTTGTTGACGCACCTACAGCTGCCATGTACATCCAGATGGGCGCTAACTTCGTTGTTGGTCCTCTCTTCAACCCAGATGTAGCTGTTGTCTGCAACCGCCGTTGCGTAACTTACTGCCCTGGCTGTCTTACTCCATCTGAAATCGGTAAGGCTCAGGAAGTTGGTTGCGACTTCACAAAGGTGTTCCCTGGTGATGTTGTAGGTCCAAACCTCGTGAAGGGTCTTATGGCTCCAATGCCATGGTCAAAGATCATGGTTACTGGTGGCGTTGCTCCTGAGGAAGAGAACCTCACAAAGTGGTTCAAGGCAGGCGTATTCTGCGTAGGTATGGGCTCTAAGCTCTTCCCTGGCGATAAGGTTAAGGCTGAAGACTGGCAGTATGTTACTGACAAGTGCAAGGAATGCCTCGACGTAATCGCTAAGATTCGCGGTTAATCTGTATAATGAAGAAACTGATTTATATATTATTCCTTACCCTGTGCTCAGCTTTCTGTCGGGCACAGGGTAATTATGTTTCAAGCATAAGCGACGACAGCAACAGCGCAGATGTAGACATCTCCGTATTTGAAAACAAGCGAATGTTGGAGAAATCGCGCGAGATGTTTGAACAGGAAAAGTACGACAGCGCACTATACTACAACAACAAGGCGGAACTCGTAAAAGGCAAGATTCAGGACAATCTGGAACTTGCAGGAGACATTCACGAGCAATACTGCCTTATCTTCTCAGCCCTTAACGACAAGCAGCAGAGCGACTACCACCGCAACATGTATCTTGACATTCGCTATCAGGCGAGCCAGGACAACAATCTCGTGAAAGAATCGAACAGACTGCAGGATGAATCGCAATGGCTTAGCATAAAAATCACCTTGCTTTCCATTACATTCATCATTCTGATTATTGTCTTCATATACTTCAAGGAAAAATACAGCAAAAACGAAAAGACGGGAGAAAAGATACTAAAAAAGAAAGACTATAACCTTCAGGCTGAAGATATAGAGGAGCAAATTGCACTATTGCAACACAAACTGAGGACTAACAAGGAACAAAACACAGACAAGCGCACCAAGCTTTTCGTGGCAAATACGGTTACACCACTTATTGCCAGAATGCGCAAATCGATAGAAACCAACTACTTGGAGTATGCGGAAGAGCTTCTGCAACAAATAGAAAAATACAACGATCTGCTCACAGAGTGGATAAAACTGGAACAAGGAAAGCTTTCCACAAAGATAGAAACATTCTCTATCGGAGAACTTTTTGACATCCTAAAACGAAACGAAAAAACTTTCGCCCTACAGAACATTACGCTTGAAGTTCGACCAAGTGAGGCAAATGTGAAGGCTGACAAGGTTCTTACGCTCTTCATGCTGAACACTCTTGCCGACAACGCCCGCAAAGCAATTGGCTCAGAAGGAAATATTTCCATCTATGCGGAGCAGAAAGACAACTATCTGGAACTCAGCGTAGAAGACGACGGAAAAGGAATGAGCGAAGAGGAAGCCGCCAACATCTTCACCCACTCTATAACCAACGGACACGGCTTCGGTCTCCTTAACTGCCGCGGTATCATCAACAGCTACAAGAAAGCTGGCAGCATGTTTAATAGTTGCATGATAGGCGTCGAGTCAACTCTCGGCGTAGGCACGCGCTTCTTCTTCCGTTTGCCTGTGGTCAAAGCAGTAGTGGCATTCATTTTCAGTACAGTTCTTCTGACGCTATTACCAGCGCAGACGGCTTCTGCCCGCCCTACACGATATACGGAGAACATAACTGATTCCATCCTTAGGAAAGCTGCAAACTTTGCAGATTCCGCTTATTACGCAAACCTTGACGGCAACTATGAGCACACTTTGTTCTATGCTGACTCTGTACAATTGTGCTTGCTCCAGACATATTCTGACCCGACATTAATGGACGAAATTACCGTTGATGTCTATAACGAAGCGGCTATTGCCTCACTCGCTCTTCACAGATGGGAAGACTATCGCTCGTACAATAGCGTTTATGAGAGCGTACTCAGACGATTGTCCAACAACAACGAGGGGCTAAGGGCCTATTGCATTGAGCAGCAGGCTTTTCTGGACAACATGAAGAATATCTGGAGAATAGTGAATATCTTTGCGCTTCTGTTCATCATCATCATCATAACCTCCGTTTACATGATGAGATTACGCAGAAAGAAACTCGAGAGTTATCGTGAGGAACTCAGCATAGACGAGAAGAATGCTCTCGTAGAACAGCTCTCTTACGAGAACGAATCGCTGCATATCGCAAACAACATCCTGACAAACGGACTTTCTGCCATAAAGCATGAAACAATGTATTATCCGAGCAGAATAGCCAATCTGCTAAAAACGGATGCCGACAAAGCGGAGATTTCTGAGCTCGCTCTGTTCTATGAGCAGCTATATACTACCCTATCCCAGCAGCTGTTGAAACAGAAACTCTCTTCTGGCGTGAAAATGAAAATTGTTACCATCAACGGCGACACAAAGATTAGGACAGACGAAGACCTTTTTGCCTACATGAAACTGCAAATAAAGAAATTCCTGGACACCAAGACTTTGGACATAAAAACAGAGCGCAACGGCCAATATACCGACCTGATTATTGATGCTCCAAGCCTGTCTGAAGCTGATTATTTCTCACCGGAATCAAGCAACATCCCAATGCTTATCAGCCGCCAGATAATGAGAGACACAAGCGAAAACTCGCGCGGTAACGGAATTCTCATCTCAGGAAAGAAAATCATTATCCGATTTGCAAGCAGATAGCAAAAACAGAGCCTTCCACCACTAAATGGAAGGCTTTTTGTTTGCTAATAGTCAATCCATAGACACAATAACAATATATAAATCACGAAATTCATCTTTTTTATATAATTTTGCAGTCTATTATAGGCATTTTGCCCTAACAAACCAACAAATCCGATAAGAATATGATACAGTCTATGACAGGCTTCGGTAAAGCAGAAGCCGTAATCGACAACAAGAAAATACATGTTGAAATAAAGTCTCTCAACTCTAAGAACGCTGATATCCAAACTCGCATCGCACCACTTTTCCGCGAAAAGGACATTGAAATCCGCCAGCTCCTTGCCAGTCGCCTTGTACGCGGCAAGATAGACTTTTCCATCTGGATTGAGAAAGATGCCACAGTAGATGCTGCACAGATAAACGCAGCACTCGTGGAAAACTACCACCAGCAGATTCTGGCCATCTCTGAGAAGTATCATATCAACGTTCCAACAGACTGGTTTGCTTCGCTCCTTCGTCTGCCGGACATCACAGCAAAGGTTGAGGAAGACGAACTTACCGAGAGCCTTTGGAAAGAGACTCTTGCAACTATCAATCTCGCTATTGACGACATCATCGCATTCCGCACTCAGGAAGGCGCAGCTTTGCAGAAGAAATTCCTTGAGAAAGCAGACAATATCGAGAAACTCATGCTCTCCATTGAGCCATACGAGAAGGAGCGCGTAGAGAAGATTCGCCAGCGTATTGAGGAAGCTCTCAGCAGCATTCCTAATGTAGAATACGACCGCAACCGTCTTGAGCAGGAACTTATTTACTATATCGAGAAGCTCGACATCTCGGAAGAGAAGCAGCGTCTTGCCAACCACCTCACTTATTTCCGCGAGACAATCCTCAACGAAGAGGCACAAGGCAAGAAACTCGGATTCATCACTCAGGAGATGGGACGCGAAATCAACACTACTGGTTCAAAGAGCAATCTCGCTGAAATGCAGAACATTGTGGTGATGATGAAGGACGAACTTGAGCAGATAAAGGAGCAGGTTCTCAACGCACTTTAAGCCCCCGCCCTTTTAATTTTCAATTTTTCTCTTTTCATTTTTCATTTCTCACTTATTCCATGGAAGGAAAGATTATCATTTTTTCAGCCCCTAGCGGCTCTGGAAAAAGCACTATCATAAATTGGCTCATGAATGAGCATCCTGAACTCAACATGCACTTCAGCGTGAGCTGCACTTCGCGTCCGCCACGAGGAAAAGAGCAGAACGGAGTAGAATATTTCTTTGTTACTCCAGACGAATTCCGCAGCAAAATAGACAACGACGAATTCCTTGAGTATGAGGAAGTTTACTCAAATCGTTTCTATGGCACTCTGAAATCACAAGTGGAGAAACAGCAGGAAGCCGGAGACAATGTTGTACTTGATGTAGATGTCAATGGCGGAATGCGCGTTAAGGAGTATTACAAGGACAAGGCTCTCAGCGTATTCATCCAGCCGCCTTCAATAGAAGAGCTTCGCAATCGCCTTCTCTCTCGTGCTACTGACGAGCCTGAGGTAATCGAAGACCGCATCAAACGCGCAGAATACGAACTGACTAAAGCTGAGTACTTTGATGTGGTTATCATAAACGATGAACTCGAAACTGCGAAATTGGATGCTCTTCAGAAGATAAGCCAGTTTATCGAACAGTAACTCTTTGAATGAAGGATAATCATCTCATAAAGACTCTCCTGCTACCCGCTTTGGTGATAGCAGGTCTTCTTTTGTTATACTATATACCAGAGATTACTCTCTTTGGAGAAGAACCTCTGCGCAAAATTGACATTTTAAGCGATGTCAAGCGGAAGACCTATACCCCGAGCGAAGCAGAAAAACTCATAGCAGAAGCGGAAGCCGAGCGGAAGAAACTCCTCGGAAAAGACAGCATCTTCCCTGGCGTCATACCTATTGAGGACTTTTCTCAGGACAGCCTCCGGATGATGGATTCCTTCTACGATGCCCTAAACAAAGCAAAGCAACTTAACAGACCTGTCAGAATAGCCTATTTCGGCGACTCATTCATCGGATGCGACATCCTTACTTGCGATCTGCGCGACATGCTCCAAACCCGTTTTGGCGGTTGTGGCGTAGGTGCTATAGATCTCGTTTCTCCATCCTCTCGTCCTACAATTGTGCAAACAGACAAGAATCTCACCTCGCATCTGCCTACAAAACCGAAAAAATTCAAGGCTGAGTTGCAAGGCATGAACAGCGTTTACACCACTTGCGAAGGCGAGGGAAAAGCGAAAATTACCGGTTCTACCTACAGATATAAGCAGCACACCGACAAGTGGGACACTTCCCTACTCTATTTCCGCCCTACGGACAAGACTGTCGTAAAATGCGCTATCAATGGCGGAAAAGCCCAGAATCTCTATTCCGGCAAAGACAGTAAGTTGCAAGTTGTTAAGGCTGAAGGCGAGATTCGCACAGTAGAATGGACACTTGAAGGCAAAGGCTCCACATTCTTCTTCGCTACAAACGAAAGCAAGAATGGCGTAATCCTCGACAATTTCGGTATAGTTTCTGCCAGGGGAACCCATCTTCAGTATATTCCGCTCACAACGCTTCAGGAGTTTGCTGCTATTAGGGATTATGACCTTATCGTCTTCCAATACGGCCTGAATGTTACCAACGATCAAGGGAAATACCAATCCTACAGCGAAAGCTTTGACAAGGTTCTCGCCAATTTCCACAAAGCCTGGCCGAAAGCTTCGCTTATGTTGGTCAGCGTAAGCGACAGATGCAAGGGAAACAACGGCGGACAACCTACAACAATGAAAGGCATAGAAGAGCTTGTTATTGCACAGCGAAACATTGCACGCAAGAATAAGATTGCCTTTTGGAATCTTTTCTCTGCCATGGGCGGAAGAGGTGGAATAGCCAAGATGGTAGCAGATGGCGATGCAAGCAAGGACTTCACCCACATGACATACAGCGGCGGAAAGAAGCTTGCCGATAAGCTATACAATGCTATGATGAACGGGCTCTACAACTACAATGTCCGTCAAAAAGCCAACACAAAGATTAACGAAAAAGTAAACAATATAAAAGAAATAACAAGGTAGAAATAAGATAGAAATAGACTATTCCCTGCCGTTCTCGGCAGGGGCAAAAAAAACAAAAACATGATACGCAATTTCCCAAAACACCTTCTCTGCGCAGTAGCAACTATTTTCATGCTACCAGCATGCGCTCAGCAAGACATAGACACAATTTCAATCCCAGAAACCTTCGTAGGTACAAAGGAAAACAAGATTGATAATCCGCAAGCTCTTTCACGCTTCTTCCAGAAGTACAGCGAAGGAAAGGAACAGGCACGAGTTCTGCATATTGGCGACTCTCATATCCGCGGCCATGTCCTTCCAGGCAATGTGCGCAAGGCAATGTGCGTCACTTTCGGTTCTGGCGCTATGGGCGACGATCCTATAGGTTACAACAAGCCTAGCATAGCAACAGAAACAGGAAAGCCAGGACTCGTATTCTCAGCCATCGGCATCAATGGTGCCACAACACGCTATTATGTTAAGCCAGAGCGACTTGCAGAGATTAAGGCACAGAAGCCAGACCTTATCATCATGTCTTTCGGAACAAACGAAGGCTACGACGACAACTACCGCGCTGAGCGCAACATCGCGCAGATGGAGGAACTAGTCAGATTGCTTCGCGAAACTTGCGGAAATGAGGTTGAGTTCCTTCTCACCACACCTCCTGGATGCTACAAGAAGGTAAATGGTCAGCAGGTGGAAAACAAGAACAACGCAGTCGTTGCAGAAGCCATCGCCAAGTTTGCTGCCGACAACAACTTCGCTCTTTGGAACATGTATGAAATCGTGGGCGGAGAAAATGCTTGCCGCAACTGGCGCAACGGAAACTACATGCAGCCAGACGGCGTTCACTTCAAGAATACCGGCTATGAATTTCAAGGCCGTCTTCTCGGTCAGGCCATCAGCAAGGCGTACCTTGATAAGTAATTTTGATAATTGATAATTGAAAATTGACAAATCCATTTTCTGACATAATCTGGAGTAAGGTTGCGTCGCAGTTTGCCTACAATTCGCAGGAGCCGCTGATTTTCAGCAGCGGACTTTTCTTGTTTCTATTCCTTGCCTTTGCCTCTGTATATGTAGGGCTGAAAAGAAAGGACACTCTGCGCATTCTCTTCGTAACACTTTTCTCTTACTATTTCTACTACAAAAGTAGCGGACTCTATTTCTGTCTGCTCGCTTTTGTAACGCTCAGCGACTTCTTCATCGGAAAGAAGATTCACACCCTTATCTCCGCCGAATGTAGGGCGAACATTTGTGAGCCGTTTAGCGAGGATAACACAAACCTTCCGTCTGACGGAAAGAACAAGGCGAAATGGTTTGTTGCGCTAAGCGTAATCATCGACCTCTGCCTTCTCGGTTACTTCAAATATACCAACTTCTTTGCCGGAATGATTGCCCCAATCTTCACGAACAATTTCCAACCTTGGGACATCTTCCTGCCAGTCGGCATTTCGTTTTTCACCTTCCAGTCGCTAAGCTACACCATAGACATCTATCGCGGAAAGATAAAGCCGCTTGACAATCTGATGGACTACGCCTTCTTCGTATCGTTCTTCCCACAGCTCGTGGCAGGACCTATCGTACGCGCAGCCGACTTCATTCCGCAGATTCGTAAGCCTCTCATCGTTACTCAGCAGATGTTCTCCGAGGGAGTCTTCTTGATTATCAGCGGTTTATTCAAGAAGGCAGTCATTTCCGATTATATCAGCGTAAACTTTGTAGAGCGCGTCTTCGACCGCCCCGAACTTTACAGCGGACTTGAGAACCTGCTTGCCACATACGGTTACACGCTACAGATCTACTGCGATTTCTCTGGCTATTCCGATATGGCCATCGGTATAGCTTTGCTTCTCGGCTTCCGTTTCCCGATAAACTTCAACTCCCCTTACAAGTCAGAGTCGCCTACTGAGTTCTGGCGCCGTTGGCATATCTCGCTTTCTTCTTGGTTGAAAGACTATCTTTACATCTCGCTCGGCGGCAATCGCAAAGGCAAGATTCGCCAGTACATCAATCTGATCGTCACCATGCTTCTCGGCGGACTTTGGCACGGAGCGTCGCTCAGCTTCATCGTTTGGGGCGGACTTCACGGCGTAGCCCTCGCCATAGACAAGAAAAAAAACGAACTGCTCCATCGTCCGAAGAACTACCACCCAACAGGTTGGAAACGCTTTCTTGAGGTGTTCATCACCTTCCATTTCGTTGCTCTCTGCTGGATATTTTTCCGCAACTCAACCTTCGAGAACTCATGGGTAATGATCCAGATGATATTCACCAACCTCCAGCCGCAGATACTCTTTGAGTGGATAGCGTCTTACAGCGGAGTAGCCATGCTGATGGTTCTTGGCTATATTCTCCATTTCCTACCGGAGAAGTTTACAGAGTGGACGAAATCAAAGGTTTCAAGCACCAACATCTTCGTACAAGCCCTGCTCGTCATCCTCGTCATAATCATCGTAATACAGGTAAAGAGCAGCGACATACAGCCGTTCATCTACTTCCAATTCTAACAATAAAGACAATATGCAGAACGACATTGAACAGCGACTCATGCTGAAGGGCATAAAGCCTACGGCCAACCGCATACTGGTGCTTCAGGAACTGCTTCGCTTCTCGGCTCCGGCAAGTCTTTCGGACCTTGAGAAGAGACTTCTGAACATGGATAAGAGCAGCATCTTCCGCACGATGACGCTCTTTCTGGAGCACGATGTCGTTCATGCCTTCCAGGACGGACGCGGCACTCTTTCGTATGAGCTTTGCGAAAGCGAGAGCGAATGTCATCACAACGATTCACATGTGCACTTCTTCTGCGAAAAATGTCAGCGCACATTCTGCCTTGACCACATAAACTTCAAGGACTTTTCTATGCCGGAAGGCTTCGTTCCACTCTCTGCCTCTTTCGTTATAAAAGGCATCTGCAATGCGTGTCGGGAGAAGTAAATATTCTCACTTTTCAATCTTCTCTATCAAGTCCTGTTCGTCAATTGACAGATTTACAGTAATCATATTCGAGAGCGTAAATAGGAGCTGTTTCTTTTGTCCTCGCCTTATCTGCACAAGATAGCCTTCCGCACCTATAAATGATCCGTCAACCACGCGAATGCGGTCACCAGGTTTGAACTTGACTTCACCAAAGTACTTTATTTCTGGCGAACGGTCGTACATGTAAGAGGCTTTGATAAAGAGTTCCATCTCCTTGTCCTTCACCCAGATAGCATCGTCCTGAATGTGGGATGTATGAGAGAAATAGAAGATGATAGGATACTTCTCAACATCTTTCAGACGCTTTATCTCATTATAAGAAGATTTTACGAAGATAATGTCCGAAAAGACTGGGAACAGTTTCTTAACCTTCTTGCCTTTCTCCTCAACAATCTTATAAGTCTCTGGCACATAATACACTATCTCCTTAGCATCAAACAGAGCTCTCACCCTACGCAGAGAACGGTTGTGGCAGCGCACCACATACCAGCGTATGGCGTCACGATCAGGCTTGTTGGCAGAACTGTTGTTCATTTTTCAGGTTAAAAGATACTACAGGAAGAATAAATATGAAAAAATAAAAGGTTGCATTTCCTTAGAAACACAACCTTTATCATTTTTGTAAGTTTTGATTTTCTCTTACAATTGTGCTCTAAGATTAGAGCTTTGCAATGTGTGCACAAAGAGAAGACTTGATGTTGGCAGCCTTATTCTTGTGAATAGTGTTGTTCTTAGCCAACTTGTCGAGCATCTTCTGTACCTTTGGATAGAGAGCTACAGCCTCTTCCTTGTTTGTCATTGCACGGAGCTTACGAACAGCGTTACGCATTGTCTTGCCGTAATACTTGTTGTGAGCAGTCTTGACCTTAGTCTGACGAATTCTCTTAAGAGAAGACTTGTGATTTGCCATCTTTTTAATCTTGTTTATATTATTAATGAATAGTGGCATCGCTTGCACCATGGCATCTTTCACCTTCTAGCATGTAAGTGCTTTGGTAAAAAATAAGCTACCCTTGTTCGGAGTAGCCGTTTCCCACGCGTTGCAATGCGCTTTTATTGTAGTCCCTAGGAGAGTCGAACTCCTCTTTAGAGAATGAAAATCTCTCGTCCTAACCGATAGACGAAGGGACCATTGCTTCGTTAGCGGGTGCAAAGGTATATGTTTTTTGCCAACTGAACAAATTTTTTGACAAAAAAACTGCCTTTCTTTATTCTTATTTGATTAAAATTATGTAATTTTGCACCGAAATGCAGAAAACAGAGGCCATAATCATCTATTCTTTCCCTTTCAAGGACAAGACGTACATACTTGAAGTGTTCACTCGCGATCACGGTCGCATGTCGTTTGTTACGAACAAACGAATGCAGCCGCTGTCCATCATGAACATCGTTTACGACGAGCATCGGAACAAGCTGTCTTCTGCCGACATTTCGTATGCTTACACGGATCTGCTCTATAATCCGCACAAGCTTTCCATAAGTTTCTTCGTGGCAGAATTCCTGCGCTATGCCACTCGCAACGAGCCAACAAACACTCCGCTTTACGACTATTTGCGCCAAGCGTTGGAATGGCTTGACATCGTGCAGGAGTCTTTTGCCAACTTCCATCTTGTCCTGATGATGCGAGTATCGCTTTTCCTTGGTCTCACACCTGACATTCAGCGCTACGAGCCTACATCTTACTTTGACCTTAGGGAAGGTTGCTTCACGGAGGTCGTTCCGTTCCACAATGACTATCTTTCGAGAGAGCAGTCGGCGGTGTTTGTCCGTCTAATGCGAATGAATTTCTCCACGATGCATCTCTTCCAATTGAACAAAGACCAACGCAACATCATCACCAATCTTCTTATACATTATTATAGGCTTCATGTACCAGGTTTTCCGGAGATGAAATCGCTTGAAGTACTGCGAGAACTTTTCTGATTCCTAATCTTTTTCAAGAAAAACAACAGAAAATGCATAAATAAGTAGGCTTTATAGTAAGTAATTACTTATATTTTTGTACCTTTGCGGCTGAAAGTTGCGCTGCATATGTTCGGCGTCTCATCAAAATTATATGCATCCGAGCCAGCTTAGCTTGTCAATGGCGGGCCACAACATCACATGATGTAGCTGTAATGCCGGTGGATTACAAAGGCGGCCAAAGCCCTCAAACTTCTCGGAGATCGCATCACATCAATCAGCGCGACTTTCATCTTTTTTGAGCAACTCATCGTTCAAAGCAACCTTGCACCGAACAGAACTTAACAGATAAAGACTATATCAATGTTTAGCGGAATAATCGAAGAATTTGCTACTGTTACAAAGATAGCACACGATAAAGACAATATTGACTTCACACTAACTTGCTCGTTCACTCAGGAGCTCAAGATTGACCAGAGCGTGGCACACAACGGCGTCTGCCTGACTGTCGTAAGGATTGAAGGCAACGAATATGTGGTTACAGCAATGAAGGAGACTCTGGAGCGCTCCAATCTTGGATTGCTGAATGTAGGCGACAAGGTCAACATTGAACGTTCAATGCTTATGAACGGTCGTCTTGACGGTCACATCGTGCAAGGTCATGTTGACATGACTGCAAAGTGCATCAAGAAAGAAGATGCAAACGGCAGCACTTACTTCACTTTCCAGTACGAATACGACAAGGAGATGGCAGCACGCGGTTACTTCTGCGTTGACAAAGGCAGCGTAACCATCAATGGCGTTTCACTTACCGTTTGTAACCCTACGGAGAACACTGTTACCGTAGCAATCATCCCTTACACTCTTGAGCACACTAATTTCTGCGACATCAACGAAGGTTCGGTCGTCAACCTTGAGTTTGATATTCTCGGAAAATACATTGCCCGTTTGAACTCACTTTCAACCAAGAACTAAATAAACAAAAACCCGCTATGAACATATTTCGCGGATTGGGCATTGCCCTTATAACTCCATTCAAGGCAGACTTCTCAGTTGACTACGAAGCGCTTGAAAAGCTCGTTGACTATCAGATTGAGAACGGAGCCGACTTCCTCTGCATTCTTGCCACAACAGGCGAGACTCCATGTCTCACAGCAGAAGAAAAGCAGAAGATAAAGAATCTCGTCGTAGAACATGTCAAAGGCAGAATACCTATCATTGTAGGCTGTGGCGGCAACAATACCGCAGCAATCGTAAACGAACTCAAGACAGCCGACTTCTCTGGCATTGACGGCGTTCTCAGCGTTTGTCCTTACTACAACAAGCCGTCGCAGGAAGGTCTTTACCAGCATTTCAAGACTATAGCAGAAGCTTCTCCGCTGCCTGTTATATTATATAATGTACCAGGACGCACCGGCGTAAACCTTCAGGCTCAGACTACGGTCCGCATCGCACGCGACTGCAAGAATGTCGTTGCCATCAAGGAAGCAAGCGGAAATCTTGAGCAGATTGACGAAATCCTGAAGAACAAGCCAGAAGGCTTCGATGTTATAAGCGGCGATGACGGTCTCACATTCCAGATGATAGCTTGTGGAGCTGTCGGCGTTATTTCGGTTATCGGCAACGCTCTTCCAAAGGAGTTCTCAAAGATGCTCCGCTACGAAATGAAGGGCGAGATGGCACCAGCCCTCCGCATTCACCATCAGTTCACAGAACTCTTCAAGCTGCTCTTCGTTGACGGCAACCCTGCTGGTGTAAAGTGTATTCTCCACGAGATGGGCATGATAGAGAATGTTCTTCGTCTGCCTCTCGTACCGACTCGCATATCTACTGTACAGAAGATTTCCGACTGCATGAAGGAGTTGAAGCTTCTATAATGCAGAATGCAGAATTGAGATTAAAATGCAAGAATATACCATTCGATTCGGAACAAACATCAATCACCAATATAATTATGAGCAGGCAAAGCGTCTGCTCATAAGTCTTTTTGGGGCAGCCGACCTCACGCAAGCATCCTACTCGCGCGACTATACGGCAGAACCAGACGACAAAAAGGCTAAAGTCTATCTTAATTTCTACGCCGTCGTAAGCACAGCCCAACCCTACTCCAAGCTCAAGCAACAATTGAAATCGCTGGAGAAGCAAATGGGAAGAACGGCTGAGCGCAAGGCGCAAGGAATCATAGACGCAGATTTTGACATAATTCTCCCAAAAGAAAAATGAAGCACTTACTGACAGTAATTTCAATTCTCATCCTCCTTCCTGCCGCCGCTTTTGCCCAGCAGGCAGAGGAAGACAAAGAGCAATTGTCAAATGCCATAGCCTATTTCAACGACTCAAAGTATCAAGAGGCAGCCCTGATACTGCGAAAACTCTCTGACAGATACAATCTCAACTCGCGCTATCTTGCATACCTTGCACTCTGCGAACACCACTTGTGGAACTACAAGGAGGCGGCGGACATCTTCGACGAGGTCATCTACGACCTTGATGAATATTCCAAGCAGGAACAGAATGTCTATTACTTCGCAGCGGCAGAAAGCAACTTCGAGCTTGGCAACTACAAGAAGGCGGAGAAGTTTTACCAGTTCTCGCTCCTGATTTGCAAGAGCAGGGAGAAGGCTGACATCTACTACAAACTCGCCTTCTGCCACATTCGCGAAAACGACAACAAACAGGCTGCAAAACTTCTCCAGAAATCGTTGGACAGTTACAAGAAACATCCAACTGGTCGCGACGATAGCGCACGCCTCTCGCAAATAGAGAAAATGCTGAGGGGAATGAAAAGTGAAAAGTGAAAAATTGAAAATCCGTAAATAAAAATGGTGGATAAAAGAGTAAATTTCGGAAGTAAGATTGGCGTCATATTCGCCACAGTAGGAAGTGCCGTAGGACTGGGCAATGTATGGCGCTTTCCGTATGTAACAGGCGAGAATGGCGGCGCAGCGTTTCTCGTAGTCTATGCACTTTGCGTGGCACTTCTCGGCATACCTTGTATGGTCAGCGAGTTCATCATCGGACGCTCGGCACAAGCCAATACGGCACGCGCCTTCACTAAGATGGCAGACGGCAGACCATGGAAGTGGATAGGCTATCTCAGCGTGTTCACGGGCTTTGCCATAACCTGCTACTACGCCATCGTTTCCGGTTGGTGTTTCCATTACATCTTTGCGCCATTCATCAGCGACCTCAGCAAGCCGGAACTCGTGGAGCAGCACTTTGCCCAGTTCTCAGGAAACCCTATTGAGCCAGTGGCTTGGACACTCGGACTCATCCTCATCTGCCATTTCATCATAACCCGTGGAGTGCAGAAAGGCATTGAGAAGATGTCAAAGATATTCATGCCAATGCTCTTCATTCTGCTCCTTATCATTGTCGTTTCCTCATGCCTACTTCCAGGCGCAATGGAAGGATTGAAGTTCCTTTTCCTCCCAGACTTCTCCAAGCTTACGGCAAATTCCGTTCTCGCAGCCATGGGACAGTCGTTCTACTCGCTCTCTATTGCCATGGGCTGCGTCTGCACATACGCGTCATACTTCAGTCACGAAACAAACCTCACGCGAACAGCAGTGCAAATCAGCGTGCTTGACAGCATGGTAGCCATCATTGCCGGCATGATGATTTTCCCAGCAGCCTTCGCAGTAGGCATTCGCCCTGACGCTGGAGCCTCATTGGTTTTCGTAACACTCCCTAATGTATTCAACCAAGCATTCTCTGCCATGCCGTTTGTAGGCAATTGCGTTTCCGTAGCGTTCTATACACTGCTCTCCATAGCTGCTCTCACATCGCTCATCTCCCTTCATGAGGTGGCAACAGCTTTCGTACAGGAAGAAGCAAATCTTACGCGCAAGAAAGCAGCTGCCGTCGTAACTTGCGTGGCAATAATCATCGGAGCATTCTGCTCCCTTTCTCTCGGCGATTGGAGTTGGCTGCAGGTTGCAGGCATGTCGCTGTTCGACTTCTTCGACTACACAACCGGTCAGATACTTCTGCCGGTAATCGGTTTCCTCACCTGCATCTTCCTCGGTTGGTTTGGTCCTCGCGACAGAATCCGTGCCGAATTCACGAACAACGGCACATACAAAGGCAAGCTCTTCAAGTGCTACCTCTTCCTTATAAAGTTCTTCTGCCCCGTTGCCATCGCCCTTGTATTCCTTAACCAGATTGGAATAATTTAAGTGAAAAGCTAAAAAGTGAAGAATGAAAAGTAAAACAAGAATCGGCATTTTCGGTGGCAGCTTCAATCCCATACACAATGGCCACATATCCATAGCGGAAGAGTTGCTGCAAACAAGTTTCGTTGACGAAATCTGGTTTGTCATTTCTCCACAGAACCCACTTAAGCAAGGCTCAGACCTATGGCCTGACCAGCTGCGCTACGACATTGCGGCGAAGGCACTCGAAAACCACCCTTCACTCAAACCATGTGATGTGGAGTTCCATCTTCCGAAACCATCTTTCATGTGGACTACGCTGCAGGAGCTCAGCAAGCAATATCCCGACTATCAGTTCGTTCTACTCATCGGCGCCGATAATTGGCTTTGCTTCAACCGTTGGTATCATTGGGAAGACATAATGGAGAAGCACGAAATCGGCATCTATCCGCGTCCTGGATATGACATCGACGAGACCACACTCCCTCCTTCCGTCCGCTATTTCCAGACAGGTCTTTACGACATCAGCAGCACTGAGATACGCCGCCGACTGAAAGAAGGAGAGCCCATAGACCATCTCGTACCAAAGGAAGCACTATCTCTTATATAGCTATTTTTCCCCCCCGACTGGTGAAGATAACCCTAACAATGAAACAGCAAATTCCACATCCACTCATCTCCATCATACCGCTCATCGTGCTGATTGCCATGATAGCGACGGTGATGAGAATGCTTCCCGATGAAGCTCTCAGCGGAGCGAGTCAGATATCCATGATGATTGCCACCTCCATCTGCGTAGCACTCTCCATGGCAGTCTATCGCACCAAATGGCAGGTGTTTGAGGATAGCATCAAGAAAACCATTGGCGACACCTCCGTATCGCTACTCATTCTGTTGCTCATTGGCGTCATGTCCAGCACATGGATGATCAGCGGAGTCGTACCAACCTTGATTTATTATGGTGTGCAAATCATCACACCCTCCCTCTTCCTGCCATGCGCCTGCATCATCTCTGCGTTGGTATCGCTGATGACCGGCACATCGTGGACAACAATAGCCACGATAGGCATCGCCCTTCTTGGCATTGGCAATGCGCTCAGCGTTCCCGAGGCATTTACGGCAGGAGCCATCATCTCCGGAGCATATTTCGGAGACAAGATGTCGCCAATGTCCGACACCACCGTGCTTGCCTCCTCCGTTTCCGGAGCCGACCTTTTCAAGCACATCCGTTACATGATGTACACCACCGTGCCGAGCATCACCATCAGCCTTCTGCTCTACCTCGTCATGGGCTTTTGGTTCTCTGGCGAAAGGGTTGAACCAAGCATCTATCTCCAAGGATTGGAACACAGTTTCCACATCACCGCGTGGACATTCCTCGTTCCCCTTTTCACCGGCATTCTCATTTGGAAGAAAGCCCCTTCGTTCATCACCCTCACACTTTCGTCCATAGCTGCCATCGTATGCGCCATCGTGCTACAAACAGACGCTCTGATGGAGATTGCCGACCCACAAACCGCAACGCTTGGCACCACATTCATGGCGGTGCTGAAGGTTTGCTATTCCAGCACGCAGCTTGATACCGGATTCGCAGAAGTCAACAACCTCGTTGCCACGAGAGGAATGGCAGGAATGCTAGACACCGTATGGCTCATACTCTGTGCCATGTGCTTCGGTTCGTGCATGGTGGCAAGCAATATGCTAAAGAGCCTCACGCGCATTCTGCTCAAAACCATTCGCAACACTTTCTCCCTTGTTACCTCAACCGTTGCCTCTGGCGTGCTGCTCAACCTCATCATGGGCGATCAGTTCCTGTCCATCATCATGAATGCGTCAATCTATAAGGAGGAATACGCCGACCGAGGCTATCAGCCGGAGCTCCTCAGCCGTTCCACGGAGGACTCAGCCACCGTCACTTCCGTTCTCGTTCCGTGGACAGCATGTGGCATGACCCAATCAACTGTCCTCGGCATACCAACCCTCGTCTATCTCCCCTTCTGCTTCTTCAACATCATAAGCCCCATCATGAGCATCCTCTTTGCGCTGTTTGGGAAGATACCTAAGAATAACGATAATGGGGCGAAACAATCACTTTCTAAAAAATAGGTTATCTTTCCAAAATTCAGGTATGCCAGAGTATAACTAATAAGAAGGTAAGAAAATTGTATAATAAAGAAATTGTGGCAATAAAGATGACTACGACCCTCCTAAACATAGAGGACATCTGCCAGAAAAGACTGAGTGTAAGCAAAACCGCAATTTTGCTTACACTCAGTCATTTACGAACTACTCCAGAGAGTTTTCTCAAAGAGTTTCTTTTTGTTTTTGCTCGAAGAAAAAGCTAAGAAAATAAAGAAATTTTCGTCGTCATATAAGTTTCTTTTGTTTCTTATACAATTTCTTTGAGCTACATATAATCTTGGCGCGCAAACTACTTCGCGTTCTTTGACAGGCGCTTGATTGGTTGCTGTGGTGCGAGAGCGTTTGTAGTCTTCTCTGTCATGCCGTCAAGACGAAGTGAAACGCGATGGCGGATGTCAGCAGCTGAAGCTGCGATGAGGAAATCGTAGTTGCCTGCATCTACTACCCAAGCGCTCTGATCTTCATCGTACGAAGCGAGTTCACGACGCTGAAGTGTCATAGTGAGAGTCTGGCTCTCGCCAGGATTGAGTTCGCGTGTCTTGCCGAATGCCTTGAGCTCCTTAGCAGGCTTCTCAAGCTTGCCTTCCGGTGCTACTGCATAAACCTGAACAACCTCCTTGCCGGCAGCCTTACCGCTGTTCTTTACAGTCACGCTGACCTCGATAGTCTCGCCCTTGCGAACAACCTTAGGCTTGCTGTATTCGAAGTTTGTATATGAAAGACCGTAGCCGAAAGGATAGCTTACCTCACGGTTGAAGCTGTCGAAGTAACGGTAGCCAACGTAGATGTCTTCCTCGTGTGTAGAATACTGATAACCAGGAGCTCCGCCATAGTCAACCATTGAGTTGTAGGTATAAATATCCATGTCTGTAGGATAGTTGGCTGTAGAAGGATGGTCGGAAGCGTTGTTAGGCCATGTCATGGTGAGCTTGCCCGAAGGAGAAGTCTTGCCAGTGAGGATGTCTGCCACGCTGTTACCGCCTTCCATACCCGGCTGCCATGCCACGAGAATGGCATCAACATCCTGCTTCCAAGAGGCTGTCTCGATAACAGAACCAGAGTTGATGACAACGATTACCGGCTTGTTCTGAGAGTGGAAATATGAGCTGACGGTTTTGATAAGCTCGTGCTCCTGAGCTGTGAGATTGAACTCCGTCTCAATGTCGCGGTCAATGCCTTCTCCTGCCTGGCGACCAATAGTTACGATAGCCGCATCAGCCTCTGCCTCACCCTTTACGAGAGAATATGGAGCAATTTCAATCTCAGGATATTTCTGCTGTCCCATGTGAGGTGCCTGGAACCATTTTGAAGGATGACGATCCATCTCGAACTTCACCTTAGCGTAGTCGATGTACTTCTTATAGACATCGGTAAGCTTGTCGTTAGTCTTGATGCCAGCGTTGTTAAGACCTTCCACCATGTCAACAACATAAGGAGGATGAACACAACCAGAACCAACACCGCCAGAGAGGAACTCGTAAGAGCTTACGCCGAAGAGTGCGATAGACTTAACGTCAGATGAGAGTGGCAAAGTTGCTTTGCTGTTCTTCAGCAATACCATACCTTCGTTTGCAGCACGACGAGTGACTACGGCATGAGCCTTGAGGTCAGGAGCATCTGAGGCAGCATATTTCTTGAATGAAGGAGTCTTTACGATATATTCAAGAATGCGGCGCACGTTAGTGTCAACATCCTTAATGTCGAGTTCGCCACTCTTAACCTTCTCAAGAATCTCGTTCACCTGCTGTGGCTGACCAGGCTCCATGAGGTCGTTTCCGGCATGAACCTGACCAGCTGTATTGCGCTTGCCGATCCAGTCGGTCATAACCATTCCCTTGTAGCCCCAGTCGGTGCGGAGAATGTCGGTAAGAAGGTCGCGGCTTTCCTGAGTGAAAGTGCCGTTCACCTTATTGTATGATGCCATGACTGTCCAAGGGTCACTCTCGCGTACAACAATCTCAAAACCACGGAGATAGATTTCACGAAGAGCTCGCTGCGAAACGCGCTCGTCTATGCTCATTCGCTCTGTCTCCTGAGAGTTCACGGCAAAGTGCTTCACACTTGTTCCAGCACCTTCGCTCTGCACGCCACGAACATAAGCAGCGGCAATCTTACCCGTAAGCAGTGGATCTTCAGAGAAATACTCGAAGTTACGACCGCAAAGAGGATTGCGATGAAGGTTCATACCAGGACCGAGAATAACATCGCATTTGTACTCCTTTGTCTCGTTTCCGATAGCTTTGCCGATTTCCTCCACAAGCTCCGTATTCCAAGTGGAAGCGAGTGAAGTACCGATAGGAAAGGCTGTTGCGTAGTAAGTGCGAGTGTCACCTTCGCGAGTTGGGAAGATTCTCACTCCGGCAGGTCCGTCAGTGAGGACTGTAGCAGGAATGCCGAGACGCTTTATCTCTGCCGTGCTTCCGGCTGCTCCTGGCACTGTAGCAGAAGAACCACCGACATTTGCGCCGCCTTCAAAGAAGTCGAAAGAACCGCCCACGAGGAGACTTGCCTTTTCCTCAAGAGTCATGGCTTTGAGCACCTCGTCGATGTTGTCAGCACGAAGTTGCGGTGCGTTCTGCGCAGTTGCAGTAACACCGAATAAAAGTGAAGCACCGGCGATGATGCCTCGCAAATTTCTTTTTGTGTTTTGTTTCATTGTTTGTCAGTAAAGGTTTAGATTATTTTTCGGACAGCAAATTTACATATTTTTCATGAAGATTGACCAATCTTTATAAATAATGTGTATTTGTGGTGGAATTTATTATTAAAATGGCTAATTTCTTGCATATCAAAGGAAAATTCCTTAATTTTGCGCGTCAAAAAGCATTCATAAAGAATGGCTGAGAAAAGAATAAACAACATTTTTTCACTACATAAACAACTATGAAACGTCATTATCAACCGCCAGAAACACTGGTATTAGACATCGAAACTCCCGAATTGCTTGCCGGAAGTGATGGTTTCAAGACCGATCCTGAAAATAACGGTCAAACAAATTATGGCCAAACGGACATTGAGGACAACAATGATGTCACCTTTGATTAACAAAAACCAAGCTATTGCAAAACTTTTACCAGTTATGAAAAAAACTTTTTTCTCGCTACTTATTAGCATACTCCTCCCTACCCTTGCGGCGGCACAGACACCAGTCAGTTATTTCGGTGCCACACCAGATTTGAAGGTTTCCGGAAAGGAATTCGTCGACCCTACAGGCAAGGCTGTCTCTCTTCATGGTGTCATGGACACTCCAAACTGCTATTTCAATGGCGGACGTTGGGGATGGATAAATTATAATAGTCCCTCAGCAAATGACATTAACGCATGTAAGAACTACTTCAAGAAGGTATTTGAAGCCATCACCAAGAAAGGCGGTCAAGGTAGCACTTACTGCAACCTCTTCCGTCTGCACCTTGATCCTGCATGGTTGAGAAACCCTAGTTATACAGCTTCTGGCTTCACAAACATTAATGACAACGCTAAGACAGCAACAGACCCTAACGGACATACGGTCTTTGACGAGGCAAACATCTGCCACTTCTCGTATGACAAGATGCGTACACGAATGCAAGACCTTTATGTGCCTATCATCAAAGACGCATTGGCTCATGGTCTTTATGTCGTGGTACGTCCTCCTGGTGTATTCCCAGAAGATGTTAAGGTAGGCGACTACTACAACACTTTCCTTACAACAGTTTGGGACATCGTGTCGAGCAATTCAGACATCAAGGCTAATTCCGGCAAGATCATGCTCGAACTTGGTAATGAGCCAGTGCGCATGAGCGGTAACCTCGCAGACTATTTCCAGCCTATAGTCAACAAGATTCGCTCAAATGGTTTCACTGGTATCATCCTTCTCCCTGGTACAAGCTATCAGGCTGACTATCGCAGCTATAACTCAAAACCTATCAGCGACAACAACTACGGTTACGCTGTTCACAACTACCCAGGTTGGTATGGCGGTTGGGATGCTACCCAGAGCGAGGCAAGTTTCATTTCAACCTTTGAAACACAGGTGCCTATCGACAAGAAACCTATCGTTATCACAGAGGTTGACTGGAGCCCGATGAAGCAAGGCTCTGGTCACTGGAACGAAGAGCATACACAATATACCGAAGGCAACTTCGGCACATGGGGAACAGGTACCACTAACGGCACAACATCAGGTGTCAAGACACAGACTACACAAAACATCGGTTGGGGACTCCGTTTCCGTCACCTTGTTGACAAGCACCCTAACATCAGTTTCACCCTTCA
>JAKSLJ010000036.1 GCA_024401275.1 Bacteroidaceae bacterium | reverse complement strand
GGAAGAAGTCCTGATCCTCGAGGTATGTGCCGTCGCACCAGCGGTATGTCTGGAAGGCGATGAGGTTCTCGCCTGGCTTCACGAACTTGGTGATATCAAACTCAGAAGCGAGCTTGCTATCCTCGCTGTAGCCGGCAAACTGTCCGTTCACATAGAGGTAGATATTGCTGGTCACTGAGCCAAAGTGCGCAATGACCTGCTTGCCCTTCCAATCGGCAGGGATGGTGATGGTGCGACGATAAGAGCCGACGTGGTTCTTCTCGGTAGGAACGGTAGGCGGCGTGTTCCAGTTGCGACCGCGCCAAGCATAGCCCACATTCACATAGATAGGCGAGCCGTAGCCATTGAGTTCCCACATGCCTGGGACAGGCATCGTGCCCCATTTGGAGTCATCCACACTGGATGAGAAAAAGTCCTTCAGCGGTGCGTCGGCATCCTCCTGATAGAAGAATTTCCAGTCGCCGTCGAGAGTGACCTGTGGACATGACGACTTATAGGTAGTGTGCATAGGCAGGCGATTGATCTGATTGACCTGCGGATCCTGCCATTCTGTGAAAGTCTGTGCTCCTGCCACAGCAGAAACCGCAGCAAGAGAAAGGGTTAGGAATAGGTTTTTCATCGGGTTAATTTTTATGCTTTATGCTCGCAAAAATAACACTTTTTGCCCCGATAATTGCAAAAAAACTTTAAAAAAATTAAAAAAACTCCCCCAAAAGCCCAATATTGTACATTTATATATGGAAAAGCCCCAATATTTTTTTAACTTTGCACGCTGTTATACGCACGCACTGCGCACGTATATAATTCGGATAAAGCGCCCAACAAGGTGCACCACCAAACAAAAAAAAGCAAAATGAAGAAACTACTCCATACACTCCTCATCGCAGTCGCAGCCCTAAGCTGCTTCCCACTGCAGTCATGCCTAACTGACGACGACACAGAAACTGTAACTTACAGCGACTGCGCCATAACCTCAATAACTCTCGGAACACTGAAGTGCATATATCACGGCACTTCGTCAAAAGGTGCCGACAGTGTCTATATCGGCACATACTCGGCGGCATCATGCCAGTTTACCATCGACCAGTATAACCGCGAGATCTACAACACAGACTCGCTTCCTGCCGAAACAGACGCAACAAAGATTGTGCTCACCATCGGCACAAAAAACGGCGGCCTTGTATATTTCAAGAGCGCAACGAGCGACTCCATCATATATCACAACGCAACAGACTCCGTTGACTTCACCACAAACCCACGACTGGTATATATCCGCTCCAATGACGGAACAAACACTGCCGTTTACAAGCTGAAGGTGAACATCCACAAGGAGTCTCCGAAGAAGATGACCTGGAGCGCGCCATACACCGTGCCTCAATTAGCCAATACTGAGCAGCTTAAGGCCACAGAGTGGAAGAAAGAAGCGAAGGACAGTATAGTGGTGAAGGTTGCCAAGGAAGGCAATGTTACGCTCTACGCTTCGCCTATCAAGGACGGCAGGAGCTGGGCTGAGCTGACACCAAACCAGGAACTCAGTGCCACAGCAAACATAGCGTCAAAGGACGGTGTGCTCTATACTACGAACAAAGCAGGACAGGTCTGCAAGTCTGAGGACGGCAAGAGCTGGGAGGCGATGGACGACATCTTCGGCATTGTGCTCGGCGTGAGCAACGGAAAGCTCTATCTCCTTGAGGAACTTGATGGTGCGAATGAGTATGCTTCTTCAATCGCTTCTTACGACATCAGCACGGCAGCCATGACCAAAGAACCTATCCTTGGCGCAGACTACTGCCCTCTCAACTTCCAAAAAAGCATCTCACTCTGCGAAATCAAAAAGGACAACAAGGTTACAGGCACAACGATAACTGGTGTTACCAACGCTGGTCCTTGCGTGCTCTTCAAGGCAGAGAACACTGCCCAAGCACAAAAATGGATGTTCCTCTCCAACAGCGCCGACCAGAACCTGCCAAGCACATATACTGAAACTGTGGCTTACGGCAACTATCTCGTTGCCCTCTCTGGCGGAAAGTTCTACTCTAGCCTCGACAGCGGTCGCTCATGGCAGGAGCGCTACTACCTATACACTCCTTGGGGACTCAGCACAACTGCGGAGTCGCACCTCTTTGCCGACAGTCGCAGCACACTCTGGGTAATAACACCGGGCGGTACGATAAACACTGGAAAGCTGAACGAAGTGGCGTGGTAAGAACACCCCCCTCTATAGAATGAAGAAAACTCTCTCCATATTGCTACTCTGGCAGCTTCCTCTGCTGTACCTTCTCATCCCTTGCGGGATCCTACCCTCCCTTTGTGGGGGAGCCGGAGGAGGTCTTGGATGGGGGCTTGCGTCTGCCCAAACTGCCGGTGAGGTAGAATACAAGTTGGAAGTGGGTGCTGCCGCAGGACTGGTGAACTACCTTGGCGACTACAACTCTTCGCTACTGAAGTGTCAACAGCCGATGGGGTCGCTGATTGTACGCCGCGTAGTAAACCCATACATGTCGCTTCGTGCCGACATTTCCTATGGAAAGCTGAAGTACAAATACAGCGAACCTAACAACTACTATCCGTTTGGTCCAAACCAAACGCCACAAACACCAGATGGCGAAGGCTCTTCTCTCCTCGCAGGGGAGACAGAGGGGATGGCTTCGGAGGGGAGCAGTACGCTATACGACCTCTCTTGCGTCTATGAGTACAACTTCTGGCCTTACGGCACTGGTCGCGACTATCACCGTGCCAAGCGTCTCGCACCATACCTGTTCCTAGGTCTCGGTGCTACCGTCGCCGACACAAAAACAGCAGGAACGGTCTTCACAGCGCATGTGCCAATGGGCTTAGGCGTAAAATACAAGGCTGCCGACCGACTGAACCTCGGACTGGAATGGCGAATACACTTCTCACTCTCCGATGAGCTTGACGGCGTGCGCGATCCCTACGGAATAACCAGCCAAGGCATTTTCAAGAACACTGACTGCTACTCCATGCTGAAGTTCACAATAACATACAGCATGCTGCCGAAATGCTCGACGTGTAATCCTAGTTACTAAAGCCCCCGAACCGCTATCCTAACTGAAATATAAAAATGAACTCAAACTATAATCTCGAACACCTCGCCATTATCATGGACGGCAATGGCCGTTGGGCAAAGGCGAAAGGCATGCCACGACAGTATGGGCACTCTGCCGGAGTGGAGACTGTGCGCAAGATAACCTCCGAATGCTCTCGCATCGGAGTGAAATACCTCACGCTCTACACCTTCTCTACGGAAAACTGGAACCGACCTGCCGAGGAGGTCGCAGCCCTCATGGACCTCGTGCTGAAAAACCTTGAGGACGAGATATTCGAGAAGAACAATGTGCGCTTCCGCATCATCGGCGACTTTTCACGCATCCCGGAGATCGTCATGAAGCGCATGCAGCAGACCATAGACAAGACAAAGAACAATACAGGACTGACAATGGTGCTCGCCTTCTCTTACTCTTCGAAGTGGGAGATCACCGACGCCATGAAGCAGATAGCACAAGAGGTGAAGGACGGCACACTCGCTCCTGAGGACATCAACGAGGATACCATCTCACAGCACCTCGCAACCAACTTCATGCCAGACCCAGACCTGCTCATCCGCACCGGCGGCGAATGCAGAATATCCAACTATCTGCTTTGGCAAATAGCATACTCAGAGCTCTACTTCACCAACACCTACTGGCCAGACTTCGACGAAGCCGAACTGCACAAGGCACTCGACTCCTTCCACTCACGCCAGCGCCGCTTCGGCAAAACCGGCGAACAGGTTGAGAGCCATGTGGAAAACGATAATTAATTTTATCTCGTGGGGAAAGTGATAGATTATTTACCTCGTGGAGAAAGTGATTATTAAATCTCGTGGGGAAAGTGGGGAACATGGGGAAATTTAATATCCCTTACTAAAACAAATAAAACTTCCCCATATTCCACACATTCACCAAGAGATAAAAAACATACACATTCCACAAGAGGTTAAAAATTAAAATTTCTACAAGAAATGAACGACTACGAACTTGTCACTGTAATCAGAGGGGCTATCTTTGATGTCTTCAAAACATTAGGCCCTGGGCTTTTAGAATCCGCCTATGAGGATGCTTTGATTGAAGAGCTCTCATTAAGAGGATTAAAAACCGACAGACAGGTCCCCGTACCTATCTATTATAAAGGTAAATTATTACCTACCAAGTTACAACTTGATTTACTCGTAGAGAAAAGAATTATCGTTGAACTAAAAGCCGTAGAAAAAGGACTGCAACCTGTAAACTACAGACAACTGCAGACTTACCTACGACTATCAAACTTGCACAGGGGCGTTTTAGTCAACTTCAACACAGATTATATTGATAAACAAGATATAGATACTGTTTTCAACAAATACTGCACCCGAAAGAACTCATAAACAAACTCTCATGGGGAAAGTGATTATTAAATCTCGTGGGGGAAGTGGGGAACATGGGGAAATTTATATCCCTTACTAAAACAAATAAAACTTCCCCATATTCCACACATTCACCAAGAGATAAAAAACATAACACCTTCCACAAGAGGTTAAACATACACATTCCCCAAGAAGCAATACACAAGACTATGAATAAGATAACCAAAATACTTTTCCTAAGCCTATTAGTCATGTTCTCCATGGCAGCCAGTGCACAGGAAAGAATCATCAATCCGGAAATAACCTACGCAGGCGACCCAAAGACATACACCATCGGAGGCATTGCCGTCAGTGGTGTGGAGGGCTACGAAGACTACATGCTTCGAGGCATCTCCGGACTGTCTGTTGACGAACAGATTGAGATTCCAGGACAGAGAATCACAGAAGCCACCAAACGCTATTGGCGACACGGCCTCTTCTCAAATGTCAGCATCGCCGTCGATTCCATCATCGGCAGCAAGGCTTATCTCCACATACACCTCGCGTTGCGCCCGCGCGTAAGTACCATTAACTATAATGGACTCAAGAAGTCGGAGCGTGAGGACATGGAGCAGAAACTCGGTCTGCTGAAAGGTGCGCAGATTACGCCTAACATGATCAACCGCGCGAAGATCCTTGCCAAGAAATACTTCGACGACAAGGGCTACAACAACGCCGACATCGAGATCATGCAGCGCGAGGACCTCACAAACAAGAACCAGGTGATTCTCGACATCAACATCGACAAGCACGAGAAGATGAAGGTGCGCCAGATCATCATTGAGGGTACGGAACAGATTACGGAGAAGAAGCTCAAGGGTAACCTCTTCTCAAACGGCGGTTTCAAGAACCTCCACGAGGCAGGAAAGCTCGCAAACTTCTTCAAGAAGAAGAAATACACCCCTGAACGCTTCAAGGAAGACAAGCAGAACATCATCGCCAAGTACAACGAGCAGGGCTACCGCGACGCAGAGATCGTGGAAGACAGCGTATGGACAGTCGATGACAAGCATGTCAACATCTACCTCAAGATCAGCGAAGGAAAAAAATACTACATCCGCGACATCACGTGGGTGGGAAACACCGTCTATAATGCTGACCGACTCGCCAAGCTGCTTACAATGCAGAAGGGCGATGTATATAACCAGAAGCTCCTGAACAAACGACTCTCTGAAGACGACGATGCCGTGGGCAACCTCTACTGGAACAATGGTTACCTCTTCTATAACCTCCAGCCTACGGAAATAAACATCGACGGCGACTCCATCGACCTCGAGATGCGTATCACGGAAGGTCAGCAGGCTCATATCTCGCATGTCCGCATATCCGGAAACGACCGCCTCTACGAGAACGTCGTACGCCGTGAACTCCGTACAAAGCCGGGCGACCTCTTCTCTAAAGAAGCCCTACAGCGTTCGGCTCGTGAAATGGCATCTATGGGACACTTCGACCCTGAAAAGGTGAACCCGGACATCAAGCCTAACCCAGAAGACGGAACGGTAGATATCAACTGGGAACTCGAGCAGAAATCTAACGACCAGATTGAGTTCTCGCTCGGTTGGGGACAGACGGGTGTCATCGGTAAGATCGGTCTGAAACTCAACAACTTCTCTATGGCAAACCTCTTCCGCAAGAATGCTGAGCACCGCGGTATCATGCCTATCGGCGATGGTGAGACACTTGCCATCGGTGCCAATACAAACGGTACTTACTACCAGTCGTACAACGCATCTTACTCTACCTCATGGTTCGGCGGAAAGCGCCCTGTACAGTTCTCCGTAGGAGCTTATTTCTCAAAGCAGACTGACGTATCAAGCTCTTACTACAACTCAGCCTACATGAACAACTACTACAACTACATGTATGGCTACGGAAACTCTTACAACTACGGCTACGAGAACTACTACGACCCGGACAAGTCAGTTTCCATCTTTGGTGCAAGCCTCGGTTGGGGAAAGCGTCTGCGCTGGCCTGACGACTACTTCCAGCTCACGGCAGAACTTTCTTACCAGCGCTATATGCTGAAGAACTGGAGCTACTTCCTCGTCCAGAACGGTAACTGTAACAACATCAACCTCGGTATCACGCTCTCTCGTGTATCTACCGACAACCAGCTCTTCCCACGTCGCGGTTCTGAATTCGTAGCTTCTGTTCACATTACTCCACCATGGTCTTCATGGCAGAAAAAAGACTACGAACACCTGGCTACAAACTATCTCTCTGACACATACCAGCAGGAACAGCAGGAGAAGTACCGCTGGATTGAATACCACAAGTGGAAGTTCAAGAGCAAGACATACACTGCACTCACACCAGGAACCAAGTGTCTTGTCCTCATGACACGCTTCGAGCTCGGTCTCCTCGGCTCTTACAACAAGCATCTGAAGTCACCATTCGAGACATTCTACGTCGGCGGTGACGGTATGAGTGGCTATTCTTACGGCTATGCAGAGGAAACCATCGGACTCCGTGGTTACGAAAACGGCGCACTTACTCCGAGAGGTTATTCGGGCTATGCCTACGACCGCATGACAGTAGAGCTCCGCTACCCATTCCTCCTTGGCAATACAACGATCTACGGACTTGCCTTCGCTGAAGCCGGAAACGCATGGAACGACACGAAGAGCTTCAACCCGCTCGACATGCGCCGCTCGGCTGGTGCCGGTATCCGTATCTTCCTCCCAATGGTCGGTCTGATGGGTATTGACTACGGCTACGGCTTCGACAAGGTTCCTTTCGGAGAAAAGCGTAGCGGCGGACAGTTCCACTTCATCCTCGGACAGGAGTTCTAATATTCTCCCAAAAATCTCCCAAAAGCAAAGATGTTATTCAAAGCATATACAGATTTACGCCAAGAACTCAAAAAGAACCATGCTTTTGGTGTCGTCGGTAAGGAAGCTTCAACTCGCTTTAAGAAGGCATTGTCTTCTCTGTCACCAAAGTTTGACATAGGTGTATCAGAAGAAGATGAGAAGACTTTTGTGAGCGATTTCCTAAAAGAAGCATACTACAGCGGCAGTAATGCCATACGCACTGGCGCTCACAACAATATAGACTGTCAGATTCATATCGATAATGACGGCAATTCGCCTATCGGTGTAATAATAGAGAACAAATACAGCAAGGCGAAAGGCAATGAGATGGTGAAGAATGGCGATCTTATGCATAAGGCTTTCTATGAAACCATTCTTTACTATCTGCGTGAACGCGAGGCAAAAAACAACAGTTTAAGGCGTATCGTAATCACAAATATGGAAGAGTGGTTCATCTTTGATGCTCTTGACTATAACCGCATCTTCTACAAATCGCCGCTTCAAAAACTGTATCGTGATTATGCAGCCAAAAGGGTATCGGATGCAAGTACCGCTGCATTCTATGCGGAATGCGAAGAATTTGTAAAGAAGTCTAACATTACGCTTCGTTACGCCTATTTCAATTTCCATGATTTAGCCTATACCAAGGAAGGAAAGGTTAGAGAACACATAACCGATCTGTATTATCTACTTTCGCCTTATTATCTGCTTAAAGAGGATAATGACACTAAGACAGTAAAGATGAACTCTGCATTTTACAATGAGTTGCTTTACATCATGGGCCTTGGTGAAGTAGTGGAAGGTAATTCAAAGACTAAATACATTAGAAGACTTTCTGAATCAAAGCGCAAGGAAGGTTCGTTGGTGGAGAACGTCATCTCGTTTATAAAGTCACATGGCATGGTGTCTAAACTCACCAAGTTCTATGGTGACAAGAATGAAGATGATATGATTTTCAGCACAGCACTAAATCTTACCATTACTTGGGTGAACCGCATATTGTTCCTTAAACTATTGGAGGGACAACTGCTATATTTTCACAAGAATGACAAGAAGTATAAATTCTTCGATACAGACAGAAACATAGCGGACAACGAGATAACGTACGATGATATTGATGATTTATTCTTCTATGTGCTGAATATTCCAGAAGAAAAACGAGAAAAGATATTTAGCAGTAAGTTCTCCATGGTTCCGTATCTGAACAGTTCTCTCTTTGAACCGACAGATATGGAGAAGGAAGTCATGTTTATTGGCAACTTGAACCAGAACTTCCCATTGCCACTGTACTCATCTTCAATTCTGACTAATGATATTCCACAAGGAGTAGAATACAATTCACTCCAATACCTCCTTCATTTCCTGGACAAATTTGATTTTGGCTCAGGCGACAAGAGAACGCAGAATCCAGATACACTCATCTCTGCATCTGTATTGGGATACATCTTCGAAAAAATCAATGGCTATCAGGACGGTTCTTTCTACACGCCAGAAGACATTACCCAATATATGTGTGACAACACAATTGAGAAAGCTGTGATTACTCGCTTTAGAGAACATGAGCATTTCTCTGCATGTAACACCATTACGGATATTTACAACAGGATAAACAATGACGAGGAGGCTAACAAGATTTTCTATTCGGTGAAGATTTGTGACCCTGCAGTAGGTAGTGGTCATTTCCTTGTAGCAGCATTGAACAAAATGCTTGCTTTGCGTCGTGACCTCGGATTGCTGAAAGACGAGGATGGAAAACTCATCACAAAGAGCGTCAATATAGACGTGATGACCGACGATCTGAGGATTCTGAATTGCGACGATGGCAAGCCTTTCCAGTACTTGGAGGGTAATGAAGCCAGCCAGAAGATTCAGAAAACCCTCTTTGTCGAGAAGAAGAAAATCATTGAGAACTGTCTTTTCGGTGTGGACATAAACCCTAATGCAGCCAACATCTGTCGTTTGAGACTCTGGATAGAGCTATTGAAGTGTGCCTATTACAAAGAAGATGGTAAGCTTCAGACCCTTCCAAACATCGACATAAATATTAAATGTGGCGATTCCCTTATTCAAAAGTATCCTGTAAAATTGGGAAAGAGCGTGCTCAAGGATTTCAAGTATGAAAGCGAATTGGGGAAACTTGTAAACCAATATGCAGACAAGGTAAGCGAATACAAAGAAACAAGTGACAAAGCTGTCAAGGCTCTTCTGAAGAAGGATATTGCTCAGATCAAATCAGTTGTTAGAGAGAATGCTCAGCTTGATTTATTTGAAGGTAAGACCAGCAACGGCATATATCATAACTCCATGGAATGGATGTTGGAGTTCCCCGAGGTTTGGAATGACAACAATGAGTTTATGGGGTTTGATGTCGTTATCGGCAATCCTCCTTACATTTTCAATCGCAACCTTGACGAGAAAGTACGTGAAATATACTCACGCCGCATAGGCAAAACTGATTCGTACGTTTATTTCATGTATTTGGGACTAACGATTACCAAAGTAGGCGGAGTATTGTCCTTTATCACACCTAATACGTATTTTACTCTATCCTCGCACACTGAAGTTCGCAAGGAATTACTGAAATACGGTAATTTAGACATTACCTATACAGGAGATTGCTTTGACAATGCGTATGTAGAAACCATGATATTCCAGCTGAGAAATCAGGCTGATGAGACGGGAACGTTTTCTTACTATGACAACTTAGAAACTACGTCATGCTACGAATGTGACAAGCAGCTATTCAAGGAAAATATCATGTGTAGATTCTTTGCTCCAAATGAGCAAAACGTATCAATTAGTACAGGAATCCAAGCCAGTCTTTTAGATCTTTATAAGAGATACAAACGAATTATAACTAGAGACACAAGAATCCCTAGTGATGTTCGTAGAGAAAACATACGTACCTATAGCGAAAAACTGAACGAAGGCGAGTTGACTCTCTTGGGCCTTATCTCTGATGGCGACCAAGGATTAGTTACAGGAAACAATAGCAAATATCTCGGAGCTATCTGTGATGATTCCGCTCATGCCGATGAAATTGACAAAAGCTTTTTAGAAATACTGAACAGAGAAGGACGCTTGAACGTATCGCTTGAAGAGTTCCAAACTAACAAGCAAATATATTACGATAAGGCAGAAGAGCTTAAACGTCAGAAAGGGAAGCCTACCTTGTTCGGAAAATTTTTCCTATACAAGACTGTAACTTCAACCGAGATTCATAAATACGAGGATCTTGATGAAGAATCGCAAAAGCATGGAGCAGATGGCGACTGTTGGGTCATTTATAATCGAGGAAATTCTGAGGGATTGCGCTGGGATGTTCCTGCTGCTGAGGTGATTAACTGGCGCAAGGAGTATGTGCAAGAGTTAAAGACAAGCACTAACACAAACTCTAGATGGCAAGGAGAGCCTTATTACCCGACAACAGGCTTCGGATGGGTTGACTACTTCACAGACAGATTGAAGGCATTCGGTGTTACAAAAGGACCATATTCCAAGAATGTCATCAAGCTGCATAGTTTCTGTCCATTGGCTAGCGATAAGTACATACTTGCCGTACTCAATTCTGAGTTCATGGCTTCATATGTAAAGAATATGATAACCATCACTCATACTTTGCAGATTAACGATGGCCGCCTGATTCCTATTATTGTGCCAACTTCTGATCAACATTCAGAAATTGTTTCTTTAGTCGATAAGATTCTTGCTGGTGAAAACGAAGAAGAATGCATGAAAGAAATAAACAATAAAGTTGAAGCATTGTACAATCAGGTTAAGATATAAAACAAGAATAGTACATTGCGTAAAGTCAATAAAAGAGCTTGCATTTTTGCAAAATGTACGTTTTGCAAGCTATGATTGGACAGAAAAGGCATAAATTTGCACCGTTTTTAAAATAACGTACATAAACAAAACTATGAAAAAGTTCTATTCAATCATTGCATTCGTTGCAATGTTCTGCACTTCAATGTGCCTGTTCACAAGTTGTGGTAGCGATGACGACGAGCCACAGCGCGTAGAGAAGCAGATTGTCTCTGTGATCTTCGATGACATCGACGAAGAGTTCAAACTCTCTGCTGAAGCAAACGCTGCCGCCGGCAAGGCTATGCACGCAGCTCAGGATGCACTCCAGAGCATGCCTTTCAAGGATGCTGACACTGCTCTTAAACTCATGAAGGAGTACATCAAGAACGAGTTTGAGAAGCTGGACAATGTCGTAAAGTACGAGCTCAAGACCAAAAAGATCAAGATTAAGATGTGGTGTTCAAACGTAAAGCCTAACGTGGAGTACACATTCGACTGCTCTGAGCTTCAGGCTACAGCTCCACAGGTTACCGCTACCATTGATGCTGTAACGGTTAGCCCTCTTCTTGACGATGAGACCTACTTCTCAAAAGAAAGCGCTGCGACAATTAAGAAAGCTATAGAATATCTTAGCAAAAACGGAGTCGGCAAGTCTGTCAATACAGAAGCAGAGAAGTCTGAACAGGACGTTGCAGGCCTTGCAGTAAGAATCATTTCAGAAGAATTTGACCTCGCAAAGCTCCCTGAGACTGCAGACGGTTCTAAAGCATATCAGAAAATCGCTACTATTGATTACACATCTTCATACAGTGGAAAGCGTAGCGCAATTCTTACTCTATACTCTTTCCGCAACAGCAGATAAGTAACAGACTGTTCCCCCAAAAAGTAGGGCGAGGATTTCCGAGCCGCGATTAAGCTTTTTATTCGCGCAAACGGCTTGGAAATCCTCGCCCTTCGCATTGTCTGCACACTACTTTTGCAAAAAACAGCGAAGAAAATACCAAGAACCCACGAATGGTATTGCACACAATAATATATATTACTACCTTTGCATCGTCAAACAACAACAAACAACATTCTTTCACACAACAACCAATCAACCTAGGCTCCAAGCCCTGCACGAGCCCGCTCCACACGGAGCGCTAACAGGGGGCACACACAACAATGCTTCGTTATCAAAAGTATCAGTCAAAGAGCACTCTTGAGGGTGCCAACGGCAAGTGGTTCATCCGCGTAGTCAACGATGAGATGATGGACCTTAACGACCTCGCCAAGCACATGGCAAAGCACAACTCAGGCTTCTCTAAGGGTCAGATCAAGGGTATCCTCACCGACATGGTTGACTGCATAAAGGAGCTCCTTATCGACGGCAAGACCGTCAAGATTGAGGACCTCGCAATCTTCTCACTCGGAGTAAGCTGCAAGCCTTCAGACACTGCCAATGAGGCTACTCCAGACAAGATCCGCAGCTACACCTTCAACGCACGAGGCACTGGCGAGCTCAGCGCAGCAGAGCGTAAGGCAGCCATCCGCATGAAGGAGGACAACAAGTACTCTATCGACTAAAGTCCCTCCCCTACTCCTCTCCATGGGGGGGGCACAGAATCCCCCTAAAAGCAACCGCTCTCACCCCGCAGAAAGGGTGAGAGCGGTTTTTTCGTATCACAAAATTCACAAAAATCCGAGAGTTTTATTGCAAATATAAATAAAAAGATGTAACTTTGCCGACGAAAGTCGCCCGAAAAAGTGTAGGAATCTCACAAAAAGTCGCCCGAAAAAGTGTGATGATTACCAGGAAAGTCGCCCGATTTTCTGTTTATAACACTTGTAGAACCTGATTATCAGTTAGATATATGTATCGTCGCAAAATAGAAGACATCTTGCTCCAATGGAAGGAAACTCCAAACCACAAACCGTTAGTCATAAAAGGTTGCCGACAATGTGGTAAGACCAGTTCGGTAAAAGCATTTGCTCAGCAACACTACAAGCATGTGGTGTACATGGATTTTCATGAGCAGAAGGAATTGCGTGCGCTCTTTGAAGGATCGCTGAAAGTAGATTACCTTACAGTTGTAATAACTGCCGCCATACCCGATGCAACATTTGTTCCCGGAAAGACCTGTCTCATTCTTGACGAGATACAGGACTGTCCGCAAGCTCGCGCAGCATTGAAGTTCTTCAAGCTTGATGGTAGGTATGATGTTATCTGTACGGGGTCTTTACTTGGTGTCAATGGTTACAAATCAGAAGAGCAGCAGAAGGAAGAGGAAACCACTTCCATTCCTGTAGGCTTTGAGACTATTGTTGACATGTATCCAATGGATTTTGAAGAATGGCTTTGGGCTAACAAGATGCAGCAACCCGTCATTGACCTTCTGAAACAATACATGCAAGACGAAACTCCAGTTCCGGAAGCCATACATCAGCGGATGCGACAACTATTATTGGAGTATGTTATCGTGGGAGGTATGCCAGAAGCAGTCAGTACTTTCCTCACTACACATGATGTCAACCAAACTGTTGCCGTGCAACGAGCCATCATTGATGAGTACAAGGTTGACATGGTGAAATATGCCCGTTCGGAAGACAAGCCACGAATACGCGAATGCTTTGAGTCTATACCACGTCAGTTGAGTCGTGACAACAAGAAGTTCACTTATTCCGTAGTGCGTAAGGGAGGAAGAAGCAAAGAGTATGTTGGAAGTTTGCAGTGGATAGAGGATGCTGGTATCGTGCGCCGTTGCCATAACCTTACGATTACTGAACTCCCACTTAGCGGCAATGCTTTACAAGACTGCTTTAAGATTTATATGGCGGATACCGGCCTCTTCATTAGTATGCTTGACGAGGGAACGCAATCAGACATTCTGCAAGGACGTTTGGGAAGTTTCAAGGGTGCCATCTACGAGAATCTCATGGCAGACATCTTGGGCAAGATGGGACGCAAACTCTATTATTTCCAAAAGCCCGACAGTATAGAGATAGACTTCGTGATGCGCTATCGTGGAGAATGCACTCCTCTGGAATGCAAGGCTCGTACCGGCAATGCTAAATCCATGCAAACATTGCTCAAACATCCTGAGAAGTATCACGTTTATAATGCACTAAAGCTTGGTGACTATAATGTGGGACGCAATGGCCCATTACTCACGTTACCTTTCTACATGGCGTTCCTACTTACAGAGGTTTAGCCATCTGCGAGGTACAAGGGGCCCCACCCCCAGCCCCTCCCCCCTGATGGGAGGGGAGAATCCTCTAAAAGCAACCGCTCTCACCCCACAGAAAGGGTGAGCGGTTTTTTCTGTTTTTTAACGATGCCGCCATTTTCTAGCCCTTTTCTTTTTGTTTTTCGGAATAAAATCGTAACTTTGCCACGGAAAACATAGAAAATACCAAAGACCATGAAACTAAAATCTTTATTCACTTCCCTTATCCTTACGCTCTGCGCCTTAGGTGCTGTCGCTCAAACTACTTACACAGAAGCCCTTGACCGCTACTTCACCGTCAACGGCGGACTCGAAGCTAACGCTACGCAGATGAGGACATCCTTCACCACCATCACAAACATGTTCGTTGCTGGCGGCGAAGTAACTCTTCCTGCCGGCTACACCGTAGAGAGCATCGTCAATGAGTACATCAGCAAAAGACTAAAGGACGACTTTGTTGCCGTCTTCGTGCCTTATTTTGCCGAGTCAACTACCATTGCCGAGATCAACAAGCTCTCCGAACTCTACGCAACTCCTGCCGGACAACTCGCCAACAAGCACATTATCCAGCTGAACAGCGACCCAACCATAATGTCGGACATTGAAAACCTCTGCTATCAAGCCGGAATAGACATCGGCACAGGAAAGACGCCACGCAAGGTACAGGTCAACGCCACGCCGCAGCGTCAGAAACTCTTCCACCAATACTACGAATCCGCAGGATTGAAAAAGATGCTCAACGACCTCATCACCGCACAGCTTAGTGCAGACAATGACCTCAGCGCAGACCAGAAAGCAGCCGCCCGCGCATTCTTCAACGAGAATTTCGAAATCATCTACCTCAATGCCTCTGAGAAATACACTACAGACGCCGACCTTGAGTGCTACATCAAACTCACCTCGACACCGGAATACAAGAAAGTCTCAAAGATAGTTTCAGACGTACTCCAAGACGCACAAGGCTTCGGAATGTCCATCGTCATGAAATACTCTGAATGGCTACAAAATCACAAATAACTTGGGAGTTAAAGGGGAGTTATCGTCTCAATCACACCCTTTATCTCCAGTAGAAACTAAAATAATAGTTGAATCCTGTTTGGATTTTGGCTAGAAATATTGTATAGTATAACTATGTAATAATGGGGTGATAAATGTAAAAGTAACATTATCACCCCATCGTCATTTGTTTATTTGAGAATCTTAGCTTTAGAGAAATTTCCTACAAGCAAAACTGCTCCTGCAAGTTCAGCACAGGCGAGATTCTTGAGTTGATAAGGGGGTATATTTAGTGTCTTTTCAAATAAAAATAGGGACAACCACACACTTTTCCTTGATTTTGTTTGGCTATTTGACATAAAACCTTTACTTTTGCAAATGTTTTTAATAGACAAGTATTGAAGAATATCACTTATTGATATCATGACAACATACGTTAATACAGATGCATATCGCAAAATACATTTCGCTGTAATGGCGATAGAAAGTGGTGCAAAAAAGATGGACATTCCTGCTTCCCAGATGCTTATGCGCTTGAATAAAGTAGGGCTGATCCACAAACGTCTCATTCGCCACTATGACATGCTTCACACACAGAGTCTGGAGTATGTTACAGATGATATTGTTGAAACACTGAAGAATAGGGAGGCTAAATTATGAGTACGCTTTATCACGGTTCTTACACCAAGGTGGAATCACCTCGTGCAAATGCAGGAAGACGTAATCTTGACTTTGGACGTGGTTTCTATGTAACCAATCTGAAATCACAAGCCGAAAAATGGGCTATTGTTATAGGTGGTAGACACAATGATGACGATGAAGGTATTGTCAATGAATATGAGTTTGACGAAACAGCATTGAACTCATATAATGTACTCAGATTCCCCATTTATGACATACCTTGGCTTGATTTTGTAGTTGCCAATCGTCATGGGGAAGATGCAGCCAAAGGTTATGATATTGTAGAAGGAGGAGTTGCCAATGACCAAGTTATTGACACGGTAGAAGATTATGAGATGGGGCGTATCACTGCTGAACAAGCTCTTGACCAGTTGCGTTTCAAGAAACCTAACCACCAGCTATGTATTCGTAACCAAGAGATTATAGATAAGTATCTGCATTTCATATCTTGTTATACAATCAAAGACGAGGACTAATATGAGAGACAATGTATTATGGCGCAAGATAGCACGTATCGTATTGCTAATTGCAAAAGAACTTGATGTTACAGAAGAACAGGCGCTCACTCTCTTCTACCAAAGTCGTGTCTATACCATGCTGAAAGATCCTCGCTATGGACTTCAGATTATGAGTGACGTATATGTACTTGATGAATACTTGAACGAGATACGAGGTGCGTCTAACGACGATTCTCTATCTCATGAATAATGCAAGCCATCCCTTCATAATACCTAGAAATGCACCTTTTTCTCAATTATTTTTGTGGATTTTGTTGTTTTTACAATTACAACGTTTGAATTTCCGAAAGGTCTGAAATAAACCTCATACCTTTGCACCCAGAAAATTCAACAAAAATAACAAAATTATGAAAACAAAAGTACACAACCTCATCATCCTCGACAAGAGCGGTTCGATGAGTTCAATCGAAAACGAGGCAATCTCGGGTGTAAACGAAACAATCGGAGCTATCAAAGCTTCCGAGAAAAAGAATCCTGAACAGGAGCAGTTCATCGCTCTTGTAGCATTCTGTGGATGCGAGCAGCGTTACATATTCAATAATGTACCTGCGCAGGAAGTTCGTCCAATCAGTAAAGATGATTATCAGCCATGCTGCATGACACCTCTTTATGATGCCGTAGGAAATGCTTGCATCGGAATGGAAGCACTTGTACGTGAAGAAAAGTTCTCATCTGTAAGCGTTACAATAATAACTGATGGCTATGAAAATGCATCCCGTGAGTTCAATAACAAGACTATAGTTTCTCTTATTGAACGCCTTAAGAAGCAAGGCTGGATGTTTGCATACATTGGTGCTGATCACGATGTCAAGAGCGTAGCATTCTCTTTGAAGATAGATAATGTTATGGAGTTCCAGAAAGATGCAGAAGGAACAAAGAGAATGTTTGAAGAAGAAAGACGCTCTCGCGACAGATACTATTCAAAGGTGCATAACGCTATGGTATCAGCTTTCGCTTGCAGATCAGCAGAGGACATCTCTGACGATGAGATTTCGGCAATAAACGAAGAATGCTCTTCAGACTACTTTGAGAACAACTAAATCATTAACTGAAAAAAACAAAAAATGAAAAATAATAATTCTTTCAACTCAATCATCGGTACTCTCGTACCTGGTACAGTAGCAATCTATGTTCCTACAAATTACGATAGCAATCGTGAAAAAGAACTTGTTGAATCAACTCTGTCTTTGTTTGAGAAATCATACTCAAACTATGACAAGCATTTCCCACTCACAGTAGAAGTGAGAAAGACGGATGATAGCAGTCTTATTGACAAGGCTTTTGCTCGTCGCGTAAATATCGGTAGTCTCTATAAAGAGAACTATGTATCTGCAACTATTACTAACGATGGCAAATGGGTAAAAGCTTTCCTTGATAAACTGTATGACATTTCAAGTCTTGAAGACATTCCAGTCTATGAGGTAGAACTTAAAGTTCAGGAAGCCCTTATCAAAGCTGACGAAGAAAATGCTCGTCAGCAGGCTGAGATTGACCTTCTTGTTCAGAATGCGATGATAGAAGTCGAAGAAGAGAAGGCTTGCCAGCAGGCTGAGATTGACCTTCTCGTTCAGAATGCGATGATGGAAGTCGAAGAAGAGAAGGCCCGTCAGCAGGCTGAGATTGACCTGATGATAATGGATGCAGAGGATGAGAAGGCTCGTCAACAGGCTGAGATTGATGCCATGATTCAGCAAGCTATTATTGATAGAGAACTTGATCTCTATGAGCAAGAGGAGGAGGCTTTGGCTAACCTTGAAATAGAATTGGCAATTCGCGAGGCAGAGGCCGAGGAAAAACTTCAAGAATACTTGGACGAACTGGCAATAAAAGATGCGGAAGAGGAAGAGAAACTTCAAGAATACTTAGACGAACTGGCAATAAAAGATGCCGAAGAGGAAGAGAAACTTCAAGAATACTTGGACGAACTGGCAATAAAAGATGCGGAGGAAGAAGAGATATTCCAAGAGAAACTGGATTTGGAATACGAAAAGGTTCTTGAACTGCAAGCAGAACAAGACCCAATAAGCCAGGAAGATGCCCAAAGAATCTTTGGTCATCTCTTGAGACCAACAAAACAGGAAGCATCTAAGCCTACGACTAAGTCAGATGACTGTCTTAAGCAGATTGTTCAGGACTATCGTGAAGCGAAGTCATTTGAGTCCGAAAGGCAAGAACTGCTTGACAATATATCAGCATTGATTGTTGACTATGTGACTCGCACACATGATGTCCTTCCGCAAGAAGAAGTCCTTAATGTAATCAAGGGAAAAATAGTTCTTAGCGAAGATACATTATCATCTATTGTTGTCAACAAAGATAAGAGAATCATTCTGCCTGACTACAATGAACTGGAATTGAAATTACGTCCAATTCCCAAGACTCTCTATCTGCTATTCCTTAAGCATCCAGAGGGAATCATTCTGAAGAATATCCCTGATTACAAGGACGAACTGCGACACATTTATCTCTATGAAGTGAATCCAAATCGTGACGATGACGTTCTTGAGCGTAGTTTAGACAAACTATGCGATCCAATGGATAATGCAGCATTGCGATACAATATCACCATCATTAAGAAAGCTGTAGAATCTAAGATTATTAACAATAAGTTGGCTATGCATTACTATATTTCTGGTAGGAAAGGCGAAGAATATCGAATACCGCTATCTCGCGACAAAGTGCGTTTTGCATAGTTGAATGTAAACACAATGTTTTGTAATCTGTTAAATCTCTAACAATGCAATATAATGAATATACAAGAGCAAGCAAACATGTATGCTGAAGGTAAGGCAAACGAAGCTATTACCAAAGCTATTGCAGAAGCCTATATAGAAGGATATAAGGCTGGCTACAAAGACCGTGAGGAGGAAATTCCTATGGAACTCCGTACAAATCAGGTAGAGTATGTAGATTTAGGACTGCCAAGTGGAACTCTTTGGTCTACAGACTACGAAAGACTTGATGGAGAGATTCAATATCTAACATACGAGAAGGCAAAAACAATGAAGTTGCCCACAAAGGAACAATGGGAAGAACTGTATTCCGTATGTAAATGGAGGTGTGAATTAAAGAAAGATAAATTTGGTTGCCATAAATATTATTATGCAGAATGCGTGGGTCCTAATGGCAATACACTGAAATTCATCCGCACTGGGTTAATTGAATTTACAGGCATAGAAGTGCATGATAGATCTTATTTCTGGCTTGAGTATGCCAAAGATGCTAATAACAAGAATTCAATACATCTTTTTTATAATAACCATTTGCGTAATACGGAAGGATATCTGGAAAATTGTTTTATTGGATTCAAGCTTCCTGTCAGACTCGTTAAATAAAAAATATGAAGAAGCACCCATATTATGCCTTAAATGCTATATCAAATGTATCGCAATAAACCCATAAAAAAGCCAAAACTGACACCGGAACACCAATTGTTTCGTCAAAAATACAGACGCTCTAGGATGAATCCTCATGCACTGTATGATCGGATATACTTTGGTGAAGATGAAAATATAGCCATCGTAATAGATGATCATACAGAATACGGATCACTATGTGGTTGTGTTGACATAAAGAACTTCTGCTACATACTGCCAATGGAGTATGAATGGATTAAGGATTATGGCTATTTTCTTTTGGCAAAAGATGCAGACGACATATACATTTACAACAAGCAAGGGCAACTTGTTGAAGAATGTGTTGATTGTATAAAGAAAACGTCCAATAGGCTATTACGAAAACTTTATCTTGATAGTGGTGATAATTTCAAACTAATCATAAAACGTAGGCATATTAGTAAACAGCTATTCTCTCATATTAAAATAATGGATGATGGATTGGCATTGTTAAAGAATGCTGATGGTAGAATTGGAATTATCAGATACAGCAAATTAAAGCTTGAGTTCAAATATGTCGCAATAACGGAACCAACTAATAAGTATATGCTTGCCATAGAAGAATTTACAGAGAATGAACAGAAGAGATACAGATGCGAACTACTTTATGTGGCTACTAAAAATGGCATAACAATTCATCACACGAATATATATTTATTTGAGAATCTGACAGAGAAAGAAACACGTTCTTTCTTCAATCAGGTTTCTTGGAATATGGACAGGGCTTTTATTAACGGATTAGGTTATATGTCCATTTCTCTACAGTTACAAGATTTTCAATGGTATCTTGGAGAAGATGATGAAGATGAACTTGAGAATGAATTTGAAGATGAAGATTCCGATGATTCTTACTATAATCCCTGGAGTGAATATACTATAGCAGATTCTTTGTATGATGCATGTGGTGGAGAACCCGAAGCCCTTTGTAATCTTGATATCTGGTAAACGATGATAACCTATAATGAGGTACGGGAAAGATATATACGTAAATCCCCCACACACATCAGTTATTTTACAGTTTCCAATAAACAGATTAAGCCGATGGAATGATTTTTTCGCAAAAAACATAAGATGAGACAGGTGACAGGTCAGTGTGCCATTCTTTAGAGCCCGAACATAATCAGGCGCGAACCTTGACATTATTATACATGTTGGGATTCGCGCCAGACTTGTTATAGAAGAATGTTCATTGTATAAATTTGAAGGTTCATATAGTCCTCTGCGGCATATTATCGTGATTTAGGATTCGGGAAAACAAGAATTAAATCTCTGTATGTGCGAATAGATCGTCTAAGGTCACTTCTGACTGCACTATGCCTGAATACATATTTTAGCCAAAAGTTGCTCTTTTCGAAAGATTTGGCTGAAACGGTGCCTTACTGCAACTGGCGGATTCTTACGTCCACCTTCTCGTTGTTCTTGAAATGTTCTACTATAGGCGTAAGGTCTGTGTTGCCGTAATGATATGGATAGACAATCTTTGGAGAGAACATGTTTACGGCGTTGATGCATTGCTCTGGAGTCATGGTAAACGGCTGATTAACTGGGAGGAAAGCGATATCAATGTCCTTCAACTGCTTCATCTCCTGAATGTCCTCGGTATCGCCAGCGACATAAATCTTCAGATCATCAATCTCAAGGACGAAGCCTACATCGCGTCCCTTAGGGTGGAACTGCTCCTTGCCAGGACTGTTGTTGTAGGCAGCAGTGGCAGTGATGGTAAAGTTATTGGCAGTTACCGTTTGACCTATCTGCATAGCCTCGCTCCTCTCAGACATTTCTGCCACACGACCGTTGCTAAGGAAGCGCATTCCGTCTTTGCTGACAGCTTTTATTGCGTCCATATCAAAATGGTCCTTATGCTCATGAGTGACGAGAAGAAGGTCAGCCTTTGGCAGCGCACTGTAATCTGTTCCGAACATCAGCACCGGGTCGATATGAACGATAGAGCCGTCTATGTCTATCATCAGCGTGCCATGCTTAATGAAGGAGATGGTAACATTGCGGCCCTTATCGGTAACGAACGTGTCGCTCTCAAATGGCAGCTTGTTGCCTGTTGAAGCGAATATTCTAGCCAATTCGTCTTTAAGTCCCTTTCCGTCAATGCCGCTGCCTACAATCTTTCCGTCTGGCGCAATAATGAAGAATGTAGGAATCCAGCCAAGTTGATATGCCTTTGTCACGCTGCTTTCCTTCCAGGCAGAGTAGTCGCAAAGCACAGGATAGTTTGCAGGATGCTCCTTCAGATAGTCCTTCAGAGCCTCTTTCTTCTTGTCGAACGAGACGGAGAGCACCTCAATCTTACCGGCATAGTCTTTCAGCGCCTCTTCCATAATAGGGATTTCACGACGGCAGTCGCCGCACCATGATGCCCAGAAGTCGAGCAGAACATACTTGCCCTTGAAGTCTGAGAGTGAGACTTTCTTGCCGCCATCATACAGCGGAAGAGAGAAATCAGGTGCCACCTCGCCGTTCTTCAGTTTCGGCATATACTGGCTCATGTCTGTCTGTTGCGCACAAGATGTACAGCATGCAGCGATAAAGATAAGGAGTGAAAGTATTTTTTTCATTGTTTCTTGGGGTTATAGGTGGGTTCTATAAATTACTTCATAAAGAAAAAGAAGAGCGCAGCACCAGACACGGGTACGTCCTTGGCATAGCCGATGGTGCGGTAGTTGCTGTCCTGCACGCGACCGTCGCTTTTAACATAGCCTATAGTGCGGTAGTTGCCGTCTTGTATCCTGCCGTCCGACTTGATATAGCCGATTGTGCGGTAGCTGCTGTCTTGTACGCGACCATCATCTTTTATATAGCCGATAGTGCGGTAGCTGCCGTCTTGCACACGACCATCGCTCTTTATGTAGCCGACAGTGCGATAGCTGCTGTCCTGAATCCTGCCGTCTGAGTTTATGTAGCCGGCAGTACCATAGTTGGAGTTCTGTATGCGCTGTGCCGATGCTGTGGCAGAAAAGCAGAGCAGTATGGCAGTAATCAGTGAAACGAAAAAGCAGGTTCTTTTGTTTGTCATGTTATTTCCTCCAAATAGATTAGTTTACGGATGCAAATTTAGAAAAAAAATAAAACTCTGCAAATGAAATAGCAAATTATATTTGTTATTTCGGGCAAAAAAGCATAACTTTGCACCCGAATCCAGTTGACTGTATGAAAAGAAACAACGACATATCATACTTTGTTGCGTTCTGCATAGAACAATACAAAAGTGCGAAAAGAATGGATGGTGCTATGGCAGCTTCGCTATTTTTTTCGTCGGATGTTGCATCGTATCTTGCTGATAACTTTGATGTGTTGCACACACAAAGCCGCCAATGGTTGATTGAGGAAATAGATACAAAATTAGGAAGGAGGTCTTAAGATGAAAATATACCATGGAAGTCTGGAAATAGTAGAGCACCCAGAAATACGAAAGCCGAATCGTACACTTGACTATGGCGAAGGGTTTTATACGACCACAGACTATAAGCAAGCTAAAGATTGGGTGATGCGCCATAAAAGGAAACATAATCTTGGCTACGTCAATATATATGAAGTTGACATGCAGGAGATTAGACGGCAAAACACCCTTTGGTTTGATACTCCAACAGAAGAATGGATAGACTTTGTTGACAGCAACCGCAACAAAACGTGGTTCACCCACAATTACGATTTCGTCTATGGACCAGTTGCAAACGACAGAGTGTATGCAGCTTTCGCTCTTTATGAGAGTGGAATCCTCAATAAAGAAGAGCTTCTCAGGGAACTAAAGGTATATAACCTTGTTGATCAATTATTATTTCACACAGATGCGGCACTAAAATTCCTTGAATATAAAGGAACTGATGTCATAGAATTACAAAATATATAGATGAATCTAGAAGTTACGCAAAAGAATCTTTACCTCTTTCTTCCTGGTAAGATAGCTAATGTTGCCAACATCATAGCTGACAACGAGCATTGCTCAACACTTGAAGCAATGCAACGTTTTTATGCGTCTGCCACTTATCAAGGGCTTCAGAAAGAGGACACAAAACTGTGGCATCTCGGTGCTGTGGCACTATACAGAATGTATTGCGAAAATGTTGCAGAGTGATACAACGAGGTTACCACCGTATTAGTTCATGATACTATTTACGTAGATGTTGTAAAAGTTCAGGAGAAAGACGATACAGTGTATATTGAAAAAACTGATACAATATACATTTGTGATGATTCAAAAGCTACAGTTATTGGAGTAACAGATTCTTCTAATATTTCTTTTTATATTAGAAATGGAATAATGTATCTTGAGGATGTTGCCTTGAAATCAGATATAGAATTATTTGAAGATAATGGAAAATTGATAAAAAGATAATCGTAACAGATAGTATTACTGCAATCCCCTTACCTCGAAAAAAAATATATATAATCAAGAAACTACACAAGCATCCCGACTACGACAAAGGATATGACGATGGATATGAGCATGGTCTAGAGGATGGTGAAGCTGGCGAACCTTCGGAATTTCGCATGGAGCGACGCCATCCTAGCAAGGCTTATGAGTACGGCTATGAAGACGGTTACGAGGAAGGGTACATTGACGGATTTTATAGATTTGATCATTCCGAATACAACGAGGCTGAGCTGGATGAAATAGAGGATGACTTCTAATGTGAGTTCCTAGGGAACATGACTCTTATTTTACTTTTGGAGAAAGTGATTCTTATTATACTCTTGGGGAATGTGTAATTGTTGGGTAAAAAGTTGCAAATTGCCGCAGAAATATTTGGTGGGTCAAGAGTAATTATGTAATTTTGCATAATCATCTAATTGTGTAGGGTATGGACAGATATTTCAATCCTTTCGTAATAGGGAAATATGCGAGCAAGGAGTACTTCTGCGACATAACCTGAAGACCGCCAGCAGTGTCCAAACCGCAATGAAGGGTTTGCTGGACAAGGGCATCGTAACTGATTGGCGAGGCTCAAAAAGGATCTCAGACCTACTTTTTGTTCTATGGCTGAAGAAATACTGATTATCAGTGTGCCAACCATGGAGTTTGCTTAGTATCTGCTATCCGACTCATATTCGGTTATAGAAAAATTACTCCGCAAACAACAGAGAACGCTGTGTTTGCGGAGTTTGGTTATTACATGTACCTATCGCAAGGTTGCCTTTTAACTTTTATCCTCAGGTTTATCTCAACATCATCTTTCGGGTTGTACCATCGCTATACCTAACAATATTGACCCCTCGCTGAGGGATGGCGTGGAGCGTACCTCTTAAATCGTAGTAGCCAATAATGGTGACTGGAGTATCGTCGCTGGCAGATATTGCCCTGATGGTAACTGGAACATCTGTGGTGAATGTCATCTCCTCACCGTAGACAGTGCCGCTTGCCGTAGTGGCGAAAGCACGATAGGTGTACTGGGTCGATGGAGTTAGTCCATCAATAATGACACTCATGACCTGCCCATCAATATAAAGTATATTTGTGCCTGTAGCTGGTGCCTTAGTTATAGCGCGACTCTTGATACCGGAATATCCTGTACGCCAATACTCGATGCCTTGCTTGATGATATCCTCTGTACCAGGGAGTGCATATCCACGTACCTTGGCTGTATTGCCGGTGACCTCGGTAGCCGCATAGGTGTGGACGGTAGGCTCAAAGTATGAGAAGTCGCTCGGGTCAAAAGTAACCCACTCGCCCGTGTAGAGTTTGCCAGATTGGGAGAGGTAGAATGCGCGCACCTTATAATACTTGTCGCTCTGCAGGTTCTTGATATACCCCTCCATCGTGCCATCATAGATGCCCGCGTAGGCTTCTGAAGACTTGAGCTCTGTCGGTGCATCGTACTTGCGCCACTGAAATCCAGCGTTGACTTCGAGGTCACTCATGTTGGTCTTCGCTGCCACGATGGCATTGGATGAGGTTACGCATTTTGGCAGAAGTGTCTCAAGCATCAATTTCCGTGTGGTGAAGGTGATGTTTTGTGACTCTATGCGTCCATCCTCGGACTCTACGTAGAAGGTAGCCTCATATTTTGTTTCCGGATTAAGACCGACAAAGTCAATGTTTGTGCCTTCACCATCGTGGTCTTTGAACCAGGCACGCTTGATTTTGGCGTCGCCATTTGAGTAGCTGCCACGGATGGAGGCTGTAGTAGGACCTATTGCTATTGTATTTATAGTCGGATTGAGTGCCTGTGTCCTGAATGAAAAAATCGTGTAGGCAATGTCATCACCGTATTTGGCGTATAAATAAAATGAGTAAGAGGAAGATGGACTCAAATCCTTTACTGTATAGTTTCCGTTTTTGTCCGCTTTATGGAGCTCTGTTGACGACTTGTCGTAACATTGGCCAACTTCGTCAGGTTTTGCGGTAATGTCCTGAGTAGCAGTGATGCCATAAATTGACATTGTGGTTTGTGTTGCCATAGAATTGTCGCATTGAATCACTGGACACAATGTCTTAATCGTAGTAATCAGCGTACTGAAATCCTTGTAGTTGGCTATGATGTCGTACTCTGTGTCAATGCTCAGTCCCTTTACGAAGTAGTGACCGATGTCTGTACGTTGTGCAACCTGGTCACCAATAGTAATAGACTGCAGTTTGTCGTCGGCACCGTATGTGAGATCAAATTCGAAGCCCTTCAGGTACGGTTTTACGTCTCCGTTGAGCATGGCGAGCTGGTCGTCGATGTTGACCACGTTGCCCGCGTACACAGCTCTGATCAGCTCCACCTCAGAGCCATGCGCATAGATGGTGGTCTTCCCGGGGTTGAGTCCGCTGAGGAAGTAGTACGGGTTAGTCTGACTACGGATTATCTTGGAAGGGTAGTTGAGAAACACTACACTTTCAAGTTTTTGTTCACCGAAGAGAGTTTCACCGAATCCCATACTTGTCACGGTGGATGGAATGACTATCTGCCTGACGAATGTGTAATTGCTGGCAAAGGCAGAATGTCCGATATGTTCAAGATGCATAGGGAGCTCAAGTTGCTCAAGCTTTCCTACGCCGTAAAAGGCAAAGTCCTCAATGCGGCGCAGCGATTGCGGAAGAGTGATATGGCATATAACCTGATTACATAATGCGTATATTCCAATAGTCTTTACGCCCTCCGGTACGACAAAGTCCCTACCTGAGTATCCAGGAAGTCGCATGATGAGTGTTGACTTTTCCTTGTTGTAAAGCGATTCCCCCTCAAATGTATAGTATCTGTTGTTTGCTGCAACGTTCAGTTCCGTGAGAGTCAGACACTGGTCAAAAGCCCTTGTATCAATACTTGAGACCCGTTCCGGTATGTCAATCTTCTCAAGACACCGACATCCAGAGAATGCAAAAGACGAGATCTTCGTGAGACTGGCTGGCATGTCAACCTGTATAAGTTTCTCGCAACGCTCGAATGCCGATCCAGGAATCTCTATGATGGTGTTGGAGAGGTGAACCTTTTCGAGACTGAGGCAAAATGCGAATGCGCTGGCTCCAATGGCATTAACCTTGTCCGACATGGTGACAGACCTGAGTTCCTCGCATCTACTGAAAGCCGATTGGGCGATCGCCGTGACATAATACGACTTTCCATTTACGTTGATACTCTCGGGTATGGCAATGTCGCCAGAGTAGCGGCCGGTCTTCTTGCTGCGTACAGTTGCGGTAAAGGTGCCTGCTGATGCGGTGTAGTTGTTTCCCTGCACGAGTATGTAGTCAATGCCATCAACACACGGCTCCGGATCAAATCCCAACTCAGCTACAGTTCCTTTGAATGCAGACCTAATCTTACTAAGTTCACTTGCATTAGCACAGACAATGGAGGAAGTATTGAGTTGCATTAGGGCGTCGGTATAGTTAGACCATTTCCCCTCGATGTTGAGCGACCTGAGCGTGCATCCACCGAAGGCTGCCTTGTCTACCTTTGTGACAGATGCCGGGATGGTGAGTGTCTTGAGTCCATAGCACCCCAGGAAGGCGTTGATGCCAATTTCCGTCACAGTGTTTGGAATGGTGACTGATGTGACCTTTTTGTCGTAGCAGAAGCAGTAGGAGGAAATTCTGCGTACTTCGTAAGTGACTCCCTTGTATATCACAGTTGCAGGTATTTTGATATCTCCCTCGTAGTTACCTTCCTTAGGTGAGCTAATGGAGAAGAAGCTCTCATTAACGTTGTCATACTTGGTAAAATCATATGTGAGTCCATCAATTACGATGTCGGTCTCCAGACCTATGTATTTTGCCCTTACCGTATTGCATAGCATCAGCAGAGATAAAAGCGTGAATAGAATCTTTTTCATTTCTGAAAGCGTTATTAGATTTAACTGGTTTTTTATTCTAAAAGTTTGTATAACCCAGTAAGTCTGCGGAACTCAGACATCTTCTGGTTTTAAATTTTGTTTCTATCTCGTAGCGTCAATAAGCCTGTCCTGAGTTTGTCGAAGGAAGGCAAAGACTAATCAAATTGTATTTAATGGTTAGACTTTATTGTTATTATATAATGATTCTTATACCCCCAGAACTATTGCTGGCGAGATGTTCAGGGAACTGCTGATTCTGCGAGCCACAGGGAGAGCTGGTTCTGTCTGTCCTGTGATGTATCGACGAAGTGCAGACGTGCTTACGCCAAGCTTCTTGGAAAGTGCGGTCTGGGTAAGTCCCATCTCATACATACGCAACTTGATGGTAGCAGCGAGTGTAGGCTTTGCAATTGGATAAGCCTTTTCCTCGTACACATCGATAGCATCTATCAGTGCGTCCAACTCCATGTAGTTCGGGTCTGTAGCTGGTGTGTCGTCCGTAACGATACATTCAAGCTCTTCCAATCTATTCATGGCAGCCATGTAACTCTTTTCATCTATGATCTTCATATCTGCTAAATGTTTTGTATGTCTTTAATTTTATCGTATTCAGCATGAGTTCCAATGAAACGAATCAAAACGTGTGATGGTGTAAACTTGACTACAGCCACCAAACGGAAATCATTTCCCTTGATATTGAACACATAACGCTGATTGCCTACACTATCAACGCTATTGAAGGTGGCACGCATATCAGCAAAGTTCTTCCAATCAGCATCCTTTACCTTATAATACCAGTCTTCAAGGGCATCTTTTGCAGACGGATGCTTAGTGTAGTATGCTACCTACGTTTGTCGTTTGATTATTCTCATACTGTATATTTGTGCTCATAGTGTTTCCCTTATCGCTGGCAAAGTTAAAAATATTTTTTGAAACACAGCCCCTCTCAGTTGCATTTTCTTCAATTATCAGGAAAAAAAGGCTGTTTCAGACGGAAAAAGTGCCTGAATTTGACGAAATAGTGCACAGGACGGGAATTCCCCTCACGTTGTAGGGAAACTTCCTTTCGGAATAGGGAAAGACTTCTTGCAATCTTCATAAATAGTCGTAATTTTGCAGCAACAAAACAATAAAAGACCCCTCCCAACCTCCCCACAAGGGAGGAGTCAATAACAAGAAGTTTAACCTCTAAAAACTATACGATTATGAAGGCAACAATGATGACTCTCGCTTTTGCAGCTCTCGCAATGACAGCTAACGCAAATCCTCACGGCAATACATGGCGTAATGCAAACCCTGCTCCACGCATGGAAGTTCGTCACCACAACAACGCTGATTGGAGACACTGCCGTCACAATCACATCGACCGCTACGCCGGTCGCACATTCTGCAACCACTGCGGCGCAGAATTGGTTTGGAGAGGTGGTCGCTACAACGGACACTACGACGTTTTACCACCACGCCCAGTAATGCATAACCAGCATCACGGCGGCGCACCTGTTCCTCCACCTCCAGGACACAACGCACGCCCTGGATATGGTCCACGCAGATAAACAAGCACGAAACTTTAGTTCATAGATTTAGTTCCATTAGGTATTGGTTAGTTACAAGCCCCATCAGACGTGATGTCTGGTGGGGCTTAATATATCACTTTCCAATTCCCAAAATGTCATCGGCTATGATAGCCTTCTTCACGCGAGTGAGAGTATAGCCGAGCTGGTTCTTGCCACGCCAATTGCGGTGGTCTGCAGCAGCCTTGCACTCTCTCATTCCGATGCCCCAAATCCTGTCTAATGGACTTGCCTCAACAAGCACCTTGTCACCTGTGGCAAGGAGGATTCTTTTCAGACGAGGATTCTGCGAGAACTTAGCGTAATTGCCCTTGAAGACAATCTTTTGGCTATGCTCATTCCATACATCTGAATCAAAATGGCGAACCATGCGACCAAGTTTCTTGCATGTGGCAGGATCTTGTGCGTTCAGAATCTGCTTCAACATCTCCATGTCCTTGAAAAGCAGAGCCTTCCCCGCCATCATGTATTGCTCCATGCAGTTGTAGTGGTGGCCGTCAACCGTGAATGGACTCATATACCACTGGCTGAAAACCGCCTTGTCGCCTTTACCTTTTTTTATCCCATATCTGGAGGGCTCGTCTTTTTCGTTATGTCCATAAAAGAAGAAGTACTCTGGCTCTTCGTCAGAGGGTATGATCTCCCAATGTCCGCCCTTGTCCGGACCGACACGCTTTATCTTGCCTTCCTCTATCAGTTGGCGGATAATCTTTGCCACGCCACTTCTAGAAAGACCGAGAGCCGCCTCAAGTTTCTCACGAGTGATGTCAGGATAAGCCTCCATCACAACCATTACCTTCTGCCAGTTTTTCATCATGAAATTTACGGATTTACAGATTTACAATTTACGATTATCTACCCCCTTTCGCTTCTGTTATAAAACGAAGAGTTTCTTTAATTATTGTTTTCTGGTTACTTTTTCACCTTTGTAGGGCGAGGATTTCTGAGCCGCGATTCAGGTTTATTGCGGTCAACGGCTCGGAAATCCTCGCCCTACATCGTCCCCGAAAGTCAGGGGGCTTTACGCCACCCCAACCTTCTTCATCTTACAATCAACCATCTTACCACTTCTCTTTGTTGCGTTCAACATCTTATACTCCCTTGCAAACTTACGAGCCTCTACCTCACTCACAAACTCTCCTACCTTCATTTTCTTCAAGAACACCCACTTCTCATCCAACTTACTCTCATCACCATAATTCACATCCACCCTTTCCTCTCGTTACACCGCAACCACCGAGATCTACCCACTCCCCCAACTCGCCGCTCTTCCGAT
>JAKSLJ010000035.1 GCA_024401275.1 Bacteroidaceae bacterium | reverse complement strand
GCCCATGCCTTGAAGTCGTCGGCGGTCTTGGCGTCCTTCGATGCGCCGAAGTGTTCGCCTGAGTAGTTGCGCCAAGGAAGGAGGTACGAGAACTGATACTTCTCTACGATTGGCTTGAAGACACGCTGCCACCATGTGGCGTCTGGCGAGTTCTGATAGCCGCACTCAGTGATTGCGCAGAGCTTGCCGCGCTTCTGAGCCTCAGCAGTGAGGAGCTTCATCTCTGTCTCAACCTGATTGATGAAGTCTGCCTCCGAGCCCCACTGGTAAACATCTGTGCCGAGGAGTTGTATGCGGTCGTCGCCAGGATAGCGCTCGAGAGCGGCTGGACTTGCCCAACTTGGAGAGTAAGACCACACGATGCAGTCCTTGAGGTTGCCCTGACCACCGATGAAGTCCTCCGTGAGAGTCCAGAGATCGAGGTATTCCTTTACAGAGCAGCAGTCCTTGCCCCACCAGAACCATGAACCTGTGTTCTCATGCCATGGGCGGAAGATGACCGGAATCTGATTGCCCTTGCTGTCCTTGAGGGAGAGGATGAAGTCCGTGATGCGCTGGAGCCACTGCTGGAACTTGGCATTGCACTTGCCACCAGGAAGGATAGCCTTCACCGTGTGCATAGGGTTGTCAACCTGCTTTGCGATATTGCACTGCTTGATCTTGCAAAGGGCAGCGACAGCCTCCTTATAGGCTATAGAGTCGTTGCCGATCCATGCTGTAGTGCCGAGGAGAGGGTTGCGTGGGTGCCACGAAAGGGTGATGATACCACCGCGCTCATGGTGCTTGATGATCTCGTCGTGAATGCGAGTGAAAGGCACTGAGTCGAGGTTCTTTGCGTCGCCAACCTCAAGTCCGCCAAGGTCGAAACCCATAACGCCTGGATAGTCGCCAACGAGTTCGTAAGTGTCGGAACGATTGTCGTCCCAATCCCAAGTGATGCCGTAGAACGGGTCGTCCTGATGGCCGTACATATAGCCTTTCTTCTGAATCTTAGCCATGCGATTGAGCAGTTTCTCTGCTGGAGTCTGTGCGAAACTTCCAAGTGTAATCATCAAGGAAGCGAGAATTAGAGTTAATCTTTTCATATAAGGTTTATTTTATTTTCTGATAGATTAGATCTGATCTGATTTGTTTCAGCTTATTTTATATGTGCAGTAAGGAAAGTGGCGTTGCCAAAGATGTAGAGCACATTTTCCGAAGCTGGTACGAGAAGAGTCTCGCCCTGACGAACTTTTACGCCATTGATGTTAGCTTCGCCCCAGAGGCAGACAACAATGACGAACGAGTCGCAGTTGAAGTCTATCTGCTGTGCCACCTGAACCACAACTCGATGCACCACGAAGTACGGGCAGTTGATGAGCTGAGATGTCGGCTGAGTAGAGTCGTAGCTGGTGCGATATTCCGGCCAAACCTGATAGTCTATGGCATCCTTTGCAAGTTCCGTATGAAGTTCGCGGGGATTGCCGTGAGCATCTTTACGCCCGAAATCATAAACGCGGTAAGTAATGTCGCTTGTCTGTTGAATCTCTGCAAGGAAACAACCAGCACCAATAGCGTGCAGACGACCGGCAGGAAGGAAGTAGAGGTCGCCCTGATGAGCTTCGTGTACAGAGAGAACATCTGCCATCGGGTTCTGGCCTTCCGTCTCGTCGCTTACCATTTCCTCATAGTCGTTTGGCGTAATCTGCTTCTTGAGTCCGGCATAGATCTTCGCGCCGACATCGCTCTTGATGACATACCACATCTCTGTTTTACCAGCGCAGCCGTGGCGCTCTTGAGCGAGTTTGTCGTCAGGGTGTACCTGGACGGAAAGATCCTGTCGTGAGTCGATGAACTTCACGAGAAGCGGAAACTTGTTGCCAAACTTCTTATATACTTTATTTCCGATGAGCAGTCCTTTGTATTTGTCTATGAGTTCGGTTAGAGTGAGACCGACATCAACATCATCGATAAGTCCGCGCTCAATAGCTACGCTCTCATGACCTGGCACGCCACTGATTTCCCACGACTCGCCGATATTTGGCTGAGCAGTGTAAATACCCTTGAATGGCGCTATCTGATATCCACCCCAAAGAGTGGTTTTTAGGTATGATTCAAACTTATATGGTTTCATCCTTTCTTTTTATTTTCAGTGTAAGATTTCTGCTTTCCGATTTGTTCTATTCACTTTAAGCTGTTATCTTTCTACTCTTATTTTTTACTTTATTCCCATCTGCTTGGTAATCCATCCGAGCCACTCGTCGTATTGTTCCTGATACCAGAAGTGCTTAGTCTTAACGTATGGATGGATTTCCTTCGGACCGCTTACTATATTATATGTAGCCCAGCAAGTTGTTGGTGGGACAACGTCGTCGTTGTATCCAAAAGAGAACCAGCCTGGCTGAGTAATGCGCTTTGCAAAGTTTACTCCGTCGTAATATTTCACGGTTTCGATGACTTTCGGATCACGAGAGTTCTTGTCGTAATAGAAATAGTGTGGCCAACCGCAAGCGATGTTCTTCAATGAAGCAGTGTGGTCGCAGAGAGCAGCGTGAACCGGAGCATAGCAGCTTACTCGCTTATCAAGAGCTGTTGTTGCTATAGTAAGCCAACCGCCCTGACTGCTACCAAGAACGCCGATGTTCTTGCCGTCCCATTCTGGGAGTGAAGCAATGTAATCGATGCCACGGACTGCACCAATGATTACGCGCTTGTAGTAGAACTCGTCCTTGTTGTTGTTCTGGAAAGTCCAGTAGTTGTAAAGAGGACCATTCTGCAAATATTTGTAAAAAGAGTCCTTGTTTGTTACAGGCACACCATGAATACCCACCTCAAGTACGATGCAACCTCTTGAAGCCTGATAGACATCGCCGTAGTAAGCGCGGCATCCAGCGCCCGGCACCTTGTACATGCAAGGATACTTGCCCGGCTTGGTTGGAACACAGAGGATTCCGTAGAAACGTGAATCCCAGCGGTTTGTCTGATAGCTTATCTCGTATACATTTACTTTATCTGTACAATATTCAGGAAGCAGACGACGAGTAGATTCAAGCGGAACATTGTCGCGTGCATCCTTCAAAGCCTTGCTCCAGAATTCGTCAAAGTCTTTTGGGCAGTCTGTCTGTGGCTGCAATTTTTCTGGCTCAAAAGCTGCAGTTGCCATGCCTTCGTAAGTGTTTCCGCCAACTTTTGCGTTAACGGTAAGACGGTAGAAACCTGGCGTCTTCATTGTACCTTTGAGAGAGAGAGTGCCATCTTTCAAGACAACATCTTTCTTCTCAATATTTTCATACATTTCGGTACCCATCTTATAGTCAATGACAGCGCCTTTAAGCAGCGCTCCCGACTTAAGAACCTGCACTTGGAACTTGGCTTGTTCGCCGCATTTGTAAGTCCAACCTTCGCGATCGAGGGTTACGAGAACTTCAATTTCATTGCCTCTAATCTGTGCGAATGAAATTGTAAAAAGAGAGAGTAAAAATGATAGTAAGGTTAGTCTTTTCATTGTCTTTTGATTAGTATTTTGTCGGCAAAAATAGTATTAATTTGGCAATTGCGCAAGAAAAAAGAGGAAAAAAACAAACGCAGCGCTCGTTTTTTTCCTCTTTTTACGAAATAGTATCAATATAATAGGATTTTTGCAAAAATAGTGTTAGTGTAATTGCCAACAATTAACCACTTTTTTGCTTTTTGAGACTCACTTTTGCGAGTTCTTTTTATTACTTGATTGAGAGACCGTCGCGGAACGCATTGCCCACCTTTTCGCCTACCACGAGATAGTCGTTGTGAACAGGGTCAAACGAGATTGGCTGAAGCTTTGCAGGGTCAATCTTTCCCTTTTCGTTGAGGATGCACTCGTCAGCAGAAACATTCTGGATTTCGCCTACGAGGTGACCTGTGTATTCGTCGTAAGAAACGAGAGTACATTCGAGAGTCATAGGAAGCTCTGCGATAACAGGAGCATTCACATAGATAGACTTCTCCTGATGCCAACCAGTCTTCTTGAACTTCTCTGGTTCCTTTGTGCCGGAAACAACACCTACATAGTCGCACTGAACCAACTGAGACTTTGTACCCATGCTTACTGTGAAAGCCTGAGCCTGAAGGAGAGACTTAACAGTCATGTGCTCCTTAGAAACACAAAGATTGATACGGTCGTTATTGTCAATACCGCCCCATGCAGCGTTCATGAGCTGTACTTTACCATCGCTGTCGTAAGCGGCAAGAATGAATACTGGTTGTGGATAAGTCCATGGCTTTGAGCCGAAGTTTTTTCTCATAGTATTATGTGTTTTTTGTTGATATTTTTGGCAAAGTTATATCATTTAATTGAAATAAACAAAAAAAATCAAGGAAAAATGACTTTTTTGCATAAAAATGTATAACTTTGCACAAAAAGAAATACCATAAATGAAACAATTTATATCAATTTCGCTACTTATTTCCTTTATTTGCATTGGCTGTACAACGCAGGAAAAGCCGGTTTCTGATTCCACTGATTCTGTACAAGTTGAGGCAAAAGGATTTTATGACAAGTCAGTTTCTTCTGCTCTGAAATATCAGCCGGCTCGTGCTACGAATCGGTCAGAGCAAATCATCATTCGCGAAGCTTATACATTATCTTATAATAAAGATTGGGTGAATTGCAACTGGGTTTATTGGCGACTTACCCGCGACCATTGTTATGGCAATGTGAAGCGAAACGGACATAAGTTCGTAGAAGACAACGAGGTAAGTGGTTACAAAGCTACTCACCAAGACTACATACAGTCGGGGTACGATCGCGGCCACATGTGTCCAGCTGGCGACAACCAGTGGAGTGGCAAGGCTATGTCCCAAACCTTCATACTTTCGAATATCTGTCCACAGGACCATAACCTCAACACTGGCGACTGGAACGACCTTGAGCAAGCTTGCCGTCTTTGGGCCAAGACTTATGGTGAGGTTTATATCGTATGTGGTCCGATTTATAATGGCAATCGCGTTACAAAGCGCATAGGCGGCAATGTCGGAGTGCCTGATGCTTTTTTCAAGTGCGTAGTGCGTGCTGCCGGAGATCCAGCAGGACTTGGCTTTATATATAATAATGTAGGCAAGCACCATGAAATGGATTCATATGTTTGCTCAATTGACGAGGTAGAGAAAAGAACAGGCTTGGACTTCTTCAAGGGATTGCCAGACGAGGCTGCCATTGAGTCAAGAGCCAACTTTGATGATTGGCGTCAATACGATCCTGATTATAGCAAGAAACGCGCCCGCAACAAGTTTGACAACTCTAGGAGTGGTGGCAAGAAAAAGAAGAAGAAAAAGAACGAGAATTTTGATTTCTAAGATAAAACCTTAAAAACCGCATAACAGTATAATCTATAAAACTATGTATCAAAACGAAGAACTTTACATCGCACACTCAGACAAGCGAATCTGCATGAATGGTAAAATGGCAAATCGCCACGGACTTATTGCTGGTGCTACAGGTACAGGAAAGACAGTAACCCTTCAAGTAATAGCTGAGACATTCTCTCAAGCTGGCGTACCTTGCTTTATGGCAGATATGAAGGGCGACCTCTCTGGTATCTCACAAGCTGGCCAAATGAGCGGCTTTATAGAGAAGAGAAAAGATGAATTTGAGGTGCCAAATCCTGAGTTTGAAGCTTGCCCGGTTCGTTTTTTTGATGTCTTCGGCAAGCAAGGCCATCCTTTGCGCATGAAGATTTGCGACATGGACGCTGTGCTTCTCTCTCGTATGCTTGAACTCAATGATACTCAGGCAGGTGTGCTTAATATTGCCATGAAGATTGCTGCCGATAAGAAGGCTGAGAACGATAATGATCCTGCATGGGATATTATTGATACAAAGGACCTCCGCATGTTGCTGAATTATGTTGGCGAACATGCTAAGGAATTTACTAACCAATATGGCAACATTGCATCTCAATCCGTGGGTGCCATTCAGCGTTCTTTGCTTGCTTTGGAGACGCAGGGAGGTGATAAGTTCTTCGGAGAACCTGCCCTTGATGTTACAGAACTCATGGCAAAGAAAGGCGGTAAGGGCATAATGAATGTTCTCGCAGCTGACGAACTCTTCACCAAGCCTAAGCTGTATTCTTCGTTCCTTTTCTGTCTGCTCAATCAAATCTATAATCGTCTTCCTGAGGTCGGAGATCTGCCATTACCAAAGCTAATCTTCTTCTTCGATGAAGCCCACACTCTTTTTGCTGATGCTTCTGCAGCAGTTCTTGAATCAGTAGAGCGCATAGTTCGTCTTATCCGTTCAAAAGGCGTCGGAATCTACTTCATTACGCAGAATCCTGCTGATATTCCAGATAATATTCTCGGTCAGCTTGGCAATCGTGTTCAGCATGCTCTTCGCGCTTTCACTCCGAAAGACCAGAAGGGCGTGAAAGCCGCTGCCCAGACTTTCCGCGAGAATCCTGCATTCAAGACAGAAGACGCTATTCAGAATCTTGGCACTGGTGAAGCTCTTGTTTCTTTTCTTGACGAGAAAGGTGCGCCACAGATTGTAGAGCAGGCAAAGATTCTCTTCCCACTTAGTCAGATAGGTGCCATCACTCCAGAGCAACGCACGCAAGCTATCCAGAATAGCGACATCTATGGCGAGTACGAAAAGGCAAAGGATCGCGAGTCCATCTATGAAACTCTTCTTGCTCAGCAGGAAGCAGAGGCTAAAGCTAAGGAAGAGGCCGCTGCTGCAAAAGAAGCCGAAAAGCAGGCAGCCATAGAGGCTAAGGAAAAAGAAAAGGCAGAAAAAGAAGCTGCGCGCCAGAAGGAAAAGGACGAAAAGGAGAAGGAAAGGGAAGCCAAGAAGAAGCGTTCTACCATAATGAAAATCATTACCTTCCTTGGCATTCCTACCATTATCCGTGGCATTGTCCGTTCGTTCATTACAGGCGGCAAAAAGAGAAGATAAGTTAGAGCGATGGAAGAAAAAAAGAAACCGCATCCATTGGTAGGTGTCATTCCGCTACTCTCTCTTATATCGTTCATCGCTGTAGCACTTTATGTTTTCGATGGCGATATTTCTGGTGGCGGTTCCCAACTTTCCATGTTCTTTGCTACAGCCTTGTCGCTCTGCATCTCCATTGGCTGTTACAAGTATAGTTGGAAAGAGTATATCTCCACTTTTTCCAGAATGATGGGAGAGACCACTGAGTCTCTCGCCATCGTGCTGATGATAGGTATGCTCTCTGCCTCATGGATGCTTTGCGGCGCAGTGCCAACCATGATCTATTATGGCGTAGAGGTTCTCTCTCCAAACATCTTCCTGCTGACTACTTGTGTCATCTGCTCCGTCATTTCGCTTATGACGGGCAGTTCGTGGTCGTGTATAGCAACCATCGGTGTGGCACTGTTCGGCATCGGTTCTGCACTTGGAGTTCCATCCGGATGGACGGCTGGAGCTATAATCTCTGGCGCTTATTTTGGCGATAAGATTTCGCCGCTGAGTGAGACGACGGTTCTGTCCTCAACCACTACAGGAACTCCTCTTTTCACTCATGTCCGTAACATGCTGGGCACTACCATTCCTTCGCTTTGTATCGCATTGGTAGTCTTTCTCGTTGCAGGCTTTGGCATTGCTTCCGGTGGTACTGTTCAGGATATCAGTCAAGTAAAACTCCTGGGCGAGACATTCAACATCAGTTTGTGGACTCTCATAGTACCTGTTATCACCTTAATAATGATAGTGAAGAAAGTGCCTGCTCTCATTACGCTGTTTGCCTCTTCACTTCTTTCCGGAATAATGGCTGTAATCGTTCAGCCGGAGATGACGGCGCGACTAGCAGGGGAGGAAACCATTGGACTTCGTTCCATGGTTAAGGGAGTCGCTACGGCTTATGTCAGCGGAACAGATTTTCAATTTGAGAACGAGATGCTCAACGACCTTACTTCCACCGGTGGAATGGCAGGCATGAGCAACACCGTTTGGCTCATTATCTGTGCCATTTGTTTCGGTGCTTCCATGTTTTATTGCGGCATGCTGCAGTCAACGATGTCTGCTCTTACACGCATTGTTCGCGGTCGCCTTGCGTTGGTTTCGTCAACCGTATTTACTGGCATTGGACTAAACCTCACCACTTGCGATCAATACACCTCAATCATCCTGACCGGAAGCATCTATAAGGATACCTATAAGCGCGAAGGCTTTGAGTCGAAACTGCTTTCGCGTACCATAGAAGATTCTACTACAATCACATCGCCGCTTATTCCTTGGAACAGTTGCGGCATGACGCAGTCGGCGGTTCTCGGCATTGCCACACTCGACTATCTTCCATATTGTGTATTCAATTATGTAAGTCCATTCATGTCAATCCTCGTGGCTGCATTTGCTCAACGATTTAAGAAAGAAAATCATTAAAACATATAAAGCTTGTTTTTATGAGAAAGTATTGGGGGCGGTGAATATCATAACATGCTTTGCGGAATGAATGCGGAATGTTGCGGAATGTGGATAAAACATTCCGCAGATGCAATGCGTTGATAATAAGTGTGTTACAAGGAAAATGCGGAATATGGAATGTTTTTTGATATTTTTTTGAAAAAAAATGCCGAAAACATTCCACATTCCGCAAAAGTGGTCTTAAGGGGCTGAAAATCAGTAAAATGGAAATGCGGAATGTGTAGCCAACATTCCGCAAACATTCCGCAATTATGGAATCTTTAGGAACGCATAATTATAACCCTAAAGCTGCCGATTTGTAACCCTAAAACCGCCGATTTGTAATCCTAAGGGAAACATCCTAAAACTCCCTGAGAAACGAGTCAAAAGTCCCTGGGAAACGCATCAAAATCCTATGGGTTTTATACCGTTTTCTTATAAGAAAATTCACGAAAAATCCACAGCATCTTGCGACACTGTGGATTTCTGCTTGTTTTGTATTCTCTATTTTTGCAATAATTAGTTCTGTGGGCCTTTGCCGATGAGCTCGAGGAACTCAGAGAGCTGTGGAGTAATGATGATCTGAGTGCGGCGGTTGCGCTGACGACCAACTTCTGTGTTGTTGTCTGCGATTGGGTTGAACTCACCACGACCACCAGCAGTCATACGCTTAGGGTTGATGCCATACTGGTTCTGGAGGCACTGTACAACTGAAGAAGCACGGAGTGCAGAGAGATCCCAGTTGTTGCGGATGTTAGTCTTAGAGATTGGCACATTGTCAGTGTTACCTTCAACGATTACGTCATAGTCAGGATAATCCTGGATGATCTTTGCAATCTTAGAGAGGGTTTCAGCTGCGCGTTCATTGATCTCGTAAGAGCCAGACTTGTAGAGCATGTTGTCTGCGAGGGAGATGTAAACAACACCCTTGAGTACCTGAACGTCAACTTCTTTGAGTTCTTCCTTAGAGAGAGACTTAGTGAGGTTGTTTGTGAGAACAACATTGAGAGAGTCGCTCTTAGACTTTACCTGCTGGAGGTGGCGGATGTACTGGTTAGACTCGTTTATCTGGTCAACAAGCTTAGAGATGTTTACATTGTTGCCGTCAACAGACTTGTCGAGAAGTCCCTGAATGGCAGATTTGTCTTTCTGGCAATCATCAAGTTGGCGCTGGAGGGCAATGGCCTTTGCGTTAGCAGCAGCAAGCTCTTCGCGTACAGACTGATAGTTAGCTGACATCTGCTTGTTCTCTTCCTGACAAGCGAGGAGATCTTTCTTGCTTGCGCAGCTTGTAGTAAGCATGAGTGCTGCGAGTGCTGCAAGTGATAATACTTTAAACTTTTTCATTGTGATTGTGATTAGAATTGTTGTTTTCTTTGCTTTTACGACCGCAAAATTAATGAAAAGTTTTAAAAAAAGCTGAATTTATTTAGATTTTTTTTAATTTTGCGCCAAAATCAGTTACAAATTAATATATTTTAAGGAATATGTATTGGACAGACAGAATAAGGCAAGTGAAAATCATACTTGTGGCAGCAGCTGTTGTTATTGCTGTTGTTTCTCTTGTCGTGTCGCATATTCTGGTAACTGATTTGGCTGATGAGGAGCGTGCCAGGATGGAGATTTGGGCAGCTGCCATGCGTTCGTTCAATATGGCTGACGAGAATACCGACCTGGAATTGGTGCTTAAGGTGATGAACGAGAACAATACAATCCCGCTCATCGTTCTTGAGAAAAACGGAGATCCTATCCTTGAACGAAATTTCTCTGCGCCAAACCGTACGGAGAAAGACAGCATACAATATATAAGGAAAGAGGCTCGCGCTCTGCATGATGCCGGAAGGTATATAAGGATAGACCTTGGCAATGGCGACTACAATGATGTCTGCTATGCCGACTCTCTTATGCTGAAGCGACTGACCACATATCCTTATGTGCAGCTCGGTGTAGTGTTGATATTCGTCGTGATTGCTATTTTTGCATTGCTTACATCGAAAAAGGCAGAGCAGAATAAGGTGTGGGTTGGTCTTTCCAAGGAAACAGCCCATCAGTTGGGTACCCCGATTTCTTCGCTCATGGCATGGACAGAGATGCTGAAGGAAACTTATCCCGATGATGACCTCATACCGGAAATGGACAAGGACGTGAAGCGACTTCAGCTCATTGCCGAGCGTTTCTCGAAGATTGGTTCGCTGCCAGAGCCTGTGCCAGCAAGTCTTACCGAAGTCATGCAGCATGTGGTGGAATACATGGACCGTCGCACATCAAGCAAGGTGAAGATTTCCATGAATTGTCCGGAGCAGGATATTATAGTGAAACTAAACGCACAGCTTTTTGAGTGGGTTATAGAAAATCTCTGCAAGAATGCCGTTGATGCCATGGAAGGTGCAGGCAGCATTACGCTGACCGTATTCCGTGAGGGTAGGAGAGTGGTAGCCGAAGTGGCTGATACGGGCAAGGGTATAGCCAAAAAGAACATAAAGAATGTGTTCCGACCAGGCTTTACCACAAAGAAACGCGGTTGGGGCTTGGGACTTTCTCTCGCCAAACGCATCGTTGAAGAATACCATAACGGCAAGATCTTCGTGAAGTCTTCAGAAGTGGGAAAAGGCACGGTTTTCCGTATAGAATTGACAGAAGAATAACTTGCTAATTGTGCGGAACTGGCGGTGGAAAAGACTTGCTGGTCGTGTAAAACTGTCGCTTCGACCGTCTTTCTGACTTTACGCAAATCAATATTGTTGCAAATAAGAGAGAGCAATGTGCTGAAAATCAAAAGAATTTTCGTAATTTTGCACCCGCTTTGAGCGTATATGAGCCATTTTCGTGGCAGAATGCGCAAGAAGTACACATTAATTATTATTTATTAACATTATTTATTCACAAAAATGAATCAATACGAAACCGTTTTCATTTTAACTCCCGTTTTGTCTGATGAACAGATGAAGGAAACGGTCGCTAAGTTTGTGAAGGTTCTCACTGACAAAGGTGCAGAAATTCTCAACGAAGAGATCTGGGGTCTTAAGAAGATGGCTTATCCTATTCAGAAGAAATCAACAGGTTTCTATACCCTCGTTGAGTTCAAGGCTGAGCCAACAGTAGTAGAAAAGCTTGAAACAGCATTCCGCCGTGACGAGAAGGTTATCCGCTTCCTCACAACAAAGATGGACAAGTTCGGTGTAGCTTATGCTGAGAAGCGTCGTAATAAGAAAGCAAATAAGGAGGCATAAGACATGGCACAGGATTCAGGTATTCGCTATCTCGCACCAGTTGCAGTAGATACAAAGAAGAAGAAGTATTGCCGTTTCAAGAAGAGCGGTATCAAGTATATCGATTATAAGGATCCAGAGTTCCTTAAGAAGTTCCTCAACGAGCAGGGTAAGCTCCTTCCTCGTCGCATCACAGGTACTTCTCTTAAGTATCAGCGTCGTGTAGCTCAGGCTGTTAAGCGTGCTCGCCAGCTGGCTCTTCTTCCATATGTAACAGACTTAATGAAATAATTGAAAGGAGAACTATAACATGCAGATTATACTTAAAGAAGATGTTATCGGCCTTGGATACAAGAACGATATCGTAGAAGTTAAGAGTGGTTATGGTCGCAACTACCTCATCCCACAGGGTAAGGGCGTAATTGCTTCTCCATCAGCTAAGAAGATTCTCGCTGAGAACCTTAAGCAGCAGGCTCACAAGCTCGCAGCTATCAAGGCTGCAGCTGAAGAGAAGGCAACTAAGCTTGAGGGTGTTTCTCTCATCATCGAGGCTAAGGTTTCAGCTACAGGTCAGACTTACGGTTCTGTAACAAACGCTCATGTTGCTGAGCAGCTCAACAAGCTTGGTAACGATATTGATCGTAAGATCATCGTTATGAAGGACATCAAGGCTGTTGGTGACTATGTAGCTGTTGTTAAGCTCCACAAGGAGGTTGCTGTTGAGATTCCTGTAAAGGTTGTTGCTGAAGGCGCAGCTGTAGAGGAGGCTCCTGCAGAGGCTCCAGTTGAGGCACCAGTAGAAGCTCCTGCAGTAGGGGAGGCTCCAGCTGAGGTAGCAGAATAAGCAAAATAGAAAATATATACGATAAAGAATCCAATCGTTCGCAAGAGCGGTTGGATTTTTTTCTGTGATTATGTCAGTTGCTCCAAAACGGTTTAATTGGAAACGACGCCCCCTGGCGTCGTTAAACTGCCGCAATGGAAACGATATCCCATGGCGTCGTTCAATTGTTGCAAAAGCATGTATTAGTTTTGGTGCAGCGTTTCTATATTCGCTTCCTAACGACGCCATGGGGCGTCGTTTCCAAAAGGGGGTATCTTGATACTAAAGGGGCAATGTCTATGTATATACCAACAAAAAAGAGTTCGCGAAAAATCGTGAACTCTTTTGGTCGAGGTGACAGGGCTCGAACCTGCGACAGCCTGGTCCCAAACCAGGAACGCTACCAACTGCGCTACACCTCGTTTGCTTGTTTGCGGGTGCAAAGGTACGACTTTTTGTTGAACTGGCAAACCTTTTCCTGTAGAATGTTTTGTATTGTGGGGCTTTCTTGATAATTGTCATTTTGAGCAGGATTCGGATGGGAATTTTTATTATAAATATTGTACTTTTGCAGTGAAAAAGACAAACTCCAAAGTAAGTTAACAGAATATACTTATGATAAACTACGACTTAGAGAAGATTCGCTCTGTGATATTCGATATTGACGGCGTGTTGAGTAACAATACCATTCCTATGGATAATGAGGGAAATCCTATCCGTACGGTGAATATAAAGGACGGCTATGCTATGCAATTGGCTGTGAAATGCGGATTGAAAATTGCCATCATCACTGGCGCCAAAGTGGAAAGCGTGCGCTATCGCTATGAAGGTCTTGGCGTGCAGGATATTTATATCGGTTGTTCGCGCAAGATTGAAACCTACTCTGAGTACAAGGAAAAATACGGTCTTAGGGACGATGAGGTGATGTATGTGGGCGACGATATTCCCGACTATGAGATAATGAAGCTCGTTGGCTGTCCTTGCTGTCCGGCTGATGCTTGCCAAGAGATAAAGGAAATCGCGAACTACATCTCGCCGGTAGAAGGTGGGCAGGGAGTAGGTCGCGATATTTTGGAGCAAGTTCTGAAGGTTCAAGGTCATTGGGCAATGAATGCTCGTGCCTTTGGTTGGTAGTTTGTCCTGAAGCTGTGCAAGCCGATTAAAACGGTTTGTGCTTGTGTCGAGCTTATTTGTTCTGGTTGTATGCTTTCCAAAAGTCAGGAAGGCCGTAGCCGTATATGTTGTCGGGCAGATCTGCTCGGTCAGCACTTTTACGCACAATGTCCATGATTTCTGTTGCTGTTTTGTTTGGGAGGGCTTGCCATAGACATGCAACCATGCCGCAGAGGATTGGGGTAGAGAAAGAAGTTCCGTTAAGAGCAGTCGCGAAGTTTCGGTTCGAGATGCATTGTGCCCTGTAGCCCGTTGCTACAACATCTGGCTTAATCCTACCGTCGGCAGTATAGCCAACGCTGCTGAATGTGGCGAGTTTTCCGTTTTTGTCCACTGCACCTACGGCGAGTATGTTCTTTGCGTCGGCAAGGAAATTGATTTTTTTCCATGACTGTGCGCCCTTGTTTCCCGCACTGACTACTGCAATCATTCCCTTTTGCGCGAGCATGGATGCCGCTTTTGAAATCTGTGCTGTTTTTCCGTCAAGGTCGCGTATAGTGTAATTAATGTGGCTTCCTTTGTCGTATTCTGTGTAACCGAGCGAAGAACAGATGATGTCAATGCCGATGCTGTCTGCATATTCAGCTGCGGCACACCAGAAGTCTTCTTCTGCAGATGATTCCGTTGGGTCGTATTCGGAACGGAGCAGGACGTAGCTTGCCTCTGGAGCTGTGCCTACATATTGGTATGGAATGTTGGTCGCCATGCAAGAGAGTACATTCGTGCCGTGGTTTGCTTCTGCGTAAATGTCGTTGGCTGCCGGCCATACAAAGTCGTGTGCCAATCTTACACTACTATTTTTGAGGAAAGGAAGAACATCGGCATTGTTGAAGCCTGCATCAATTACGGCGATGGATTTTCCTTCGCCCTTGAATCCTGCCTCGTGGAGCTTTATTCCGTTAAGCTGTTTTATCTGTCCTTCTGCTGCGCCGTAATATGAACTCATGGCAGAATCTGGCATGGTGAAGCGCATGTTGGACAAATCTCTGCTCTCAGGGAGGTTGACCGAGTCTGGTGATTCCCATACGCGGATTACATCCTTTATGCAAGCGATGTTTTTACGCCATGCAGCTTTCTCTGCTGGGTCTTTCGTCATTACGAGCACAGTATTGTTCCATTTTGACTTGGAGACAATCTTGCCGCAGTTTTGTTCGATGGTCTTTATGTATTCCGGGCTGATTGGTAGATCGGTTTGGTCAATCTTACAGTGCTGACGCTTTCTGCGTTCTATGGCTTTTGGTGAGAGGAACTCCTGTGGACGGTTTATGGAGTAAGGCGAGCCTTGCTTGTCTATGAGTTCAATGCGGAACAGATAGCATTTGCCGCCAGGAAACTTCTTTTTATTTGCGAGAGTAGGGCAGATGCTGAGAATGGTTAGGAATAATATCGCAGTAATGTGTTTCATCTTTGTTATGGTTGTTTTAATTGGTAGTTTGTTTTGGTGATAGTTTCTTTTCCGCTGCAAAATTACGAAAAAAAGCTGAAGTAAAGAAACAGAGAGATATTTTTTGTTTGTTTGTTGGTTTGTTTGTTTGTGCTAGTTATGTGTGGTCTCCCAAAAACAAGTCCTCCTCATTCGCTTCACAGCGGATGAGGAGGAATCACTTAATTACAAAATCTAAAAGTTCTCTATTATATTTAAAACGAATTGTAGTTCTTAGTATTTTCTGTTTTCTGGAGTTTGAAATCTGTAGCGGATGTTAAACTTTTGGTACGAAAGTCTCGAAAGTGTTGTTCGTGTAGTAAATTACGATTTCTTTTACTTTTCGTTCGTTCTGCTCTACCGGCTTGTGGATTTCGAACTTTGATGGTACTGGCTCGTAGATTGGAGCCTGCTGCTTCTTTTCCTTTTTATATGTAGGAGCAGGAGTGGCCTGAATGTTCGCCTGACCGTCTTCAGTGAAGAGATTTTGCTCTCCATTTGCTGTTGATGATGGGGTAGGGGAGATGTTGAACATCGGACCTTCTCCGTGAAGCAACCAAGGATAAGAGATGTTTGGAAAGCCCTTGTGGATTGCTTCAACATGGTTGAGCGATGGATTTGCCTTGCCTGTGAGTATCTGACTCAGTGTGGCTGGGTTTATTCCGAGCACTTGAGCGAAATTCGCTTGAGTCATATGTTGAGCTTCCATCAGTTGCTTTATGCGATCCTTCATTTTTCTATCCTTGCGTGTTTCTGTTAGCGAGTGCAAAGGTAAAGGGTTTGATTTAGAAAACCAAATATTAATTTGGGATTTTAAATTTATAAATTAAATAATTGTTACAAATCAAATGTTTAGAAATTCTAAATAGGGTTTATGAAATATAAACACGGGCAGACCGATTTAGAAAACGTAAAGGCGTGAACGATGTAAAATTCAGTTTAATAAAAGAGTATAATTAACTGATTTAGTGAGATATTCTGTATTATAATATGAATAATCATAGGAATTTAGTTGACTTTTAGCCCTAAATGCCGTAATTTATGTAAAATTTAGTTAATTATATAGCGTTATTCACTGATATGCAGCAACTTATAAAAAGCATCATCTACTATATCCAATAAATGTATAAATTACAAATTCTAAATATCTCCCACTCTCTTGTTAAATATTTAGAAATTGCAAATAAGTTGAACGGCACATTGAAAGTTACAGAAACGCAAATCCTGGATGGCCTGTAGGATGTTTAGAAAACTAAATCTTTGCACTTTTGTAACTCCAAATTAACTCGGAATTTCATTAAGAAGCTGCTAAAATCTGCCAAAAATTTCAATACTCCGCTCTATTAAAACATGCCCTAATAAAAGAAAAATAACGCTATTCTCAAGAAGGAAAAAAGCGTTTAATGTGTTGTTATTTATGACTTTAAGTGCTATTTTCGTTGTACGGATTATGTGGTCAGAAAAGTGAAAAAATGGCATTTTTGTCGCTAGAAACAATGCAAAAATTACAGAATTTATGTCTTTTTCAGTAATTTTTCTTCTAAATAAATGCCCATTTATCCAATATTTATTATATTTGCAACCGCTAACAATACAACATTATTAACAAACAACTCAATGTTATGCAAGAAATATTAACCATACTCATTACAATTCTCGGTTCGTCGATGGTAGTCGGCGGCGGAGAGACAGTAAATTTTGTGCCATTCTCTGGTGAAGCAAAGAGCGAATACTTCCAGGGTAAAGTGTTAGACGGCGGTGTTGATACCCAAGTTTATAATAAGGATGGCGGCTCTTTGTCGGCTCGTTATGTACTTGAAGGCACTGACTGTGCTGGTAAACCTTGTAAGATTTTCATTGAGAACAACGGCAAGTTTGGTGAGGAATATACACATCCTCGCATCGTTACTGATAGCGATACGCTGAAGTTCCTTAACAATAATGCTAATCTCAAGGGCAAGCTCGATGGCAGCAACGGACAGCTTACCATCCGCATTTATAAAGACAAAGGCTAACTAATAGGCAAAAATGTCTAATAGGCTTACAAGCAAAAATAAAGATTTAATGACTACAGACGAACGATTCATGCGCATGGCGATGGCAGAGGCGGAGAATGCAGCTTCACAGGGCGAGATCCCCGTAGGAGCCATTGTAGTTTGCCGTGGACAGGTTATTTCCCGCGCTCATAACCTTACGGAGACGCTCCACGATGTAACTGCACATGCAGAGATGCAAGCTATCACTTCCGCAGCCGACTATCTTGGCGGCAAATATCTACAGGACTGCACGCTGTATGTTACCCTAGAGCCGTGCATCATGTGTGCCGGCGCTATCGGTTGGGCGCAGGTCAGCCGACTCGTCTATGGTGCTGCCGACGATCGCCGCGGCTATTCCAAGTTTGCTCCGAAGGCTCTGCATCCAAAGTGCGAGGTTGTTCAGGGAATCTTCGGAGATGAATGCAGCCAGCTCGTAGTTGATTTCTTTAAGTCTAAGAGATAACAGCATACAGCACAGAACATAAGAAGGGCGAGGATTTCTCAGTCGTCACCATTGAAATAATTCTTTGGAAAACGGCTCGGAAATCCTCGCCCTACATTTTTGTCTAGGTTCTTACTCCCCTATTTTCGTTTGGGAGCTTATTCCTCTATTTTCGTTTGGGAGCTTATTCCTCTATTTTCGTTTGGGAGTTTATTCCACGACATTTTGTCAAAGCTTACTCGCCAAGTTTCTTTCCGCTCATTATCACTTTGAGCATTTCCTCGTCCTTGAAACCGCTGTCGTCTGGGTTCCAGAAGCCGAAGTCACCGTCGTAGCACCAGAGGTCCCATGCCAGGTTATCCTCGTCGAAGACAGTTATCATGTCCTTTGCCCAACGGAGAGACTGTTCTTTAGGAGACTTCTCGAAGTAGCCCCATTCGCCGCAGATAAGCTGCAGGTTGTATTTCTTAGCCACATCGATAGCATCTTGAATCTGAGCCTTCAGTGTGTCCTTGTTCCACTCCTGAGTGTAGCGCTCTATCTGTCCCTTGATTGAGTCTGGCTGGTTGTCAAATTCCTCCTTGCTAATCATTGCACCAGGATATTCCACCTTGCCAGTGTATTTGCCTACAGGAGTCCACCATGCAGTGTAGTGAGTGAGTACGAATGGCTCGTAATAGTGGAAACTCAGTATGAGGTTTGAATCGTTTTCTGGCACTTTCAGATCCTTGAATGTTCCAACGCTCTGCCAGAGGTTAGAACCTATGACGAGAGTACGCTCAGGCTCCAGGCCGCGTAGTGCCTTGTGTACCTTTGCGATGAGCTGGTTCCATTGGTCTGGATCGTCTGCTACAGGTTCGTTCATGAACTCGTAAGCCACCAAGCTTGTTGGGTATCTGTTCAGCGAGTCAGAGAGCTGCTTCCACATGTCGATGAGCTGCTCTTGGGCTACAGAATCGGTAAAGAGGGTGTTTGCCTGTCCTTCGTTCACAGCATTGAAGTAGTGAGAGCGGATGATGTGGAGGTCAACGATGGCGCGAAGATCGTGCTTCTGGCAGTTGTCCAATGTAGAAGTAAGCAACTTCCATGCTTCAGGCAGCTTGTTGCCTTCCTCGTCCCAGAACTGCTCTTCATCGATAGGGATTCTCACATGGTCGAATCCGAACTCCTTGAGTCGCTTGATGTCGCCCTCGTCGATGTGCTTTGCACGCTCTTCGCCGCGAACTTCACTCTGTGAGAGCCAATGGCTGAGGTTTACGCCGCGCTTGATTTCGAACTTAGCACTTTCAGTAGCCTCTTCCTGCTGCTTAGTGCAAGATGTCATGATGAGCATGAAGCTCATGAGAAATAAAGATAGCTTTTTCATTTTGATTTTTGTATTATGAAGATATATTGCGTATTAGATAGGTTTGAATTTTAGTTCAGATAACTCATTTTTCACAGATTAATATCCTATAAGAGTGCCCCTGGACTTTATTTTCTCCTCCTGAAGCATCTGCTGGATTGTCCTCATGAGTTTGGGCGACGGGATGTCTGCTGTATAGAGTTCGCTGATGTGGTGCATCTGCCGGTCTGCTAGTTTCTGCATGACGTAGGCTTCTATGGCGGTGGAACTGTCTGCGCTAATGGCGGAATCTTCTGCTGCCTCATGTCTATTCATGTTCTGGCAGTTATCGCACTGCAGGCAGTCTTCTTGAAACTTTTCTCCGAAATAATCTAGAAGTAGTTTTGAACGGCAGGTTGTGGTGTCGGTGATGTACTGCACCATCTTCTCTATGCGTACTGTGGCTTTCTCCTTGAGAAGCTGATAGCACTCCTTAGGCAGAAAGAAATACTCAGGCGCTACACGGTCGATGACAAAGGTTATGAGCGGCTCCTTACTGCGCGGAATATAGCGGATAATGCCATAGCGTGAGAGTTCCAAGAACATTTCATAAACTTCTTGCGGTGTGATTTGCAGCTCGTCAGCTATGCGCTCTTCTTGAATGGTAACATAGCTGGTAAAGAGTCCGGAATGGTTGCGTAGAAGTTCCTGCATGAAGTCGGTGAGTCGTTCAGGTATTGAACCTATGTGGTAGAGCTCGTCGCGGTCAACAATGAAGCGTATCTTCGACATTGAGTTACGCTCATCGTCGTATCTGATGTAGCCGGCATTGCTTAGGATATGCAGTGCCGAAGAGGCATGTGCTGGGAACAACTTGTATGTCTTGCAGAACTTGCTCATGTCGAATATACGTGAATACCCTTTGCCACAACCTACCCCAACCTCGTAGAAGCAACCTACAAGCTCGTATATGCGGCTTATAAAGTCCTTTTCCGGATATTCTGCGGCAAGTTTCTGTTTCAGTCGATTTGCCTCCTTGTTTGACGCAAGCAATATCGCCTTTGCCGGTTTTCCGTCACGACCTGCACGGCCTGCCTCTTGGAAATATGCTTCTATGGAAGTCGGGCAATCGAAATGAATAACCAGTCTTACATCCGGCTTGTCAATGCCCATGCCAAAAGCATTTGTTGCCACGATGACGCGTGTGCGATCGTCGGTCCATTTCTGCTGACGAACATCGCGGTGCAGGCTGGTTAATCCTGCGTTGTAACCTTCGGCGCTAATGCCAACCTTCCTTAACAAATCGGCTATTTCCGTTGTCTTGTCTCTGCTTGACACATAGACTATTGCTGAGCCTTCCGTCTCGGTAAGAAGCTTCAGCATCTCATTCACCTTGTTGTCTGTTTTCTGTACAATGTATGTCAGATTAGGACGATGGAAACTCATGCTCAAGCAGTTTGTCTGCTTGAAGGACAGCTTTTCCTGGATGTCGGCGACAACGGCAGGAGTGGCTGTTGCGGTGAGTGCGAGAATTGGCTTTGTTGGATGAATGCGGCGAATGTCGGCAATCTTTAGGTACGACGGACGGAAATCATATCCCCACTGACAGATGCAATGGCTTTCGTCGATAGTGAAGAAGCTGACTTTCATGTGCGATAGTTTCGCCTGAAAGAGCTCACTCTCCAGTCGTTCTGGCGAGACATATAGAATCTTCACGCCTCCATAGACTGCATTTTCCAGAGTTTCAAGAATTTTGTTGTGCGACATTCCGCTGTAAATGGCAGCAGCCTTGATGTTGCGCTTGCGGAGGTTCTGCACCTGGTCTTTCATGAGCGCTATGAGCGGGCTTACTACAATGCAGACTCCCTCCATGGCGAGTGCCGGCACCTGAAAAGTGATGCTCTTGCCACCGCCGGTAGGCATAAGACCGAGCACGTCGCGTCCAGCCATTATCTCGTCGATAATCTGCTCCTGTATGCCGCGGAAGTTGTCGTAGCCCCAATATTTTTTCAATATCTCGTGCTTGGTCATTTTTTTCAGTGCCGTATTTCCTGTGTCGTAATTCTAATGTCGTAATTCCTGATGCGTAATTCTATACTGCAAAGGTAGGAAAAAATCTATAGAAATTGACAAGGATAAAAGACGGAAAATGACATCTTTTATGTTTTGAGACAAAGTTTTTCGCAGATTTCCTTTACATTAATAAAATATTTGTTAACTTTGCGCAGAATATTATTTCTCTCATGAAAAAAGAATAACTAAAATTATATTACCAATGAAAAAGTTTTTTGCAATCCTTGTGATGGTATTGGCAACTTCGCTAAATACTTTTGCTCAAGAAACCTACCGCAATCCTGTCATCAACGCCGATGTTCCGGACATCAGCGTATGCAAGGTTCAGGATACTTACTACATGGTTTCCACTACAATGCACCTTATGCCAGGCGCACCAATAATGAAATCGAAAGACATGGTGAACTGGGAGATTGTCAGCTATGTGTTCGACCGCATAGATGATGGTCCGCGCTACAATCTTGAAGGCGGTGCAACCGTTTACGGTCAGGGACAATGGGCTTCAAGCATACGTTACCACATGGGCAAGTTCTATGTGTGGTTCACTGCAAACGGCGCACCAGGCAAGGGATTTGTCTATTCCGCTGACAAGGCAGAAGGACCTTGGACACTTGTAGCCCGTCCTCCACATATGCACGACGGCTCACTATTCTTCGATGAAGATGGAATGGTTTATATGTTTTGCGAGAATGGCAGACTAAAGCAGCTTGACCCTCAGACCTTTGAACCGCTAAAGGGTGGCATAGACAAGCAACTCTTCGAGCGCGATGCTGAAGAGAGAGGTTCGCTCCTTGAAGGTTCTTCAGTAATAAAGCACAATGGCAAGTACTACCTCTGTATGATTTCAATGAAATGGGGTGTTCAGGGCAGATTCCGCCGTGAGGTTTGCTATCGTGCTGACAATATAGAAGGTCCTTACGAGAAGAAAATTATCTTGGAGACTCCGTTTGAGACTTACGGTGGAGTAGGACAGGGCTGTCTAGTGGGTGACGATCAGAGCGATAAAGGCTGGATGGCACTTATCTTCCAGGATCGTGGCGGTATTGGTCGCGTGCCTTGTACGCTTCCTGTAACTTGGATTGACGGTTGGCCAATGGTGGGTGAGTTTACTGGTAAGATAAACAATGCTGTTACAGAGAGCAAGGGTGACAATCCATCGGGTGACATCCGTTTGGACAAGCGTGCCTACAAGACTCCGTCAGATCTCAGCAAGAAACATCCTTCAGTGAAAGGCATAATAGGCAGCGACGAGTTCGACCTTCCTGTTGAAGCTATGAACAGAATGAACAAAGGTTCGTACCACGCAAACATGGGACTAAAGCTCTACTGGCAGTGGAACCACAATCCGATAGACGAGGCTTGGAGCTTGACAGAGCGTCCTGGCTTCATGCGACTTAAGACTGCTCGCGTGGTTGATAATCTGAATGTTGCGCCAAATACTCTCACACAACGCATGTCAGGACCAGAATGTACAGGTGCTATTGCAATGGATATCAGCAAGATGAAGGATGGCGACATCTGCGGATTTGCGGCATACAATGGCGATAGTGGTGTACTCCGAATCGTGAAGAAAGGCGGCAAGACTGTACTTCAGCTTACCGAGGAAAAGGCAGTTTTCAAGCAGCCACGAAACATCGATCGCGTGGATGTGGAAGTGCTTGAGGAAGTGAAACTGAAGGGCAAGATGGTTTATCTGAAGATTCATGGCGACTTCAACCCTGGTCGCGACATGGCAAGTTTCAGCTACAGCACAGACGGTGAGAATTGGAAATCCATCGGTCGCGAAGTGGCAATGCGTTTTGACTACACTCGCCATTTCATGGGCACAAAGTTTGCCATCTTCAACTATGCAACGAAGAAGTTAGGCGGCTATGTGGATGTTGACTGGTTCCACTTTGAAGAAGAATAGCGGAAAGCGCTAACTTATCTGGAAAAATCCTTTATGCAATAAAGAAGGACACCCCAGATACGGAAGTCGTTATATTCATCGACCTCTATAGGCTCAAAATCAGGGTTGGCAGGCACGAGGTAAGCTTTCTTGTGCTTGCCTTCCTTGTTGATTTTTAGAGTCTTAAGTGTGAATTCCCCGTCGATGTAAGCCACGACGATGTTTCCGTCTTTCGGCTTGATAAGTTTGTCTATAACCAGAAGATCGCCATCGTTTATGCCCGCCTCAATCATGGAATCGCCAGAACAGCGAGCATAGAAAGTGCACTCCGGATGAAGAATGAAATCACGGTTGAAATCAATAGATTCGTCCATGTAATCCTGTGCAGGTGATGGAAAACCTGCTTTTATTCCGCCACTAGCGTACTGAAGTTCTTGCTTGGCAGTGAAGGCACTTTTTACGAAGGTGAGTTTGATGTTGTCTTTGTTCATGGCGGCAAAATTATAAAATATAAAACAATTCTGCAAGCATAATCTCCAAAAACTAATATTTCCTTATTTCTATAACATAAGTAAGAGAACATAATTAGTAAAATAAGTCTATTAAATCATGTGGCTTCTTTGCGATTGCGATAATTTCTATGCTTCATGCGAGCGAGTTTTTCGCCCCGACCTGAACGGCAAACCGGTTGTTATTCTGTCGAATAACGACGGCTGCATCGTGGCACGAAGTAAGGAGGCAAAGGCTCTTGGCATAAAAATGGGAACGCCGCTCTATCAGGTGAAGGACTTTCTGGAGAAGAATGATGTGGCAATTTTTTCCAGTAATTATACGCTTTATGGCGACCTCAGCCATAGAGTGATGTCGCTTCTTTCGCAGTGTTCAGACAAGTTTTATCAGTATAGCATTGACGAGGGCTTTCTGGACATGAGCGGATTTGAGTCATGTGAGAAGATTCTGGAACTTGCCCGTGAGTGCCGTCAGACTATAACGCGAGGAGTCGGAATACCCGTAACTCTCGGCATTGCTCCGACGAAAACCCTAGCAAAGATGGCTTCGAAATACGGCAAGCTGTATAAAGGTTACAACGGAGTCTGCATGATTGACACGGAAGAAAAACGACTGAAGGCACTTGAGAAATTTCCAGTTGAGGATGTCTGGGGCATAGGACGGCAGACTTTTGAGAAACTTAATTATCATGGCATTCGTACGGCAAAGGATTTTGCGGAATTGAATCCGCAGTGGGTGAGACGAATGTTCAAGATAAACGGCTTTAGAATATGGCAGGAACTTAACGGCATAAGTTGTATAGATGTGGATGAACTGCCTGAGAAACAGTCTATTTGCACTTCCCGCTCCTTCTCTGATCAAGGCATTTGCAAGCGAGAAGACCTTGAAGCAGCTGTGGCAAATTTTGCCTCACGCTGTGCTGAGAAACTGCGCAAGCAACATTCTGTATGCAAGCTTATAACCGTCTTTGCCTACACAAGTCGTTTCCGCACGGATTTGCCGTCAAACATTATCAGTGCGACAATACCTTTCAGCGTGGCAACAAACGACACGAGAGAGATGATAAAGGCTGCTACAGGAGTTATTCGTCATCATTGGAATCCGAATGTGCTTTATTATTACAAGAAGGCGGGTGTTATACTGTCCGAGATTTCGTCTGACAAGATAATAGAGCAGAATCTTTTCGACAAAGTGGATCGGCGTAAGCAGCACAGGCTGAATGCCGTTATAGACCGCATAAACAAAGCTCAAGGTTATTCTGTCGTGAAGTCTGCTGTGCAGTACTATTCAAAGCGTTCGCAACTGAAGCGCGAATACATGTCGCAGAGATATACTACAAATCTTGCGGAGCTTATGAAAGTGAAGTGACTTTCGGGCAAAACATGTTTTTCTGAGGGGAAACATACTTAACTAACGCAAGCATTTTGCATGGTGGTGTAAATAAAATGTGAAAACTTTCTTTTTTGTTATCTTTTTTTTGTAATTTTGCCGCGCAATTATATGCGTTTTTACATGCATAAATCGGAATATAAAAACAAAATGACGATGAAAAGATTTCTGTTAATCATATCTATCATGCTCCCTTTGGCTGCAATGGCGCAGAACAACTGGGAGATTCCAACAGAGACGACGGCAAAGGCTAAAGAGCAAACGCCAGTAAAGAAGTCGAAAAAGAAGAAGGACGACTCAAAGTATCTCAAAGGAGCTGTGCCTGAGGTTGACGGCAGAGTTCAGTGGGAACTTAATGTTGACGCGCCAGGAAAGAGCGCAGAGGAAATCTACAACCTCGTTTACGGCTATTTCAAGGACTTGACAAGTTCCGAGAATCAGCTTACTGGCAGTCAGATTGCCCTTGTTGATAAGGCTGAACATTCGATGATTGTTACCGTAAAGGAATGGATAGAATTCAAGCAGACCATCATCTCGCACGACCGAGCTGCCACTTCTTATGTGGTTTCTGTAGAATGCAAAGATGGACACATGAAAGCCATCTTGAACCGCATAATCTTTGACTATTCAGAGAATGTGAAGAATCACCCGGGAATCTATAAGGCTGAAGAATGGATTACTGACAAGGAAGCTCTCAACAAGAAAGGTACAAGGTTGTTTCCTGGAAGCGCTCGTTTCCGCAGAAAGATGTGCGACCGCAAGGATGAGGTTTTCGCAGGTTTGACCAATTGTTTGAAGAACTAAAAAGATTTGTAAATATCAAGATGGAAATAAGATCTCGCAGAGATGAGGACTCAATGAAGCAGAAGTTCTTCTTGATTCGCAATATTCTCAACACAATATTCATAATTGGTGCTATCGTAGGCGTTTTGCTATATTTCTTTTATAGCAACACAATTGGCACTTATGTTATTCTTGGAGCAATGATTTTCAAAATGGCAGAGTGCTGTTTCCGCTTTTTGGGAAAATAAAATGCCACCCTCGAAAGGTTCAAGACCAATTAGCCCGAAAGGTTCAAGGCCAATTAACCCGAAAGGTTCAAGACCATTTAACCAGAAGGAATTCAAGACTGTTTAATGAGAAAAACGATTGTTTTCATATTATTTCTTTGTTGCACCTGCTTGCCGTCAGCTTTCGCTCAGTTTGAGACGAACAATAACGACGGTAATGGCATGCGCGGCATGTCCGGCTCTGGATTGGACAGACACAGCGGAGACTCTACCGGCACACACCAGGAGGTTCCAAAAGGTCTGAAAGTATGGACTGTGGACAGACTTTTCGGCGATCGCATAGAAGCAGAGCCGGATACAGCTCAGCACCTCTTCATGAATACCATTTTCACCAACGGACTTTATGGCGAATACAATAATCTTGGCAACTTAGGTTCGCCAAGAATAAATCGTATTGCCATAGACCGATTCAGTGGCGATGACTTCATCTTCGCTCAGCCATACGATTTCTTTATCACACAGCCAGATGAGTTTCATTTCACGAACACCCTTTCGCCAATTACAAACCTCAGCTACAACACTTGTGGAAGTGGAAACTACGGCGAGGACCATCTGAAGGCTCTTTTCGCTACGAATGCCGGAAAGAGACTCGGAGTGGGCATGAAGTTTGACTATGTTTACGGTAAAGGATATTACCAGAACAGCAATACCTCCCACTTCAACTACTCCATCTATGGCTCATACATAGGCGATCGTTACAACGCCCATCTCCTTGTGTCGCTCAATCATCAGAAAGTGCACGAGAATGGCGGTATAACTAACGACGAGTTCATCAAGCATCCGGAGAGCATCAGCGACAATTTCTCTGAGGAGGAGATTCCTACCGTACTTTCCCGCCATTGGAATCGTAACGATAATGAGAACATCTTCTTTTCGCATCGCTACAGTTTTGGCTACAACCGCAAGGTGCCGATGACGGAAGAGGAGAAAGAGGCAAAGAAGTTTGCCCTGAAGTCTAAGGCGGAGAACGATGCGAAGCGTGCAAAGGCTCTTGCAAGGAAAGAAAAGGGCGACGACTGGGACGAAGAGGAATACGACAAGGAAGTTGCTGCTGCCAAGAAAGCTGCTGAGGCTGAGCAGAAGGATGCTCCAGAGGATTCTACTTTGTGGCTGAAGAATGAGTATGTGCCTGTAACAAGCATTGTCCATACGGCAGATTTCCGCAATTACAAGCGCATTTATCAGGCTTACGAGACGCCTTCCAACTACTTTGCGAAACAGTATTTTGATAAACTTGACGACGGTTCTTATCAGAATGACTCAATTTACGACTTGACAAAGCATTACCACTTGAAGAACACCGTGGCACTTGCCATGCTCGAAGGCTTCAACAAGTGGGTGCCAATGGGATTGAAGTTGTTTGCTTCTCACGAATTTCGCTATTATACCCTTCCTGATGAGAACGCTGTGCAGAAGGCTTGGGTGGAACATAACCTTAGTGTGGGCGGACAGTTGCAGAAAAGCCTTGGCAGGACATTCCACTATAATGCTCAGCTGGAGACTTACATTGTTGGAGGTACGGCTGGCGATATTCTTCTTGACGGAAATGCAGACTTCAACTTCCCGCTTTTCGGCGACACCGTACGACTTGACGCAACTGCATTCTTCCATTTGGAAAAGCCATTCTTCTACTACAATCATTTCCACAGCAAGCATCTTTGGTGGGATAACGAAGAATTGGAATCAAAGAAACATACTCACATTGAGGGATTGCTCAATATCGGAAGAACAAAGACGCAGATCAGATTCGCAGCAGACAATATCGACAACCTCTCATATTTTGCAAGTAGCTATAAGATAACAGGAGATTTCGGTAGGGTAAACAATAATGTGGAAGTTAGGCAAAGTGGCAATTTCTCTCTGCTTACAGCCCAACTTACGCAATTGTTCAAGTGGAAGGCCATTAATCTTGAAACACAGCTGACTTACCAGAAATCGTATGATAAGGTGGCACTTCCTGTACCAGACTTGAATGTCTATGCAAACCTTTTCTTGAAATTCAGGATTGCTAAAGTGCTTGATACAGAGCTTGGTGCTGATGTGAGATATTTCACAGCATATGAGGCTCCTGATTATAGTCCTGCACTCGGTCAGTTCTGCGTTCAGGATAATGGTGAGAACAATGTGAAGGTGGGAAATTATCCGATAATAAACGCATATGCAAACTTCCATCTGAAGAGTGCCAGATTCTTCGTGATGTACAGTCATGCCAACAAGACAGCCGGAAATTATTTCCTCACTCCTCATTACCCACAGAATACATCATTGATAAGATTCGGCGTCAGCTGGAACTTCTTCAACTAATAAAAAAGTAAATAATGAAAACTGAAAAGTGAAAAGTACTCAAGGCTCAGCATTTTTCAATTTTCAATTAAATATAAAATCATGCCAAAGATTTCACTTCGAGGCGTAGAAATGCCTCAGTCGCCAATACGAAAACTCGCTCCGCTTGCTGCTGCTGCAAAGAAGCGCGGAACAAAGGTTTACCATCTTAACATCGGTCAGCCTGATCTTCCTACGCCGCAGGTAGCACTCGATGCGATGAAGAATGTTGACCGCGATATACTTGAGTATTCTCCTTCACAAGGTTATCTCAGCTATCGCGAGAAGCTTGTTGACTACTACAAGAAATATGATATCAATGTAACAGCCGATGACATCATAATCACTTGTGGTGGTTCTGAGGCGGTGCTTTTCTCTTTCATGGCTTGCCTTAATCCTGGCGACGAGATTATCGTGCCTGAGCCAGCTTACGCAAACTACATGGCGTTTGCCATTTCTGCTGGTGCAAAGATTCGCACCATAGCCACTACGATAGAAGAAGGCTTCTCGCTGCCGAAGGTGGAAAAGTTTGAAGAACTTATTAATGAACGCACGCGCGCAATATTAATATGTAATCCGAACAATCCTACGGGCTATCTCTACACACGCCGTGAGATGAACCAGATACGCGATCTCGTGAAGAAGTACGACCTTTATCTCTTCTCGGATGAGGTTTATCGCGAGTACATTTATACAGGTTCGCCTTATATCTCAGCCTGCCATCTTGAAGGCATTGAGCAGAATGTGGTGCTTATTGACTCAGTGTCAAAGCGTTACTCTGAGTGCGGAATCCGTATTGGTGCTTTGATTACGAAGAATGAGGAGATTCGCCAGGCTGTGATGAAGTTCTGCCAGGCTCGTCTTTCTCCGCCTCTTATTGGTCAGATTATCGCAGAAGCTTCGCTCGATGCTCCAGAGGAATACTATCGTGATGTCTATGACGAGTATGTGGAGCGACGCAAATGCCTTATCGACGGCTTGAACCGCATTCCGGGCGTATATTCGCCAATTCCTATGGGAGCATTCTATACTGTGGCTCAGCTTCCGGTTGACGACAGCGAGAAATTCTGCCGTTGGTGCTTGGAGAAGTTTGAGTACGAAGGCGAAACCGTCATGATGGCTCCAGCGTCTGGTTTCTACACAACTCCTGGAGCAGGCATCAATCAGGTTCGTATTGCATATGTGCTCAAGAAAGAAGACCTTGTTCGTGCCCTCGTTGTTCTCCAGAAAGCGCTTGAAGCTTACCCTGGCAGAACGCTGCAGATGTAAAAAGCCCCTTGTCCAAGTAAATAGGGAACTCCTCACTCGCAATGTCATTTCCATTCAACATAGCCCTACGACTTTACTTCAATCCTGACAAGACGAAGAAAGTCAGCAATCCTGCGGTAAGAATAGCTACTGCGGGAATTGCCATTGGCATAGCTGTCATGCTTATCTCCGTGGCTGTTGTGCTCGGTTTCAAGCATACCATAAAGGATAAGGTGGTAGGTTTCGGCAGTCATATTACCGTTGGTAACTTCCTATCTATGAATGGCTATGAGCAGATTCCAGTGGTTATGGGCGACTCCATGCTGACAGCTATAAAGGGCACTGAGGGAGTCAAGAGCGTTTCGCCTTACGCAATAACGCAAGGAATACTGAAAACCGACACAGATTTTCTCGGCATCCAACTGAAGGGAGTAGGGGAGAGCTTCGACACTCAGTTTATCAAGCAGAATCTCATTGACGGAAAACTTCCGGACTTTTCCGGTAAATCCGACACAAAGGAATTGCTCGTTTCCAAGAGTCAGGCTGATAAGCTCCAGCTGAAAGTCGGCGAGAGGCTCTTTGCCTATTTCATTAAGGGCGATGATGTCAGAACCCGTCGTTTCACCGTATCTGGAATCTATCAGACAAATCTCTCTGCCTTTGACGAGACTCTCTGCTTTACCGACTTGAAGACAACCCAAGTCCTGAACGAATACGAGAAAGACCAGGCTGATGGAGCCGAAGTCCTGCTGAAAGATTTCTCGCAGTTGGACCTCGTGGCAAAGCGTTTTGTGAAGCAGGTCAACCGAAAGATGGACAGAAACTGCGAGACCTACTCTTCACAGACTGTTTACGACATGTATCCGGGCATCTTCTCTTGGTTGGACCTCCTTGATCTTAATGTGTGGATAATTCTCGGTCTTATGGTAGCCGTTGCCGGATTTACCATGATCAGCGGTCTGCTTATAATCATACTTGAGCGCACTAACATGATAGGTCTGCTCAAGGCTCTCGGTATGCGCAATCGTGGCATACGCCATACTTTCATTTGGCTTGCAATGTTCATTGTTTGCAAGGGACTCGTCATAGGCAATGCCTTCGCCTTTGCGCTTATTGCCTTGCAGAAGCTGACAGGCATTGTGAAGCTCGATCCTGCGGTTTATTTCGTGTCGGAAGTGCCGCTCGAGGTAGATGTGCCGATATTTGTTCTCATTAATGTGGCAACCCTGATTATCTGCTCCGTCATACTTATACTTCCAAGTATGCTGGTTTCTCATATTAGCCCTGCCAAAGTAATGAGATACGAGTAGAAAAATGCGGTTTTATGCATGTTTTTATGTTAAAAAATGTGATTTTTGTTAAAACTTTAACATAATTTATTCACCGTAATCTTCTTTTTTCTAATTTTGCAGTATGAAAAAGAGTTCCATCTGGATACTGACAACCATAATCAGCATAACATTCATTGCGCTGATCACCGTTCAGGTGAGATATATGAAAGACATTATCTCCCTGAAGAAAGACCAGTTTGATGAGTCCGTGCAGAAAGCCCTACATCAGACTTCAAGAAATCTTGAGCTGAATGAGACACTTCGCTATCTTGAGGCAGACATCCGCAAGACAACGGGATCCAACGACAGCGTTCTTTCAAATGCTTACTACAAGAACTTCCGCCAGAAGGTGTCGGACAAGAATCCTTCCACATCGCCAAAAGCCATGATCGTTTGGCACAATCGCAATTCCATTGACGATGCGACAAAGCAGATGCAGGAGGCTATCAAGAACCGCTATGTCTATCAGAAGGCGCTTATGGATGAGGTGGTCTATAACATCATCTATACAGCCTCAGACAAGCCGCTCAGCGAAAGAATAAACTTCAAGCTCTTCGACCAGGACCTCCGTACCGAGCTGCAGAACAATGGCATAAACCTTGACTATCATTTCGTCATAACAGGTCAGGACGGAAGTGAGGTTTACAGATGTCCCGACTTCAATACGGAAGGCCAGAACTACTCATATTCGGATGTGCTTTTCCGAAATGACCCTTCAAACAAGGTCGGACTTGTAACAATCCATTTCCCAGAGATGAGCGGTTATCTCTACAGCTCCATCCGTTTCCTTGTTCCGGCTCTCATCTTCACCTTCATTCTTGTTGTCATCTTCTTCATAACAGTCCTCCTGATTTTCCGTCAGAAGAAATACAACGAGATGAAGAACGACTTCATAAATAACATGACTCACGAGCTGAAGACGCCTATTAGTTCCATCTCTCTCGCAGCGCAAATGCTTAACGATGAGTCAGTTCCGAAGTCTCAGGGCATGATAAAGCATCTTGGCGGAGTTGTTACGGAAGAGACAAAGCGACTACGCTATCTCGTGGAGAAGGTGCTGCAGATGTCGCTCTTCGAGAAGCAGAGCGCCATTATCAAGAAGACGGAGCTCAATCTGAACGAGCTTGTCGAGGGAATAGCGTCAACCTTCCTGCTTCGCGTCGAGCACACAGGCGGCGAGATAACACCTTTCCTTGAGGCTGAGTCGGCAGATGTCATGGTGGATGAAACCCACTTCTCAAACGCCATTTTCAACATCTTCGACAACGCCATAAAGTACAAGCATCCAGACCGCCCTTGCAATATCGATGTCAAGACATGGAACGACGACAAGAATGTCTATCTTGTCATTTCTGACAACGGAATCGGAATAAAGCGAGAGAATCTGAAGAAGATTTTCGACCAGTTCTACCGCGTTCATACCGGAAATGTCCATAACGTGAAAGGCTTCGGATTGGGACTTGCCTATGTCAAGACAATCGTAACAATCCATGGTGGAACAATAACAGCTGACAGCAGCAAGCGTGGCACTTCATTCAAGATATCCATGCCGCTGATACAGTCCTGACAAATAACCACCAGCCCCGTGCCCGAGACGTCAACCTCGGGCCTATCCCAAAAAACAAAAACAAAAAACTAAAAAACACATAACATTATGGAAAATAAAGATTTTACTGCAAAGATTCTTCTTTGTGAAGACGATGAGAACCTCGGAATGCTTCTCCGCGAGTATCTTATAACAAAAGGTTACGACACAGTTCTGTGCTATGATGGCGAGGCTGGTCTGAAAACTTTCCAGGAAGATCTTTTCGACATCTGCATCTTCGATGTCATGATGCCGAAGAAGGACGGATTTACACTTGCAAAGGACATCCGTGCGCTCAATACCACCGTGCCTATCATTTTCCTTACCGCAAAGACACTGAAGGAAGACATCATCGAAGGCTTCCGCATCGGTGCCGACGATTATCTCACCAAGCCTTTCTCAATGGAGGAACTCACCTTCCGCGTAGAGGCTATCCTCCGTCGCGTACAGGGCTCAAAGCCTAAGGACAGGAGCATATTCGAACTTGCTGACTACATCTTCGACACAAAGAAGCAGACTCTTACCATCAACGGCGAGTCAAAGAAACTCACAACAAAGGAAAACGACCTTCTCGCACTCCTCTGCAATAATATGAACGAAGTTCTCCAGCGCGACTTTGCACTGAAGAAGATATGGGTTGACGACAACTATTTCAACGCTCGCTCAATGGATGTTTACATCACAAAGCTGCGCAAACTCCTCTCAAAGGACGATCGCGTACAGATAATCAACATCCACGGCCGAGGCTACAAACTCGTGTGCGATTCAAAGGCAGAAGACGCTGAATAGAAAAGGATAGTTCCAAAACAGACTACCTTAGGTCAATAAATGCGCTATGGCACAGCAGATTATGTGGCTTTTCTGTGCCGCGATTCAATAATATTTCGTAACTTTGCGCCCGCTATTACGAGTTAATGGCATGAATTTACAAACTAATTTTTAACCGGACTTAGAATAGTCCATCTAAAAACATTTTAACAAAATGGCAACTAAAATCAGACTTCAGCGCGGTGGTCGTAAGGGCTATGCTTTCTACAGCATCGTTATCGCTGATTCAAGAGCTCCACGTGATGGTAAATTTACTGAGAAGATTGGTACTTACAACCCTAA
>JAKSLJ010000034.1 GCA_024401275.1 Bacteroidaceae bacterium | reverse complement strand
GCAAAGGTACAACTTTTATACAACTGCTACAATTTGTATTTTAATGAATGCTTACTTTTGAACTATGATACAGAATCCTTTATTCCGTGAATGCCTTGCCGCAGTTCCTGAAGAGCGAAAGGCAGAATTTGAGCTATCGTTTGCCATTGCCGACCGCATAGAGGAGGTGCTGAAACGCAAGGGTATGACGCAGCGTGAACTTGCAAAGCGATTGGGAAAACGAGAATCCGAAGTAAGCAAGTGACTGACTGGCCGCCATAATTTCACGACCAACACTATTGCTCGTATCTCCCTTGCGTTGAATGCTCCTATCATCAACGTGGCATCATACACATATAATATCAGTGAAGAAGAACCAACCATGGTAGCTGAAAGGTAACAAGACACATTCCCCCTCACAAAATCTGGCAGAAAGATGAACATTCATACTTTTTCTGCCTTTTTGTTTGTATTTTGGTTTTGGTTCTACAAAACAAGTAGCACTGTAGCACTACGCTCGCCTAAACTATTGACAATCAGTGTTTTTCCTAGTGCAACATACTCCTAAATATGTTGCACCATGTTACACTTTATGTAGCACAAAAGTAAAAAACACAGTGCTTTTTGTACCATTTTATAGGGCGGCAAGCCATTTCCCACTTTGCGATGCGTTTCTTATTCCTTGGCCTTAGGTGTGGTTTTCTTATAAGAAAACAAAATTTTTCTAGTAAGAAAAAAATATATATTCTAGTAAGAAAACGTATTCTTTTCTAGTAAGAAACTGATACCTAATCCCAAAGAATATTTGTTCCATTCCCCTAAGAGACAAGTTCGCTCCCCAAGGGTAAAAGAATTTGGCGACTCTCAAACGGGTGACAAGGGACGGTTCTCCTTCACAACAAGGGACGGTTCTCCTTCACATCAATAATAAACAGATTGTTCGTTTGGTGTGGAACCTTGTTTTCGCAAAATAAGTTGCGCTTGATGGGGAGTTTATTCGTCATATAAGGTTTGGCTCGTCCTATTGTTCCTTCATTGCATATTCTCAGTTTGCATTCACTAATGCTTCATTTCGCATAAAGAGTCGAACCACTTACATCTAAAAATCAAACACTTTATAGATAATAACACCAGTGAAGATAATAGAAACGTGTCCCAATCAACGCTAATAAAACACCTATTATAACTAAAGCATAAAACCTATATAATAAGCTAATGTTGCATCTAAAAAGCTTCAGAAAAGAAACTGTTAAGATAGAGAAGCCAATTGCCAATAACAACAGATGGTATAGTCCGAAAAACGGGAATGCTTCATATATAGTCATATCGTGATACCAATACATAACACCCAATAAACATATTGCCATCAGAACAAATACGACAAACATAATCACTCTTAATTTTCTGCCAATACGAATAAACTCAAGAGATAAGCTCAACCATTTTGGAGATTTTATATTTTTCAGATGGTCAAACTTTGCATCGGTCATTATGAGACTGAAGATTAAAATAATGATAGATGCAGATACGATTTCATTAAATATGTCAACAATACCCCGATACCCAAATTGCCCAGAAAAAAACCACACCCATAAATCTTCGCGGAGAACATCATCAAAAGGAACACTAAGTACGGTAAGAAATCTACCATACCATGCATCAGAATCCGTCAATTCACCAAAATAAAATTGTTGATTTTGTATCTCATAAATAAAAGCGCCTACAATTGTATAAAAAAGAGCAATATACATTGCAATCCTGCCTATTTTTGATGGAAAGAGTCTCTTCCATAGGCTTTCTTGCGGTCTTGTAGCCACAGTCTTCTCCTTCAACAATGCCTCAATTGTCTCTTCAGATACATGTATATTTTGCGCAATATACCTGATGTTAGCAATTGAGGTTTCGGTCATTGTCTCACGGCTCTTAATGCCATTCCAATTTTTGACAAATACCATGAGGTTTTGAAATAGTTCCGGCTCGCCAGGGAACAGTTTCCCAATCATCTTCTCGTACTTCTTGAGGTCGTCGCCATTAATGCAGACCTCACGAACACATTCGTTGATGTATTCGATACGTTCTGTATCATTTGTGTTGTTAAAAAGAGATTTATCTTCCATTACCTATTTATTTTTGTTAATTACATTCTATGTATAACTTTGAGTCCACAGCTCGTTCCTTATGACTATGGTGCTCTTTTACCATTCTGCTTTAATTTTATACCCCAAATACACTAACCAACCAATAAATATAAGACCTCCAACAGCAGGTAGTCCGATAATTCCAAACAATCCGCCGACGAATAAAGCAGCAAACCAATGAAGCAAAACTGTCAAAACAAGTGCCATACAGCCTTTCTTCTCCTGGCCTTCCCCAGCCTTGTGTTGGCATTCCGTTTCCTCCTGCTGACGGTCTTGCTCAGCCATACGTTTCTGAAGCTCTTCCCATCGTTTTCTCTCTTCTGCCTCTTCCTGAGCTTTACGCTGGCGTTTCATTTCCTCTTGCTGACGGTCTTCTTCTGCCAAACGTTTTTTCGCTTCTTCCACAAAACGTCTGCTTTCCGCTTCTTTGCGTTTACGCTCTTCCTCTGCTTTGCGCTGGCGCTCCATTTCCTCTTGCTGACGGTTTTCCTCTGCCAAACGTTTTTTCGCTTCTTCCACAAAGCGCTTGCTTTCCGCTTCTTTGCGTTTACGCTCTTCCTCAGCCTTGCGCTGGCGCTTATCTTTTATGTCCGACAATATACAGCTTATGGTATCATCTGTAACATGGACATCTTTGGCAATATACTTTATGTTGGCTATTGAGGTATCAGAAATAGCTTGCTTATTAGAGAGAGTTCTAAACTGATTGATAAATGCCTGAACCTTTGCGTAGTAATGCTCTTCTTCAGGAAACAATTTCCCGATCATCTTCTCATACTTGCTGAGGTCGTCGCCATTAATACATACCTCACGAACACATTCGTTGATGTATTCGATACGCTCAGTATCATTCGTGTTGTTAAAAAGAGATTTATCTTTCATAATCTTTATTTATTGAATCATACATGTTAAATCTGCATTTAAATGATTATGTTACTATATGACATAATTATCAGTGTCTAAATAATAATTCTTTGGGGAAATATAAGAACAATTCCCCATATATGCATAATACACATATTAGCAATAATAACATTACAACCACGTAAGTTTTTACAAGATGTAGTGCTTTGAAATCACAATTTATTAGATTGAATAAAAGTACACATAGAATAGATATTCCCATACATAACAAGAGTATGTGGAAAGGAATAAAAAGATTTACTACATCAAAACCATCATAATAACTACTATACTCCAGTATTATTTCTTTATAAAATACACCATATAACAGAATAGCAAATATAATAAATATCGTTATAGTCAATGCCCTTCCAATACTAAGTATCTTAAGATGGGGGGCTAACCATTTGGGAGCATCTATAGTCTTTAGATGATGACATTTAACATCAGAAACTATCAAGAAGAACCCGACAATAATCGCTATAGATGAAACCGAAATCTCAAAACATATAAGACCTAATATAGAATCGATTGTTCCTCCATAAAAGTAACTGCAAAACCAGACAATTGTCAATAACAGTACAGACAACATAATTTTTCTGTATTTCGCAATCGGGAACAACCTACCCCACAAACTTCCCTGCTTATCTGCCGATTGTGAATATCCAGACAACAAAACATCTATTGTAGCATCTGTTACGAAATCTTGGTTTTCTTTATTAAATAATGATTTATCTTTCATGACCATTTTACTTTGTCTTTCTTTAACACGACTAATCTTCATTACAATCCCGTGAAGAAATACACAAATCATCATCATCATCATCCAGAGGGACTCATCATAACCTATTAAAGAAAAAGCAAGGAGGGTGAATGATGCCATTGTTAGGAAAACTGCATATCGAACTTTTCGCCATTCAAGTAGAAGGCCAACTGTTCCTAATCCCGTAAACACCAAAAGCCAATATTTTCCATCAAAAAAAGAGCTATACGGATCACTTACACAGATGAATAGCACACAAAAACAACAAATGCCACAAACAATTCCCCCGACTAACCACAGCCGCTGAAAATTATTACGGATTTTTGACAAAAAAACATTATTCTCTGAGTTCAGATTATTACTTTCATCCAGAGAATTTTCTTTAGTCAACAAAGCAATTGTGTCGTCTGTTACATGTATTTCTTCAGCAAGATATTTGATGTTTGCAACAGATGTTTCTGACATTGACTTACGAAACTTTAAAGAGACACAGAACTCCACAAAGCTTGATAGCTTTAAGAATAGCTCCGGTTCTTCTGGGAACAATTTCCCGATCATCTTCTCATACTTGCTGAGGTCGTCGCCATTAATACATACCTCACGAACACATTCGTTGATGTATTCGATACGCTCTTCATTGTATTCTTTGCTGTTAAATAAAGACTTGTCTTTCATAATTTATAACGGATTTGTCGCTAACAACATCTCGACAACATCAGGATTAACTCCGAGTGTCTTACCTGTAAACATAAACTTTCTGCGTTCAGTTTCTGTGATGACGCCATCAGCCCAGATGTCGAAGTAAGCTGTGATGAAGGCTTGTGTCTTATCGTAAAGGCGAGGCTTATTGAGTTCCCTTTCTATTTTCTGGAGTTCATCCTTAAGCTGATGCAGATATTTCTTGTGATTGATTATGTCAATGGCGAGTTCAGAGATATATCCAGCAAAATTCTCTGGACTCACCGTATAAGTAGGCTTTTGTGGTTCTGGGGCAAATTTGTGTCGCCTTATCCATTCAAGGCTTTTACGCTCGGAGCCTTCTGGCAGCGATGGAGTAAGTTTCATTCGCCACTGACTGTACGAGGTACGGTAGTTTGGATTAAAGTAGCCGCTGGTGAATGTATATCTGAAACATTTTATTATTTCATTGTCAATCAGAGTGTAGTTCTCCTGTAAATCATCTATGTAATCGACAATATCTTCGTTAATGTATTTGAAACTCTTGTCTATTGCAGGCCATGTAAATTTGGCGTTATATGCAGAAACCGATTGGTCAGATACTTCCGATAACGAATAAAAAGGATGACAAAGGAAATAGAGGTAATGGCAAGCGACGGCAACCGACCAAACGTCTGTATGCAGATTTACTTTGGCATGACCTGTTGCATGCAGCTGCGAACGAATCTCCGGCGCAAGCATATCCTGCGAAGGAGTTCCTGCAGTAAATGGTTCATCATTAAGATTCTCAATGATTGATCCACTATCATAGTCAATAAGGGCACACTTATCATCATCGCCAAGACCGACAAAGAAATTATCAGACTTGAAGTCGGCATGTATATATCGGATTTCTTTCAGCAGTTCAAACGTACGAACAAGGTGATATGCCATACCAGTACGGCTTTCAATGGATATATCGTAATACTTTTCCATGACGTCGTTTTTCTCCAATACATCTGTAAAGCACACATAGCCGAACTTCGTCAAGTTGTTTGCGGAATATCCCTGAACATACTCACCATCAAGTTCACCTTCAAACACAAACTGAGGAGCACCGAACAACGCTGGATAATAATCTATCAGGTCTATTTCCAGTTCATCCAGTTCTTCCTTTTTACGCTTCAAACCATTGAGCAACCCCATGATGGTGCGATAGCTGTGTGCAGCACTGCCACAACTATCCTTGAAAATCTTTATGACTTGCGGTTTATGGCATTTCTTTTTGTCCACCGTTATGCAATGGTAGATACGGCCAAAACCACCTTCTGCAAAACACTTGTCCTCAATCTCAATTGTTTTTATTGCTTCAAAATGTGGATCAAGCCCAAGAGAAGAAACACTGCCCGTTACCTTTATTACTTTCATTTACAATATCTATCAATAATATTATCCACGATATAAAGACTGATAAATGCTCTTGAACCTTGATATCTAAGATTCTTTAGTTCGAACTGCGATGGCTTATGCTTTCGGCATGTATTGAACATCTCGATAAAATCTTTCAGTTCGCTTATCAGTTCATCAGGATTCACCTCAGCTTTTTGTGCTCTCATGTCAATGAAGAACTTATTGTCTTCGATTTTTTCTGAGCCACTTATGATGTCCATCACCAGAACATCCATGTATTTGTTAAGTTCTTCCTTTGCAGCCTCCAAATCTTCAACATTACCAGTTTTATTGACTACATTCTTTGGGCTAGGCTTTGGCTTTGCAGAGTTATTTCCTGCCGAGGAAGTATGTGGAGTTGGTAAAGGCACATGAAGACCGTTCTGTTGAATAACCGACCTCAAGATCATTTCCCATCTGCCATACGATGTTCGGCACTGAGGGTTGAACATACCCTTATTGAAGGTGTAGTCCAGTTCTCTCCTTACCGGTTCAGGAAGCTCTTTCCAACGCTCAATGAACTCTTCGTAATACTCTTCATTACCTTCCATAAAGATGCTGTCAGAGGTATCTATTTTTGGCCACTGGTATGATTTGCTGTATCGCCTCAATGTTTCCTCAGACAAATCGGTCAGATAGAGTGCCTGCATGGAAGTAAGTATCTGTACTATCGCATTTGCCACAGCCCACCTGTCGGAGTAGATATTAACGTCCACTAAGGCTTTCCCCTTCTTTTGCATACCCTTTAGCTGAAAGAGAATCTCTGGAGCAAGCCATGGCTGATTCTTTCCGAAAGTAGAAGGAGTATCGTCCTTTGACTCAATAACCGCACCGCTGTCGTAATCCAGTATTACCGCCATAGGCTCTTTCTTGCCTATGAAGATGTTGTCGGCACTGATGTCAGCGTGGAGGAACCTCATCTTTTCCAACATATGAAATCCTCTAACCAAATGGTATGCCGCTGTAAGTCGCCATGTGAGGTCATGATTTTCGAACTCCTCATAGGCATCTTCATCATAATCCACGGCAATCTTATCAAAACCGATAAGATCCATTTCCGCGAGATCGTACATCACATAACCATCCCTTTCGATTCCATCAATTTCAACACCGAATATACACAATGGCAAAGCCCTGAGTGCAGGATAATCTTCAAGGAAGTTTTTATTATCGTGAACTTGATCGAACACCTTACCACCTAACTGGGAAATAGCATCAAAGCAATGCTCTTGTTCTTTATTATTGAAAAACAACTTAAGTACAAGAGGCTGCTCTGGTGCTACCCCATCAATATTGATGATATGGAAGATCTCCCCAAATCCCCCATGAGAGAAGGAATGGTCTTCTATGGATATCTCCCAATGGTCAGCTAATTCAGATTTGTCAAGTACGCTTTGGTAATATCCTATTTCGAGCGTTTGCATCTTTTCCTCTATTATTTAATATCTTTGAAATACTTTATTGCAAGAGGAGTGATGAATACTCCGAGAGTTGTGTCGTCATCGAGTTTTTTACCCTCCTTCATTGCCTTAAGATAGGTTTCAACAGAGGTCAGAAGTGTTTCGTTATTGATTTCTTCCGGACTTGTCACATACGCTTTCAAATGGTCATAAAGGTCAGCCAACTGCTGGGAAACAGGTGACCAAATGCTTCCCTCTTCATCCTTGCCTGCAATATCATGATCGTTTGAGTTCACGCCGTCAGTAGTGATTATGAATATTTCACCGTCATTGCCTTGCTTTTGCTTTCTTACCTCTACCACGGAAGGTTGGTGAGCTCTTTCAATGCCCTTATAGAAGAATACTCTGTAAAGAGATTCCTTTCCGCCCTGATCCACAGTGTGAGGGTTCAAGAGGTTGACTGCATTCCAAGGTACACAAATGTATTTTGGGAATGTGATGAACCTGTTTGACAGATGTATAATTGATCCATTACCAACATAGGCAGCAATGAAACGGTCAGGGAGGTCAATGCCTACAACAAGGGTTGTGGCGAATGCCATTCCAGTCGTAGGTATTACATCCATCTGATCGGCAAACTGCTTTTCAATCTCCAGATCAAAATCCTGCTGAACCCTATTGAAAATGCAGTCAAAATCTATCTGCTTGGGATCCTTTTCTATTGCTTCGGCAATAAGTTCCACAGCCCGATTGGCAACAAACGCACTGCCGATTTCCGATCTGAAAGAGCTACCGACACCGTCAGCTACAGCAATGATTGAAGCAGAGGCAGACGGTAGATATTTCTGGCAGAAAGAGTCCTGATTGGTTCCTTTCTTGTTTGTCTCTGTTGCTACAGCAAATGCTGTAGTGCCGGATACGTCGCTTGCATTGGCAATTACAGATGTACCAAGGGGAGATGAGAGAGTCTGACTGTCGAGAGTCTGGCAATCAGACGTATCCTCAGGATCAAAAGGAGTTATTGGTTTTGTGTTCATATACTTCTTGTACATTATATATCCTGCCAAGATCAGCAAGGCAATTGCTGCAATCAATAGGATGATAAGTAGGAGTGCGAAAATTAATGTAAAATTGTCGTCAAGGTGATTTGAAATCCTATCCATAAAGACTTCACTTTAAATGACATTGCCATTAGACATACTTGCAATAAAGAATTTACGAAGATCCTCTGAATCTGCCACATCGGCATAGAGTCGTTCTTCTGAACAGAGCCCTTTGATATAATCTGCACATTTCTTCATTTCTACATGGTCAGCTCCGAGTGTTTCAAAGAAACAGCCGCAGACATCAACGTGTTCCATGTCAACAAGTTGCTTAGCAACGCTGACTGTCTCAGCTTCTGTCATATCGACTCCATCGGTCATTAACACAACTACAACGGAACGTGTCAAGCCGCTTTCATTTTCTTCTGCAAGAAAATCAACAGCCATGTCCTTTGCCTTCTTCAAACCTTCAGAAATATATGTTGCTCCACCAAGATTCTTCATCGGATTATAATCAGCATGGTCGTCAATATCCTTCATTTCTGTTGGCTGCATTGCAATTTCCGCACGATGGTCATAGTTGACAATCGCAAAACTGAAATTCCTGGAAATTCTGCTTATTTTGAAACGAGAGAATAGATCTTGTGTTGCTTCTGAAACCGCAGCTGCTTTTGAAATCTTATTGCGAGTTTCTTCTTCCATAGATCCACTGCCATCCAATACAAGAATTCCTAACTGCTCAAATGTCTTTGGAGACTTCATGTTCATAGGGCCCTTGAGCCTACGTTCTTTTGGTGTATTCATCTTCTGTTTATTATTTAGTGATGCAAAAATGCATACAAGTTAGTTCTTTTTTAGGTGGGTTCTATAAATTAGCTTTGTTAGCTTGCGAGTTTATTTTTGAGTTCAAAATGTTAGTTAAAGATGGAGTGTAGCGGGCTACACGACTGATTTAACTGACAGTTTGAGCCAAAAAGAAACCGAAAGATGACAAAACGTAACCCATTAATCATTAAAGAAAATCTCGGTGGTAATTTATAGAACCCACCTTTATTCTGTTCTGTGGTCATTTTGCCACAAGCCGTTGTATTCTTCTTCGCCCATCGCATTGTATGAAATGCCTTCACCGTGGCGTTTGCCGTTCTCAAAGTTACCCTCGTATCTGCACTGACCACGAAGGAATGTCTGACCATAGCCATGATATTTGCCGTTAAGCCACTGACCTTCATATATTTTCTCGTTGTTGCTCGTATAGAGTGTACCTTCACCTTCGTACTTGAAATCAACGAAATCGCCAACATACACTCTACCGGAATTAGGGTCGGTGTATGTGCCATGCCCATTAGGAAGTCCATGCTCCATCTGACCGTCATAGACAACTGTATCACAGAATCTGACAACGACATGACCGCATGCGACGCCATCAACCCATTCGCCTTCCCACTTTTTGTCGTTAGCATCCCAGAAACGAGTTCCTGTGCCATGCATCAGGCCATCCTTCACTTCGCCGATGTAGTAACCATCTTCGAAGTCCAAGTCTCCACGCTTCTTGTTTGCTTCTTCGGCAGCCTTGCGTTGAGCTTCTTCTTCAGCAGCCTTGCGTTGAGATTCTTCTTCAGCAGCCTTGCGTTGAGCTTCTTCTTCAGCAGCCTTGCGTTGAGTTTCTTCTTCAGCAGCCTTGCGTTGAGCTTCTTTTTCCGCAGCCTTGCGTTGAGTTTCTTCAGCAGCCTTTCGTTGGGCTTCTTTTTCCGCAGCCTTGCGTTGAGCTTCTTCAGCAGCCTTGCGTCGAGCTTCTTCTTCAGCAGCCTTGCGTTTAGCTTCTTCAGCAGCCTTGCGTTTAGCCTCTTCAAGATTCGTTTCTGAATTTTGAAGATATGCCTCATAGATATGCTTGAAATCCAAATTCTGCTCTGCACATTCAACCTGAATCAAATGCTTCAAATAATTGTTATATTGATTAAAAAATGCATTCATATACCCTATTTATTTAAAAAGCCAAAGGCTATTGATTTCTGTTGAATAATCATTCGCAATAGTTTCAAGCAGAGCACTGCATGCGTGCTGTGGAGAAGATATCGTCTTGTTTGCCACAAGCAAGAAAGGTGATACAAATGTATCAGGAGCCCCAACTAATGCAATCTTTTCCCTAAATCTGCTTTGGAATAATCCAATCTTGCCTTCAGCAAGCAAATCGGTTTTACTCATCATGACTACTTTTGCATTTGCTTTGGCTGCGCGGTCCATCAACTTGTCAAACTCTGAAGAATCATTGAAATCACACTCATCCATATTGAGAAGGCAGACAATACCATCAGTTGCTACAGGAACTGACGAAAGCTGCGAACAAGGAGCAACACCTGACAAGCCTGGTATGCCAATCAAGTATTGATTAGAAGCATCGTAAACACTCATGCCGTCAATTCCCACAGTACGCTTCGCTGCCTCATAGACGGATTTGAGAATTGATTCAATGCTATCGGTATCATTGCCTACCACAAAGGTGTCAGCGTCTTTTCGCTTCAGACAAGCATACTGGGCAGTGAACTCTCGAACTATGCCCAAAGGTATTGAATCTGCAAATGCAGAGTCTGGTAAGTCGGAAACTTTTGTTTCGTTGTAGCACGTTGGGTAGTTATCAGCAAAATCCTCAATAACATTTATTGATTGACTTTCACTTCTGTTTTCCGATAGCCTGTCGCACGCCTTCATCCAAGCATCATTGTCATCCGCCAGGTCGATAACAAGAACATTTTGCCCTACCTTTGCTGAGTTGAGAAGTGATTGACCTTCTACCTGAATATGATTGTTCTCCTCGGCGCTGAGGAAAAGTCCAATTTGCGATGTTTCCATCTCATCCATCGACGAGAGCATCTTATAGTTGATATTATCAGCGATGTTGATTTTGTAAAAGCTGAATGTTGGGCATCCTGCAAGTATGAAATGTACTCCATACCTGCCAGCCTCGCTAAGCAATGTGTCAAGTATCATTACAGACTCTACAGCACTGATGTCGTCAGAATCGAGAATCTTCTCAATACCATCTACCACGCATAGGATGCGAGGCGTTTGCTCTTCGCTACTATTGCGGAATGATACATAATCTAGATCCTTGAATTGCAACTTTCTTGACTCTACAATTTCAGATATGTTCTTGAGCAATCCTTGCAGATAGTGCAACTTGTCCGTATGTACATTGCATTTCACATCCTGACCATTAACAGTTGTGCCGACGAAAGTACAGTTGAAGAACATATATGATATCTCTTCATGTCTATAGGCGCTGGCAATACCACTAAGTATTTTTTGGATAGTCTTAGTAGCATTGGATGCATTAGATGAAACGACAAGCACATTGTCTCCCTCTCGTTCAAGCTGCACGGAGATTTTCTTTCCTTTTGATGCATTTGTACCCAAAGTTGCGCAGATCGAATCGATGCTGAGAAGACCGGAATTTTGGGCAACAGCAATGTTCCAAGACTCAGGATCGAACTCATGGTTGATTTCTGCTATAGTCTTGTCATTGAACTCAAGTTCGGTCTGAGGAGTGAAATCGTATGCATTGTTGAAGAGTTTTGTTACTTCCGAAGTCTCTATATATGGTGCCTCACTGCTAATATCTACTAAACAGAGAGCCTTCTGGAAGACGTTCAAAAGTCCAGGTTCTGCCTGCAAGTTCGCTTCATCTATCATCAACATAAAGAATACGCCTGCCTTGCTAGCCAACTTTCCAATACGTTCTAGCATAGGAAGGGTGTTCTTGTTCAGGCATTTGGCAAATTCCGGTATTATGACCAATTCGTAAGGACGAGCATTTGTGATATGATCACGATTGTACGAAGCAAGATCCTCGTACTTGTTGCCCATCTCGTTGAAATTGAAATCAGACAGATCCTTAACAAGCTTCTGGAGATAGTTGATGGTTTCTGCATCATCCCTGATGACAGTCAGCAACCGACGGTCAAGTCCTGATATCTGCAAGAAGTCGTCGCCCATATTGACAGGATCAATCAAAGTTATCTTGGTGAGAGAACGACGCACTGAGAGCATAATGCGCATTGCTGCATTGAGCAACATGTTGCGAGCCCCAACTTCGTTTGAGGAGTGTTTTACGCAGAGGCCACGCATTCCTTGAATAGGCACAAAGGCTGGCGCATGCACCTCTTTGTTCAGTTTCAAAGTCAACGTTCCCATTTTAATTACATCAGGAAACTGTCTGCGTGACTGTGTGTAGAGTTTCACTTCGTTGCAGATGGCTGCATCTGGTTGCTTTGAAGCTTTATAGAGTGTGTCAAGTGTTGCTTCGCGAGCATTCTTCAGCTCTGCATTTATATACGGTTCAAGTTCACTCCAATCTATCCCATGAGCATCTGCCAGGCTTTTCAGCGCTTGCTTTTGTTGCGGCAGCATAAATCCTTGGCGACAGAAACTCTGTATGCTTGGAAGTATTAAATTGATGTTATTGTTCATATTGGGTTTCTTGTTTTATAGTCTGACACCATCACGTCCTGTAAGAAAGCGTGATATCTGGCGCGACATAAGCATTGAAATCTGATTGAATGAAAGCCAGCCACCCATGCCCGCATTCCATTTGGTCAGTTTCTCCGCCTCTTCTATTAGCACTTCATATCCATGGATAAGATTGAGAAATTCTTTTAGATAATCAGTTGCGACATGTCTTGTCTTCAGATCAATAGTATCATGGAAACATTGAGCAACGCAGTCATTCCAGCGTTCGCCAGGGAATTGCTCCGTGACGCAAAGAAAAGCTTTCGTTGATTTTATGAAGTCGAGAGTAATAGGGGGGAGAGTCTCTTCTATACTCTGTTCGTTGTTTTCATTATTTTCTTCCATATTTATATAGATAATTTTTGATATTCATCCACAATCTGTCGGCAGCGGAGCATCCAATCTGAGGCATCAGGCAGTATTTGGTCTGCAAGATTCTTTAGATGAGCTTCATGATCATGGAACTTTTCCTTCAGTTGCTCTGCGTAACGCAATATTCCGTCCATGGTGTCCTTGTTACGCTGAGCAACCTTTAATGCCTCAACAGCATCGCGAAGATCTCGTTTTTCGCAACCACAGTTTGGCGTTACACGGCGACCTTCGTCGTCATATTCTACTCGCTGCTGACACACTCTCAAAGCTATATCTGCATTCATGCGCCATTGTTCTGCATCTTTCAATCGTTGCAAGAGCAAATTATTTACTTCCTCAAGTGCATTGTCTTGTTGCAACATAAAGAAACGCGCCTGATCAATGGAATGATGGCATCCATCAATATATTCGTTTATCGCTTTGCTCAACTGAACGAATACACTTGCATCTACAACATTAGCTGTTTCATCCATCTTCTTAGGCTACTAATTGATGCCGTCTATTTCACCATCTTCATCGTAGGCTTTTATCTGGCCTAGTTTAATCACAAGATAGTCCTTATATTCATCAACATGATTCTTGAAATTATCTACATTCTTCCAGAAAGGAACGAATGTGTTATAGAATTTCTCGTAGTTCTGGTCTCTGTGAGTCGTGCCCAGATATTTTGCAGCCTCCTTAGTCTTCTGGTCAAATTCCACAAGTTTTGCTGCATAAGCCTCAAGACTCTTGATACCTAGTTCTAATGCTTCGACCGTATTATGTGCACCATTTATTGTTCCCATTTCATTATCTCCTTTCGTGGACTGTTTTTAAATATTCTTCTACCTTTTTTGCCAAGTTAAGATAATGCACAGAGAATTGGTTGAGACCTTCATTGATCTTACCGATTATCTTGGCATCTTCTTCGAAGTCCTGGTTAAACTTTTCATAGATGCCATCTTGAAAGCCTAACTGATTTGTCTTAAGGATGGCACCACGAGTTTCACCAAGCGTATTAGTGAAATCCTCCATCTGTCGCTGCATTTTTGCGACAAATTCCCTCATCTGTCTAGGGTCGGCAATCATGCCATTTGCTGTTCTAAACTGTGAATTGCTCATATATATAATAGAAGTTTTTAGAATTCATAAGGTTTGAGCTTTGTTTGTGACTTGGTCACCGAATTATAGTAGAGACATACATTTTGTGCAAACTGTGCATCAAGATTTGCATTCACCAGATTTGCAGCATCATCATTCATATAATTCTCCAAGAAGTATTCGCTGGCATTATTGCTCATTTGCAACAGCAAACGATGCTTGAATACGCCTATAGAGTTGCCCTTGCTCTCAAACACTCCGTCAAATTCTTCTGTATTAAATATATGAATAATGAAATGTATGCCAACGATAGAACATTCGGCAAGAACATCTTTCAACAAACTGCATACTGGCGAGCGCTTGATTTCCTCTATGCCCAAGAATTCATCTATGCTCTTCACATTTGCAAGCTCAGGACAATTTCCTGTTCCGAAAATGGCAATGATGTGTGGATCGAGTGTCTGACCTTGTTGCAATGCCGTTGTTCGCTCGGCGATCTCATCTTTCACTCGGTCAAGCAATTCCTGCAAACCTGAGGTTGAGTATGTAGCAAGTGGATACTGCGTCTGTATGTCATGTGCAGATTTTTCAACAGCTGAATAAACTTCGTCACGAACCTTCGGTATGAAATTGAGGATGTTGATTTCTGTACTAGACGATGCAAACTGTGGAAGCATCGAATGCAGACATCCGTTTGCCACCTTTGCAGAAACAAATGTATCTCCACCCACAACCAGGATGTTCTCATTGTTTTCCCTACCTGTTATCTTACAGATAAAGTCGTCGCCATCTGCCATGAGTTTTTCTCCAGGAGTGAAGAGTATGTTCTTTATGCCCGGAACTGGCTGCATGCTTGCTACAGTCTTGTTGCTTTCCAGATATGCAAGCTTCTGCAAGTCGAATACATACATAGGGTATTCGCCTTCTCCGTTGGTTCGTGCATCCCAAGCGTCTGCAATACGTTTCATGTAGTCAAATCGGCAGAGCTGGCCTTCCTTTGCAAAATTAGGAAGCGGCAAGAAGAAACTCTGCATTATCTCGCTCTTGTTGACATGGATAAGAGCCTCACCTGGCTTAAAATTAAGAGGCCTCTTCTCGCTGTACGAACCGATAAGTTCCTGTATCACCATCTGATCTTTCATCTTCATCACTATGCGATGAGAGAAGTTTAGCAGCAGGCTAGGACTCAGCGCCACATTCTGCGACGACAAGATCATGTTGAATCCAAAGGCACGGGCTGTGCGGAGTATCGTCTCAAGAGCACGTTCGATCTCCCCCTTCTTGCTGCCCTTGAACATTTCCTGATACTCGTCTATGATGATCAAGTATCTTGGAAGCTTTGACTCTGGATGCTGGATGCGATACTCTGCATAGTTAGACACTCCATTCTCCTGGAAGAGTCGGGCACGCTCATCTACTTTCTTCTGTATGAGTTTGAGCATGTTAAGGGCATATTCCGGGTCTGCTTGCAATGCAACATATTCCGCATGAGGCAGTTTATAGTCTATGTATGACTTGAATTCCACCTTCTTCATATCGACGAGCATGAATCTCAGGTCGTCAGGGGTGTACATCATACTTGCACTAAGAATGATATTGTGTAGGAAGAATGATTTTCCCGAACCGGTAGAACCTGCAACTATTGCAAATGCCGTTGCGTCCCTGCCTTCGTCGGCTGCACCTTCTTCATCGAAAATGAAATTATAGACACCAGAATCGCCATAACCCAAAGGTATGGAAGTCGTATTGGCGCAATTGCCAGTCCACCACTCGAATGCTTGATTGAAATAATCCTCGAAGAGCAATGAGATGTCCTTTGATGAATGGTCAAGATACTTGATTGTGTTTTCCACTACACCATGCATAAGAGGATGAATCTGATATCCAGATGAAATCTCAAATAATGCAGTATCATGGACGACAGACAAAACGCTCTGAAGATTTTCCTTCTGGGTGAGCAATACGAAATGCAAGCCGGAATTTATTTCCTCTCGTATCAAACGACTGACGATCTGCATTGATGAAGACGACAGTCCACTTGGGAAAGAGTCTATTACCACAATCTGGTAAGGAATGGTATGATTTGGGTTATTCTTGTTATAGACTTTTATCGTGTCGCCCTTCAGTCGTGTCTGGTTAAGACTATCATAGTCTGTCAAAAGACCAAGAAGGAATCGGTCTATGTCGCCAGTCCGAGTTATGATATTGTTGTTGAAGAGCTCCAATGTACGCTGTGAACACTTCAAGTAGTCGAAGAACAAAGAGCCATTGCCATTTCCGTCAATCAGGGTGAACTTGACATTTCCAGTCTGAGCAGAAACAAGTCCGCGAACAAGGATATTGTCCACAACACTCTTTAGCTTGGTTCGGTCGTTTTTGTCATAAACAACCGTGAGAGAGTTGCGTGTGAAGAATGGCACTACCTCTGGCACACTGCATGTGATGCGCTCGTTTTTGCATTCAACTGTTGTTGCACTCTCTCCGAGACGTATCTCGTCAAGCTGTGGGAATGCAGACTTTATTTTCAGCTGATCCCAAATTGGAGCATCTATTGAGGCGGTCTCATAATAGTCGTTTAGAGGCTCAAGCTTACGGAGCAGCTCGTACATCTTTGCCTGGGCATCATGAATATGCTTGTCAAGTACAGCACTGGTGCGCTCTGTATATTCGTCTATCTGAGTCTGGGTCTTGGTATCTGCTTGCGAAATGACATCGTTCAATTCGCGTGTTTTCTGTTCATCTACCAATCCAATCATCTCCTTAAGCAATCCGGAGATTCGTGTTATGTCTTCACGAGTCATCATGCTTGGATTATTGAGAGACATTCCAAGCTTTGACAAGAATTGATTGATACAATCCAATTTCACTTGGTATTTTCGCTGTATCAAGTCTTGTTGCTGGGTACGCTGTAGCTTTGAGGTACGAGACAGATTGTCCTTTACTCGCGCAATGTTTGCCTCTTCGCTTTTTACAGCAGAGAACAAACTACCTTCACGCAGGATAGATGCAATCTTGTCATATTCGCAATCAAGGAATGTCCTAAAGTCTTTTAAGGTCTGCATTTTTAGATTATTGGGTAATTTTCATTATATAAATGTATAGGGGAATCACTTATGATTGTGTAAGCATAACATGCTATATTGCGGCAAAATTAAGAAAAAAAAACGATTTGTGCAAGAATTCTTTAGTTTTTTTGCCGATAATCTATATTTTACTTAACTTTTCCCCCTGATAGTCAACAATAAATGACTGATACTTAAATATTTTGCCTTCGGCTAACGGACTCCGAGCTTCTTCGGCTAAAGCCTCAGGCGCAAGCGGAGGTCTCGCCTGAGCACCTTAGACAAATATATAATGAGCGAAGAAAATACCGCAATTTTAACATTAATTTTCGAAATTTATTTATGCTGCTTATAAAGAAATATTTACGATAATTGGCTTACCCTATCGGTCGCCGAGCTGCGCTCAGCGCTTGCGATGCTCTGCCTTTAGTGCAGAGAACCTTCACGATAATTCACGTTAAAAAGAAAAAAACAACAGATGCCCTCCTAATCGAACCGCGAATGTTTATCTTCGGTTTATCGCCTTGAAGAGTATGAAAGCCTTCGTTAAGAAGGTGATGTTATGCTTTCGGTTTGGGCGTTAAGAGCTCGCTCTTATAAGAACAAAGCGGAAGCATGACATCAGGTGCTGACAAGCACCCATACTCTTCAAGGGGTGTATCTTGGTTTTTGTTTATAATCAGCGTTGTGCCAAATAGTATATTACTTCCTATTTTTATTAATCTCTTGGGGAATATGTGGAACATGGGGAAGGTTTAACATTGTCTAGTTTCCCCATATTACCCACTTTCCCCACGAGGTACAAAACAACTATCGCATTTCCACAAGAAGACATCTTCAAAGGCATTCGTTATGGCAAACATCTAATCAATTGTCATACAGGGGTGAAAATTGTTCAATCTAACTTTAGCCTTTAAGAAATCATAATAAAAGTAATTACCATCTTTCTTTATTACAATTTCTTCATCTGTATCTTTTACCACTTCACCATCATTTTTCTTTATTACTTCCCTATAGTTACCTTCGGGAATTGAAACATTAATCTTGTCATCAAAGGTGTTTCTTTCAACCATCACAATCATTTCATCATTAAAATTAGTTGGTTCTGCTTCCTTGATAACCCCTCTATAATTGTCTCTTCTTTCTGACAAATCATATTGGAACATATCTTCTGCCATTTCTCTGCCCAAACAGATTTCAACTCTTGTGTTTTTGATGTAAGTGCCAAATTCATCACAATAACCATCATAATCCTCTTGTCCGTAATAGATAAATATTGGATAAACACGAGTTTCATTATCATCCACTTCTTCATCACACAACATTTCTTCTTTAACGGTTAATCTTACTTCATCTGCTTCATCACTCCATAAAACAACCCTTTTTAATTCTCCGTAACTAGGTGTGTTTTCTGCTACTCGCCACTCTTCTTCTTTCATTTCCATATATTCGTTAAACCGTTCATAGAAATAATAAAGTGCTTCCGTTTTGCTTTCATATACAGTGGTATCTACAGACGGGTCAATATATCCGTTTGTATTATAACCCAATTCTTGCACAACATAAACTTTCTTTTCTTCCATATTACAAAATGCTTGAATTGTTAATAACTTCCTTCTCAAATAGCGTTAATTCCAAATTCTTGGTTATTCCATTGGATTGGATGAATATGAGGTCATAACGCTTTAATAATCCATTATCATCTTCATCAACGGCTGTTTCTTCATCCAATTGCCAACCATCTGAAAGATAATTCTCATAAGTTGAAAATATCTGGTTATAACCTTTTTCCAATGTTCCAAATACATCAGTGTAAACATCAGAAACATAACCTTCTTCTTCAACATAATGAAGGTGGTGTTGCAATATATATACCTTTTCCATATATGTTATAAGTTTGATTGGGTGCAAAGTTAGAATTAATATTTGGAATATGCAAATAATAAATGGGAAATCTACAGATAACACCGCAAAGTTCCCATCATACATAAAGATAAGTGATTAATCATCTTTCGTTGGTTTCCATATGAATGACTTGTTTTCACCAAAATGCACTTCTATAACATAGTGTGTTTGGATGGCTAAAACAACTGCAATTAATACTGAAATTATCCCGAATACAGTAATAACACTTGATGCTATAACTCCTATTGGAGGCATGAATAAAGATGCTGTTGTTAAGAATGCACCGAATAGGAATAAGACATAAACCCAAATATCTTATTTTTTTGTTTTCCACCATATGGCTCCAGGCATGAGCAGAGCGGAATACATGACAATCGTGGAGCGTGCCATGAACAATGTGGGCAGGAAGTGTCTGTCTAACTGGGACCAGTTAATGCACCGCCGTCAACCTGATGATGTGCCGGATCTCTATGATTATTGATACAAAGAGGGCGTCTCACAGTAACAGACACGCCCTCATTATTTAATTATAGTCTTCTCCTGATGAGCAAGAGTTGCTGCCTATCTGATGCCCCAAAGATAACCGAGGAGAGCCATCTTGCCACGCATTGTTTCACGCGGTGTAAACTCACCGTTTACCCACATATAGCGCTGATTGAAGAAAGACTCCTGTGAAGGCCATCCTCCGGCATTCCAATCCGGATAGCAACGGTTAAGGAGAATTCGTGCGTCACCTCCATTGCCCGGAGACCATGTCTCTGTTCCATTGAATGGCGTCTGACCCGGGTGTGAACCTGGAACGCCATCGTTGCGACCTGTTGTGTAGCAGTCGGTAATGTGGCGCTGTCCAAGACCAGTCATTTCCACTGTGTTTGAAGGATTGCGTCCCAAGCACCAGTCGGCATCTATATACATAGCATGCTCAAGTTGCTGTCGCTTGCTACGATCTGTCGTAACATAATGGGCGAGCATAAGAAGCTGAAGATTCTCGGAGGTCTGCCAACGGGCATCGTTTGTAGTGCGTCGTGATGGTCGGAGAGAACTTGGCTTGACATGGTTCTCGTCTGCTTCGAAGCACACACTGCTCTTCATGTTACTATACAGCTCCGGATAGTGACGCTCGTGAGGACAGATAAGGTAGGCTGCCGTGCCCCAAATCTGGTATCCATTACGCTGATTCCAGATGCGTGACTGTGGGCTCTTGACGATGCTTCCCTCAGCCATGATCTTTTCCCACTTGGTATCGCCAGTGACATTATAAAGATATGCCGCTGCCATCTGACGGAAGTCGCGTCCTTTCATAGCACCATCTCCAATATGCTGCGAATCGTCGAGCTGTTGGTTCTGTTGGCGGGAAGCATATTCGTATGCGGTTATAGCCTCATCACGATAGTACTGCATCAGCGAGTCGTTGCCCATCACGCGGAAACAGTCGGCAAGCATAGCGCAGTTTGCCGCATTAGCCCATGCTGCAATGGTCGTACTGCCGGCTTGGAACATGATGCTCCACTCCTGGGAAGGATTTGTTACTCCCTGGCTGTATCCGCCATCACTGTCGCGGATGCTGAGGAAGAAGTCCACCTCGTTTCTCGCCTCGTCAACGATGTCCGGAATGCCATTGCCACTCTCCGTAATATTGAGGTTGTCCTCGGTGATGCGGCCGTTAGTGAGCAAATATGGCAGCAAGAGGTCGTAGATATTGCTGACATGTGCCAGATGGCGATCCCAGTCGAAGGCATCGGAATGTCCGCCCTTGACCTTCACATTAACTGGGTTTCCAGGCAAACGATGCTGCCAGAAGAAAGATTCCTTGGCAGGCTTGAAGTGAGGCTCGTCCCACACATCGCCACGATGCTTTCGCCAGTCAGGATGCCATGGCTGAAGGTCTGTTATGTAAACAGTGAGACCGACAGGATCGTCCTCAGGAATGAAAGCCGGCTGGCGTGGCACTGGAGAGATGTTAGGATTCGGCTTCTCGCCGAGTCGCATATAGTAGTAACCTCTTACTGAGTAATGGTAAGGTTCGAAATAGACTTCGTTACTGATGTCAAAGTCCATGCTGCAACCAACATCTTCCACTACGAGGCGATAGCGACCGGACTGAGTGCAGGCGAAGTCAATGGTCCAAACATCGGAACCTGTGTCGTTCTTCTTGTTGGCTTCATGCTTTGACTCAGCAGCATGTTTCCAGAACTTGACTTTTCCGACCTGCTTTGTCTTTCCTGTCTTAACGTTATAGAGCCATACGCGCTTTCCTTCGAATGCAGAATAGTCGCGCTGTCCGCCGTCGCCCATCCAAAGGTAAAGGTCGGCTGCATGTATCGGCTGTTTTGGCGAATAGCCTATGATGTTGACATGGACAGCCTCAGAAGGTGAGCTGTAGATGTCGTATTTCACTTCTGCCTTGTTGGTTGCATCAGCCTCAAGACCGATGTCTGAAGGCATCTGTATGCTGTATGTGCAGCCTTGCTTCATAGGCTGTGGGAGACGCAGGAAGAGCCAGTGGTCGAGTTCGCTGGAGAGGGTGTGGTCAGTGTTCATCGGCTTGCTTTTCCTGAAAACGGAGATTGGCGTCTTCTTTCCCCACGACTTATCGTTGTTAGAAGAGACGGTCCAATTGTCTACTATGACAGCGCGCTGTGCATTTAGTCGCTGTCCGAAGACGACCAATGTATCGTCTCCTTCGGCGAATGAATGTCCGAGAAACGCACTTTCGCCGGTTCCGCTGTCACGGTAATGCACTTCTCCATCGCGGAAGTGTAGGAGAAGGTAGTCCTTGTCAACGATTCGTGCTTCGAGAAACTTAGTGGCTGAAACGGTGCCCGAAAAGAGAAGAAGGCAGAGGGTTGCGAGGAGGTTAGTTCTGAATTGTTTCATTGGGTTATTGTTTTTTTTTGCCCGAAAGCGAGACTTTCGGGAACGGGTTATTTGCAGGGTTGATGGTTATTCTGCTGTGCCTTTCGGTGTGTAAGACTCTGCAAAGTTAGTAAAAATACATTAATAAGAAAGGGAAATGAAGAAAAAAAGAAACAGATTGACACTATTTATTCCTTAATAGTATTAATAAGGAAGATTTTTTTGCTTTTTTCTTCAAAAACGCAAGAATAACGAATTTAATTACTTATATTTGCAGCAGTAAACCCAAACCAATATTACACCGAATAAATCTAACCAATACTAACATTACTAACAAAAACAACTATGAAAAAGTCATTGATTCTCTTTGCAGCTATGGCATTCACTCTTGCTAGCTGCGGTGGCAAGACAGACAAGGCTGCTGAAGGCGGCGATTCTACAAACACTGAGGTAGCTGCTGCTGACAACTACAACGACTACCCTTGGGACTTCCCTAAGACTATTGACCTTGAGTTTGAAGCTGGTCAGTACTACCTTGCTCCTTACACATTCTATCCAAAGAAGGTTGAGGAAAAGAAAGACCTCACAAGAGAGGTTATGATTTTCTATCATGACACTTACAATGACGTTACTGACGGCAAGGTAAACGGCAAGACTCCTACTGCTCTCTGTATTCCTCTTCCAAAGGGTGCGACAGCAAAGAAGGGTGACATTGTGCTCACTTGGTGGCAGTCAGGTTCTGGCATGCAGCGTGCTCTCGTAACTGACGACGCTTCTGCAGATGCTCCTAAAACTGTATATCTCGACCTCAACTACAAGGGCGACGGCACTGGCTTCGCTGAGAAGTTCGTTGACCAGCTCAAGCCAAACTCATTCAAGGTTCTCACTAACGGCGAACTCGAGCCAGGTGCTCCTGTTGCTTACTTTGAGGACGGCAAGTGGAAGAAAGCTACTTGCATCAACATTGCTGACGACAAGGTTCTCGTTCTTGGTTTTGCAGACCACATCTATGCTGCAAAGAAGGAAAATGTGAAGGTTATTCCATTGGTTCCTGAATATAAGGAAGGCGACATGGTTTCTGTTGCTGTAGTAGATTCATACAGCGATGGCTACACTGTAAAGAAGATTGATTTGAGCATTGGTCGCGTATGGGTTGAGAAGAATGGTCGCGAAGACATCAAGAGCATCTTCGAAGTTTCAAAGGCTCTCTAAGAGACTACCATGGGATTATTCACTGTAAACACTTGCCCACACTGCGGAAAGGTAATTGAGCTTTCTGACGCCGTTACCTGCCCTTATTGTGGTGGAGAAATAGAAAAGTCGAACGAGTATAAGCTACGCGACATCCTTGAGTTCTTGCAAGACAGTTTCTGGGCACTGGCATCATTCTTGGTGGGCATAGTTCTCACATTCGCCATGGCTTCCATACTGAGCAAGGACGGATTCTCGTGGGATTCTCTCGGGCTTCTCGCTCTTGGACTCGCCTTTATGGTTGGCGGATTCTTATGGAGCATGAGTCAGATAAAGAAATTCTTCAAGAAATAAAAAAGGATAATACTAAACAAGAAGAAAAGTGCGTTGAACGGTATAAGCAACTACCCTTCAACGCACTTTCTGTTTTCTCAACTTTTCTCAACTATTGAAGTTCACGACAACATGTTTTATGATACGTTTGAATGTGTCAAAATCCATTTCGTAACCGTCAGGAAGTTTGCACCACTCTGGGTTGTATTTCGCCTCTTTAGCATACAATCCAAATTTATGCAGCCAGTCGTTTTCCAGATTAAAAGCTACGGCATAAGGTAGCAGACGCTCCATTTCCTTCACATCATGCAGCGCTGTGTCAAGATACATCCTGTAGCCTTCAACCAAAGCTTTGCTCTCAACACTCTGCTGACTCTCTTTTCCGAGAAAATAAAGAAAGACGAACAAGGCGAGAAGTCCCATGGCAGAAACGGCAAAGAATGTTTCCATGTGGATATTCAGAGAAGCACATCCCATAGCAACTACAAGATTTATCAGCACAAAAACCGCAGCCATAGTGTCATTTACGATGAAAGGAAAAGCTTTCTTTGCCTTATCTATTATATGGTTCTCAGTAGCTCTGTATGCCTCGTGCATCGCTTTCCGCTGACGGACATCATTGTTTCTGAGGGTGTCAGAGTCCTTGAAGTATTCATTGAGCATGAAGCGTTCTATCTCGTCGAGCGTGCCAAGAGCCAGATTGGTGCGAATGTATTCTCTTTCATATTCATTTATGACATTAAGCTTTACGGCTCCTTTCATTATAAGAGAGAGCATTGCGGAAGGAGTTCTGCGAGAATAGCAACCCACAAGATGCCCAGCCAGCGAAGGATTGATGGACTTCAGCGGGTTGTCATATTGCGGAATGACGGTAGGCTTCTTTGGATCACGCCCTTTCATGTACCAGACAATTACATAAACGACACATATTCCAGCCAGCAGGACATACGGAATAGCATCATCTCCCTCCGAATAATCAATGTCCAGAAGCGTGTCTCCAAAGGCAAACAAAACTCTCGCTAGCACAACTACCCAGAGAATTATCACATAGAAATGAAGGTCTACGTTCTTCAATCTGTCGCGTATATCAGAAATAATCACCATTACATTTACAATTTACGGATTTCTTGTCTCCTCTGTCAAGAATGAGGTCAATCTGTCCTCCACGGTGTTGCTTTTCATTCTTATCGGTAAAAGGAAGCCAAGAGTATGTACAAACATTACTGAGTATTCCATTTATACCTAATTTACGTTTTATCTGCTGTATGTGGTGAAGACAGATTTGTTCAAATGCGTAGCCTTGCCATGATGTAATGTCAGTTTGTCTGTGACTCCAGTAATGTTCGTCACCTCCGTTATAGGACTTTACAAAACGCAAATAAAACAAGGTATAGAGGTCTGTGAGTTGGTACATCATATCGCGCTCTGTTTTTCCAAAAGCCGTATATCTGCGCACAAAATCGCAATTACAGAGATCTGTCAGTACTTCTTCCATATACAGCAATAAACTCTGCCTTGTTGCTATTATATAGTTCATTGAGTAATATGGATTCCTTTTTTCTTCCTATGATTGTATTTGCCATAGATTCACCTTGTTAATTTGGATGCAAAAGTACAAAAATATTATCATTCCAGCAAGAAAATGCATTAAAACTACTACGGTAAGTAGTATTTTTTTATAGTTACCGTAGTAATATAGCAAAATCTATTGGTTGTTCACAGCTGAAACCACTTAGAAAAACAAATCATTCATAATCACGAAAATGGCGTATCTGCAACAAACTTTCTCGTTAATTGCAAATACGTGGAGGAAAGAATGCTGCGCTTCAATCTGCGCGAAAGCCGCGCAGATGTAATCGTACCTGCCGCACAGATATTCCTCATGATTGCGGAGATAACGGGCGCAGAAGATATCGTCGTTCCGGCGGAAGGTCTCGCCGACGGCATTATAAAGGAACTGGCAAGCAACTCGTAGAACTTTACGCAGGAGTAGAAGGAGAGGATATGAAGAAGCATATATAAAACAAGAAAGTTATCAATATTTGCACAGAAAACGGAGAAAAACTCTTTTTTCTGTGCATTTTTTTATAACTTTGCACCGAAAAAACAGACACAAGTAATGAACGCAGAGGTAATAAAGACATTTAGGAATACTCCTGTCAGTGGCAAAATCATAATAAAACAAATAGGAGATTTTGCCGATACTGCAAAGAGATTAGCCAGCATGGAGCGCTCAGGCGAGATTATTCGTCTGAAGCGTGGCCTCTATGTGGTAGATGGCAGCGACTTCGGCTTTCCACCTTCAATGCCCATCTGTTCCAACCATATCTATGGTCCGTCATACGTATCGTTGCAATGGGCATTGAGTTACTACGGATTGATACCCGAGCGTGTTTATAGCATGACCGCAGTAACAGTAAAGCGAAGCCGCGATTTTAGCAACAAACTTGGTAGGTTCACCTACATACAAGTACCAGAGGAATACTTTCACATTGGCATCAGTACGGCAATGAATGACGGAGCTAATTTCCTGATTGCAACACGCGAGAAAGCACTCTGTGACATGATTCTCGCAGACCCATACGTACCGAATCTTTCCATCATAGCCCTTAAACGCTACCTTGAGGAAGATCTCCGGTTCGACACGGATGAGCTTGAGCATTTTGACACAGAGATTATACGCCAATGTGCTGAATGTGGCAGAAAGAAAAGTACACTTACAAACCTTATTAAAATAATAGAACAGTTATGAGTATGTTTGACGAATTGGTTGAACAATATCATCCACAAACAAATAATGAACTAACGAGTGCACAACGTGAGGTTATGCAGAAGGTGGCACTTGCAGGATTAAATCGCGGAGGATTCTTTGAGCATGCAGCCTTCTATGGTGGCACTTGCTTGCGTATTTTCCATGGTTTGAGACGATACTCCGAAGACATGGATTTCTCACTCACGGAAAAGAACGACCAGATACACATAGAGAACTACTTCGATGCCATCGTTGACGAGTTCAAGACATTAGGTATGCCTGTAGAGATTGTGAAGAAGGACAAGAAAATCTTCGGACGTGTAGAGTCGGCATTTCTTAAGGAAGACACCGAGGCGTATGACATCAAGTTCCAAACGCGAAAGATGATGAAGGTGAAGATAGAACTTGACACCAATCCACCACTTCTATTCTCTACCGAACAGAAACTGCTCATGCAACCATACTCATTTTCCGTAAGATGCTTCACCCTCCCCGATCTCTATGCCGGCAAGATGCATGCCCTTGTCTATCGTGCATGGCAACGCCGTATCAAGGGACGAGATTGGTATGATTTCGAATGGTACGTACGAAACCAAGTACCATTGGATTTCACGCATCTGCAGGAGCGCATTCGGGAGTTTAGCGGAAACGATGTTAGCAAGGAGGAATACCTGACGGCTCTGCGAGAGAAGCTATCATCCACAGACATCAACCTCGTCAAGCAAGACGTTCTCACATACATAGAGAATGATCGCGAACTTGACATCTGGTCGAACGACTACTTCCTGCAACTGGCAGATATGATTAGATTTGAATAAACCAAAACAGCAAATTATAAAGAGCTTCATGGGCAACCATGAGGCTCTTTTTTGCAAGCGTTAGATTCTAGTCTGCCTTGCCTTTGTCTGAACGACATTGAGGATGTAGTCGCCGAGTGACTCAAGACCGTTGATTAAGTCGATGTAGAAGGCACCGAGCTTATAGTATTACTTGCATAAGCATTATTATGGCGGTGCGGTGCCCTCACAGCACCAACTGCCGCAATGTAGGGCGAAGTTTACTGAGCCGGTATCGCGCGAAGGATATATATGGCTCAAAGAAACGGGATAAGAAATAAAAGAAACTTATTTGGCGAAGTAACCCTGCATTATAGCCGCCCCTTATCAAGGGGCTCTAAATCTTCGAGCAAAAACAAAAAGAATATCTTGGAAAACAGATACGTCACAAAGATTATATGTAGCTCAAAGAAACGGGATAAGAAATAAAAGAAACTTACTTGGTGAAGTAACCCTGCATTATAGCCGCCCCTTATCAAGGGGCTCTAAATCTTCGAGCAAAAACAAAAAGAAATCTTGGAAAACAGATACGCGCCTAGATTATACGTAGCAGAGAAGCAAGAATTAACTTGAGTCAAGCAATCGGATGTTTTCCAAGGCTTTTGCGCTATCAACGGGCTGTTTAGCTTGCTTTTTTGTAATTTTGCGCCTTAATAGGGACATCGTCTCTCAACAAAAAGACAAAACAAAAAACTAAATAAATATGAAACAAAATTTACTTAATCTTAAATCATGGCTGCTCATGATGTGCCTGCTATTTGGAGTAGGTGCGAGTTGGGCGGAGGATGCTGTCTATAAGACTGCAGCTTTTACAAAGAGTAGTTTTTCTACTGGAGTTCAGAGTTACACGGGTTCCTTTAGCTCAACAACAAACAGCTTTCAAGTAGATATTACTAATTTCAATAACAACAACAATGGTTGGGACTATATAAAAACAGGTAACAAGACTAATGCCTCAGTAGGTACGATTACCACAAACGCAGCTATTGACAAGGCAGTCACTAAGATTGCGGTTACCATTGACGCAATTACCGCAACTTCTGTAAATAGTATTACCCTATACTCAGGAACGTCAGCAAGCAACTGTACAACTTCAGAAGGTACATTTTCAAAAAGTACAGGAACTCAGACTGTAACAATTAGCAGTCCTGCCGCTAACAAGTTCTACAAAATTTCTTTTGATTGTAAAAAAGGTTCAAGCAATGGCTTAGTGCAGGTATCTAAGGTAGAGTATTATATCAACGAAGGAGGTACAACTCCTTCTACCCCAGTTGATGCGTCTTGGTCTGTTGAACCTGCTTCAGTGTCAGTAAATGCGGGCAGTACTGCTACAGCTACAATTACCACCAACTACGACGGAACGTTATCAGTTTCTTCTAATGCAGAAAGTACAGCTAAAGCAACTATTTCCGGAAAGGTTATCACTGTTAATGGTGTTGCAGCAGGTTCTACAACTCTCACAGTATCAGGTTCTGCGACAACAAACTACAATGCGATAAGCAAAACAATTGATGTAACCGTCCTAGCTAACTCTCGACCTGCAAACGAGATTTTCTATGAGTCTTTTGACACCAACGATGGAACTGGTGGTAACGATAATCAGTGGTCAGGCACAATTGCTAGTAGCACCATCAAATTTGATAATGATGGTTGGGATAATGATAAAGGTAGTGGTGCTAACAAATGTGCAAAATTTGGAACAGGTTCGGGTCAAGGCTGGGCAAAAACTCCAATTTTAGGCGTTGCATGTGATGCAGAAATGACGTTCAAAGCAGCAGCATGGAATGGAAATAGCGAAAGTACAACCCTCAAATTGTCTATTGAGGGCGGTGGCACTATTACTCCTTCAACGATAACTCTCAAAAAGGGAGAATGGACAGAATACACTGTGACTCTTACAAGTCTTACAACTACATCAAGGGTAAAATTTGAAGGAGAACAAGAAGCAAACAACCGTTTCTTCCTTGACGAAGTTTCTATCGTCAAAGCTGGCGCGCAAGAAATATCCAACCTCATAAAGACAGCGTCTGCTGACCTCTTCGTAGGAGATGAGATTGCAGACCTTAAGACTTATCTCAACCTTCCTAACGACTATGCTGGTGCTGTAACTTTCAGCAGTACAAGCGAAGCTGTTCAGATTGACGGCAACTATCTCCTAGCAACAGGTGCAGGCGAAGCAACCATCAACGTGACCGCAGCTGCTAACGGCAATTACCTTGAGACTACTGGTACTATCACTCTTAACATTAGCAAAAAGACTCCTGTGATTGCTTGGGCAAACGGCACAAAAGAATCTTATACTATCTTCAATGGTAACGATTATGAATTCTCGTCATATCCTACAGCTTACTTGACAAATTCTGGTCCTTCAACCATCATTTATTCAATCAGCGGTGATGCGATTGTTGTTGACGGTCAGCCTGCTTGGGAATCTGCTGGCACTTACGTTGTGACTGCTCAAACTGCTGAAACCGACGAATACAATGCATCAAACGCAATCACCTACACCATCAAGGTAGTTGATCCAGCAATCACAATGACTCCTGAGAGCGGAACCGTTTCTGCAGAGAATCCTACGGTAACCTTCACCGGTAATGGTGTGAAGATTAACTATCTCAATGAAAGCGAGAACTATGATGAGAAAGCTGGTACAACCATATCTGTCGAAGTTTCTACAACAGAGACCTATTATGTATCTATCTTTGATGATGCCAACAACAAATTCGACAAAGAGTTTGACGTCTACTTCCTCAAGGACGCTGCTCTTGCATTCTCAGCACCTGAGCTTCGTATCCTTGTAGGCTCTGAAGACTTTGCAGAACCAACCCTCACCAAGGCTACTGATGCAGAAGTTACTTACTCCCTTGTATATGAAAAGGAAGAGAATATTGACAAAGTAGCAACTATTGATCCTGCAACAGGAAAGCTTACTCTCAAGAAACTCTCTACAGAGACTCAGGGTGCTGTAACTGTTAAGGCTACAACTCCAGCTACAGATGAATACACAGCAGGTGAAGCTACTTACGAACTTGTCGTTTACAGAAATGTCCCTACATTCACATGGAGTGAAGAAAGCGTAACTATCGACAAGGATGAACTTGACAAACTCCCTACTCCAATAGTACAAGATGACAGAAACGTAACATCACTCACATCAAGTAACACAGATGTTGCGGCAATAGTTGATGGCGCAATCACTTTCATAGGCTATGGTACTACTACCATTACAGGTAAGACTTACGCAACTTGGGATTATGCTCCAGCAACAGCTTCTTATGAGCTGACCTTCGCTCCAAAATATACTGTTACTTTCAGCGTAGATGGAGAGGAAACTGAAGTTCGTGAGGAAACAACAGGCGCAGGTGTTACTGCTCCTACGGTTGAGGCTGTTGGTAGCTATACATTTGACGGTTGGACAACATCAGAAGTTGACCCAGAAAGCACAAGCAAACCAAGTCTCGTTTCTCTTTCAGGAAGCAAATACATGCCAACAGAAGACATCACTCTCTATGCAGTATATAAGCGTGTAGAAGAAGGTGAAGGTGGTTCTTCTGACGAAGGCGAGTTCCTTATCTATGCTGATGTGGATGGAACTAAGTATTATATGACAGGTAAGCCTGTAGCTCCTGGTCAAACAGTAAATCAAGTTACAGTTACTACTAACCGCGCAGAAGCCTATGCCTACACAATTGCCAAGAAAGAAGACAGCACAAATCAGTATTCAATTTCTTACGAGGATAATGGAGTAAAATACCTCAATTGCACTCGAACAGGTTCAAGCAGCAATTACAGCTATTATCTTCAAGGTAATTCATCAGAATACTATTTCACATTCTCTGATGGTGCAAAAGATGGCACTACTCGCATGTTGAGCACATATTCAAATCGTGCAATCGCATTTGATAATAATGCAAATCCTAAGGTTTTCAAGATGTTCTCTACAACGAACCTCACTGCGGGAAGCACTCAATATTTCGACCCAACCCTTGAAAAAATCTCAGGTGGCTCAACAGCATACTACACTACTTCACCTACTTATTCAATCACTATCGGTCAGTATGAATATGCGACACTCGTAGTTCCATGCAACCTTGACTTTACAGGAACAGACGTTACAGCTTATTCAATAAGTGCACTTAACGGTTCTAATGCGATTGCAGCTGAGCAAGCAAAGGTTCCTGCAAATAAGCCAATAATAGTACATGGAGCACAGGGGACACACAAGATTCCACGCGTAAGCGAAGCTGCCGATTTTGAGACTATGCTCCAAGCTAAGGATGAGGTTCTATATGATAGCGATGGCGACGAGTTTGATTATTTCTATCTTGGTGTTAATAATGGCAATGTATGCTTCAAGAAACTCACAAGCGGTTCTCTCGCGGCAGGTAAGTGTTTCATCCCTGTTGCCAAGGAAGCAAACATAAAGATAATCTCATTGGTCATTGATGATGAGGATGCTACAGGAATCTCTTCTGTTGAGAATGTGAAGATGAACAATGGTGCTGTTTACAACCTTGCTGGTCAGCGAGTAAATGCCAACGCTAAGGGCATCGTTATTGTGAACGGTAAAAAGATGTTTAACAAGTAATCGCGGAGGAAAAGATAATGAAAGAATACATTAAACCACGTCTTGTAGTATTTAATCTCACTATAGAAGGACTTCTCAACTTTGCCGTTTCCGGTGAAGGCGATGGTTCAGACGCACTCTCCAAGCGCACTGATCACAGAATCATCGAAGACGACGAAGAATAAGCGCGAACTCCCAGTTTGCGCCTAATACGCAACGACAGCGACTATCACTTAGCACATAAGTTGATAGTCGCTGTATTTTGTTTGAAGACCAAGTATTTGGTTAAGGGCAGATTTAATGAACAAGTTTCTATCGTTAAGTAGGTGTGCAGTTATCAGTATAGATTTTAGTGAGATTTATAATTGTTTCCTATTTGTAGGGCGAGGATTTCCGAGCCGCACTTCTGCGAACCTTTGAAAAACGGCTCGGAAATCCTCGCCCTACAAGTTATATAAATCAAAACTAAATCGGAACGACAAACTGCACACCTACTTATTTAATAAAACTTTAACATTTTTGCTATCCGATATCAATAGCAACAACATCTTTCTTTGTTGCATATGCAGTTCTCAGCTTTATTCTATCCAACGAATAGAAAATCACTAAAAAAGGGACAAGCAATCTGTATTTCCCCGCCTTACGAATTGTCCCGCCTAGGGAGACGATTCATTTTCTTATAAGAAACCGAAGATTTTCTTATAAGAAAAAATATTTTTTCTAGTAAGAAAACTTACAGCTTCTAGTAAGAAAATGGGGCATAACTCATAGGATTACTATGCGTCCCACCGCGTGGCACAGGTCGCCTTTGCGTCACATCTTCCATCTGACATCGGACAACACGCAACTCAACAAGCAAAACGACACGCATCTCAACAAGCAAAACAACATGCAGTCGCACGCCCACAAGAATCATGTATTCCGCTGGTTATCAAGCCTCTACAAACACCCAAAAGACAGCCATCACCACCATCACAACACGCACATCAACAAGCAAAACAACATGCATCTCAGCAAGCAAAACGACAGCATAGGAATAAATAATAATAAATATAATAAAAATCTCTCTGACGGAGAGATTAAAACGACGCCGTCAGTTTTCGATGCTACCAAGGCCACAAGTAAGTGAACACAATTATTATACCTCGTGGGGAAGGTGTGGAACATGTGGAAGTTCTAACATTGTCTAGTTTCCCCACTTTCCCCACTTTCCCCACGAGATAATAATATCATCGCCATTCCACACGACATAAAATCATCAACATTCCCAATGAGATTAATGAATTTTGATATAAATTATAAATTCGCCGCATATCAAGACTTGCGTTGAGCAAGCAGTGACCTTTTTGTAAGTTTTTTCGTAACTTTGCGCACGGAATTATACAATAGAGATTAAGATTTTGGCAAGACCTATTTAAGCCCCCTATACTCTTCAAAGAAGATGTTCGACAGTATACGGCATATTCTTTAGCTGGTTCAGAATGGAATCAGGAAGAAGATATGTTTAATAAGATCATCACCCAGTTCAACAATCAATAAGCAGGCCTTGAGGTCAGTTACGATTATAAAACTAATTTTTGACAGCGATTTATGCAAACACTTGACTTTTCCATAGATATTCCGAAAGGTAACACGATGAACCTTGTCCTGCTAAAGGAAAAGGTCATAGAGTATGCCAATAGCCTCCTGTCACGTGGTCAATATGCGGATACTCCAAACTGCATGGATAAGGATTTGGAGGAAGCATTAAGATTTGTTGAGTCATTGGCAGTCAAAGGAGGCGAAAACATTCCTGTTGAAGACGATGGTTGCAATGCGCTTGTGGAATTGAAACACCAAGATTCTTTCCTACCAAAGGAAGAAAGTGTTTCCCTGAGTCTCCATTGGCGCACCAACGTCAAACAAAATGCGGTTAATCATTTGGCCTTCGGCTAACGTAAATGCCCGTGAATTACCCGTAAATTTAATCGAAAATTAATGGATTACAAACAATATAAAGATACTGTTTACAAAATCATCGGAGCCGCAATGAGCGTGCATTCCGAGCTCAATTGGGGACTTCTTGAGCCTATCTACCAAGAGGCACTGCATCTGGAATTGAAGGACAGGGGCATTGATAATGAACGAGAGCAGGAAATCAACTGCTACTACAAGCATCATCTTCTCGACAAGAAATACAAAATGGACATAGTCGTAGATGACATAGTTGTAGAGTTGAAGTCCGTAAAAGAACTCATACCAGCCCATCGCGCTCAACTCTTCAACTATATGCGACTCACTAAGCGTCCAATCGGCCTGCTTATAAACTTTGGATGTAGTAGTCTTCAGGGCGAGCGTTATGCATGGATTGAAGAAACCAACGAGTGCGTTCTACTTGACAAGGGCATGGAGCTTCTGTACGACGACGATGTAGATAGCGATTACGAGTATGTCTCATACGAAGACAAAGAAAAGAATTAATGAATAAATTCGTGGTAAATTCGTGGACA